>JAETPU010000026.1 GCA_021771035.1 Marvinbryantia formatexigens | reverse complement strand
TCACATAATCAACATTATGTGAATAGCAGCATTTTTTGCACCTGCTCTAGTTGGAAAAGATGCTGGTTGCCTGTTTCTATTGTGTAAATCCTGGTAGTATTTACACTGCTGTGACCCAGCAAATCGGCCAGCCGCACGATATCTTTTTCCATAGAGTAAAAGGTGCGGGCAAACAAGTGGCGAAGATTGTGCGGATATACTTTATCTCGTGCTACTTTGGCCTTTTCGCACAGCCCTTTCATGAGTCTCCAAATATAGCTGCGGTCCAATGGTTTTCCATTCCTACCAACAAACACCGGCCCATTTTCGCGGCCGGTCTTTTTTATATACCTTAATAGTTTTCGAAGTGGCGTTGGGATAAAGATCACCCGCGTTTTGTTTTTACAGTTGACCACTGCTTTCCCCACTGTGACTGCTTCCACGGTGATGTGCTGCAGTTCACTAACTCGAATTCCAGTGCCACAGATGGTTTGTAAAAGATAGGAAAGCTTGGTCCCTTGGGCGGCTTTCACCAGCCTTTGGTATTCTCCCTTGGTCAGTTCCTTTTCTTCACAACAAAAAATCTGCCGCTGAATTTTCAGCGGCTTTACGCAGCAATCTCTAAGCCCACAGTATCTTAAAAAGCAGTTGAGCGCCGCCAGCATAGAATTCACACTGGCTGGCGCATAATGCTCAACTAAATGCTTTTTAAATGCAACCGTTTCTTCTTTTCGAATGGGTCGCTCAGCTAAAAACGAGAGGAACCTTCGCACATCTCGCTGATATTTCTCCAGCGTAGCTGTGCTCTTTTCCTCCCGCTTTAAATACTGTCTAAACTCTGATATTCTTTCCTCCATGGGTTTTGTGCCTCCATAATGGTACTGACATATATAATAGTTTCAGCATATATGATGTCCCATCTACTGCTTATTATAATAGGAAGAAAAAGTTGAAGAATTAAGAACAGAAAATTATTCAGTCTATTAAAGCGCAAATCACACCTCGTTTTAAGGCAAACGCCTCCCTACTACTCCTTTGCCTTGAAGAAGTCAAGGGCATCGGTGCGCTCCCCATTCTGCCAGACCTCGAAGTGCAGGTGATTTCCAGTGGAATTACCGGTGGTGCCGACGTAGCCGATAACCTCGCCCTGCTTCACTTCCTGCCCAACAGTCACGCAGATGGAGGAACAGTGGGCGTACAGGGTGTCATAGGTATCGTTGTGCTTCACCTTGATGTGGTATCCATACCCGCCGCCCCAGGAGTCGATGGCGTTGGCTATGGTGACGGTCCCATCCGCTGCCGCAAGGATGGGCGTGCCGCCCGGTGCGGCAATGTCGGTTCCGCTGTGATAGGCAATTTCTCCAGTAAAGGGGTCCTCCCGGTAACCGAACCACGAGGTTATTGTATAGCTCTGCGGCAGCGGCCATTGGAATATGCTGGTACCTACCCAATCAGTATTGGGATTTACAATCTGCCCTCCACCGCTTGTGTAACCGCCCAGCAACTCCGCCCAAAGATTCTGGTTCTCCGGCTCCGACATTAAGGCGAGATATTCGTTCTGCCTTGGGTTAAAACTGTACTGCCGGGCTATTTCCTCCGGGGTTTTATGGGTGATGGTAATCTCCAGAATAGTTTCCGTCACCGTTTCGGTGCGGGTGGTTTCATTGCCATCCTCATCCACTTCGGTGACTTCCACCTCATGGCTTTCGGTACGGGTGCTGGAAGACACCGCATTCATCTCCCACATAATATCCCGCAGCTGCTGTACTTGGGCGTCATCCAGCGAGGCTACCTGCGCCCCATCCTTCGCGCCGGTAACCTTTGCAGAAAATACAGCGAGAACATCCTCCCAGTTGATGGAGAGTGCTCCGTCGTTGGAGGTGATTTCCTGCCGGTCATGAGGATTGGAATCCTCTATTTCCTGAATGTGGGCCAGATATTCCCCATTGAGGGCAGACACCGCTTGTGTTACGCTGGTGCCGGTTCCGGTGGAATCCGAACCAAAAAACAGGCCGAAGCAGGAACCGACAACCAGGGCGATTAAACAAATCAACAGGATAATGACCACAGCCACCCAGCCCCCAGCAATAATGGCGGATACCAAGCCTTTTACTGCGGTAACGGTGGTTTTGACTGCTACTATAGTGGCTCTCACCGCAGCCTTGGCGCCTGTCGCCGCTGCTCTGGCCGTCGATTTCGCTGCTTGAGCGGTTTTCTGCGCCGCTTTTGCGGTAGCTTTCGCTGCCTGTTGGGCAGTTTTGATTCCCTTGGCGCTCTGTTGCACACCCTTCACAGACCGGTTGGCGGTTTTCACTGCTTTCTGCGCCTTTCCCTTGCCAGCCTTGGCTACGGTATTCTTCGTCCGTATTTTGGAAACGGTATCCCTGGCAGTTTCCGCTGTTTTGCCGCCTGTATTTTTCGCTTCCGACAGGGTGCGGGAAACCTCTCTTTTTTCTTTCATCTTCCGGGCTGTGGTCTGGGCCAGCTTTTTCCCGCCCCAGTAGGTCAGGTTCGCACCTTTCTTGGCGGTAGTTTCCATGCCGGACAGCATCTGGTCTCCGGCGCTGTTGGCTGGGGCGTTGGAAGATTCCCCACGCTGGCTGGCAAAGGGTGTTTCCTTAAGTTCTGAGATGGATTTGTCCTTTGATTTTAACCACAGATCCTTCATAGCCGTTTTGGGTGCCTTGGCTGCACTCTCCAGCAGCTTGGGTTTCCCACCCTCCGGTTTCGTTTTAATTTCTTTCAAAAATGCACCTCCTGTGATATACTATAATTATATAAATCATGGCGTCGCAAAGGAGCAAGCCACTATGTTAATGAATTCGAACGAATATCTTGCGACCATTGAGCAGGTCAAGCAGGAAATCAAAGCGGCTCAATACAAGGCAGCCGTTCATGTAAATACGGAACTCATCATGCTGTACCACAGCATTGGGTGTGTGATCAACGCACATAAAAGCTGGGGTAATAAATTTATTGAAAATCTGGCGCAGGATATTAAACTGGAATTTCCGAAAACTACGGGTTATTCCGTCCGAAACCTGAAATATATGGCGAAGTTTGCAGCGACATACCCGGATTCAGAATTTGTGCAACAGGTTGTTGCACAAATTCCATGGGGTCACAATGTAGTCCTGCTGGACAAGGTTTCTGATGCCGACGAGCGTAATTGGTATATTGAGGCTTGCAGAAAAAACGGCTGGTCCCGTAATGTGTTGGTTCACCAAATTGAAAGCGGTCTGTATCAGCGGCAGGCATTGGCTGAAAAGATTTCCAATTTTGAGAACAGGCTTCCCTCTCCACAAAGCGAACTGGCAGTGCAGACCATGAAAGATCCCTATATCTTCGACTTTATTCCCTTTAAAGGAGATATGGTGGAACGGGATATTGAACGGGCGCTGGTGCAGGATGTGACCAAGCTGCTGTTGGAACTTGGCACCGGCTTTGCCTTTTTGGGGAATCAGTACCACTTGAACGTGGGCGGCGACGATTTCTACATCGATCTGCTTTTCTACAACTTGAATCTCCGCTGCTATGTGGTGATAGAGTTGAAAACCGGCGAATTCAAACCGGAGTATGCGGGACAACTGAATTTTTATCTTTCGGCGGTGGATGGTATTTTGAAAAAAGAGGCAGACAATCCCTCCATTGGTCTACTTCTCTGCAAAAGCAAAAACGACTTGGTGGCAGAGTATTCCCTGAAAGATATGAGCAAGCCTATTGGCGTCAGCGAATACAAGATCACCAGCACCTTGCCGGAAGAACTGGAGCAGCAGCTCCCTTCCGTGGAAGACCTGCAAAAACGCATTCAAAAATGAGGAATTCCCCTTTGCATTGTTCGTGCAAAGGGGAATTTTTTAGATTGGGAACCCAAGGCGGCCCCCTGATGCAATATAGTTTCATGTATGGTTACACCCCTCTCAGCACTTCGTCCGGTTTGGTGGTCATCAGCTGATACAGACGGGTGCTTCGAGGGAAGCTGTTTTCGAATGGGACAATGTTTCCGGCGCAGCGGATGAGGCCGCAGCCAGCCGCCACATTGGTGATGTACGAGAGCTGGTTCTCGGAAATGTGCAGAAGCCCCGCCAGTTCATCCCGGTCTGTGGCGGATTGGTTCAAGAGGATTAAAAATTCGCTGTTTGCCAGCATGAGGCGGGCGGTGTCGGAACGCAGGAGCTCCTCGACGTTCTGCGTTAACCCTGTCACCAGCCCGTTGTACTTCCTGATCCGTTTCCACAAACGGTAGAAGAAATCGGCGCTGTACTCATAGCGGAACAGCAGGTAAAACTCGTCCGCGAATACCCATGTGGTCTTGCCTTTCTTCCAGTTTTGAATGACGCGGTTGAAGATGGCGTCCAAGGTCACCAGCATACCGATGGGCATGAGCTGCTCGCCCAACTCCCGGATGTCATAGGCGATGATTCCCGCCTTGGTGTCCACGTTGGTGGGCTGGGCAAAGGTGTTGAGGCTGCCTGTGATGAAGAGTTCAGAGGAAAGCGCCAGCCCTCTGGCTTCCGGCTCCGGCTGTTTTAAAAGGGAATGGTATAAATCCTTCAGGGTAGGAGGCTGGCCCAGGTAACCGTTGGCCATGTATTCCCGGTACACATCGTAGGTGCAACGGTCGAGGATGGATTTCTCCTTGGCGCTCACGTTGCCCGCCCCCACCAGCTGCTCGAACAGGGAGAGGATGAATTCGGATTTCTCAATCAGCGGGTTGCGCTCATCCCCATAGGCTTTGTCCATGTCCATGGCGTTTAGATGGGTATCCGAGGAAGCGGATATCCGGATGACCTCGCCGCCAAGGGCTTCCACCAAAAAGCCGAATTCGGATTCCGGGTCCAGAATGAGAATATCGTCATTGGTGGAAAGCGCAATGCTGACGATTTCTTCCTTGGCGGAGAAGGATTTACCGGAACCGGAAACACCCAAGCGAAAGCTGTTGCCATTGAGCAGCTTCCTTCGGTCTGCCACAATCATGTTCTTGGAAACAGCGTTCTGCCCATAGTAGATGCCGCCGTTTTGGAGGATTTCCTGCGCCCGGAACGGAATCAGCACTGCTGTGCTCTCGGTGGTGAGGGTGCGTAATGCCTGAATTTTTCGCAGGCCGTAAGGGAGAACAGTGTCCAGCCCATCCTTCTGCTGCCAGCGCAGGACGCTCGTCTGGCAGAGATGCTTCCGCGCTGTGGTGAGCAGGGTTTCCGTGTCGCTGTCCAGCTGCTCCTTGGTGTCAGCTAAATGTACCAAGGTCACAAGGCCGAACATCATCCTCTGGTCCCGGCTGGTGAGATCCTCCAGCATCTCCTTGGTTTCCTTGCGCTGCTGCTCCATATCGTAGGGCAGGACAGCGGAAAAGTTGTTGGCGGCATTCTGTTTCCGCTGCCAGTTGGCCGCATTTGTTTCCACACCGAGGAGCTTGTTCTGGATTTCCCGCACTGCTTCGTCGGTGGGAACCGCTAAAATATCAATGGAAAGCATGAGGCTGCGGTCCATGTCGCAGAGCTCGGCAATCATGGAGTCCTTGATATAGCTGGCGTAATCCTGCAGGTAGAGCACACGCCCCCAACGGTCGTTCAGGCGGAAATGGTCTTTCTGGAATTCCATGGAATCGGGACACAGCCAATCCTTGAAGCTGTGTCCCTTCTTCATGTGCTCCTTCAGGTCGAAAGCAAAGGCGGCAGGCTCGTTCCCCTTGAAGAAATCCCGGAAAATCTGCAGGCGCGCCCCGATATCCAGTTCGCGGCCTATGGAGGAAAGCTGGGAAAGATGGGTGATGAGGTCGGTGCCCACACGGGAGAAATAGGTGCGGGCTTCGTCGATGTTCCGCTTGGCCACTGTGATGGTGATGTAGCGGTCCTGTACCACGCTGTTGTTGGTGCCGGTGACTTTGGAGAGCAGCATTTCATTGTACTCTTTCCGGTAATGGTCCAGCCCGTCCTCCCGCATGGGCAGCAGCAGGGATTTCTCAAATTCCTCTTTGTTGACCTTCCGGTTATTGATGGTGATTTTGGCGGAAGCCCCGGAATCCAGCGCATTTAATAATTCCGAGTAGTCGAGGAACATCGCTGTCTTATCTTCTTTGCTGGCGATTTGATAGTTGATGTCGGTAAAGGAGAAGGTTTTGGAGAACCGGCTCCCCACCTGAAAAATCCCATCCGGCCAGATACGCTGGATGGGGATGGCGTCCTGTACGGACTTTGGTATGGTGAATTTCTCTTTTTCTGCTTTCGCTGCTTTACTGAGCGTTTTGATGATAGGCATCCTTCCTTTCAGTGCGAAAAATGAAAAGGTTATTGTTCTTTCCCAGCTGGTGGCTGGGGTTTGTGGTTTTTCCTCTTGCGGGGAGGCTTTTCCCCCTGGGCGATGGCGTCCTTCATGGCGTCAAAGTAGAGGCTGTCGGATTTGAACACCAGTTTTTTCGGGTACAAAAATTCCGACTTAAACCACGCCCATGCTGCCTGTTCGGCAGTCATGCCGTGGTATTTGAAAAAGCCACAGGCCGCAAAGGGCGCGGCTCCGAGAATGCACATCCAGCCTACTTCTTCACTGCCAATCAGCGGGCGCAGGCCGAAATAGAGTCCAACCGCCACGCCTACAGCCAGCAGGGAACAGATAAACTGCCGGGTAGATAGCCCGAAAAAGATGGACTCCTGATAATCCCGGATTTCCTTTGGCACTTTTACTTCGATATCGCTTCACTCCTTTTGGGCCTACAGCCCCAATAATTCCTTGACGATCCGGTCGCTCATCCGCACGGCTCCAACCAAGACAAGTAAGTTAAAGATTAACTCGCCCACATAGCTCCAAACGGCGGTTACCGCTGAAACATTGGGGTCAACCGCAGGCGGAGAAGCCGCCATGACAGAAAAGATAATGCAGGCCAGTGCGATGATGGCCCCTTCGAGGCACACTCCGGCATAGGAGCGCAGGAAGTTTTTCCCCACATTGCTGGTGGTTTCCCCGGCGAAAGTGGACATGGGGATGGGCGCGATAGCCGTGTACATATATAATTTGAATAGGCGACTATACACCGTCAAAATCATGATGAACGACAGCACCGTGATGAACAGGCCGCCCAGCAGGGTGACCGCCCACAAAGGGATGCTGTCCCAGAATCCCACGTTGTTGATCTTGTCGATGATTTCCTGCGGAAGCGTGGCGCCGCTGCTCCCCGACAGCCCGGATTGAGTAATGATGGTGGAAACCATCCCTTGAATGATTTTGAAAACAGCCAGCATCAGGTCGAGGCCGTATCCTACTGCCGCCTTTGCCAGTGCAAAACGAATGAACATCTTGAAGGCCGCTTCCGGTCGCTTCAGGTCGGTAAAGCTCGAACAGGTTTTCACCACGCCAACTGCGAAAAACAAAACCAGCAGGCCGTACCCAATGGCTTTCAAGGCTCCGTTGATGTCCAGCATGACCTGCCAGATTCCGCCGCCCTTAAAGGTTGCGGGGTCCTGTGTAAGCAAAGTCCAGATTTCAGCTAGCTTGTCGTTCCATGTTCCCAGCGCCGAATTTAAGTTATCGATAATCCAGTTTCCGGCTATTCACCTCCTTCTGTTGATTCAATATAGAAACCGGCTGTCAAATGACAGCCGACCTTTATTTTGTAATGAGATCAAGAATTTCCTTGGCAAAGGTCACGACAAGGCCACCCGCCAAGGTGAGGAAACCCTGCGAGCGTTGGGAAGGATCGTGGCTTTGGAAGGAGAGACCGACTTGCACCACGCCCCAGCCTAAGAGGATGAGGCCGACGGCGCGAATCAAGGAAAATACAAAGGTGGAGAGGTTGTTTACTACATCCAGCGGATCATTGGCAGCAAAGGCAGTGAGAGTAAAACAGCAACCACATAGCACCACGGCCATGTAGAGCGAAAATCCCAGACGTCCCTTCCTGCCGAGGTGTGTAGTCTTTGTGGGCTTCTCATCCATTGGAAAACTTTTCTTAAAGATAAAAGGATTCAGAGTTTTTTTCAGAAGCATTCCTCCAGTTCAATGTGTATTGTTATGGTTTTAGAAAATCCTCCGGTTCCAGCAGTTCGAAATCGTCGTACTGGTCCGGGGAATAGTCGATATCGTCAGCGGCGTCCTTTGCCTGTGTGTAGTCGTAGGGCGCAGCGCCGCCATCTTCGGTCAGCCGGATATTGGGATGGCGCATCAGGTCATACTTGTCATCCATCATGGGGCGTTCCCCACGGACAAACAAAATCGCCTTGCGGTTGTCCAGCATCCGCACTTCATCCGGGGTTAAGAGTTCCCGGCCCGTCTGCTGGTCGTTCACGCTGAAACTGCCGCTTCGTCCCCGGCTCCGGCCATAGGTATTCGTATCCAGCGTTTCCTTTCCCATGAGTTCGGAAACGTATTTGTGGGTTTCCTTTTCATTGCCGCCGAGGTAGAGGAACTCATCGCATAAGCCCACCAGCGATTCCCACTGTTCTTTAAACAGCGCCTTGATTTGCGCCATATTCTGCGCGATGTAGCTGCAAAAGATGTTGCGGCTTCGCATGGTGGAAAGCCAGGGCAGAAAGTTGTCGGTAGGCAAGGCGATATTTGGGGCCTCGTCGATGAGCAGATGAACCGGCACCGGCAGCCTGCCCTTGTATTTCCGGTCGGCTACGAAGTAGAGGGTTTGGATGAGCTGCCCGTAAATCATGCCTACCAGATAGTTGAGGGATTTATCGCTGTCGGGAATACAGCAGAACAGGGCTACCTTTTTCTCGCCCATTTCCTCCAGATGAAGATCGTCGGCATAGGTCAGCCTTGCAATCTGAGGGAGGTTAAAAGCGGAAAGCCGGACGCCAACACTAATCAAAATGGATTTTAAAGTTTTTCCAGCCCCCATCTTAAAGACATGGTATTGCTTCACGGCAATACTCTCCGGGTCCCGCATTTCAAGCCTTGCGAACAAGATATCCAGCGGGGATTCGTATTCCTCATCTTCTTCCCGCACCTCCGCTGCGGACAGCATCTCCATCACCATGGCGAAGTTCTGTTCTTCCGGCGGTGCTTCATGCTTGAGGTATAGGACGAGGGCCTGCAGAAGCGCGGTTTCGGATTTCTGCCAGAAGGGGTCGCTGCTCTGCGCTCCGGGCGGGGTGGTCGACTGGATGAGGGTTTCAATCAGGCGCAGCACGTCCTTGTCATCCCGCACATAGGCAAGAGGATTGTAACAGAAGGAGGCGTCGGGATTTAATAAATCGAATACCCGCACTTCAAAACCATTTGCTTTCAAGACCCCGCCTGTTTTCCGCAGGATTTCAGATTTCGGATCGCAGATGACCAGCGAACAGTTTCCACAGTTTAAAGCGTTGGGAATGGCATAGGACCGGCTTTTTCCAGCGCCGGAACCGCCGATGACCAGCACATTGGTGTTGCGCTTATGCTTGTGGCCGTCCATCCCCATCTGAAAATGCTGGGTTAAGATGAGGTTTTCCTTGGGGTGCTTCTTATCCCGGTATTTCTTGGCGATCTGGAACACATCGCCCCATTTGGCGGAACCATGCTCCGCGCCCCTGCGGGTATTCTTCCGGCTGGAAACCACCACAAGGGCGGCGATTCCATACGCAAGAGTAAAAAACAGCAGGCACCGGGCGGAGTATTCCGTCCAGTGAATGGAAAAGGGGGCGTTCATAGCGGCTGAGAGCTTCCCCAGCAGATCCACGAGGTTCATTCCCTCGCTCCAGCATCCGGCAGTCAGCAGCGCCGCCCACCAGACGATGGGAAGGGGTAAAAGCCACACCCACCATGGATTTTTTCTTGCCGTTATTCCGTCGAAGAGACACCCGCCCCTTCTTTACTGCCGGATAAAGAAACAACATATTTTGTGGTTATAATCCTTCCTTTCCATGAAAACAAAAAATCCCCCGGAACCCATGGGAGAACATTCCCACAGGTTCCGGGGGATCAGCTATATTTATCGTGCAGGCGCACACCTGTATTTTGCCTGCATCAGTTTGATGAGGAGGCGGTCGATCCCGCCGCAGCTGCGGTTCTCTTCCAGATAAGCGTTTCGCATCCCATTTAGGGACAGCGTGGCATACTGGTATTCTTCATCATTCAGGTACAGTTTGTGCTTTGGCATACGGAGGACTCTATCAAGAAACGGCTGCAGTTGGCCGGATAGCTCCGGCCCTGCTTCTTCCTGCGCGCTGCGAAGCGCCTTGGCCAGTATGTTTTGGTCCCCGCCGGTCATCTTCACCATCCGCTGCTTTGTCATGGCGACCCCATCCTTTCTCTGTTGTCATTCACACCATACCACAACGGATGGCGGAAAGCTACCGGACAAAAGAAAACAAACGGAAAACTCTCAGCGCTCATCGCTCCGGCTCTTTCTCCGCCTTGGCTTTGGAAGCCTTGGCGGGCTTGGGCGCTGCGACGGAGAATTCATCCGGCTGGATGGTCTGCTCCAAATCCCGGAAGCTTCTCTGGACGTCCCGGTTAATCGAATAGGCCGCCCGTTTGACGTCGCCTATAAAGCCGCGCTTTTCTTCCGGCGTCAGCTGGGCGCAGCTGTGACACACCTTATCAAACTGAAACACCGAGGCGTCAAGTCCGAATTTCTGCGCCGCTACATAGGCCGCGCAGTAGGCTTGTGCCGCATACGCCTGCCGGTAATAGCCGCTGCCCACCGCATCGAAGCTGGCGTGGGCCTGCTCTCTGGCAATGGCGCAGATGGTGGCAGTTTCATCCATCCCGTTGCGGACAAAAATAGTGCGCTGCTTGGGAACATACTGCGCCTGTACCCCTTGGGGAAGCTGGTCGGAAATGGCAAGCTGTACCGGGCTTTGCTCCACCATGGCGGCAATGATTTCCTCCGGCAGATGCTTCTGCGGGGGCAGAGGCTGGGGACCTCTGGTTTGGGAGATGTCATAGGCTTTGGTAATGGTATAGCCGTTCGCCTTGATGCCGTCTTTTTCATACTCCTGTTCGGCAAAGAAGGTGTACCCCTTTTCACCGGAACGGATGGAGCGTCCGGCTTCCTTCCATTTATCAAAGGTACGGGGGTGGGTGATTTCAGGGTTCTGTTCGTAAAGAATGAGAAGGTTCCGGGTGCTCTGCGGGGTGCAGTTCGCCATGAAGTTGAGAAAGCCTTTCATGGATTCGTCATCCTTGAACACGGAATCGGCCTGCGCGTTGACTCTCGACCAGACTTCCTCACGCTCAGCCTGCTTCATGGCGGCGTATTCTTCCTTGGACAGCTGGGGCTGTTCCTGCTGGGGCTGCGGTTCCTGTTTCTTTCCGATGAAACTGGATAAGTCGATATTGCATTACCTGCCTTTCTGTTTTTTCTTTTTCTTCTGTTTGGCATGGCCGGGGGCGGGGTGCTGGCGCTCCTGCTGCTTGGATTTTTCTGCTTTCTTCTCCGCCTGCTCCTGCCGGATCTCCTGCAGCTGCTTTTTCACCGAGGGCTTTTGTTCCGGCTCTTTATGGCCTGTTAAGCCGGGCGAAGAGCTTTTGCTGGGCGAGGAAGGCGCGGACGGACTCTTTTCCGCCGGTTCCCCGGCTTCCTTCTCCCGGCCAGAAGTAAAATTTGCGGCGGCGTCCTGCTGGGCGGGGCCGATATTGAAATCGTCCTCAAAGCCGCCCACCTCAAATTCCACTTCGCCCTGCTCGGTTTTGACGGTTTCCGTCTTGCTGGGAGCTGTGGGAGCTTGCTTTTCCTGTTCCTGCACTTTCTCAATAGTGGCTTCGCCTGTCTGCGCTTTGACCGCGTCAAGGCCGAGATTGTCGAAAATGCGCTGGATCTTAGAGGCGTCGTCCGCGAACACCACCACTTCGATGCGGTCAGCCTTTTTCTTGTTTCGGATGGGAACATACAAAAGGCCGTGTACCTTGGCTTCCTTTGCAAACTCCTTCATGTTTTCGGTGGGGACATTAAAGAATTTGAACGGGCGCTGTTCCTTGAGCATCCGCACAAGCCTTGTCTTACCGTGGGTTTTCTTCTGATCCTTCAGTACGGCATAGACAAACAGCGCAAAGTTTTTTGCCGCCATGCCCGACAGCTTGAGGGCCATTTCTGTGCCCTCAAGGGTAAATCGGACAATCTGGTCGGCTGGATCGCTTCCGTAGTTCAATCAATTCACCTCCATGCTGAGCATGGACGCACTTCGCGCCCTGAGCTCAACTTTAATTTATATTTTGCGCCCGCGAGGGGAAAGGGTTGCTATTAGCGAGCTTCGTAGGAATTTCTGCTTTTCTTTTTTTCCGTCGCGGCTTCCTTAGAGAAGGAATCCTCGCCGGGGATGAGAGACAGGCTGGAACCGGTATCCCATTTCACTCCAAGCTGCCCCATATCGTCCACATAGGAAACCGTGCCCTTGGTACCGGGCGGTGGGGCCTGCGGATCGTCCATGGAATGCAGGGTGATGCGGGTTCCGGCAGGGTACTGCCGCCGCAGGAATTCAACCTGTTCCCTTGTAGGCCGTTGGTTCAAACAATCATCTCCTTTTCGGATTTTCCCGATTCCGGGATTGTTTTTTCTTTTGTTCCTGTACTTGCTTGTCCTTGCGCCGCTGTTCTTCCCGCTGTGCTGCCTGCAGGCGTTGTTCCATCTCAATGGAGTGGGTTTCAATATTCCGGCACAGCTTGGCGGTATGGCGCAGCTTTTTGAGCTGCTCTGTGAGGAGGCCGATCTGCTGGGAACCGGGTTCGTAGCGGTAGAGCTTCTGGCGCTGCTTTATCAGCACAGCGATTTCATCTTCTGTTTTCTGCCGAAGGGTGGTAAGCTGGCCCCGGTCCTCGATTTTGTTCTGGAAGATGAATTCCGCCTGCTCGATCCGCTGATCCAGCCTGCGGATATCCCCCCGCACAGCATAGCTTGGGTACCGGGGTTTCTTGGGCAGCGCCCCCATCTTGTATAGGTAGGAAAAATAGAGCGCCCGCAGGCCGGAAAGCCTGTGGGGCTGTGTTTCCCCAAGAAGGAGAAGGAAGCGGTTGGCCGGGGGCTGTTCTTTCCCAGCCCGGTGAGGAGGCTTAGGATAAAGGATGCGGCGCTGGATGGCCTCCGGGGTGTACTGTTTTCCCAAGGTTTTAAACCGGACGGTGCGCCCACTGCCCGGCAGAATCAGCGTGGGGTATTTGCGGTCAAACCGAAAGGCATAGCCCTTCTGCTCCAAAGCGCGCAGGAACTGCTTCCATGTGAGAGAAGCGGAAACTGCCGCATTGAGATCCTGCTGGATGGGCGTTTTCCATGTGGGCGCTCCGTTCTGCTCGGCCAGCCACTGGGCATAGGGGCGGGCAATTCGTTCCGATTTCTCCGTATGGATAACGGAGAGGCCATGCTTTCTGCACAGTTCATCGGAAATCTGCCGCACCTCGGTGACATAGGTTCTTTCATTGCTGCGGTATTTCCTGCCGGTTTTCACGGAGACGGAATTCCACACAATGTGGTTGTGGATGCATTTGGTATTGAGATGGGTGCTGACCACCGCCTGAAATTCCCCGCCGAGCAGCCGATCCGCAAATTCCAGCCCGATTTGATGGGCCAGTTCCGGGGAAACCTCCCCAGCGGCAAAGCTTTGCACCAGATGGAAGCCCTGCACGCCTTTCTCCTTGTGCCACATTTCTTTGACACGGCACATATCCTCGAAGGCGGTTTCACAGGTACAGCCGAGGGCGGATTGAAACAGGTCCTGCTCGGTTTTGTTTTTGTTGAGGGCCTTATCGATTTCCCCCTCCAGTGATTCCTCGTTTTCCCTGCGGGAACACTTTTTCTCATCGAGGGTATAGTCGATGGCGTTGTCGAGGCGGTGGACGGGGATAATGCTGGTATACGCGATGGTGCTTTTCTCCTTTCTGAGTTTTAAGCGCGGGCAGTTTAGTCCGGTTCAAGGTTTGGCTGTGTACGCGAATTGCATCCAACCGCAGGTTGGCTACCAATTCTCCTTTACTTCTTCCCAAACCTGACGGGCCAGATTGGTCATTTCTTCGACGCTCTGCTGGCTGGCTTCGCCGTAGGTATTGGCGACCTTGGCAAGCTGATTGGCGTTATTGCAGAGTCCAGCTACCTTGTGGAGCAGATCCGCATGGTGGTCGCAGGGCCTTGCCCGCAGTTCCGCCCCCATGATGAGGGTGCGGAGAAATTCCTCACGGGGAAGGCCACTCAGTTTCACCTGCGCTTCCAGATGCGCCAGTTCCTTTTTATTCAGGTGAAGAGGGATGATGTGGTTTCGTTTTCTCATATAGACTCCTTTTCAGCGTTCCCCATCGTCTCGCCGGGGCCTGCCACGCTTTCTGCTTGGCGCGGGTATAACCTGAATGGGCAGATGCTCTCTCCCGAATACAAGCCCCAGCTTGGAAATATCCTGCACCTGCCATTTCGTCAGTTGCTTGACCTTATTTCGGTAAACTACCATGCCTTCCTGACTCGGAAAGCGCCGCACCAGCACACCGTGGGACAGGTTCTGTTTTTTATCATAAGTCAGAACGTCCTCTATTTTTTGGATGTACTCTGGAAAGGATTGGCTGTATAATTCCCGGTATGGAACAGTCATAGCGAGGAACTCAAACTCAAGCTTTACCGGAGTGTTTTCATGGGGGATGTGGATGATGTTGATTTTTTCAGTTGGATTCATCTGGCATTCCTCCGGTGACGAGATTTTTTCTGCTCCGGCGCTCTGGCAGGGTATTCGTAATGGACAGGGATATCCTGCAGGCGCAGCTTTCCGCAATCCGGTGCGAATGCCGCATACCGGGCGTAGGAATACCCTTCCGCATCTACAAGAATACCATCCCTGCTGTTTTCGCCCTTGACCAGCACACAGTGCCAGCAGAAACTGCCGGGGTCAAACCACATCTTGTCGCTGTAATCGAACAGGAAAATCTGATCTTCCTTAAGGCCGTTTTCCTGAAACTGCCGGAACTGCTCATCGCATAGAACAACCACCTGTTCCACCTGAAAACGGGTTTGTCGCTCCGGCACAGGCCGCAGTGGGTTCTGCCCATTGAGGTCGCTGATATGGCTGGGCCGGTGATAGAATACAGCGTGCTCCTGATAGGCTTTCGGTTCCTCCAAGGCAATGTGTTCTACCGGCACGCCCTGCAGATCGACGCTGCGGTAATCCCTGCCGTAGCCAAGATACAGGGTGTCCTTCCTTTGGGCAATCAGCATATTTCCTTTTTCCCCTTCGGCACGTACCATGAGGCATCGGAACAGGCCGCCCGGATCGGCGCTCATGAGTTTCCGGTTATCCTTGAGGAAGGGGTATTCCGGGGAAACGTCCTCCGAGAGCTTTTCAAAATCCTCTTTGCTTAAAATGATGACCTTCGCCACCTCAAAAACGCCGGGGACGTAGCTTACCTCGTTCCGGCGCAGGCTGTCCAGTGTTTTGGCGTATGCCGCGAACGCGGCATATTGCTTTTCTTTCAGTATCTTCACCTCTCATTTCTTGAACAAAATCAGCCGGTGCAGTTCAGCGGGGGTTTGGGGTGCTCCCCAAGATGCGTTTGGATATCCAAACGCTATGCTTGCAAAACCAGTCACCGGCTGGAAAAGAAAAAACGCCGCTGAATCAGAGGCCGCCGTTCTCATCCGCTTCCTTGATTTTGGCAAGGCCGTCAAGGGTGGTGCAGATGAGATTTCGCTTTTCAGCGGCTCCAATTTCAGCAGACATACTGTGGCTGATCTCATTCCCGCATACCACCAGCATACGGCACCGGCCCAGCTTCTGACGGGCGATGCTGTGGAAATCCCTCTTTTCATCGGCATTGTCCGGCTGGAGGTACTGCGCTTCACTCAGTTTCGGACAGATGGGGACATATCCCAGCTCATAAACCTTGCGGCAGTAGCGTTTGAGCAGGCGGGGCGCGGCATCAGAGGCGGCGCAGATGTAGGCAAATGCTTTTTCCATGATGAGTTTCCTTTCCTTTATATATCTCTGATAAAATGGCAGCAGCAGGTTGGTTGTCCACGTGGACGTCCAGCCTGCCGTTTGGTTTTCTGTTGGTCATCCACATGGACAACCAACGGATTATCTGGCGGTTTCTTCCGCTTCGGTATGGGCTTTCAAAGCAAAGCGCACCCGGTCGGAACCCAATTTGTAGTAGGCGTCGGTGACCTCAATGCCCACAGCTTCATATCCTTCCAGCTTGGCGGCGAGAACGGTGGTCCCGGCCCCGCAGAAGGGATCGAGGATGCGCCCGCCCGGCACGCAGATCTTCACCAAATCCCGCATAAGCTGCAGGGGTTTCTCGGTGACATGGATACGATTCTGCGGATTGGCATAGCGAAATACTCCCGGTAGGCATCCCACAGGGCGGTTCACCGGCATGGGGCCGTTGCTGCCCCACACCACATATTCGCTCTGCTGGCGGAAACGGCCTTTTTGCGGACGGGAAGTCATCTTGTCCCAAACCACCGAACCGCGCCAGATCCATCCCGCCCATTGGAGAGCGTCGGTGATAGACGGATACTGCCGCCAGTCGATGAACAGGCAGACCGGCGCTCCCGGCCTGCAGGCTTTCCGGGCGTCAGAAAGCCATTCCGCCATCCATCTGGTCCAGCTTCGCTGGTCCCGGTTATCCCCGTCAAAATCCGGCAGGGCGTTCTTCGGGTCCATGCTGCTGTACTTCTGGTTGGTGGTGCGGTTTTTCTCACTTGGCTTCCAGCCGCCCGAAGCATAGGGCGGATCGGTGATGAGGGCGTCGAACACCTGCGGCTTGAATGCCCGGATGATCTGCAGGGTGTCCCCATGCAGGATGCTCCAGCCATCCCCGCCGCTGTGTTCCATGGGCAGAATGGTTTCATCAACAATTTGAGACAGTTCTTTCGTTTCGTTCAGAGACATCTTCCTTTCCTTGTTTGGTTATCGTTCTTCTCCACGATGGTGCTTCTTCATGGTAATCCGCTGCTTGAGCTGGAAACCAGGCGGCGGAGTGAGAAGGGACGACTTACGCTTGAATTTGCGCTCAATGACAATATCGTCTGGTCCGATGTGAATCACATCGCTGGTAGGGTTGTCAATTATCATGCCGGGGAGGATAACTGCATTTTCACGAACTTCAATTTCTCCGCCGAGCTCGCCATAAACAGAAGCTTTCTCCATAACAGTGGGGATACCGCCGGTTACAGCGTTTGCAAAAAGTTTGGCGTTCCCCGAGATATGGACGTCGCCATGGACATAACCGGCAGCAATGATGGCATAGTCCTCTACGATGGCATTTCCGCCAATTCTGCTGGGGCCGGAGATAGAGGCGCAGCCACGGGCACAGGAATAATCCCACAGGATGGCATCTCCGTGTATATATGCTTCTTCTGCTGCGACCGCATTGTCTGCAACCCAGCTTTGCCCATCCTGACTCAAATTTTCTTCTGACTGCACAAAACCGCCAAGGTCACCAACATGAACGTCTTCTCGGATGTCTCGAAGAGCTCGAATGCGATGCAGCCATGGGTACTGTGGATGGGCGATATTGGTAATCTCATACTTTCTAATTATCTTGCTACACCTCGTTCCTTTTTGGTTTTTGCAGGGGATTTTTCCGACAATTCTGTTTCCACATATTCGCTGATGATGTTCAGCGCTTTGTAATAATTCCCGGACTGGTAGACACGGCTGCACATCTCTTTGGCCTGTTGCGGCTGTCCATTTTCTTTCAGCAGCCGGGATGCCCTGCCGAGAATAGCGAAGATATTTCCATCCTGTCCCACCAGCTTCATTTTCGGCCGTTTGGGAACAGGCTGTTCTTTGGAAGTTTCTGTGCCCTGCACCTGTTCTACTGTAAAATCAAAGGGTTCTTCTGCAAAATGAACATACAGCACGCCATCGCCGGTCTGGATTTCCTGCTGCTCGGATCCCTCACCCCAGCCATCGAAAAACTGGCCCTTGAGATAATCTTGAAGATCCTGCATTTCTGCTTCTGTGAGAGACTCCTTCAGCTTTACCGTGGTACAGCCCATGAGTTCCCCATCCCGGATTTCCACCGAGGGGATGGCGCTCAGTACCTTTTTCTTGACGCTGGGATTTCGATCCTCGTCAAAGTAGGGCATTAAATTCCAGCCGTCATCGTCGCTGCTGCGCTGCTTTACCGCTTTCTGAATACTTTCCTCGTAGTAGGCCATGTCGACGCCTGAAAACAGCGTGGGGTAATCGGCCACGCCGTTGTTCCAGCCATATTCGTCCACGTCGTTTTTGTAAAAATCCCCGGTCAGTGGGGAATAGAGTTTCAGCGTGATTTCTTTCTCGTCGATGTTCCAATCTCCTTTCTAACGAGAGCAGGCCGCCCTCTGGCGGGCGGCCTGTTTCTCATATCGTTCTTTTGTCAGGTCGGCATAATCGCAGCCCTCTTTTTCCGGCAGGTTCTTCACTATGCGGTATTTGCCCTGATAGGCTTTTGCCAAATGTTCGGCTGCCCATCGTCCGGCAAAATCGTTATTGGTGCAGATTTCGATTTCCTCAATTTCTGGGTGCCGCCCCAGAAATGTTTCCAGTGCGGGCGGCTTTTTAAAAGAAAAGGACTGCGTTTCTTGTCCTTCCTTGGGGGCGTAGATCCCGCCAAGGGACAGCCGCCATTTATCCGAAGTCCCTTCCAGCGTCAAATGGGCAAGGATTTCGATGGCCGCTTCATAAACCG
Organism: Marvinbryantia formatexigens; assembly: GCA_021771035.1. Taxonomy (GTDB): domain Bacteria; phylum Bacillota; class Clostridia; order Oscillospirales; family Ruminococcaceae; genus CALXEM01. The sequence goes on along the minus strand of JAETPU010000026.1, from coordinate 12,382 downwards.
CCAGCCGGTTGGTTTTTCCCTCGGGTGGAAGGCAGAAGCAGTATGCTTTTTCGCTGCCGGACATCTCTGCCTTGAAGGGTTTTCCTTTGGTGCAAGTACCCCGCAGGAACGCATACCGGGCAGTACCGGCTTCGTCTTTTCCAACGAACACGGCATTGTGGTAATCGGCGCTTTCATAGAGTATCCCGGCCCGGACGCAGGCTTCAATGACCTTGCGGCTGATCCCGCGCTTCATCAGGTAGGCAAACACCCTGCGGTTATTTTCCGCTGCCGGAGGCAGGGCGAATTCTTTTTCCTGCTCCGGCTGGGAAGGGGGCGGAATATAGCCGGGGCTTTCTTCGCACAGGGCCAGCACCGCATCCACAAACTTTACCCCTTCCACCTTAATGAGATAGTCGAGGGCGGATTTGCCGCCGATATCCCGGCTTTTCCAATGCCAGAAGCTGGTTTCTTCGTTGATTTTAAAGCTGTCGTGCGCTCTCAGCTGAAATTCACCCCGGCTTTCGGCTTTGACCAGTTCTCCGGGGCGGTACCGCTGCAAAAATTCAATGGCAGTCATTTGTCGGGCGGCGATGATTTGTTCTTCACTTACTCCGGGCATGGGGAGTCTCCTTTCCTGTTAAATGACAGCCGCCCGCAGGATTTTGGCCTGATCGGTGCGCTCCCATGGGAACTCCAATCTGCCGAAATGCCCATAGGCGGGCTGTCTGTGTGTATCTTGGCGTTAAAAGGTTCAGTTCTGAGATGATCTCCGCAGGCGTTAAGCCGAACACAAAGCGCGCCGCCTCCGCCAGACAATCGTCGGCACAGACTGTGCCGGTGCCGAAGGTATCCACCTCTACCATGACCGGCTCGGCTTTGCCGATGGCATAGGCAAGGGTGACTTGGCATTTTTCGCACAGCCCTGCCGCCACAAGGTTTTTGGCGATGTATCGGGCCATGTATGCGCCGGAACGATCCATTTTTGTGGGGTCTTTCCCTGAAAAAGCGCCCCCGCCGTGGGGAGCGAACGTGCCATAGCTGTCCACCATGAGCTTTCGCCCGGTGAGGCCGGTGTCGGCTTCCGGGCCGCCCAGAACAAACCGCCCGGAAGTGTTCAAAAGGATTTTCGTATCCTCATCCGGCGGCAGGGCCTGCAGCGCCGGGGCCAGCACCTTGTCGGTGAGTTCCCAGCAGAGTTCGTCCATGGGTTTCTCCGGGTTGTGCTGGGCCGAAAGGACAACCGTATCCAGCCGCAGAGGTTTTTCATCCTCATCGTACTCCACGGTGACCTGCGCTTTCCCGTCCGGTCTTAATCCTTGGATAACCCCGGTTTTTCGGGCTGCGGTGAGAGCGCTGGTGAGGTGGTGGGCCAAAACCACCGGAAGAGGCATCATTTGCGGGGTTTCCGAACAGGCGTAGCCCACCATCACGCCCTGATCGCCAGCGCCGAGCTGCAGAGAGGGACTGCTCCCATCTATATTTCTTCGCTGCTCTAACGAACAGTCCACCCCGGCGGCAATATCCGGGCTTTGCTTATGGACGAGGCACTCTATGGCGTATCGTGCCGGATCATACCCTACCTTTTGAAGAACAGAACGGGCGATGGCAGGGATTTGCGGCTCAAACAGGCTGGTAATTTCTCCAGCCACGATGATCTGCCCTCTGGTGGCCAGCACTTCGCAGGCCACACGGGAGAGGGCGTCGTGGGAAAGGCATTCGTCCAGCACACTGTCGGCTATGAGGTCGCACAGCTTATCCGGATGCCCTTCCGTTACCGATTCGGCGGTATAGAATTGATTCATGGCATTCTCCTTCTTTATCGTTCCTGCCCTTTGGATTTCTTGGGCACTTTTTTCTCTGGTTGTTGAAGTCTTTCTGCAGGGTCGTATGGCTCCCACATGATAATTTTCAGAACAGGGTTGACCATGCATTCCTCCGGCAGATGATATTTCTTTTCGAACTTTTCTGCTTGTTCATCCGTCAACCCGACATATTTTCCATCCTCTTTTTGACAAAGCACAAAGGGGCCGAATACCGGGAACGGTTTTTCTGTGGTATCGATCAGCCGGTTAGGGGCCAGCTTCAGCTGCTGGTGCATAGCTCCCATCACGATAGATACATCCCTGTCCATTGGGAAGGGCGCACGGTCAAAAACGCCGCCGCCAATAGCCTTGGCAATGGCTTTTTCTACATCTTCTGTTTCTATAACTTTGGCGTACTGGTTCGGATTTGCAATCACTATTTTCATTCTCTCACCTCACTTGCAGGGAAAAGGGCTTGAGGCTTTTCCCGATCTCTTCGTAACTGTTAAAATGCACCTCGCAGCCTAAGAGATAGGACACGGCTTCTTCCCATTCCTTTAAGGGGTATCTCTCCTTATCTTGCAGGCGGTATAAATCCCCAAGGGCCGCCCATTTAAGCTCCGGCTGCAGGCGCAGGTTGGAGATATAGGTGCGATGCTGTTTGGCTATCACATCCAAAAGTCCGGCTTTTTTCAATCGATCCCTCCCGTGCAACAAAAAAATATGGGCGGGTACCCTGTGGCCCCCGCCCGGTTGAATGATTCTTTTTGCCTTATGACCAGTAGTCCTTTAAGAACCTGACCGCCCTGCCGATCTGCCGCTTATCCTTTCGGGACAGCTGATTTTTCTTGGCGGGCGCCTGCATCCAGAGCAGAACCTTTTTCTGTTCTTCTTTTGTGGGCTGGGCAGTCAGGACAAATGGCTTTCCAGCCAGCGTATCCGCTTCTTCCTGCCTGACCTGCCGGTAGGCTTTCCGCATTTCGTCAGGAGATGTATGATCCCGATGCAGCCGCAGGGCCGATAGGGCCTTTAGCAGCAGGACGGCAATTGGTTTTCCTTCCATGCCGCACAGGTTGTACTGATCTCTTGCTACATTGACAATGCATTGCGCTTTTTCTTCAGATTTCATAAGTGTTCCCCTTTATCTGTGTATTTGCCCTTTCAGGCAACCACAGTATATCGGAACCCCCTGCGCCATAAGAGGATATGGTTTTTTTTCCAAGAAGCGTCCATATTGAAAACTTTCGGCGGGGCTATTTCTTCCTGCGGTTACGGATATGCAGGAACACAAGGCCGCCTAAAATGACAGCGCATAAACAAATCAAAATAATGGCTTTTGGTTCCATAGGTGTTTTCTCCTTCCCTTATTTTTCAATATGTTGTTTGCTGCGGTGTTTTCTTATGATCATCAGTGCAGCAAAGCTCCCTGCCGAGAGAAGCGCCATCCCCAAGGGTAGTGCTAAGGATGAATCGTCCCCAGTCTGCGGGACTTTCGGCGTAGGAGGTGTGAGCTTATTGTGCATCTCCACCACGGTGGTCTCTCCCGCCTTGATTTCTATGGTCTGGTCATCCGGCAGGATGTACTTTTCGGCATCCTCTCCAGCCACTTCGGATACGGTGTATTCACCCACTCGGAGGGTGACATGGATTTCTCCCTTTACATCGGTCTGGAATTCCTGCTCATAGGGGTTGCCCATGAAGTCGGTGCCGCTGATTTTGAAGGCGCGCCCTTCAATCTTGTCATCGTCGGCTGTCTTTACTACCTTTAGGGAACCGGTCTGTGCATGGTTGAGGAAACCTACGCCAGCTTCGGTTTCGATTCGTACAATCGCTTCATTTTCGGTGATGGAGAAGGGGTAATAATTTTCATCACGCTGGAAAAATTCCGGGCTTCCCTTTTCATGCAGGAAGTAATTTCCATACACGAGGTCCTTCATCTGGTAGAGGCCCGGTTCGGTTTCGGCCATTTCTCCCGCCAACTTGTCGATATCCGCGTCGAATTCCCCGTTTTTGTCCACGTCGGTGTAAACCTCAAAAACCGCCCCGGACAGCTTGTGGTCCGGAAAATCGGCGTCTACCTTGGTGGTTTCAGCGGTACCCTTGATGATCTGGTTTTCGATGGTGATTTCAATGGTCTGCCCATCTTCGGTGATCTCCACCGGGAAGGTTTCTTCCGTCAAAACGAAGGCTGCCGGAGGTGCGATTTCCCGAACCAGCCAATTCCCAACGGGTACCTTGTCAAATTCAAAGTATCCGATGGGATTGCTTTCGGTAACCAAAAACGCAGTTTCTTCGGTAAACTCGGTTTCGTCAAAGCAGAACAGGCCGATTTTCGCGCCTGCCAGTTCAAATCCATCCTGATCCACCTTCCAGCCGGATACCTTGCCGCGCTTTAAGGTGTTTTCAATGGCTTCTCCATTGTTGACCTGAATCTGCACCTTGGTCACATCCTGACCGCCATATTCAAACACCACCGGGTATTTTTTGTCGCTCAAAATGTAGTGATCGTCGGTGCCGATTTCCTTTACATACAGGGAAGCCCCACAGGGTACATCTGTTTTAAATACGGCATTGCCATTTTCATCGATGCCGATGGTTTCCATCAGCCCGTCTGCCGGGATGGAGGTGCCGTCGGAGGCGGTCAGTTGTTCTGCGGCAAACAGCCCGAAGGTAATGTTTTTCCATTCCTCATTCATGCCGATGGAGAAGGTTTCGTCCTGTTCCAGCAGCTTCTTGAGGGAAATCTCCACTTTCTGGCGCTCATTGACAAAACCAACGCTGGCGGAGGTAATTTCCACTTCCTGCCCGGCGTAGGACAAGGTGACTTCCTCGGGTTCCGGGTCAACCACCATGCCATCCGGCGCGGTGCGCTCCAAAATCTGATAGCGGCCCAGATACAACGGCTCCGAAGTGGCGATCCCATCGCTCCCTGTGGTGAGGGTGGTGACCAGTTCACCAGCTTTCAGGTGAACGGTGCCATCCGGGGTGACGATATCCTCCAGAGCGGTGATATCGTAAACAGCGCCCGGCTGGCCCTGCACCTCATATTGAGGCTGGTACATCCCGCCTGATTCTGCTACGTGGCTGAACACTTCTCCCTCTTTGGAAACCGTAATCGTTCCCTTTTGCGGGATATTGTATTTTTCAACGGTGACGACGTCCTGCGTTCCATCTACCACAAAGGGCACTGGTTCTCCGTCGAACACATATCCCCATGGACTCTGCTGTTCAAAAAGTTCGTAATTTCCAAAGGGAAGCGGCTGTGGCAGCATGAGGGTGCCTGTGGAATCCGTCACGAAGGTGTCGATATCGATGGGGCTGGGATAGTTTAAATGCTGTACCACCCATTCGCCGGTATCGGCATTTTTGATTTTGACGGCTGTTCCGGCCAGTGGGATAATTTTCCCACTTTCCAGATCCTTTTTCTCAAACCGGATGAGGGAGGTAAAGGTGGGGTTATTGAGAATGAAATAATAGGTTTTACCGTGCTCGGAAATGAACACGGAGAAGTCAGGGACAAATTTCTGCCCCGCGGCCCCCTTGGTTTGATGCACCACATACAGGCCGTAAGGCATGGATTTCGACTTGGCGAAACCATGGGAATCGGTAATCAGGAGATCCCGTTCCGATTCCTTGGCGTTCTCATAGCTTCCAGCGCTGGCAAGGTAAACTTGAAACTCGGCCCCTTCCTCCGGCTGCTCAATCTGCACTTCGTCGTTGGAGGACGTGGTGGACAGAGGAAGAATTGATGCATTGGAGGCAAGGCTGGCAGCTGCAGGAATGATTTCCGGCACAGATGATACGCTTGGGGCAGGCTGCGGCTGGCTGGAGGAAGCAGCTTCCTCTTCCGGCACAGGGGTGGATTCCGGGGTTTCCGAAGAACTGGAGGCGGGCGCTTCCTCGACAGAATTACTTTCTGCCGGTTCTTCCACCGGGACATCTTCAGCAGGGACGCTCTCTGGGGGATTGCTTTCCTCAGCAGGCGCATCCGACTGTGGAGCGGGTTCTTTCAGATCCGGGATGGCGGGCTGGTCGGTATGCTTGGTGATGGCGATGCTGCCGAGAATGACGTCCTCTGTGGCGGTCATGGGAATGCTGTTGTTTTCCAAGGTGAAATTGCCAGGTTCTGCGCCTACCGGATAGACAGTTTCGTCCAGCAGGTACCCCTCGCTGGGGGAGATTTCACGGATGCTGTAATCCGGGCCGCAGGGGTATTCCTTGGTGGTGAATTTGCCCCCGTTCGCTGTGGTATAGGTATCCAGCAGGGTTTCGCCTTTGAACAGTCCGTATACAGCACCATCCAAGGTGGAATCCCCCTGTGCTTCTCCGGTGGCAGAGTCCACCTTTTCCATGTCCACGGTAAATTTCTTCAGGATATTGGAAAAGTTCACGCTGGAGGTCTGTCCGGGGTAGATGGTCACCTGCTGGGATTCGGGCTGGACGTATTTGTCCGGGGCCTTTTCGGTTACGGTGTAATTTCCGGCTTGGAGGTTATCCACGCGAATGATCCCCTCCGGCCCTGTCACCACATCCTTTTCAACACCGTTGCCGGAGATGTGGAAAGGAATGCCGGAGACCTCCCCATCTTCGGAGGTTTTCACAAGCTGCAGGGTACCCGCCTTGATTTCAAGGGAGAAGTAGCATTTCACCGGTTCTGCGGAACCTTCTACATCGAAGGTGACCACGTTCTGGTACTCGTCCCGCAGCCAGTATTTGGTACCGCCCGTTACGACGCCGGGAACAGAAGAGGGCAGCCGCTTTTCGGCGGTAATGGTTCCGAATTCGGTTTCGGAGGTGGAAACGTGCAGTTCATTTCCGCTGACGGAAAAATCCACACCCGGATAGCTGACCGCGAAATTTCCCAGCACATTGTTCTCATCCACCAGCGTGGTTTCGTTTTTTCCATTGCTCTCGTTGTATTTGAGGTCATGGGTATATGCCCCGACCGCGCCGGGATCGCCGGTGGCAAAGGATGGGATGATGTGGTAATTCACGACGTTTTCCCGCAGCTGGTAGAAGATGGGCTTCGCGGCGGGGCTGTTTGCGGTCAGTTCCTCGACGATCTGGTTTTCGTACCCGGTCCCCAGCTGCCCATGGGCAATGAGCCAGATGAGGATTTGGGTGGCGATGTATTCGTCGATGGCGCTGCCGCCATATTTGGTGCCGGTTTCCACGTTGTAGCCCAAGGTCAGGGCGGTATTGATCATCCTTTTTTGTTCTGGGGTAAAGGCGTCATAATCATCCGATGGATCATAGCCGATGCCAGTGCGCACCCCCACTCCCAACTGAATGCAGTAGGCAGTGCGATAGGACTTCAGATCATTGATCCGCAGCTCACAAAATTTCTCTGCCTTTTCTCCTCCAAAAGGTGCTGGCAAATTGGCGCTGAGTGAATACCCTCTGTCATAATGGTCGATCACTGACATATACCCATCGTAGTCAGAAGATGCGGCAAAGGCGCTGCCTGGCAGGCTCCCCAAGCAGAGCAGTACTGCCATCATCACGGACAGCAGCCGTTTTAGATGTTTTTTCATACGATTCTCCTTATTCGCAAAATACAAAAAAGGCCCCCGCAGGCTGGGAGAAAGCTCTCAGTCCACGGGGGCCGGTGTTCAGATTATCGTTCTTCGCCGTGTTTCCGGCGGTGGTGTTTTTTCTGAGGAACTGCCTTTTGTGGAAGTTCCTTCTGGGTAAGCCAGACTGCTTCCAAAACAGGGGCGATTTCGATCCCATTCTGTCGGCAGCCGTTTAGGATTCCTTCCAGATAGGCTTTGGAGGGCATGGCAGGAACATCCTTGTAAGGGCTGTTCATGGTGTAGGCCATGATTTCCCTCTGATGGCCATTCCGATCCGTTACCACAACAGGTTCCTTCCCATATAGATAGGGAAAGCCCTCGTAATGGTCCAGATGCTGTTCATCCTGTTCGGAGATCCGCCACAGGACGCCATCCACACAGCTTCCTTCTGCCGGCAGGACAGTGGCAACGCCATTTCCCCCTCCATTGGTACGAAAGGCAAGGCGGTATCCTTCCAAGCGGACGGTATCCACCACTTCCGCATCGGGGCAGCGAAACGCCATCTGGTTTAGGTTCATATTAGAACCATAGGCAAAGTAAAGCAGCGTGCCGCTGCACCCACTTCGCGCACCATGGCTTTCTTCTAGCCCCAGAATTTCATGCCCGCGCTCAAAATCCGGTTGTTCGGTTAGCTTTTTATTATTTTCGGTTTTTATCACCTCTATCGTTCTTGGTTTCGGCGGTTCTGCAGGCTGGGGTATTGGGATTTATCATACCGCCATGCCCGGTCGCCGGGGAGGTTTGAGAGCAAGTGCTCCCGCACATTTTTGTATTCCGGTCCAATCAGACCAAGGCGCAAAAGAAAGGTACGGAAGGTAAAGGCGGGGTTTTCGCTGATCTCGGTTTTTCGCATGACGGTCCTGCTCTGGTTGATGGCCTGCGCGGAAATCGCCAGCGCCAGCGTAATATTCGCCCGAACCTTACCGGCATGGAGGGTGCTTTCAAAACAGCGCCATTCCAAGGTGCCGCGATAAAACACAGAATGAAGGTTCAGGGCGTAATACCTCGTCCAGTTGTAATGCTCGTAGCTTCCGTCAGAACCCTCATACCATTCCCGCCTTAACCGGTCCATGGTCATATTTGTAGGTAGCTTGCGGATTTTCTCCAGCATTGGTTCCCGCACCTTTTGACACCAGCGCTCCACCCGGCTTTCGTTTACATTGAGGGCTTTAAAGAGAATATCCTCTTTGGAATACATAATGGAAAGGGCGTTTTTGAGACTTTGCGGGGTATGTTTGGAGGCGTCTACATGGACGTGCATCCCGCAGCTTTCGTTGACAACAGCCCCCGCATGGCGCAGGGCGCGGACAACCTCCTGCAGTTTTCCCATTTCCCTGTATTCCAGTTTGGGGGAATTCATTTCCACCTTGTAGGCGCTGTCACCGATGGCAAGCTGCTGCCGCCCGATCCGGTGGGAACCATGGATGCTGGAGTCGTAAACAAACCGCCATGTTTTCCCCTCATTGTCGGTTACCTCCCACGGGTCATAGGTGCGGGAAGAACGGGAATGGACAGCGGTGGTCCCGAACAGGGAAGCCACCGCTTCCGCCGCCTGCTGGCGGGTCAGCCCCGTCATCTCAATCTCGCAGCCGAAATACTGGCCTTTTAAATCAATCGATGGCGGTCACCTCCCGGTGGGTAGCGGCAAGCCGTTTCCCGATGGCTTCCACCACATTTACGGTTACGCCATTTCCGGCCTGCTTGTAGAGCTGGGCGTCCGACTGAAGGGGTAAAACAATATCAATCCGTTCATCCGTCCAGCCTTGCAGCCGCAGGCATTCCCTTGGCGTCAAACGTCGGATTCTGCCCTGATGCAAAATCCCATGCCGGTCCTGTGTGGTCAGCGTAAACATTGCTTCACCGGGATTTTTGATCCTGCGCCCTCGCTGGCGGACAGTTTCCCTTTCCGGGGTAAGAACTGCACGGGCTTCCAAGGTGCCTTGGTCGCTGTTTGTGGTAAGGGTATGGGCGATTTTTCGTCCAACCCTGCCGCGGCGGGTATTTTGCTGGGCATAGGCCAGATTGATGCTGTCGCCAGGGTAGGCTATTTTATACCCCTTCTTGGTGTTCTCCTTGATGGGCAGGCCCACCTCATACAAGCCGGTTTTCCCGCCGAAGCCGCCCGTCTGCGCCGCGAGGGTGCAGCTTACTCCTTCCGGGGAGTAGACCCGTTCTCCCTGCGCTCCGGGCAGGACTTGTATAAGAGATGTGCCTGCTGTTTCGGTGAAAGGAAATATTTTTCCTCTGCATCGCTCATCAAGATATCCGATAAGGTACACCCTTTTTCGGGATTGGGGGACGTGGAAATCCTTGCTGTTAAGCACCTGCCATTCCAAACCATACCCCAGTCTGTCCAGCGCATGGAGGATGGCCGCAAACGTCCTGCCTCCGTCATGGTTAAGCAGGCCGGGAACGTTTTCAAGCAGCAGATACGCAGGTCTTTTTGCCGCAGTCAGCCGGGCAATTTCAAAGAACAAGGTACCTCTGGGGTCGGAAAATCCTCCACGGTTTCCAGCAATCGAAAAAGACTGGCAGGGAAATCCGCCGCACAGCAGGTCGAAGTCGGGGATGTCGTTTGGATCGGCTTTTCGGATATCTTCACAGAACCACTCTCCTTTGGTATCGAACAGGGCTTCATAGCTTTGATTTGCCTTTTTGTCTATTTCACAATGGCCTATGCAGATAAAATCTCCGGCCCGGCTGAGTCCTTCCCGGAACCCGCCAATACCAGAGAACAGGTCGATATATCGTATGGTTTTTCTTATCACGCTCCCTCTGTATAAATCTGTGAACAGCTAAACAGCAATCAATCGGCATCGCCCCTTTCCTATGGTGAAATGAAATATATATGAAAACAGCCCCGCAGGCGGCTGGGGCTGTACCTCAGTCCTGCGGGGCTGTTGTTGGCTTTTTATTCGTAGGATTCTTCTGTTTCAAAGGATTCGCCGGTTTCTATGGCATCGTCATCCGGCTCGATTTCTTCTTCCTCGTTCTGATTCCAGCTTTCCGGCATGGTATCCTCATCGTTCTCGCTGGGGCATCCCTCGCCACGGTCATCTCCCTCTGCGGGGATTTCCTCGCTTTCCAGCCCCTCATCTTCGGCAGGGGCCTCCAAATCGTCGCTGTCGTCGCCCAAGCCCTCTGGTTCCTCATTGTCGGGTACTTCCTCATCCTCGTCGTTTTCGGGGCTTTCTGCGGGTTCCCAGCCGTTCTCTGCCTGTTCCTCATGTTCGGCGGCTCTGGCGGCTTCGAATTCTTCTTCGGCTTCTTCCAGCGCCTGCTCAATCAACCCGATGACGAATTCCTTTTGGGTGAGGCGGCGGTGATAGGCTTTCTCGTAGCGGTCAAGGTATTCCTTCACCCTCTGGAACAATTCCTCGCTTACCTGAAATGCTAATGTCCTTCCTTTTTCCATAGTCTTGTTAACCCCTTTCTCATAATGTTCCCGGATAACCATTTCGATGAACTTGCTCATGGTGCTTTCCGTTTCCCGGATTTCCTCGCTGATCTGGTTGTGCAGACCCAGCGGGATTTTGCAGGTTACGCCTTTGGTTTCCATGCTCCATCGCTCCTTTGTTGTTTCTTTTCCTTTCGGGCAACACAAGCATATCGAAAAAGCTGGGATAAAGCTATCACCAAGACCAACAACCTTTCAGCCGAAGCAGGGGCAACATACGTCACAACCAATAAAGGCCATGTTGGAGGTTATTCTTCGCCCAGCAGGGAACCGAGGAATCCCATCATCTCCTGCGGGATGGCTTCTTCCGGCTGTTTCACAGGCTGGGAAGGGACAGTTTGAAGTTCTTCCCGCAGTACCCGGCGCAGGGTGCTTTCAAAGGTTTTCTTTTCTTCGCTCTCCAGAATCGCCTGCACCAGAAAGGCGTTTTTCTGCCCGTCCGGCACAGCCTGCAGGATTTCCCACGCTCTGCGGTGGCGCTCATTCTGGAGGTTAGGGCGGAAACCGAATAGGGGCCTGTTCATCCCTTGCTCACACCGCCCGAAAACTGCCCCAAAATCCGCTCAAATCCTTCGGCGTTTACACGGTCGTCTATCAGGACAAAAACCCGGCACAGGCCGTCCTGTTCGCTCACGTTGCCCTTGACCACCGCTGCGCCGCCGCCCAGCATGACTACCGGGATGGCTTTGAGGTCAAACCCCGATTCCATGGCTGCCGAGAGAAGCCGTTCGGTGTAGAGGCGGCCCTGCTTTTGGATGATGCTTCGGGCGTCCTCGTCCATGCTGCAGGGTTTTCCCGCCAGCACTCGTTCCACCTGCGCGTCGGTAACGGACAATCCTACATCCCGGCGGACCTGTTCTTTCGTTTCGTCAATGCAGCGGATCATGCCAAGCTCCAAGCTGCGGCAGGTGGAAGCGTTGGGGACACCGTTGTCCAGCCGCATTAAATCGACGGTCCAGCCGCCGATATCCATGAGCAAAACAGAAGGCTCATTCTGGATGAGTTCCGGGTGGATGGCGATGGCGGAATACCCCTGCGGGAACAGTTTCACATCCTCGATGGTCACTTTGTAGGGGATTCCCTCAAATTTGAAGCACACAGGCTGGGAAGAACGCAGAAGGTATTCCCGGAAAGGCTTTTTCTCCCGGCCAAATCCGGCCAGAGGCAATCCGGCAGCAAGCTTGACGGAACACGCCGTTTTTTCACCGCGCTGTTTCAATTCCTTGGCGATGGCGGCAAGGGTAAGCAGGTAGTAGTTGTCGTTCTCCATCTTGTTTCGCAGGATCGGCTGTCTGCCGGTTCCGCAGACATAAAACTTCCCGCCGTACTCCAATGTGTTCTGCAGGGTGTAGGGTTCATGGGAATATTCCGAGATACCGGCTGGGAAAGAAAAATGCCGGGTTTTGATGGCGTAGTAGCCGTGGTCGATACCGATGTTCATGGTTTTACTCATCCTTTCTTGACGATTGTTGAAAACTTGGAAGGTTTACTGGTTTGGAGTAAGCTTGCTGGAGAGAATCTTGTTCTTTCCCAGCCAAGTAAGTAATTTAGGGGGTGAGGGTCTG
>JAETPU010000007.1 GCA_021771035.1 Marvinbryantia formatexigens | reverse complement strand
GGTGGCGCTCTACCAGATGAGCTAAACCCGCAGATAAAATGGTGGCTCCGGTCGGAATCGAACCAACGACACGGGGATTTTCAGTCCCCTGCTCTACCGACTGAGCTACAGAGCCACACATTGGCGACCTGGAAGGGAGTCGAACCCTCGACCTCTAGCGTGACAGGCTAGCGTTCTAACCAACTGAACTACCAGGCCATAATTGTCGTGTGGCTCATGCCCCAATCGACGAAAATAATTATAACAAGAATCGACAGGAAAGTCAAGCATTCTTTCAAAAAACTTTTCATTTCTTCTTACCAATATAAACGGCACAGGATTGACAAAAGGGGAAGTCTCCCCTGTGCGCGGGGAGTTGGCAGATCATCCACATTCTCGCAGCGGGAACATCAAGCAGCAGGAACGGAACCTTCCGTCCATCCGGTACGGTTCTCTCAGAAAGCAGCGCCGCTAATAGGCTGAGGACTCAAACGCCCCATACAGAGAAAGCACCCAACGCCGGGGATGAAAGCCGCCGGACAACAGGCGGCTCTCCCGTTTGGGCCTCTTAAATTCTCCAAACCCGCATCGCCGGCTGTTCAATGCCCTTACCACGACATTGGCTCTCTCTTCTTTGCCTGAAGGGTTCAGTTTTTTGCCAGTTCCCGGAGATCTTTTGATGTAAAGGAATAAACCTTTTCACAGAAATGGCATTCCACCTGTGTCACTTCTCGCTCCTGGGCCATATCTTCCAGTTCTCCGCGTCCCATACTCAAAAGCGCTCTCTCCACACGTGCCCTGCTGCAGTCGCAGCGGTACTCAGTATTAAATTCATCCAAAACCTGTGGAGCAAATCCGTCGAGGACACGAAAGGCAATCTGCTGCGGGGTGCTGCCGTTGGCCAGCATTTTGGACACCGGCTCCAGGGAACGCACATTTTCCTCCAGCCTGGCTATGGTTTCCTCACTGGCTCCCGGAAGAAGCTGCACCAAAAAGCCGCCTGCAGCCTGAACTGTCAGATTCGGATTCACCAGCACTCCCAATCCGCACACTGTGGGAATTTGCTCACTGACGGCAAAATAATTGGTGATATCCTCCGCAATTTCCCCGGATACCAATGGAACCTGGCCCACATAGGGCTCCTTCAGGCCCAAATCCTTCACTACATAGAGCATACCGTTTTTCCCTACCGCACCGGAAACGTCCAGCTTTCCAAACTGGTTGAGCTCCAATTCCACCACGGGATTGTCCACACATCCCCGCACATTGCCTCGGGAATCCGAAACCGCTATCAAATTCCCCGCAGGCCCGTCCGCCTGAATCCGCAGAGTGACCGAATTGTCCTCACCCTTGAGCATACAGCCCATCATGCTGGCCGCTGTGAGAAGCCGCCCCAAACCCGCTGTAACCACTGCCGAAGTCCGGTGAATCTGTTCCGAACGGTAGGCGATATCGGTTGAATCCATCGCACAGCACAAAATGCCGCCATCCTGAGATATCGTCCGTACTAATTTTCCCATAACATTCCATCATCCTTTATTCCGGGTTTCATCCGCCGCAGCTGACCGGGTCATTCCTATTCCGGCAGCCGCGGGCACCGGTCTTTACCCTCTTTTAAACAATTCTCCGCGATGTTATCCCTGCGTTTTCTGTTTCAGATGCCTGTTTTTCGCCACATAGACCACCCGCTGCGTATCACCCCCAGGCTTCTCCAGCGTATCCGCCGCAAAAAAGTCCACCAGCACCATGCCGGCGTTCTCCAAAAAGCCACAGATCTCCTCATGAGTATAGGCTCGCTCCGAGAACTGCTCACTGCTCCTGAAATAGGCGCCATCCTCCTCCTCAAAGAAATCCAGGGAGATATCCACAACCCGCGTTGAGGCATGGTAAGTATTCTGCCAAACGCAGTAGACGTCCTCACAGTCATACACAAACACCTGGTTTCCCAGCACTTGCTCATGCTTATAGGGCGTATTGACATCAAAAATAAGAACAGCGTCCTGCGAGAAGAAGAGAGAAACCCTTTCAAGGGCCTCCTGGACATCCTGAGGATTGGTCAAATGGTTCAGACTGTCCAAAGCGCATATGGCGCCGTCGATACTGCCATAGAGTTCCAGCTCCTGCATAGTTTGACACAAAAACAACAGCGGGCTGGCCCGCTGCATATTCTTCTGCATAGCCACACTGAGCATCTCACCGGAAGCGTCCACACCAATGACATCGTAGCCCAAATCTGACAGGGCAAAGCTCAAACTGCCGGTGCCGCAGGCCAAATCCAACAGCAGAATATCCTCGGTGTTTTGTTTTGGCCCATAGCGCTTTAGGAGTTCGTGGAAATACTGTGCCCGCTGGGCATAGGAGATATTCCCCGTGAGTTCATCATAAAATTCTGCAAATTTCCCATAGGAAGGTCCAGGAACCATCTCACTGATTCTCCTCTTGGCTGTCTAAACGTTCAAAAACCACAGTATATCCATCATTTCCATAATTGAGCGATCGGTTTACACGGCTGATTGTCGCCGTGCTGGCCCCGGTTTTTGCAACAATATCACTGTACACCTTGTGCTCCGAGAGCATTTTTGCCACCTGCAGACGCTGGGACAGCGCCTTAAGTTCAGGAACTGTACACAGATCCTCAAAAAAACGGTCACATTCCTCCATACTTTCAAGAGTCAGAATCGCCCGATACAGATATTCAATATGGAAGTCCTTGAGCTTATCATTCACGTTGCAGTCCTCCGATACAGTAAAATTCAGCCCGGTTTGTTCCGTTATATTTTAACATTTTAGTGCAGCAAAGTAAATCCCCCGATTGTAAATTTTCTCACCAGCCTGCAGACGGGTATTGGGCTGACGCCGGCCCTGCCCAGCCTGAATTCCGGTTCCAAAAATGAGGCCAGGGCTTTGGCGGATAAAATATATGGCGGTGCCCTGCCGTTCGAGCGGAAGACCGATAACTGCAGCAGTATTTCTCCCTCCCTGGGAAGCGGCGCCAGGGACGCTATTCATGGCAAGCGCCAGCGCGTTTTTGCTGACTGCCATCTATATCATCGGCATCTGCCGGCTGTCCGGCACGGCTGCCATGGGGATGCGGCGCTAAGGATGCCATGGTCATGGCAAGCGCCAGCGCATTATGCTGACTGCCATCTATATTCATCGGCATCTGCCGGCTGCCCGGCGCGGCTGCCATGACGGCCCTCACCGGGACGGCAAAAGGCCTTTGGCAGCAGAGCGTCCGCCAAAGGCCAAATCAGTCCTTTTATTTTTGTCCCCGCAGATAGGGCATGGGATCCGTATGTTTTCCGTTGACACGGATTTCAAAGTGGAGATGGGCGCCCGCCGTGGGATTGGATTCCGTGGGGCCGGGAATTACCCATCCGGTATTGCCCACCTTGGCAATCACCTGGCCCTGTTTCACCTGCTGGCCCTGGCTCACCAAAATCTTACTGGTATGCCCATACAGAGTTGCAAACCCATTTCCATGGTCAATGATGCAGTAGTTTCCATAACCGCTGGCGCTGTAACCCACTACACGCACCGTGCCGGATTTGGCGGCAACAATATCCTTTCCATACATACCGGAACCGGCAAAATCCACACCGGTATGGAAGTCTGTTCCGTTAAACCGCCAGCCATAACCGGAGGATATATACTGGTAAGCCGGCAGCGGATACGTCCAGCCGCTGGTCTGCCCGCCTGAAGAGGAACTGGAAGAGGAAGAGGATGAGGATGAGCTGGACGAGCTCTCCTGAGAGGACGAGGACCCGGAGGAAGACTCACTGGAGGACGTTTCCTGTGAGGAGGATTCCTGGGAAGATGACGGTTCCGGTTCCGGCTCAGGTTCTGGCTCCGGCTCCGAAGAGGAGGTTTGTTCCTCCCAGTCGATCTGGCTGAAGATGGCATCCATTTCATCCTGCATAGCCTTTGCCTGCTGCTGCATCTTTTCCTTATCCGCCAAAAACGCCTTCTCCATCTCCGCGTAATCGCTCAGGCTCTCATCCACCTGGGCGGATTGCTCCGTCAGGCTCTGTTTGAGTGTTTCCAGGCTCTTCTGGGTATCCTCAAGCTCCTTTTGGGAGGTTTCAAGTTTCTCCTTATTTTCCTGGGCCTCCCTGAGGTCCTGCTTGAGATTCTGCAAAATCTGGTTGTCATACTTGGCAATGCGATCCGTCATCTGGGTTCGCTGCACAAAATCCCCGAAGTTCTCAGCGGAGAAAATATAATCCAGGGTAGTGAACTGGCCCTGAACCTGGATAGCGCGGATCCGCTCCTGAAACAGCGCCTGATCCTCGGCGATTTTTTCATCCAATTCCACAGCGCGCTGCTTGGCCTGCTCAATCTCCTCATTGAGCAGGGAAACCTTCTCCTGGGTAACCTGAATCTGCTGCGTGGTATTCTGAATTTGTTCCCCCAGCTTATCCTTTTTGGCCTGTGCACGCTGGGTTTCATCCTGAATTCCGGAAATCTGCTCCGAGAGCTCCTGCTGCTTTTTATTGAGCTCCTCCAGCTGGTTGTTTAACTCCCCCAGTTCTCCCTGAGCGGCACTCTGCGCAGACGCTGCCGCCGCCGAGGACAGCCCCAGCATCGCCGGCTGCGATACCGCCAGCGTACAGGCACACACCAGGGCAATCCACACTTTTTTCCTGTTTTTCATGCGTACCTCTCCTTTTTCACTGTTACAATCATTTTTAGGATACCGTTACAGGCGAATTTTGTCAAGGTTTTCTCCTGTTTTTTCGCGTTTTGGCGCTCTTTTCCACTTTTGAGCATCCTCCGGGTTCCCACAGTCCGGCACTGCGATGCCTGATGCCGATATCTCCTCCCCGCCCGGCCGGGGACGCAGCAAACCAAACGGCAGCCCGAAAGCCCCGTGCAGAAGCGGTTTGCCTTTTCCCGTCCCCATGCGGCTGTCAGTCGGCTTTCATCCGGATACCCTGCCGTGAAACCCAATACCCGAATCCGCAGCTTGGGGCTCTGTCCCGGAGGCCGGGCCCGCCGCGCTGAACTTTGGTTCATCCCCGGTAAAACCGGCCGATTTTTTGCCCACCCGGCGGTGGCACTAAACATCCCCCCGCATAGCCGGGGGCTTTCCGTTTCGGGCATAGCCCTAATTTACAGGCTGCGCAAAAGTGCGCCTTTAGGTGGCCCGCCAGCCGTGCATGGGGTTACTTGCTACCCGTAAACGGGTCTCTGGGGTCGTATATACTCAACCGGTCACTTTCCCTATCCCGCTCTAGCTGGTCCTCTATGTATTTCTTTATCGCTGCGGTATTCTTCCCCACCGTATCTACATAGTACCCTTTGCACTAAATTCAGGGTTCGATATTTGTATTTCTACTCCGGATACGTTTCGCAGAGCATCAGACTGCTGTCCTTGAGGATTCCATAAAGCCCGATACTGCGTTCTTCGGCGGGAATTCCAAGAGCATATGCACATCATCCGGGCAGACCTCACCCTCTATGCTCTCTACTCCTTTCGGTTGGCACAATCTGCATATGATTTCTCTGATTGCTTCTCGCTTTTCTCCAAAGAATACCTTCCTCCTATCCTTTAGAGCAAATGCTACCGTGATCTAAATCACACACTTCACCATAAGGCAGGCTCATATGAAACATGATTTTCCCGTTTTGATAAGTCCAAGGACCTGATTTATTTAGATTACCATGACAATACGATATAATATTTGCAATTCCAGCTTGTACCCATTAAACTATTTCCATCTTACGCCGTTCATTTTTGAATGACCTCCCTTTGCTTTTTGTGCAGTTGGCAGACCGCACTTCTGCTGTAGCAACGGGAGTTTTGTTATCAGCATCACCGCCGTTAGGCGTCTTTTAAGCCAAGCGCCCAGCGAGTGCTTTTCTTCATATAAAAAAGGCAGCTCCCCCATTCCGGGAGGAGCCGCCTTGTTATTTGAGGGGGGTTATCTGCTGTTTGCCTTTGTCTTGGCCTTGTGTTCCTGCCAGGAATACCAAAGAGTGGTGGTCAGGCAGGTGGAGGTATAAAGACCGGACGCCATACCCACAATCAGGGGCACTGTAAAGGTCAGGATACTGTTGACGCGGAAGATCAGCGCTACAATGCTTACCACCAAGAGGGCGATCACCGTGGTGACGGTGGTATGCACAGTCCGAGTCAGGGACTGGTTGACGCTCTTATTGATCAGCTGCGCGTTGTCCAGGCCGCGCCCATACAGGCGCTCATTTTCACGCACGCGGTCATAAATAACGATGGTGTCGTTGATGGAATAGCCCAAAATCGTCAGGATAGCCGCGATAAAGTTGGAATCCAGAGGGAACCGGAAGATGACAAACGCAGCATACACCATCATGGTGTCGTGGAGCAGCGCCACTACCGCCATGCATCCGGCGGACATTCCTCCGATTTTCCGGAACCTCAGGCCGATATAGATGAGCATGAGGATACTGGCCATCACCACCGCAATCACACATTTAAGCAGGAACTCCATACCCATGGAGGCGTCCACATTTGTGGTTCCCTCCACTTGAATGCCTGCATCGGGAAACGCCTTTTCCATGGCTGCAGTCATATCAGCCTGCTGATCCGTGGAGAGGGATTTGGTTCCCACCAGGGTTACGATAATGCTCTGTTTTCCGGTTTTGATGTCCTGGGAGGTCTGCACGGAAACCGTCTCATGGATAGCGCTCTCAACGGCCTTATCCACGTCGCCGGAAGAAATCTCCTGGGTGGCGGAATAGGTCACCATACAGCCGCCCTTAAAGGAGATATCCAGCTGCACGCCCAGCACCAGGGAGAGAATCACCACCAGCGCCACCAGTCCCGCGGAGATGCCATAGAAGATTTTTCTGTGTCCGACAAAATCAATCATTCTCTTTGTCACCTCCGTATCCATACATCCAGGGCTTGCGGAATGCCTTGAACCTGGACAGGGACTTGAGCATCAGCCTGGAAGCTGTCACGCCCATGATAAAGTTGAGAATAATACCGACCAGCAGGGTATATCCGAAGGAATAAATCGCGCCGGTTGTGGACGGCCCGAAGAAGGAGAGCACCGGGCTGAGCAGCTTGGCAAACAGGCTGTCAGGCGGCCCGAACACGCCCATGAGGATGACGGCCACAAATACAACGGTGATATTACTGTCAAAGATGGCGGTCCAGCCCCGGGCAAAGCCCGTATCGATGGCGCCGTCCAGGGTTTTTCCGTTGCGCAGCTCCTCTTTGATGCGCTCCGCGGTAATCACGTTGGCGTCCACGCCCACGCCGATGGACAGGATAATACCCGCCATACCGGGGAGGGTCAGGGTAAAACTGGAGATTCCAGGGAAGAAACCGGTGAGGGCGATGATGGTTCCCGCCACCTGTCCGGTGAGGGCAATCATGGCAACCACGCCGGGCAGCCGGTAGATGCTGATGATATAGATGGCAATCAGTAAAAACGCGATGGCGCTGGCCATGACCATGGCATCCTTGGCGCCGCTTCCCAGGGAGGGAGAAATACTGCTGTAGTTTTCGGTCTTCAGCTCGAACGGCAGGGCTCCGCCGTTTATTTTATCCGCCAAGGCCTTGGCCTCATCCACGGTGAAGCCGTCCCCGCCGCCGCTGATGACGCACTGTCCGTCCGTGATGGCCTCCCGGACATAGGGGGAGGAAATCATGGTATTGTCCATCCAGATGGAGATATACCCGCTGTTAGCCAGGCGCTTGGTGGCCTCGGCAAACTTTTCCTTGCCGCTTTCGCTCAGCGTCAGGGAAACCGCAGGCTCACTGGTATCCTGCAAAACCACAGCCTCCGCCTTCTGGACATCCTTACCCTCAAGGATAATGGTTTCCGCGGTAGTCCCGCTGGGAGCGCCGGAATCATCCTGCTCCATTCCCTCACGGAAGGTCAGCTTTGCAGTTTCACCCAGCTCCTTGATAGCGGCCTCCGGGTCAAAATCGACCTCGTCCGCTTTCCAGGGGAACCGGACAATAATTCTGTCCTTTGCGGTGTCCACATACAGCTCATAGTCTGTGATGTGCTGTGCAACCAGACGTGTCTCGATAATTGCCTTCGCAGAGTTCAATTCGTCGTCTGTGGCATCCACACCGTCCGGCGGACAGAAGGTGACATCCACGCCGCCGCGGACATCAATACCCCAACGAATGTCGCTTGCACCCTTGATATAGGTCTTTTTTACGTCGCCAAACTGGGTTTTCACGCCGAAAAAGGACAACAGGGTCAGGAGGGCAATCAAGGACACGACAATGAAAAATACTGGTTTGCCAACTTTTTTCATGTGTCTTCCTCCTATATTTCTCCAAAGCCTTCCCCTTCACAAATTCCAGGCGCCAAAACAGGCTCCGGGATTATCCGCAATATAGACAAAGACATTGGAATGCTAGCGCTAATTATATGTTATTTCACACAACAAGTCAAGATTCACACGGAAAGTTCTGCTTTCTCACCCAGAATATCGGCGTTTGCCTCCAAAATCGGGCGGATCACCTCATCCAAATACTCCTGCACCTGCTGTACACTGCGGCCCACAAAGTTGATAGGCTTTAAGATGGCCTCGATTTCACTGCGATCCAGCTGGAACTGGGGATCCGCGCAGACACGGTCGATGAGATCGTTTTCCCCGCCCTCCTCCTTCACCACTCTGGCGGCGGCAATGGAGTGCTGACGAAGCCGCTCATGGAGCTGCTGGCGATCTCCGCCTTTCTTGACGGCGCTCATCATGATATTTTCGGTGGCCATAAAGGGCAGTTCCTTCATCACGCGCTGATGCACCACCTTGGGATATACCACCAGACCATCGCAGACATTGAGCATGATGTTGAGGATGGAATCCACCGCCAGAAAGGCCTCGGCAACCGAAATCCTCTTGTTCGCGGAGTCGTCCAGGGTGCGCTCAAACCACTGGGTACCCGCTGTGAAAGCGGGGTTCAGGGAATCCACCATCACATAGCGGGCCAGGGAGGTGATACGCTCGCTGCGCATGGGATTGCGCTTATAGGGCATGGCGGAGGAGCCTATTTGGTTTTTCTCAAAGGGCTCTTCCATCTCCTTGAAGTTCTGCAAAATGCGGATATCATTGGAAAATTTGCTGGCACTCTGGGCCACGCCGGAGAGGGTTGCCAGTACAAAGCTGTCCATTTTCCGGGAATAGGTCTGCCCGGAGACCGGAACTACCGCGTCAAACTCCATTTCCCGGGCAATCAGGCGTTCCAGCTCCTTAATTTTGGTACTGTCGGAATCGAACAGCTCCACAAAGCTGGCCTGGGTCCCGGTGGTTCCCTTGGAGCCCAAAAGCTTGAGTGTGGAAATCCGGTACTCAATCTCCTGCAAGTCCATCACCAATTCATTCATCCACAGGGTTGCCCGCTTGCCAACCGTTGTCAGCTGTGCAGGCTGCAGATGGGTATAGGCCAAAGCCGGCATTTCCTTGTACTCATCGGCAAACTCAGCCAGCAGCGCAATCACATTGATGAGCTTGCGCCGCACCAGGCGCAGGGCGTCCCGCATGATGACAACGTCCGTATTGTCCCCCACATAGCAGGAGGTGGCACCCAGATGGATAATCCCCTTGGCATCCGGGCACTGCACGCCATAGGCATAGACATGGCTCATCACGTCGTGACGCACCAGCTTCTCCCGCTCACGGGCCACGTCGTAGTTGATATCGTCGGCGTGCTCCTCAAGCTGCGCAATCTGCTGGGCGGTAATCGGCAGGCCCAGCTCCTTTTCAGCCTTTGCCAGGGCGATCCAGAGCCTGCGCCAGGTTCTGAACTTCTTATCCGCTGAAAACAGATACTGCATCTCATCACTGGCATAGCGCGTACTAAAGGGACTCTCATAACGGTCGTTCATACAACTGCTCCTTCCATTTTATATGTGCGCTGGCCCTGCCCCGGAAAACTTCAGCCTCCGGCTGCAGGCTGCACAAACAAGTTTGAAAGCTTCCTTCCAAACAGTCCATACACTTTGACGGTCCTGCCACAAACAGAGAAAGGCCATTTACACGAAATGACCTTTCTCTTGCTTGATAACAAACTCAGGCAGGTTCCCCACGGGCTTTACGGTTTTTGAAAACACCTTCCCTTACGGCCTGACGCCTCCCGGATGAAGGCTATGCCAAAAAACCAGTTACCCATTCCGGCTCCCCGGCGGGCGCATAAAGGATAGCCGCCGCAGCCCCGTTCCCCTGCATCAAAAGCAGGCCGCAGAATTTCAATCCGGCATCAAATGGAATCCTGCCTTTTATTGTATCGGAAACCCTGCTATTTCGCAAGCAAAATTTTCTCAATGCTGACAATTTTTACACACAGGCAGAACAGCTGGGCAGCCTGGCGCAGCTCTTCAATCACTGGGAACGTAGGGGCAATTCGGATATTGGAATCCTGGGGATCCTTTCCGTAGGGGAACGAGGCGCCTGCCGGAGTGAGCACCACGCCGGCCTGACGGCACAGTTCCACCACCTGGCGGGCACAGCCTGGCATGGTATCGAAGGAGATAAAATACCCGCCCGTCGGCTTTGTCCACTGGGCAATCCCCAAACCGGAGAGGTTTTCCTCCAAAATCTCCAGCACCGCGTCAAATTTCGGCTTGATGATAGCGGCGTGCTTGGCCATATGGGCCTTCATACCGTCTAAATTCTTAAAATACTGCACATGGCGCAGCTGGTTTATCTTATCCGGGCCGATGGTCTGGATCCCGATACATTTTTTGATAAAGTCCACATTGTTCCGGCTTGCCGCCATCGCCGCCACACCCGCTCCGGGGAAGCTGACTTTAGAGGTGGAACAGAACAGATAAACCATGTCCTCATGCCCGGCCTGGCGGCAGGCATCCAGGATATTGAGTACGTTGCGATCGTCCTGGGAAAAGCCATGGATGCAATAGGCGTTATCCCAGAAGATACGGAAATCCTTGGCCGCGGGCGTCATGGCTGCCAAGCGCCGGACCACCTCATCGGAATAGGTGATTCCCGTGGGATTGGAATACTGGGGCACGCACCAGATACCCTTGACCATGGCGTCTGTCTGCACCAGGCGTTCCACCATGTCCATATCCGGGCCGTTTTCATCCATGGGCACAGGGATCATCTCGATTCCGAAGTGCTCACACACGGCAAAGTGCCGGTCATACCCCGGAGACGGGCACAGGAATTTCACCCTTCCCTGCCTGGACCACGGGGAATACCCGCATACCCCGTGGGTCATGGAACGGGCCACGGTGTCAAACATCATATTTAAGCTGGAGTTTCCGCCCACGATAACGGCCTCGGGCTCCACCCCCATCATCTCTCCAAACAGGCGTCTGGCCTCCGGAATCCCGTCCGGCATCCCATAGTTGCGCACATCCATGCCGTTTTCCGAGCGGAAATCCTCAGGTGTATGCAGCAGCCCAATCATTTCCAGGGATAAATCCAGCTGGGCCAAGCAGGGCTTGCCCCGGGACATATCCAGCTTCAAATTCCGGCTTTTCACTTGCTCATATTCCTTCTGCAGGGACCCCTTCAGGCCAATCAGTTCTTCTTTTGATAGAGATTCTAAACAAGACATGATGTTCCTCCCGTCGCTTCCTACCAATCGGTTTTCTGTGGACTTTGCAGAAAAAAGGAACCGCCCAAACAACACACCGCAGCCGAAAATGACTAAAGCTTTGTTTGCTCCTTCAAAGAAGTGACAGTTCCTTTTTATGAATCTTCAAAAATTCAGTCCAAAGATTTAATCTAGGGACTATTTTAACCGATTTTTATAAAATTTGCAAGTTTTATTTTCTATTCCTGCAAATTATTTTCCAAAGCCGCATTTACCACAGAATAAACCTGCGCCAGGGGGACATTCTTGTTGATTGCCGCCAATTTCGCCGATTCATACTCCACGCTGGTCTTTTTGATATCCCCGTAGGAGCACTCCTTGACCTGAATTTCCCCCAAGGGCGTGGCAACGGTACGGGCGGTACGCTCCATCACCCGGCGGGACTGTTTGTGGCGGCGCACGCCGATGGTGCTGGTTTGGGAAAACAGCAGCCGGGTAAACTCCTCCTCATTCTGCTCATCGCACAATACGGTAAGCAGATAGGCCGGCCGGTTTTTTTTCATAAACACCGGGGTAAAAAAGACGTCCCTGGCTCCCGCCTTCATCAGTTCTTCACTGACATATCCCAGAACCTCGCCGGTGCAGTCGTCGATATTGGCCTGCAAACTTACAATTTCATCCTGGGGATCTTCTTCCAGCAAATAGGCCCGCAGGATGTTGGCGTGCGCAAAATCCTTTTTCCCGGCGCCCATGCCCACCTTGGAGACGACCATGGCCTGAGGGATCCGGTATTCCGTGCAAAGCGCTCCCACAATGGCGGCGCCGGTGGGCGTAACCATCTCCCCCTGGTTTTTCGTGATGGTGAGAGGGATTCCATGGGCACGGACAATTTCCAGCGTAGCGGGAGCCGGCACCGGCATCTCCCCATGCTGGCACCACACCGTCCCGGTTCCCTCGTACAGCGGGGAGGCGATGATTTTGGTAATGCCCAAATCATCCAGGCAGATGGCGGCCCCTACAATATCCACAATGGAGTCCACTGCGCCCACTTCGTGGAAGTGCACCTCTTCCAGCGGTTTCCCATGCACCTTGGCCTCCGCCAGAGCCACCGCGGTAAAGATCTTCTCCGCCATCTGGCGGGCATTTGGGGTTAAATCCCCGGAACGGATGACAGCCAGCACGTCCTGAAGGTTGCGGTGAACGTGGCTATGGCCTTCATGGCTGTGGGGGTGAGTATGCGTTTCATG
Source organism: Marvinbryantia formatexigens (assembly GCA_021771035.1). Taxonomy (GTDB): domain Bacteria; phylum Bacillota; class Clostridia; order Oscillospirales; family Ruminococcaceae; genus CALXEM01. The sequence continues at coordinate 140,001 of JAETPU010000007.1, read as the reverse complement.
GGAATGCCCATGCTCCATGGCCTGAGAATGTCCATGCGGGTGCTCATGGTGCTCCTCTCCATGGCTGTGAGGATGTTCGTGGACGTATTCCTGCGAAGCATCCCCGTGGCTGTGGGAGTGCTCATGGTGCTGCCCTTCATGGGCGGTATCCGTGCAGCCATGGCCGCAATTCTCACTGTGAGGATGCTCATGGGCGTGCGCTCCATGGGTATGGTGATGGTGGTGGGCCTCATCCTCCAGGATAACCCGGAAATCGCAGGCCTCCACACCGCATTTTACAGCGCGGCCGATTTCAATCCGGTAGCCGTCCACCTTCAGGGACTCCAGCCCCCGGCGGAGAACCGCTTCGCTGGCACCCAAATCCAGCAGTGCGGCAACCGTCATATCGCCGCTGATGCCCGAATAGCATTCAAGATACAGAGTTCGCATCGTTTTTTCTCACATTCCTTTCCGGGAAACTGCACCGGTTTTAACAGCTGGTACCGACCTGATTGGAACGATTGTTTCAACCCGGATTCCCTTGCATTTTGTTTGGTCAAACGGTTCAGCCCTTCTGCGGCTGCTTCTCTGCTCTTCGGAGCAGGCATTACTCTTAGCATACCGTGAAACCGGACGGGAATCAACCTTTTTCTATCCAAAGCCATGCTCAGCCCCAGTTTGCGGGGACAAACGGCGGTGCAGGATACAGTCGGAGAGCCCCTCTGAATCCTGTGCCGCCTACTCTCGTCCTATGCAGCACAAACTCATGGATCAGCTCGTGCAAGCGGAATGTTCCTCGAATAAAGGGCAGAAGAACCAGAACGGTTTATCTGCCCTTTTTAGTATAATCCCAATGAGTTTACTTGTCCCGGTTTTCATCCGGAGGATACCGCATGGTACCCGTTCCAAAATTATGGTGAGGCCCTCCTCTGTGCCCTTCTGATTTGTTTTTGCAAGTTCCACTACAGGATGGCACACTCATCGGTGAATGCCATGAGGTGTTTTCATTTGCTCCTCCATATGAACACTATCGCCTGCTTATTTATGAACACTATATAGCCCATAATAACACACATTGAGGAGGGAGCCTATGATCAGTTACAACCGGCTTTGGGAGACGATGAAAAAGAAAGGGATTTCAACCTATCGGCTTCGGGAATCCCATGGGTTTAACACAAAAACGATAGCAAAACTTCGCCAAAACGGCACTGTAACCACGCAAACACTCGACAAGCTTTGCTCTATCTTGGATTGTGAACTTTCGGATATCGCGGAATATATCAAAAATTAGACACCTCGAATAGCACGGCGGGGCATCGTTTTCCTTTCCCGCTTACGGCGCCTGTCATGATTGCATCTTCGTACCACGGGCTCCGACTTTTGTAAAAAGGCAGTCTGTCCGCCGTTCTCTTTGCTATTGGGCGTTTCCTTTTATCTGTTCTACACGCTTCGTTTGACTCCGGCGCTGTTTACGGGGCCCCTCCGCCCAGGGAGAGGGGGTCCCTATACCAATACAAAAAGAAGCTGCTTTCGCAGCTTCTTTTTGTATTGTCCTGATGGTTCTGTTCCCGCAAACCAGGCCAAATTCCAATTCTTGTTTTGGGCAGAATTCGCATTCAATCCGTTGCCCGCGTTGTTCCGCACAGGGCCAGGCGGTTGATCTGTGTGGCCAGGTACCCTGCCCCGAACCCATTGTCGATATTGACAACGCCGATGCCCTCCGCACAGGAATTGAGCATGGTGAGCAGTGCGGACACCCCGCCGAAGCTGGCCCCATAGCCCACGCTGGTGGGGACTGCTATCACCGGCTTGTCCACTAACCCTGCCACAACCCCGGCCAGGGCCCCCTCCATCCCCGCTACCGCGACAATGGCGTTGGCGTCTCTGATCTTCGGAAGATTGGACAGCAGCCGGTGGATCCCCGCCACCCCTACATCGTAGATTCTCTCTACCTGCGAGCCGAAGAATTCCGCGGTCACCGCGGCCTCCTCCGCCACGGGGATGTCGGCGGTGCCGCCGGTGCAGACGGCTATCTTCCCTGCAAGCCGGGGGGCGTCCCCGATGCGGATGGTGCGGGCCAGAGGGTCATACTGCGCCGCAGCCACCGCCTGGTGAACCGCCTCAAACTGCTCCGGGGTGGCCCGGGTGCCCAGCACGCGCACGCCGTCCCGCCAGAAGGCCTCATAGATTTTCACCAAATGTTCCGTGGCCTTTCCCTGGCAGAACACCACTTCCCCAAACCCGGAACGCAGGGAGCGGTGGTGATCCAGTTTTGCCACTCCGATATCCTCATAGGGCAGGTTTCTGAGCCTTTCCGAGGCTTCCTGGATACTCATCTCCCCATTTTTCACCTGCTGCAGCAGCTGCTGAATCTCCATCGATCACCCTCCTCAAATCCATGCTTCCGGAGCGAAAGCCCTCTACATCCAACGTAATATAGTCAAACCCATAGTCCCGAAACGCCGCCGCCAATTCATCCCCCAGCAGCAAAAACCGTGGAAAATCCTCCTTGGGGATTTCAATGCGGGCAATTCCCCCGTGGCTGCGCACCCGGTTGACGGCAAAGCCCTTCTCTGTGAGCAGCGTCTCCCCCAATTCAATCTGCCGGATGGCCTCCCGGGTAATTTTTGTCCCATAGGGCAGGCGCGTTGCCAGGCAGGGCGAGGACGGCCGGGACGCCACGCTGAGCCCCAGCTCCCCGGCCAGGCGGCGTACCTGGGCTTTGGTAATCCCCAGCTGTGCCAGCGGGCTTTCAATCCCCAATTCCTCCAGCGCCTTGAGCCCCGGGCGGTATTCCTTCAAGTCGTCCGCGTTCGTGCCGTCCATACAGCAGCCCAGCCCCTCCTGCCCGGCCACTTCCAAAAGCGTTTCAAACAGGAAGCGCTTGCAGTAGTAACAGCGCCGGGGGGAGTTCTGCGCCACCGCGGGCTGGGAAAACTCGTCCAGCTCCACTATCCGCAGCCTGGCGCCCATCTGATGGGCCAGCTGCCGGACCAGCTGCAAATCCGCCGTCGGATGCAGCATCGTATGAAAGGTCACCGCGCAGATCCTGAGCTTCAAATCGCAGGCGATTTTCAGGATCAGCGCGCTGTCCACTCCCCCGGAAAAAGCAATGCAGAGCCCGTTTTTCCCGAGCTCTGCAATCCTGTTCCTAAGCTGCGTGAGCATTAAAACTCCGCCGAACCGGTTGTCCTCGGGAATGGAAGCACATCCCTGATATTGGTCACTCCGGTAATATACATAATCAGGCGTTCAAACCCGAGCCCAAAGCCCGCGTGCTTGGCCGACCCATAGCGGCGCAGGTCCAGATACCAGGAGTAGTCCTCCTGGGGAAGCTCCAGTTCCTTCATGCGGGAGGTGAGAATTTCCAGGCGTTCCTCACGCTGGCTGCCGCCGATAAGCTCTCCGATGCCCGGCACCAGCATATCCATGGCGGCGACCGTCTTTCCGTCGTCGTTCATGCGCATATAGAAGGCCTTGATCTCCTTGGGATAATCCGTGACGAACACCGGCTTTTTAAAGATCTGTTCCGTCAGGTACCGTTCATGCTCCGTCTGCAAATCGCAGCCCCAGTACACCGGGTACTCAAATTCGTCCTTGTGCTCCTCCAAGAGGCGCACCGCCTCGGTATAGGTGACATGGCCGAAATCCGATTCCGAGCACAGCCGCAGGCGTTCAATCAGGCCCTTATCATAGAAATTATTGAAGAACTCCATCTCCCTGGGGCACTGTTCCAGCACATATTTGAGCACATACTGGAGCATCTCCTGGGCCAGGGCCATATCGTCCTGCAGATCCGCAAAGGCAATCTCCGGCTCCACCATCCAGAACTCCGCGGCATGGCGCTGCGTATAAGAGCGCTCCGCCCGGAACGTGGGCCCAAAGGTATATACCTTGCCGAAAGCCATCGCCATGCACTCCGCCTCCAGCTGCCCGGAAACGGTCAGGCTGGTGGGTTTCTCAAAAAAGTCCTGGGAATAGTCCACCTGGCCGTCCTCGGTGAGCGGCGGGGCCTTGGGATCCAGGGTGGTGACCCGGAACATCTCGCCCGCGCCCTCGCAGTCACTGCCTGTAATAAGGGGGGTATGGGCATAGATGAAGCCGCGCTCATTGAAGAAGCGGTGGATGGCAAAGGCGGCCACGGAACGGACCCGGAACACCGCGTTGAAGGTATTGGTGCGGGGGCGCAGATGGGCGATGGTGCGCAAAAACTCCAGGGAATGGCGTTTTTTCTGCAGAGGATAGTCCGGCTGGGACGCCCCCTGTACCACAATCTGCCGGGCATGGATCTCCAGCGGCTGCTTGGCCGACGGAGTCAGCACCACCTGGCCCTGTACCTGGATGGCAGAACCCACATTCAACTTGGCGATCTCTTTATAATTCTCCAGATTTGCGTCCTCAAAGACAACCTGAAGATTCTCAAAACAGCTCCCGTCATTGAGCTCGATGAAACCAATGGCCTTGGAATCGCGGATAGTCTTGACCCAACCGCAGACTGTGACGGACTGTTCCGCCAGGCTTTCAGCCTGCTGGCAGAGCGCTGCAATCTCTACTCTCTGCATAATTCTGCGTTCCTCCTATGATACTATTTGCTGAGTTATAACCCTCATTATAATACAAACCCGCCGGTACAACAAGAGTATGTCCAAAAAAGCCTTCAGCCCACTGGATTTTCCCGGGGAGTTCTGTCAGGGCTGATTCTTTTTGCGCCTTTGATTGCGCCAGGGGCGGATCTTCAAATTATAAAACCGGATACCGAAGATGACGGCGGCGGCGCTTAAAACCATGCACAGCAGCCCCCAGCCCACCGCTTCGATCCAGGAAACCCGGTGGGAGGACTCCAGCGGTGCGGACACCGGGGCCCCGGCAGACTGTACCAGCGCTTCCTCCAGATGGGCCAATACCTCCGAGGAAATGTCCACCGCCAGTGGGATTTCCCGGAGCACTCCATACATCTTGCCCTTGGGCTCCTCACATTTCACGGTGAGGAAATAGGCGTTTTCCTTGGGGATCCCCGAGAGGCTGGAGGGCAGGTTCTGCGTGACGCGCAGGGTGGATTTTTCGATATCCCTGTGCAGATATACCGTCACCTGGCTGGGTACGGTCACCTGGGCGTTCCCAAAATCCCGGCCGGTCACCAAAATCGGGATCTGCGTCTCCCCGCTGGAGGGCACCGTCACCTCCACCGGCTCAAAATTGTCAAACCCATAATCCAGCAGAAGGCGCGTATCCTTATATTTGTCATATTTTTTCTGGCTGTACATCACCACACAGATTAATTCCCGCCCATCCCGCTTGGCCAAGGTCACCATGGTGTGCTTGGATTCATCCGTCCAGCCCAGCTTGGCCCCTGTGACGGTATCGTCATGGTACAGCGTCGGGTTCATCATGGCCGACTGGGTATAAAATTCCCGGGAGTCCTTCTGCTTGTTGGTGGGAGGCATGGTGTAGGTCAGCTTTCCAAAGGCCTCCCGAAACTTAGGATACCCCAAGGCATACCGGGTAATCAGCGCCATATCCCGGGCCGTGGTATAGTGCTCGGGGCTGTACAGGCCGTTGGCATTCACAAAATGGGAATCCACCGCGCCGATTTCCCGGGCCTTTTCATTCATCAGCTCCACAAAATGCGCAAGGCTGCCCCCCACATGGACGGCAATCCCGTTGCTGGCGTCGTTGGCGGACATCATCAGCATGGCGTAAAACAAATCCTGCATGGGCACCTGCTCGTCATAGGTGAGCGCAATATGGGTGCTCTGGGGATCCACGGCGTCGATGGCCTCCCCGGTCATGGTAACCGTATCGGAGAGATCCCCCTCCTCCAGGGCCACAACCGCCGTCAGAATTTTTGTAATACTGGCCGGGTACAGGCGGTCGTCCATATTCTTTTCATAGAGGATCTGCCCGGTGGCCGCATCCATCAGCACCGCCGCCTGGGAATTGATCTGTTCGTCCAGGCCCGGGGAGGCATCCTCCTGAGCCCTGGGTACAACTGCTGCGGGAAACAGAAAAAGCAGTGCCGCCAAGAATATCCCGCAGCACCGCCTGAGCGCCCGCTTGACTGGGTGATTCACTGATCCGCATTCCTCCTGTATCGTTCTTCTCTGGTTTTAGGATACCCCAAAACCTGCCGTTTTCTGCCCCTATTGGGGATAAACTGTAATCTGCACCACCTGGGGCGGATGGAACAGCCGCTGCAGAGCCGGTTTATTCAGCCCGTCCGAGAGAAACACCTGAGTGTCCTCCACCGTATACAGCCCGCGGTGATAGGCCGGCCGTTCCCCATTGAGATAGGGGAACCACTTGCCCTTTGAATAAATGGGGCCCAGCCCGGGCAGCTGGAAAAGTTCCCGCCTCACACTGGAGGAAAGGGCCAGATCGGCGCCCCACTGGGCAAATTCATCCACCGACGCCCGATGGGAAATCAGGATATTCAGGGAATCCGTGGCTGGCGCGCCGAAAATCCGGTGGATTTCCACCTTGGGATTGCCGTGCCGCACGCCCAGCCCATAAATACGCACCGGCGTATCCCCGGCCATGAAGAATTCCTGCCGGTTCTGCACCACCGTCACACCCGCCTTCTGCAACCGCCGCAGGTTCACCCTGGAGTTGTCATGCATCCCGGACACATAGTACACCGGCGCGATTTCACACAGGCTGCGCATCAGATCATAGGCCACAGAACGCCCCTTCTGGTCGCCGTTTGTATAGATATCCCCTGTCACCACAATGCAGTCCGGGGAGCATTGGCGCACCTGGTTTATGAGCACATGGTTGTCCCTTCCGAATTTTGCCCCGCGCAGATCGCTGAGCTGTACAATACGCACGGGGTTTTTCACCTTGGGGCTCACTAAGTCCACCTGGGTAACGGTCAGGCGAAACATGGTATGCCACAACAGCCCCAGTACCACCACGGCACACCCAAGACAGATCCAGGCGTTGCGCCCGATATGAATTCGCCGTTTCATTCGCCCTCCCCCTTTTCTGCCAGCGCAACCACTGAGAGTCCAGCCGGTACATCCGCAATCTTTATGTTCATTGTACTATACCCGGATGGTTTTTTCAATGAATGTTTGCAGGGCCTATACAAAAAACCAGACAATAAGCCCGCCCGGAGTATTCCCCGGACGGGCCGCCGCCATGGTTTGTATTTTACTATTTTGCAGATTCCACAGCCTTCTGCGCAAAGGAGTTATCGACAATCTTATCAAAATCAGCCTTTTGATTGAGCTCCCCGGCGCTCTCCATCACCGTTTGCAGCCGCTGGAAGGATTCCTCCTTCATCACGGGCGTTTCGCTCCAGGCGCCGATATCCAGGTAGCGCTGCACAACGGTCTCCAGAACATCCAAATCCGTATCGGAGAAGGACGGGTGAATGACCTCGGCAATCTCCTTGGCCGTGTGGGTGCTCACCCACTGCTGGCCCTCATAGATGGCGTCGGTAAAGCTCTGAACCACATCCGGATGCTCCTGCATATAGCTCTGGCTGGTAAAATACGCGGTATAGGGAATTTCGCCCGCTTCCTCACCCACAGAGGCTACAATGTATCCCTTGCCCTGTTTTTCCATCTCGGTTGCGGTGGGTTCAAAGATGGTCACATAATCGCCGGTGCCGGCTGTAAAGGCTCCGGCCATCAGAGCAAACTGGATGCTGTCGTCCAAAGTCACCGTTTCGCCGGGGACCAGGCCGTTCTGCTTGATGACATACTCCAGGGCCATATAGGGCACGCCGCCCTTTCTGCCCGGCAGCACCACCTTATCCCTCAGCTTATCCCAGGTGAAGGAGTCATCCTTTTCGCGCCCCACCAGGAAGGAGCCGTCCCTCTGGGTGAGCTGGGCAAATACCTTGGGATAATCCTGACGTCCCTCGTTGTAGACGTAAATCGTGCTCTCAGGGCCGGCAAAGCCGATATCCATGCTCCCGGAGAGAACCGCTGCCATCACCTTGTCGGCGCCCTGGCCGTCCGTAAGCTCCAGCTTGAGCCCGCGCTTCTCAAAGAACCCCTTGTTGATGGCAACATACTGAGGCGCATAGAAGACGGAATGGGTCACTTCGCTCACATTGATGGTCTGCAGCTTTTTTTCGCCTTCCTTCTGGGTGGAGCTGCATCCCGCCAGGGCGCCGGTGAGCGCTCCTGCCAGAATCAGTGCCAGAATTCTACCGCTTTTTTTCACTGAGTCATTCCTCCTAATAAAGTTTGGGGTACTTGGGCTCTATTGGATAGCCTATGGACGGCAAAACCGCCGGCGGCGCTGCAAAGACGTTTTTCAGCTTTTTTCGGGCAGCCCGCCGGGCGTTGTACCATCCAAGCGCTATGAACCAGCATTAAAAACCAGCGCGGGCTTTCCGGAGCCCATGGCCCGGAACGCCTCAGGCGGCGCCCGCAGGCGCCCTATTTTTTGGCAGGGGCGGCGGTATGGCTGAGCCGCCGGGTAACCCAGCGCTCCAGCAGTACGACCGCTTCGTACATGAGCGCGGCCACCACCGCCAGGATAATGACGCTGGTCATCACCAAATCCAGCTTAAAGACCTGCCCGCCATAGACAATCAGATACCCCAGCCCCGCCTTGGAGACCAGGAACTCCCCCGCAATCACGCCCACCAGCGACAGGCCGATATTGACCTTCAGGGAATTGAACAGCGTATGGATATTGGAGGGGAACACCACCTTGGTGAAGATCTGAATCCGGTTGGCCCCAAAGGTCTGCACCATGCGGATAAGCTCTTTATCCGTGTTGAGAAACCCGTTGAGCATCTCCAGGATCGTGACAATCAGGGAAATGGCCAGGGCCATGACAATGATGGCCTGTGTCCCGGCGCCGACCCAGATAATAATGACCGGGCCCAGGGCAATTTTAGGAAGGGAATTGAGCACCACCAGGAACGGTTCGCTGATTTTCGAGAGAGTTTCGCTCCACCACAGGATAATGGCGGTCAGGGTGCCCATCACGGTTCCCAATAAAAACCCTACCAGGGTTTCATAACAGGTCACGCCCAGGTGGGTCAGCAGATCGTTGTTGGCCAAATTGGCAAAGGTATCCACAATCCGGGAGGGCTGGCTCATGATAAAGCTGTCGATAACCCCCACGTCGGCCAGAATTTCCCATAGCGCAATGCCCAACACCACAATCAGGATTTGGCTAATCAGAATCATCAGTTTTTTACGCTTCCTTTTTTTGAGGTAAACTTCGTGTTCTTTTGATACAATCGGCTTATACATGGACATCAAGCTCTTTCCAAATTTCATTGAAATACCGGCTGAACTCAGGCTGTTCCCGGCACTTCAGCGGAGTTCTGTCCTCCAGCCCGAAGGTGATGGGAACAATTCTGCGCACGGTGGACGGCCTGTTGGACAGTACGACAACCCGGTCGGACATACTGATACTCTCCGGAATATCGTGAGTGACGATCAAAGCCGTTTTGTGCTCATTCTTGAGAATCCGGTATACATCGTCCGTCACCGCCAGCCGCGTCTGGTAATCCAACGCGGAAAACGCCTCATCCAGCAGCAGAAGCTTCGGCCGAATCGCCAGGGTGCGGATGAGTGCCGCCCGCTGCCGCATTCCGCCGGAGAGCTGTGAGGGGTATTTATCCTTAAATTCGTAGAGGCCATAGGTATTGAGCAGTTCCAGAACGTAATCGATATTTTCCTGGGTCATCATGCCCCGAAGTTCCAAGCCCAGCGTTACATTTTTATAAATGGAGCGCCAATCCAGCAGGTTATCCTTCTGCAGCATATATCCGATTTCCGGGCTGTTTCCGCAGACCGGGTGACGATAGAGCGTCAGCTCTCCGCTGGTGGCGGGGATTAGCCCCGCTACAATCGAGAGCAGAGTGGATTTGCCGCACCCAGAGGGCCCAACCAAGCTGACAAACTCACCCTCCTTAACAGAAAAGCTGACATCCTGTATGGCGGTGATTTCTCCATTGGGCGCCTGGTATTTTTGCATGATATGCTCCAGACGGAGCACCTCACTTTCCATCTGCATCACCTTTCCCTTTCTTGGGGCTGTCTTATTCCGGGTTTCCCGGCTTTTCAGGTTCCAGCAATCAGGAAAAGCCCTCCGGCATCCTCTTTTGGCAAAGCCCTTAGGTGTGCCGCTGAAAGCTCCTCCCGTTTTCTTCATAATCCTGACTTCCCGGTGTTTTGGAAAACGGGTTTCCTCTCCCGGGAGGTTCTAACTTATCCTATGCCTTCCCATTCAGTTTGGTGATTTATAAATTATGTCAAACTGAATTACAAGAAACTGTCAGACGCAGAAAAGAAGTGGCTCAAAAGGGTTGCACAGAAGTGGGGCTTGCTGAAAACCCAAACCCACAGCGAGGGCGGAAATAGCCGGCATTGCTTGACAAAATTGTTTAATTATAGTAAGCTGAAGACAATTAGGTGATGTGGCGTATCTACATGAACCGAGCAAAATAGGTAAAACAAACAAATTGCGTATGATGTTACCGCGTACGGTTTCGTTGGAAGGCAGTTGTTATGTTTCCTGTTTTGTCCGGTTCTTTTTTTCTTTTAGGAGGTATTTCAATGAACAAAATTAGTTATCGCCCTTATCTATCACAAGATTTTAAACCTCTCTCTGATATAATCAATATCACATGGGGATACGAAAAAACTTATACTCCTGCTACTGCTGTCAGACTATCCAACGCCTATTTGCGGTTATGCCTGGCAGAGCAGACTTTTACGCAAGTAGCTTTCGATAACGGGAAGCCTATAGGGGTTATTATGGGGAATCATCTTCATAGCTCCCATAGGCACTTAAAGTTTCAAATACAGGCAAGATGGGACTTACTTACGCTTTCCCTGACAGCAGAAGGACGCAGAGCAAGAGATTTTTTTAAGGAAGTCGATAAAATTTATGAAAAGCTCCTGTCCGCGCAGTCACAGGATTACGGAGGCGAATTGTCTTTTTTTGCCATACATCCGGAGTATCGCAGTTTGGGAATTGGTAAAGAATTGTATAACCGCTTTCTAAACTATATGAAAAGTGAGAGCATTGAGCATTTCTATGTATATACAGATACCACTTGCAACTATGGCTTTTATGAACGGCAGAATATGCTTCGGTGTGGAACAGAGAAAGTAACCTTACAGCTCAATGGTAATCCAAAGGACATTTTGTTTTTTATCTATGAAAATTAAGAGAGAGGAAAACAGTATGAGTAAGAATAATAAAAGAATACATTTTAAGTCAGTAAGCGGCGAAAACCGCAAGGAAGTTGAGGGCTTGACTGTCTTTTCGGAACAAGCGGGTTTTATTGAGAGCGTAAGCGAGTGCTTGCAAGAAGCCGACGAATTAGAGCTGTGGCGGCCTGTTGGTATTTATGATAACGACATTTTGATAGGTTTTGCCATGTACGGCTATTTTCCGGAACCAGTTCCGGGGCAGCTGTGGCTGGATCGCCTACTGATTGACAAAAAGTATCAGGGAAAAGGATACGGAAAGCAGTCGGTACTTTTACTTCTTGAAAGATTGCATACAGAATATCAAAGCGACACAGTATATCTTAGTGTGTATGAAAATAATCCCCATGCAATCAAACTTTATCAGCAGATTGGTTTCCAGTTTAACGGAAAATACGATAGCAAAGGGGAACACATCATGGAATATCATTTTTGAGATGTCGGAAGCAAAGCCGGCCGATCAACGGTCAAGATAAGCGGCAAAGCAAAACCCGCCCGGGAAATCTCCCAGGCGGGTTTTATGCCGTATTCCGTGAGCGAATTTTACTTGTGCCCCTGCAGGCGGTTGCAGATTCCTGTACGGATACCGCCGCAGCATATGGAAAGCCAGCTTCTTTACAGAACGATTTGAGCATGGCGGGTCACGTGGCAGCCCATATTCACCGCCACCGGCAGTCCGGCAATGTGCGTGGGATAGGTTTCGATACACACTCCCAGGCAGGTGGTGTCTCCGCCGAAGCCCTGGGGCCCCACGCCGGTTTCATTGAGGCGTGCAAGGATCTGCCGCTCCATATCGGCATAGAAGGGATTCGGGTTGGGGCTGGTGAGCCCGCGGCACAACGCCTTCTTTGCCAGGTACGCGCAATATTCGAAGGTGCCGCCGATCCCCACGCCCACCACGACGGGCGGGCAGGGGTTCCCTCCGGCACCGCACACGCAGTCCGCCACCCAGCTGATAATCTCTTGGGGGCCCGCGGCAGGGGTGAACATTTTCAGGGAACTCATATTTTCACTGCCGAACCCCTTGGGCGCCACCAGTACCTTCACAGCATCCCCCGGGACAATCTGGGTATGAATTACCGCCGGGGTATTGTCCCCGGTGTTCTCCCGGTTGAGCGGATCCTCAACGACCGAGCAGCGCAGCAGCCCCTGCAGATAGCCCTGGCGCACCCCCTCGTTGACCGCCTGGGTTAAATCCCCGCCGGTGAGGAACACCTGCTGGCCGATTTCCAGGAACACCACCGCCATCCCCGTATCCTGGCACACCGGAAGGGACAGCGCCTGGGCCTGCCGGAAATTCTCTACCAGATCCCCCAGCACACTGCGGGCCAGGGGATCTCTCTCCCGGCACAGGGCGCACTGCATCTGCTCCTTTACATCATCGGGCAGCACCCGGTTAGCTTTAATACACAGTTCCCGCACAGCCTGACTGATTGTCTCTACGCTTAATTCTCTCATCGTTACCCTTCCCCTTTTGGCCCGGCCTCACCGCACCGGCTTTGAATCCTTTACCACCAGCCTGCCCTCTAAGAACACCATGCACGGGCGGGCCATCAGCGAGAGCGGATCCATCTCATACACCTGCAAATCCGCATCCCTGCCCACAGCCAGGCTTCCCACACGGCTGTCCAGCCCGCAGATTTGAGCCGGCGTACTGGTGATGCACGCCAGCGCCTGCATAGGATCCATCCCTTCCCGCACCGTATAGGCGGCGCAGAGCGCCAACAGCTGCTGGGGCTTGCAGGGGTGATCCGTACAGATGGCGGTGGGCACTCCCGCCTCAATCAGGCGCACCGGGTTGCGGATGCTCAAATCCGCCAGCTCCGGTTTCACGCGGGACTCCAAAAACGGCCCTGAAATAACCCGGGCGTTTTCCGCTTTGAGTAAATCCGCGGCCAGATGCCCCGCCGTGGCATGGACCAGAACATAGTCCAGATGAAACTCTTTGGCGATCCGGATGGCCGTGAAGATATCATCCGTACGGTGGGCGTGCATATGAGCCTGGATTTTCCCCTCCAAAAGCGGAATGAGCGCTTCGCATTTAAAATCAAATTCCGGAGGATCGATCTCCTCATCCTCCTGGGAACGCTGCAAATCCTCCCAATAGCGCTGGGCCTTTTTCAGCTCCTCCCGTATCAGCGCCGCCGTTGCCATGCGGGTAGTGGGCGCCTGATTATTTTCCTGGTAGACATTTTTGGGATTCTCCCCAAAGGCAAACTTGACAGCCAGCGGCTCCCTGAGAACCATATCGTCCACCCGGCGTCCCCAGGTTTTCACAGCGCACATCTGTCCGCCGATGGGGTTTGCGCTGCCCGGGCCGGTAATCACGGTGGTGACCCCCGCCAAAAGCGCCTCCTGAAAACATGGATCCAGCGGATTGACCGCATCCAGCCCTCTGAGCTGAGGCGTACAGGGATCCGTACACTCGTTGGTGTCGTCCTGGTGATCCAGCTGATCCTCCCAAATTCCCAGATGGGAATGGGCGTCCACAAAGCCGGGGCACACCAGGTTTCCCTTGACATCCAGCTGTTCCTGAGCGCCCCCGGGGTATTCCTCCATAGGGCCCAGCTGCGCAATAACGCCGTCCCGGATTCGCAGGTAACCGTCCTCAATCACCGGGCCGGCCATGGTATAAAGCCGTGCATGAATGATATCCATTCCTCTTGTTCTCACTTTCACTCTCATATAAATATGCCCTGCGGGCGCTTCCAGCCAACGATAAATCTTTCCGCAGTATCCTTGCGGCACACCGCCGGGTTTCCTGTGAGGGAGCCCCAGGCCACCCCACTTATTGTATTCGCTTTGATGCCCGCCGAGCCGGCAGCGGCTGAGTATTCCCCTTCGGCGCCCCGCCTGCCCATCGCGCACCTGAAAAATCCCCGGCAGCATTAGTCCAGAGAGCAAGCTCCCTCAAGGGCCGCCCCGCAACCCGTCCATCGGTTCAAACCGGGAATGGGGTTCACTTGGTGCTGCAAAATAGGAGCACTGGGGGTTTCTTCTCCTGATGCCAATAGTCCAAAGGCCTCGGGACGCCTGCCCATGACAAGCAACTGTCAGCGGTCAAAAAAAGAAATTTTAAAAATTTCCAAAAAAAGGATTTACAAATATTTCTAATTATGGTATAGTAATCCTTGTCGAAGGATTGCTTCCCCTGCAATCCCGCATGGGGGTTTCCCCCGTGCCCTTGTTCCGTTCTTCCCAGCGGAAAAAGGAAGACAAGCACGCAACTCCCTTCATTAACCCTTTCACTTCCCCAGTTTTATTTCCCTTTGGCCGCCAGCCCCTTCCCCGGGCAGGCGGCTCTTTTTTTGCGCCGATTCCTCGGTATATGGGTTTGGGAAACTATCGAAGAAACGCTCCAGGTACTCTCCGGAACATTGAGCCCTTGCGTGCTTTCCCCCGCCGGCAGCGCAGCCAAAAAGGTTGAAAATCGCGTTCTTAAAGTCCCCTTCTGGGGAAACCACAGGGCCCAAGCGGGAATGCGTTATGTGCATCTCGGTCCCCTTTGTCAGGGCTCGGGGTAAAAATGACACAGTGCACCGGCAGTCCCGCGGCACAGCCGGCGGTTTTCGGCGGTGCAGGCTCAGCGCCCGGAACCCTCCTGTGTCTCCCGGTAGATGCGGTACAGCATCATCAGCCCCTCCAGGGTGAGGGTCTTGTCGATATGGTCGAACACGCCGGACTCCTTGCCTATCATCTTGGAAAGCCCGCCGGTGGCCACCACCACGGTTTCGCTGCCCAGGGAGTTCTTCATGAGCTCCACAATATTTTTCACCGCGCCCACATAGCCGTAGATCACGCCGGACTGCATACTGTTTACCGTATTTTTTCCAATTACATTCCCCGGATTCACCAGTTCCACCCTAGGGAGCTTGGAGGCCTTCTGGAACAGGGCGTCCATGGAGATCTTGATGCCGGGATAGATAGCGCCGCCCAAATAGGCGCCGTCGGCATCCACGGCGTCAAAGGTGGTGGCGGTGCCGAAATCCACGATGACAAGGGGCGCATGGTATTTCTGGTAGGCGGCAACCGCGTTCACCAAGCGATCCGCTCCCACCTCCTTGGGATTGTCATAGAGGTTGGCAATGGGAAAGGGCAGGTTCTCCCCCACAATCAGAGGGGTGCGGTTAAAATACTTTTTGATGGCATTGGTGACGGAATACATCACCTGCGGCACCACTGAGGTGATGACCACATCCTGGATTTGGCTTTTATCCAGTCCCTGAATCAGGAAGAACTGGCTGGCAAACAGCCCCACCTCGTCGGAGGTGATGTCCCGGTTTGTCCCCAGGCGAAACGTTGCCACCACCCGCTGGCTGTCGCACACGCCGAATTCCATGTTGGTATTTCCAATATCAATTGCCAGTATCATTGGTTTTCTATCCTTCTTCCTTGGAAAATCATTGTTTACCGCGTACAAAAGGGCCGGATGCCCCGCATCCGGAGGACCCTTTCCGTCAACCAGGGCAGCGCATTCATTTTTGACATCCATGCCGTAAAAACAACACGGAATCTGCCGCTGGGCTCGATAAAAACAAAATTTAATTTCATGATTCCTTTAAAAAATGGTTGGATTTTATTCCCGTTTTTATTATACCTGTTTTGCCGGGGCTGTCAATGAAGCCACCCGGCTGTTTTTTTACAGTTCTGCCCGGGCCGCGCCTTTCCCGGCGGCGCCTGCGCCAGGCCCCCCTTGCCCGGATGGGGGCCTGCTCCACCTAACAGCTTGATCTCCTTCCCGCTGCGGCAGTATGGTTAAATGTTCAAAAATACAGCGGAGAGGTTATCATTTCATATGAAAACCATAGGTTTTCCCGCAATATCATGAAAAATCCTTGGAAAAACGCCTGATAATGGGTATAATCAGTATCATACTGCAAAAAACGGAGGATATGATAGGATTCATGAATAAAAAAGCCACCCCTCACTCTGAGAAAAAATATGGCCCGTTCACTGCTATCGCCATGATTGTGGGGACTGTGATCGGCTCCGGAATCTTCTTTAAGAGCGACGATGTGCTCCTGTACACCGGCGGCAGTATTCCCCTGGGAGTCCTGGTATTCTGTATTGCCGCTATCAGTATCGTGTTTGGAAGCCTCTCCATAGGGGAAATGGCCTCCCGTACCGATAAACCCGGCGGAATCATCACCTACGCTCAGGAGTTCTGTTCCTCCAGGATATCCTGCGCCTTCGGCTGGTTTCACACCTTTGTCTATTATCCCACGCTGATTGCGGTGGTATCCTGGGTGATCGGCATCTACACCTGTATGCTCTTTGGGTTGGACGGCACACTGGAAACTCAGATTCTCATCGGAGCGCTGGGCATGGCGCTGCTTTTTGCCGTCAACACCCTGTGGGCGCGCTTTGGCGGGCTGGTTCAGGGCGCTACCACCGTCCTCAAGCTGCTGCCGCTGTTTTTGTTTGCTGTCTGCGGCCTTCTCTTTGGAAATCCCGCCGAGCTTCACGCCCCTGCCCAAACCCTGCATTCCGCCGGATGGTTAGCCGCCATTGCCCCGGTGGCCTTCGCCTTCGACGGCTGGATTGTCTCCACCAGCATCGCCCATGAGATTAAAAACTCCAGGCGCAACCTTCCCCTTGCCTTAGTGGTAGCGCCTGTGTTTATCCTGTTGTCCTATGTGCTGTACTTTGTAGGCATGAGTCTGTACCTGGGGCCGCAGCAGCTGGCAGGCATGGGGGACGCCCACCTGTACGCCGCCGCACAGAAGCTCTTGGGGCCCTGGGGCGCTAAAATTATTTTAATCTTTGTCATCATCTCCGTGGCCGGGACGGTAAACGGGCTGGTAATGGGAAATATGCGCAATCCCTATTCTCTGGCTCTGCGCAATATGATTCCCGCTTCCCAACGAATCTCCCGGGTGTCTGAACCATATGGGCTCTCCCTGCCCAGTGTGGCTATTGCCTTTGTTTTGAGCGTCTTTTGGATGCTCATTCACTACCTGACCCAGAAATTCTCTCTTTTGGGGAATTCCGATGTGTCGGAAATCTCCATTGTGATGAACTATCTGGCCTATATTATCCTGTATTTACAGGTGATGCGCATGGCCCGCCGGGGCACCATCAAGGGTTTCTGGAGAGGCTACGGCAACCCGGCGCTGGCGATACTGGGTTCCTGCATCATTTTATACGGCGGAATGCAGAACGCCATGTTTCTGCTCTACGGCGCCATCAGCGTTGTGATGATGGGCTGTGCCCTGTGGTACTTCCGACGCCACTCCCACAGTATCCGTACGCCCCATTCCCAGGGATAGGGCCTGCAAAACCCGTGTGGGGATACCCGCTCCATCCCCTGTGTACCACACGGCCGCCTGGCCCGATTCCCCCGCCGTTCAAATTGGCAGGCCCAATCGATCCCAAAGGGCACAGCCCCGGCTTCTCCCGGGAGATATGGAGAATAGGCCCTCCGGAAGATGCCCGAACCGCAGCGGCGGATGTCTTTTCCCCATATCGCCGTGGGAAATATGCTCTTAAAACAGACGCGCAGCCAAAAAAGCAGCACCTCATTTGTGACACAGTATAAGATACTGAAAACAAATGGGGTGCTGTTGTGCGTATTGGTTTAAAGGGCTTTTGGCCAATCATTTTTACTTTAACAATCAGAAGGCCAGGCGTTGTTTATGACGAAGCCGTATTCCCAGAAATCCCCTGCACAGATGATGCCATTCAGAGTTTACTTGGGCTCGCTATTTTCACCGCACAGCTATGCAGCCCATGCAGGAGCAAAATCCCGCTGCAAGCTAGCAGAGCGATAAAACTTCCCATATCAAAAAACTTGACGAGATAGGCAAACGAATAGACCATCCCTGCAAAAAGGAACAGCACCGCCGTCACAATCAGGCATGAACCCAAATTATGAACCGTCCAATTTTTTTGATATCTTAAGCCAAGCAGAAACAACAGGCAGACAGCAATCACTGCTAAAATGAAAAAAAGCAAAAAGTTGTCGAACCTCTGCAGGATTATTTGTGCAAGGGTGTCCTCCATCATAAGCGCTCCGCTTACAGCTTTTCTAAGCGCCGCCTGAAGCGCCTGGCGTACCGTCAATATCCCCAATAGCCCAATGGGCGCAAGCGACGCCAGACACCACCGCAGAATACGGGACGCCCTTCCCGAATCCAGTAAATCCACCAGAATATCCAAAAAGAACAGACCTACCAGTATGTTTCCAAACAGATGCGCCTGCCAAATAAAGGCGGGAAGGTTTATGATGTATTTTACAAGACCGGTCAGGCAGATGGCAATCGGCACAGCGGTTTTCCTTGTCAATTCAAACTCCTCCCATCGGCGTTTCCTCAAACAGTATGTCCTTGTGGAGCAATACGCGTGCGGCTACAGCTCACCCTTGAGCATCTTCTCCCGGGAGACCTCCCAGGGATACCACTCCCGGATTCTGGCAATGCCGAAGTGCTCGACCTTCTGGAAAAACTCCTCCACAGCTTGGACGCGGCCCTGAGCCTCCAGCGGCATTCTGGCCAGGCGTACAAATTCCAGGGAAAGCTCCGCTTTCTTCACCCGTTCCAGGATTTGAGGGGTGTCTGCCAGGCGGCAGGCCTCGTCAAAGAGTTCCTGCGCACGCAGCATAAATTCCTCGGAGAGATAGGCGGCGGTGGGCTCGTCATAAATGCCCAGATGGGTGTCCGGAGCCGCCACCTGCTCGTGCAGCAGATCAAAATAGTCCAGCAGCGCAGCGCCCGCCATCCCGTATACCCCGGCCATGAATTCCCGGATATGCCGGCGCACGTTGCAGTTGGGATCCCACATCAGCTTTGCCAGCACATATTGGCGCAGCTCCCCCAGTTCCACAAAACCGCCGGGGGTATAGTTGCCCTCCTCAAAGAGGCCCTTGACATGGTGTTTCACAAAGAACTGAATATTGGGCTGCAGCACATTGAAATTGGGGAAGGGCTGCAAAAAGTTATCGAAATTCACCACATAGTCCCAGATATACAGCCTGTCGGATATTTCACCCCACCTGCGGATATCCTCCACAAAGGAGTTGGAGGTTCCCAGGCGGTTGCCGCAGGCGGCGATGTAATCGCACTCCTCGAGCGGATGGGCAAAGCAGCACTCGATGCTGCAAAGCCGGATTATGACGTTATGCCGCGCTTTGAGCGTCTTGGGAGGCTTGCGTGCATACTGATACGCCAGCGTATCGATAGCTACATCGGGGAATTCCGGTTCTATCGCCTCGGCCACCTTGTTGACAAAGGTCAGCAGACTCCCGGCAAAGGTGCCCTCCCGCTCGTCAATTTGGCGGCAGTGTTCACACTGGCAGGGGTTATAGCAGTCGTTCTGCGATACGGAGACGATGGAGGCCTTGGGGTTTTTGCGCAGCCAGTCCTTGATTTTTTCCACCACAATGTTCAGCACATCCGGATTTGTCAGGCAAAGCTGCCCCTTTTCCCGGATCCGCTTGCCGTCCACCAGGGAAAAATATTCGGGATGCTCGTCAAAATATTCCTCCGGCGGGACCAGCTTATAAAAGGTATGGACAAAGCCCTCATATTCCAGGCGTCCGCCGTGGATGTCATCCAGGTGGCAGCTGTGCCCGTTCACCTTATTGCGGGCGTACCAGTCTCCATCCTCAGTGGCGCCGAAATAGGTGTCTCTCTGCTCTAAAACCGGTACCTGGCGCTCCCGGATAGCCCCGATGGCAACGGTATCCCGGCGGGGAATCCGGCTGACCTCCTGGGTAAACCAGCGGCAGCCCAGATAGGTTTCCAAAAAGCTGTAGACCCCGTAGAGCGTTCCCCGCTCCCGTCCGCCCGCAATGACAATTGCCTTTTCATAGGTTTGGATGACAAAGCCCTCCTTGCCCAGGGACGGAATGTCCAAAGAGGGATCCAGAGCCTGGACCAGAGCACAGGCCCCCACATAAATTTCCCATTCCCCTTTCGCCTCGCTCTCCTGGCGGATATGCAGGCGCGCGCCGGAAATTTCAAAGAGGAACCGGTAAAGCTCCTCCGCTGCATGCCGCTGGGAGGGGCTGGCATCCGCCGGCACCACGATACTCCAGTTGGTTTTCCCATGGGAAGCCAGGATTATCTGTTCCATATTCTTTTCTCCTTTTTTAAACCACAGCGTATTTTTCTCCATCATACCCAAAGCATTTCCCTTTTGCAAGGTATTTTTGTATTATTTTTTCACTATGGACAATGTTCTTTTACTGGAAGGCTTCCCGCAGCCAGCGGGGGGCTCCGCAGCCTGAGCCATCCTGCGCCGCAATGCCGCATGATCAGCCGTCCAGGCGGGCGTCATCCCTATCCAACGCACCCCCAAAAGCCGTTTTTTCCAATTCAGAGCCTACTCTAAAGCGGCGCCAGTGGCATTTTTTCCAGTTCATTGACTTTGGTATTCCCTGCCGCGTCCGGCAAATCACCTCTCTGAGCCCGCGCCCCGATGTACCCGGGAGATTTTTTCGGGCTTTCCAGATCCCTGTATCCATCTTCAATCTCTGGATGGGGGAGCGTTTTTCTTGTGTGCCCCGGGCGCCATCCGCCGCCGGAGAATCCCTCGCAGCTTCCCGGCAAAAAGCAGCTATGCGCTAGGAGCGGCTGCCGATAGAAAAAGCCCGCCTGTGTGACAGGCGGGCGGCTGTGCGCTGAATCCTATTTAATAAAGAAAAGGAAAACAATCAAAACCAGGATACCAAGCCCGATGCGGTAGTAACCGAACACCTTGAAGTCGTGCTTCTTGATATAATCCATCAGGAACTTGATGACAAACACGGAGACCACATAGGCCACCAGCATCCCCACCAAGAGGATAATCCACTCGGGGCCCGTCATGGAAGGCATCCGTACAAGCTTTAACAGGCTCGCGCCGAACATAACCGGAATCGCCATAAAGAAGGAAAATTCCGCGGCAACAAACCGGGAGCAGCCCAGGAAAACCGCGCCCACAATGGTGGCGCCGGAACGGGAGGTTCCCGGAATCAGCGCCAGCATCTGAAATACGCCGATTATCAGCGCCGTTGTATAGGTCATATCAGCAAAAGAATTGATCTTCGGCTTTCTGTTCAGGCTCTCTGCAATCAGGAACAGGACACCGTAAATAATCAGCGTTGCCGCAATCACATAGGGGGTGCTGAGCGTGGAATCAATCACATCGTCAAACAAGAGGCCGATAATTCCGGCAGGAACCGTTGCAATGAGCACCTTCACCCACAAAAGCACGGTATCTTTGCGCTCATGGGGCGTTTTTTTGAACGAGAAGGGGTTCAGCTTGTGGAAATACAGCGTCAGCACCGCTAAGATAGAGCCGAACTGAATGACCACCTTGAACATATTGAAAAATTCATCCGAAAAGTTCAGATGGATAAACTCGTTAAACAGAATCAGATGGCCGGTGCTGCTGATGGGAAGCCATTCTGTAATTCCCTGGACAATTCCCAGGAAAATGGCCTTGAGTATTTCGATGATAAACATGGACTTGTTCTCCCTTTCTAGTTGTGATTGGTTACAGGATCCTCAAAACCTGTTCCAGAGGCTTCTGTACCTTTTCCCTCGGTGTATAGGCGGGAACTCCCACGGGTATGACGCTCATCAGACGCAAAGAATCGTCTGCCCCTACAGCGGCTTTTATCTGTTTTTCCGCCATGATGGGATCGTTCATCCAACAGGCGCCATAGCCCAGCTGCTGGACCTGGAGCAGGAGGTTTTCCACCGCCGCGCCCACGGACAGAACATCCGGGTATCCCATACGGTCCATCATGTCCCGGTGGCCAATCCCTCTGCGCTCATAGACGCCCAGTGTCTTTTTTTCATAATAGTCCATATGATCCAAAAACACAAGGAAGACCAGCGGCGCCCTCTGAAAAAAGGTAAACGCCTTCTCGCGGCCCTGCAGAAAGGCTTCGTCATCCGCCAGCTCAGTGCCTTCAAAAAAGCTGCGGATCCCCTCGCGGACAGCCTGGGCCAGCTTTTCGCGCATGGGCTGCCCCGTGACGGCAACAAACTGCCAGCATTGGCTGTTGCAGCCGCTGGGCGCGCAGTGGGCCGCCTCCACCATAGCCCGGATATGTTCTTCCGGAATGGGGGTGGGTTCAAATTTCCGAATGCTTCTGCGCGAGAGCGCAAAGGTTAAAAAATCTGTCATGATACGGTTCCTTTCTGCGCGGCGATGCGTGCTGCACCGGGCCTTATGAGCCTATCCGGCCTTGCGGGCCCGCGGCGGCTCCTCATTTTCTGTATGCGTTATCCCTGTGAATCATTCCGGCATAACCACGGCGTTCTGTTCTGACCAGGAACTCCCTGGTTACCCTTCGGGCGGCGATGGCCGGTGAGCGAAACTCCCCCAATCATCGAAGATGATTGCATTATCATGGATGATTGCATTATCGAAGATGATTGCATATCCGCACCTTGTGCGAATATTAAACCATAAAAAAGAAAGCGGAGCTTTCATACCCGTGGTTCAATGTTCTCTCTGTAGTTCGGAATCCCATTCCGAACTACGCAGTCTACAGCTGTGCTTCAGTTTACGGCGTGAGGTTATTATACCATAAAAGGCAAGCCGTCCATCGGCTTGCTACCAGTACGGTAAAAGAAACGCATTTGCAAAAACGGCCAATACCGTTTTCATCCCTATTTGCGTTTATTATACCATAAAGGCAAGCCGTCCATCGGCTTGCTACCAGAACGGTAAAAGAAACACATTTGCAAAAACGGCCAATGCCGTTTTATCCTTTGTTGCGTTTATTATACCATAAAGGCAAGCCGTCCATCGGCTTGCTACCAGAACGGTAAAAGAAACACATCTGCAAAAACGGCTAATGCCGTTTTATCCTTTGTTGCGTTTATTATACCATAAAGGCAAGCCGCCTATCGGCTTGCTACCAGCACGGTAAAAGAAACGCATCCACAAAAACGGCTAATGCCGTTTTTACCGCTATTTGCGTTTATTATACCATAAAAAAGAAAGCGGAGCTTTCATACCCGTGGTTCAATGTTCTCTCAGCTGTCCAAATCTTTGATTTGGATAACAGCGTGAGGTTATTATACCACACTCCCGCAAAAAACAAAAGTTTTCCAGAAAAAGTTAATTTTCTCTGCCGCTCAGATTCTGCCTCAAATTCCAGGCAGGGCAGCGTATGTCTGTCCGTGCCGGGGTTCTCCTTTGTGGAGAAAATACCGGCAAGTCCCCTGTTCTTCACGGCTAAGAAACAACAAATCGATCTGCGGGCCGGTGCGAATGCGCTTGAGCGAGCCAGAACGAGAGCCTATCGGATAGTTTCAAGCAATCACCTCCCAAGTAAAAAAATGCGCGGTTTGGCCCCTCTTTTCAGCTTTGACAGGAGATGGAAATTCCGATACTATAAACGATAGAAACAATATTTATCTTCAAAAAATCAAAAAAAGGAGACTGAGTATGCCGGACGGCAACCTATGGGGATACCTGCTCTTACTGCTTGTGCTCATTGGAATCAACGCATTTTTTGCCATGAGCGAGCTTGCAGTCGTATCCCTCAACGACAACAAAATCAAACGCATGGCCCAGGAGGGCAACCGCACCGCCCGTATTCTGGAGGGGATGCTGCGGGATCCTTCCAAATTTTTAGCCACCATCCAGGTGGGTGTCACCCTGTCGGGGCTTCTGGCCTCCGCTGTGGCGGCGGATACCTTTGCGGAATACCTGGTCTATCTCTTGCGGGGAGTCCCGGTTTCCCCAGCCATCATCCGCGGCGTATCCCTGGTGCTCATCACCATTATCCTGTCCTTTTTCACCCTGGTGTTCGGCGAACTGATTCCAAAGCGCATCGCCATGAGCCGGTATGAGAAGATTTCCTTTGCCATCGCCAGGCCTCTCAACTGGATTTACCGGTTTGAAAAGCCCTTTGTGGCCTTTTTGTCCTGGAGCACTAACTCAATCCTGCGCCTGTTCGGAATCCGCAGCCAGGATGAACCGGAGGAGGTCACCGAAGAGGAAATCCGCATGATGGTGGATGTCGGCAACGAAAGCGGCGCTATCGACGAGGACGAAAAGAAGATGATCAACAACATCTTCGAATTCGACGATTCCACTGTAGGCGAAGTGATGACCCACCGCACCGATATGGTTTCCATCGAGGAAAAGACACCGCTTCAGGCCATTGTGGAGCTGGCCCTGCGGGAGGGATATTCCCGTATCCCGGTGTACCGGGAGGATATCGACGATATTGTGGGCATTCTCTATGTCAAGGATCTGCTGCGGGTCCTCTCCTCCGGACAAGGCGGCGATCAATTTCAAATTGAGAATTTTCTTCGCAATGCCCTGTATGTACCGGAGGCAAGCCCCTGCCGGGAAGTTTTCAGAACCCTGAAATCCAAACGGATTCAGATGGCTGTGGTGGTAGACGAATACGGCGGAACCGCCGGGCTGGTCACCATGGAGGATCTGTTGGAATCCATTGTAGGCGATATGCAGGACGAATACGACAATGAGCCTGAGGAGATCCAGAAGGTCTCTGAACGGGAATACCGGATCGACGGTGCCACCTCCATGAAGGAAATCGAACGCTATTTCGATATCAAAATGGAAGAGGACAGTGATTACGACACCATCGGCGGCTACATTATCGAACAGCTGGGCCACTTCCCCAACCCGCAGGAGCATCCCCTGGTGCGCCTTGGCAATCTTGCGCTGCAGGTGCTGGATATGGAGGAACGCAGGGTTGGCACTGTGAGGGCGGCAGTGCTGCCAAAACGGGACGAAGAAGCGCCTCAGGCTTCTGACGGCGAATAACAGCTGGGATGTATACCCGCCTGCGCCCCGTACGGCGGGCCCGGGATTTCTTTTAGGGGTTGCCCGGCAGTATCAAAAAAAGCGGCCGGGCCTCTAAAGAGGAGCTGAATCTGCCCCAAATGATGCCGTCTGTCCTATAAAATGTAAAATTAGTCTGCCGATTGCAGTAATCACGCCAGTTGTCCCAGGAGGATAGCCGGCGGCTCACCTTCACCTGGTACAGCATGAGAACACCGTTTCGCCTCTATGGCACAGCCGCTGATTCTGTTTCAAAACAGTCATATGTAAAAAACAGCCGGAAATGAATTCCGGCTGTTTTTTTGCGGTTTTTCCTAAAACACTAGCCCTCGTAATTCTGGTTGCGCTTTTTCTGCTGGGCATTGTTGTTTTTGCGGTTCTGAGAAGACTGGTTGTTCTGGTTGGAATTCTCCTCCTGGTTTCTCTGGTTGAGAATATCCGAAGTGCTGTTGAGGATGGATTCATTCTTATTGTTCTGGTTTTTCTGATTCTTAGCCATGATTCTTAGCCACCTTTTCTCCGGTGAAAATTGAAATTTTTCTAACTTCTCCGGTATCCTCACCGGTTGGACACCGGATTTCATTACTAGTTTGACCGCCGCAAAAAAGAATATACCTGATAATGCGTTTGTGAAATTCTGAAAAAATTTGAATTTTTATCACGTAACGTTCAATCGGCATTTGACACCGCACGTTTTTGCTGTAGCAAAATTGGCCGGCTCAAAGAGAGTTTGAATCGTTCCCTGCTATGCGGGCCAATGTGAGTCCTTGCCGCATCGTGGCCGATAAGTAGCAGCTTACCGCACAGCTGGGCCTCAAGTTTGACGAACCCCACGGAATGGAGATTTATCCGCAAACGAAGTTTGCGGATGCGAATCTGCCGCAGCATATTGTGCCGCACAACGGGTTAGCCCGATACGTAACCGATTGGTTGTAGAAAAAACACCGGTTCCATGCTCCGTGTAGCCAATCCTAAAACTATAATCCGATTTGTTCGAGAAGCCCTTCCTTCCCAGCCGGGTTTCGGCTGTACCGCATAAAACCGAAGCTCTGGGGCTCTGCTGCCACATAAGCCGAACAAAGCCGGCGCCCTATGGCCTGAAAAACCGCTGTGTTTCTTTTCCGGGCTTTCCATTGGAATTTTTGAGGCCACAAAACAGGACCCGGGGCGCACCGTTTCATCCGCTCTATGACAGGTTTCGTTCCCTGTTTGCCAAACGCTCCTGGCGCCCATAAAACCAGGGGTCGTTATTATGGTTACCGGAAATGTCCATAATATAAAAAGCACCGGACCGTGGAAATTCCACATCCGGCGCTTTCTCCGTTCAGGCTGAAGGAACCATATCCTAACTTGGCCAGCGCAGAACCGCAGCCTATGTATCTTTCTTCTCACTCTTCAATTTCATGGATAAAGAGCCCGCTTCTCAGCTTCGGCTCAAACCATGTGGATTTTGGGGGCATCAGCAGCCCCGCGTCCGCCACGGCAAAGAGCTCCTGGATAGAGGTGGGAACCAGGGCGAAGGCCACCTTCATATCCGTGTTCACCCGCCGCTCCAGCTCTTCGAGCCCCCGAATGCCGCCCACAAAATCAATGCGATCATCGGTTTTCGGATCCTCTATCCCCAAAACAGGGCAAAGCAGTTTTTCCTGCAGGACAGAGACATCCAGGGACGCCACAGGATCCCCCGGCACAGGCGGCTGTTTGACTCGCAGCGAATACCAGCGGCCGCCCAAAAACATGGAAAAGGAGCCTTTAGTGCTGGGATGCGCGGCGCAGGGCAGCTCCTCCACCCAAAAGTTTTCCCGCACGCGATTTAAA
Organism: Marvinbryantia formatexigens; assembly: GCA_021771035.1. Classification (GTDB taxonomy): domain Bacteria; phylum Bacillota; class Clostridia; order Oscillospirales; family Ruminococcaceae; genus CALXEM01. Next base: position 113,257 of record JAETPU010000007.1, on the reverse strand, counting down.
AAATCCGCCTGAGAACAGCCGTTTAAGTCCCGCACCACCCGGTTATAGTCCCGGATGCGGAGCTCCTCATCCGGGAAAAAAACGGACAGAAAATAGTTAAACTCCTCCGCGCCTGTATAAGCCGGGAGTTCCCGGCGCTTTTGCAGCCCAACCCGCACTGCGGAGGCGGCCCGGTGGTGCCCGTCGGCAATATAGGCCTCCGGCAAATCGGCAAAGGCCCGTGTCAGCAGCCGAATGGGCTCCTCTCCGCTGATTTTCCAGCCCCGGTGGCGCACGCCGTCAGGCGCGAGAAAATCAAAGATGGGGGGATTCTTTTTCTGCTGGGCGGCCACCGCACCCACCGCGGCAGCCCGGCGATAGGCTAGAAAAATGGGTCCCGTCTGGGCATGGCAGGCGCTCACATGGCGCACCCTGTCCTCCTCCTTGTCCGCACGGGTCTTTTCATGCTCCCGGATCACGCCGCCCAGATAGTCGTCGATGCTGGCAAGGCCCACCAATCCCGTCTGAACCCTGGAATCCATGGTCAGCTCATACAGATACAAGGCATCCGTTTGATCCCGGACCAAAACGCCCTCCTCCACCATCCTCCACAGGAGTTCCCCGGCCCGCTCATAAACCCGGCTGTCATAAGTGCCCACACTATCCGGAAGCGTGGTTTCCGCGCGGTCCACCTGTAAAAAGGACAGCGGTTCCCGCTGCACTTCCGCCTTTGCCTCGCTGCGGCTGCAGACATCATAGGGGAGCGCCGCTACCCGGGAAGCCAGCTGCTCCCTAGGCCGGATGGCCCGAAAGGGCTTAAGCGTCACCATGCCCGATCACCCTTACCTTTAAAACGCCGTCTACCGCCCGCAGCTTCTCGAGCAGCTGGCCGCTCACCGGGGACTCCAGATCAAACATGGAATAGGCATATTCGCCCCGGCTTTTATTGATCATATTCCCGATGTTATGCGCTTCCTCAGAGAAAACCGAGGTAAAGGCGCCTATCATATTTTTTACATTCTTGTGGGCAATGGTCACCCGGGCAGGGTAGCTGGAAATCCCCATATCGCAGTTGGGGAAGTTGACGGAATTTTTGATATTCCCGTTTTCCAGATAGTCCCGCAGCTGTTTGACCGCCATTTTCGCGCAGTTATCCTCCGATTCCTGCGTGGAGGCCCCCAGATGGGGAATGACAATGGCGCCTTTGGCTCCCGCGGTGGCAGGCGTTGGAAAATCTGTCACATACCGCGCCACCTTGCCCTTTTGCAGGGCGAGCACCATGTCCTCCTCGTCCACCAGCAGATCCCTGGCGAAGTTGAGCACCACCACGCCGTCCTTCATCCTGGCAATGGCGGTTTTGTCGATCATCCGCTTCGTGGAATCCAAAAGAGGCACATGAATGGTGATATAATCGCACTCCTCATAGAGATCCGCCACATTGGTGATGCGCCGGATGCTTCTGGAGAGATTCCAGGCCGCGTCCACGGAGATATAGGGGTCGTAGCCCAGCACTTCCATGCCCAGATGGGCCGCGGCGTTGGCCACCTGCACACCGATGGCGCCCAGGCCGATGACTCCCAGCTTTTTCCCCTGGATTTCCTGGCCCGCAAACTGCTTTTTCTGTGCTTCCGCCAGCTTGGCAATATCCTCATGCTCCCGCTGGGACTGCACCCAGTTGACTCCGCCGATAATATCCCGCGAGGCTAGAAACAGGCCTGCCAGCACCAGCTCCTTGACGCCGTTTGCGTTGGCGCCAGGGGTATTGAATACCACGATTCCCTGGGCGGCATAGTCCTGCAAAGGGATATTGTTGACGCCGGCGCCCGCTCTCGCCACCGCCAAAACGGTTTCAGAAAGAGGGAGCTCGTGCATACTGGCGCTTCTCACCAGGATAGCCTGGGCCTGCTGGGGTGCGGAAACGCTGGTGTAGTCCGGGGTAAATTGTTCCAGGCCGCAGGCGGCAATGGGGTTCAGGCAATGATACTGATACATTTCAGCCGTTCTCCTTTTCAAATTTTTCCATGAAGGCGACCAGCGCCTTCACTCCCTGGATAGGCATGGCGTTATAGATGCTGGCCCGCATTCCGCCCACACTGCGGTGCCCCTTGAGGTTCTGGAGCCCTGCGAGCTTCGCCTCCTCCACAAAACGGCCGTCCAGTTCCTTACTTCCTGTCACAAACGGCACATTCATCAGGGAACGATCCTCTTTGCGGACGGTTCCATGAAACAGCTTGCTGTGATCCAAAAAGTCATACAGTACAGCGGCCTTTTCCTCATTGATTTTTTTCATAGCGCTCAGCCCGCCCATGCGCTTGAGCCACTCAAACACCTTGCCGCAGGCATAGATGCAGTAGCAGTTGGGGGTATTGTAAAGGCTGCCCGCATCCGCATGGATTTTGTACTTCAGATAGGTAGGAGTACCCTCCAGGGTCTCCTCGGAAATCAAATCCTTTCGGATAATCACAATGGCCATACCCGCCGGCCCGATATTTTTCTGCACGCCGCCGTAGATAAGCCCATACCGGCTCACATCCATGGGCTCCGAGAGAAAGCAGGAGGATACGTCCGCCACCAGGGGCTTGCCTTTGGTGTTGGGCAGGGTGTGGAATTTGGTCCCGTAGATGGTGTTGTTTTCACAGATGTGCACATAGTCCGCGTTCTCACTGATGGGTAAATCCGAACAGTCCGGGATGTAGGAGAAGGTCTCATCCTCAGAGGTGGCGATTTTATTGGCGGTTCCATACAGCTTTGCCTCGCTCAGGGCCTTCTTGGCCCACTGCCCGGTGACGATATAGTCGGCAACCCGGTTCTTCATCAGGTTCATGGGCACCATTGCGAACTGCAGATGCGCGCCGCCCTGAATAAAGAGCACCTCGTAGTTTTCGGGGATTCCCAACAGCTCCCGCAGATCCGCTTTCGCCTGTTCCAGGATCGTTTCAAACTCCTTGGAACGATGGGACATCTCCATTACGGACATTCCGCATCCCCGGTAATCCATCATCTCCTGCGCCATCTCGCGCAGGACGTCCTCAGGCAATACGGCAGGGCCCGCCGAAAAATTGTAAACTCGGCTCATCGTCTTCTCCTCCACTTCTACACATTAACATAATAATATAATAAAGCCAATTCTACTATTGGAACTTCCCACCGTCAAGCTTCGACGGAAAACTTTGTATCTTTTACCAGACCTTTCCCTATGAATCCCCGGCCTCATTGGAGAGAATATGCGCAATCAGCCAATTTTCGCATTTTCCGCAGGCCCGCCCGCTGTGTCTGCGCACCTGAAACCGTCCGGGCCGCCTTGCCGGAGATACATGAAAACAGCGCCGTCAGCCCCGCTTATAATGGTATGGCTGCCGCTGGGCTCCTAGAACTGGCGGGCTGATATCAGGATTGCGGAAAATCCTGCCTCAAACAGCCGGAGCCTCAACGCTTTATGCCGGGAGGATATCTCTTAAAAAATAAAAGCCATCCGGTTTTGACAACCGAATGGCGGCAGCGGCGATTGAAACAAAGGCTGATTTGATTTTACCTCCCTGTTACAGCAGAACTATCATAGACAGAAGTAAAATTGATTACGGTATACCATATTGAGCAGTCGGACATAACGTCCGAAAGCCTCTGTGAAATGAGGGTTTTACAGCAGATGAGGTTTGCGTATGCGAACCTGCTGCGGCGAAATCCTGCTGCACAAAAGGTGCCGCGGCCTTTCGGCTGCCGCGTAACCGATTCCTTGATAGCACAGGGCTACACAATCAGGCTTCCCCGGCTGTCTGCAGGCGGCTGAGGGCATAGTCGCAGAACTCCTGCATACAGCAGCCGGCGCAGTCCGGGCGCCTGGCCTTACAGACCGCCCGGCCGTGGAGCACCAGCCGGTGGCAGAAATCATTGGATTTCTCAGGCGGCAGTATGGGCCGCAGCTCCTTTTCACATTTGCCGGGATCCTTGGTGGTGGTAAGCCCCAGCAAATTGGTAATCCGGATACAGTGGGTGTCGCACACCACTGCGGGCTTGCCGAAAATATCCCCCACCACCAGATTGGCAGTTTTGCGCCCCACACCGGGCAGCTTGGTGAGCTCCTCAATGGAGTCCGGAACCTGGCCGTTGTAATCCTCCATTATTTTTTTACACATATTCACAATGTCCCGGGCTTTCGTATTAAAAAAGCCGCAGGGCTTGACAATCGCCTTTACCTCGTCAATATCCGCGTTGGCAAAATCCTCGATGCTGCGGTATTTGGCAAAGAGATCCTTGGTGACGATATTGACCCGCGCATCCGTACACTGAGCCGCCAGCCTGGTGGAGATTAAAAGTTCATGGGGTACCTGGTATTCCAGGGAGCAAACCGCGTCCGGATATTCCCGCTCCAAGGCCTCCACTGCCAGCATCGCCTTTTCCTGAACAGACTGTTTCATAATAGTTCCCCTTCCCTGCACGCGATGCCCTAGGCATCCGCCGCGTCTTTTCATTTGAGCATTTTGTATCCGGTCAACCACTTTTCCCCCGGTTTATCCCATCAGGCAGCCCGGCGGCACGCACGCTGCTTTCCACAGCCTTTGGAGGAGCGCCAATCCCCTGTCAGCCCATAGATGGGGCTTGCCCCGGCTTCACAGGCGGCTTTCCGATGAACTTGGCGCTGATTGTTGCAGAATTCGCCGGCGCCTCTCAAAATACACCAAAATAGTGCTTTTATTATACCCGATTTTCCCTCCTCTTTCAACCGCTGCCGCATCACTTTCAGAAAATATCGGAAAAGCCCTTCCCACAAGGAAAGCGCCCGCTGCTGACAACTGTCCGGCTACAGGCAATCATCCCCGTCTCCCTATGCGCAACAGCCGCCTGCCCGATAAAATCCAACGGCGTTATTCTCCCAGGCGCAGCACACAATCCCCCCACAAACCATGAGGAGTACGGCAGTTCCTGAAAACGGGCCTGAAACCGAGAATATCATGGCGGCGGCATTCCACATTGACAAAGGCCATACAGCCGATTCCAATTACTCTCTTAACGCTGTATGAGCCCATGGGAAACGGAGGTACTGCCCCGCATACTCTTGCAGGTTATTATTATAAAACGCCATTCTCACAGCCTGAATTCCCATCCGGCGGGACAAATTCCTGGGATGTGCAAAAAAACGAGTTGGCTTTTCTTTGGAGTTTGATATAATAGAGGTAAGACTGTAACACTGGGAAGAGGGAAGAACATTGAACCGGACAGTAAAAATCTTTGATACCACCCTGCGGGACGGCGAACAGTCCCCAGGGAGCAGCATGAATTTAAAGGAGAAGCTGGAGATGGCCCGCCAGCTGGAGCAGCTGGGCGTGGATATCATCGAGGCTGGCTTTCCCATGGCCTCCCCGGAGGATTTTGAGGCGGTGCAGGCCGTTGCCCGCCAGATCAAAACCTGTCAGGTAGCGGCCCTGTGCCGCGCAACTCAGGCGGATATTGACAGGGCGGCACAGGCTCTCAGGGACGCGGCATCCCCCCGTCTGCATATGTTTATCGCCACCAGCCCTATCCATATGGAATATAAGCTCAGGATGTCCCCTCAAGAGGTTTTGCAGCGCATCGAGTCCAGCGTCCGGTATGCCCGGGGGCTGTGTGAGGATGTCCAGTTCTGCGCGGAGGACGCCTCGCGGTCCGACCGTGAATTTTTGCTCAAGGCCTTGCAGATTGCCGCCCAGGCGGGGGCGGGCACCCTGAATATTACAGACACCGTAGGCTATGCCGCTCCGGAGGAGATTTTTGAACTGGTTTCCTATTTGCGGGAGCATCTCCCCCAAAACGTCACCCTGTCCATTCACTGCCACAATGATTTGGGCTGTGCCGTAGCCAACACCCTGGCGGCCCTGCGGGCGGGTGCTTTGCAGGCGGAATGCACCGTCAACGGCATCGGCGAGCGGGCCGGCAACACTTCGCTGGAAGAGGTGGTCATGGCGCTTCATACCCGCAGGGAAACCTACCATATCGATACCAATATCCGCACGAGACAGCTCTACCGCACCAGCAAGCTGCTCTCCACCATCACCGGCGTGCCGGTTCCCCGCAACAAGCCCATTGTGGGCGCCAACGCCTTTGCCCACGAATCGGGGATCCATCAGCATGGGGTAATGAACAACCGCAGCACCTATGAAATCCTATCCCCGGAGGAGGTGGGCATCTATCAAAACCGGATGGTTCTGGGCAAGCATTCCGGGCGCCATGCCCTGGAGGAACGCCTCTTTGAGATGGGCTACCAAATCTCCTCCCGGCATCTGGACGAGGTCTTTGAACGCTTCAAGCTTTTGGCCGACCGCAAACGCACCATCACCGACCGGGACATCGAGGCCCTGGTGGGCTCCTCAGCCACCCCCATCCGGGAGGCCTACCGGCTTAAAACCTTTGTGGTAAACAGCGGCAGCGTCATCTCCGCCACGGCGGTGGTATGCCTTGAGATGGAAAACGGCGAGGATAAGGAACACGTGGCCAGAGGGGACGGACCCATTGACGCGGCCTTCAAGGCCATTGACAGGATTGTAAAAAAAGGGTATTCCCTGGAAAATTACAGCATCCAATCCGTCACGGAGGGCGAGGATGCGCTGGGTGAGGTGGTGGTGCGCCTGAAAACCGGCGATGGGGTCATCACCGGGCGCGGGCTGAGCACGGACATCATTGAGGCCAGTATCAAAGCCTATGTCAACGCGGTGAACAAAGCCATCATTCAGCAGCAGGAAATCTGAGTTTTGGGAGGCTGTGCAATGTCAAACGAAAATGTGTCCATCTTTGATTCCACCCTTCGGGACGGCGCCCAGGGCGAGGGCATCAATTTTTCCGTCTCCGATAAATTAGCCATTGTGCGCCAGCTGGATACGCTGGGCGTTTCCTATATCGAGGCCGGCAACCCCTCCTCCAACCCAAAGGATCTGCAATTTTTTCAGGCGGCGCAGACTTTATCCCTCAAACACGCCAGCCTGGTGGCCTTCGGCGCCACCCGCCGCCGGGGAATCACGGTTCAGGAGGATCCCGGCTGCCAGGCGCTTCTCGCCAGCGGAGTGAAGACCGTGTGCATTTTCGGAAAAAGCTGGGATATGCAGGTGACAGATGTGCTGCACACCACCCTGGAGGAAAACCTGCGCATGGTGGCAGAGACCATCCGCTATTTTACCAAGCAGGGACGCCGGGTGTTTTTTGACGCAGAACACTTTTTTGACGGATACCGCACCAACCAGGACTACGCGCTCTCGGTGGTGCTGGCGGCAGTGCAGGCAGGTGCTGACACCATTATCCTGTGCGATACCAACGGCGCGGCCCTGCCGGGGGACATCACGCCGGTGGTTTCTCAGGTGCGCGCCGCCCTTCCCCCTCAGGTTCCGCTGGGCATCCACTGCCACAACGATGTGGGCTGCGCCGCCGCCAACACCATTCTGGCGGTCCAGGCGGGTGCGCGCCATGTACAGGGCACCTTTTTAGGATTTGGGGAACGCTGCGGCAATGCCAATTTGTCCACCCTGATCCCGGATTTACAAATAAAGCTCCCCTATTCCTGCATCCCGCAGGAGAATCTTCCCCTGCTCACCAAAACGGCGAAGGTGCTTGCCGAAATCACCAATATCCACCTGGATCACAAAATGCCCTTTGTAGGGAAAAGCGCCTTTACCCACAAGGGCGGGATGCACGTGGACGGCATCAGCAAGACAACCGCCTCCTTTGAACACATCTCTCCTGCGCAGGTGGGAAACCACCGGAACATCCTGCTTTCGGAGATGTCCGGGCGCAGCGCCATCGCCATGAAGATGAACGCGCTGGACGACAGCATCACCCGGGACAGCCCTCAGGCGGTCTCCTTTGCGGAAAAGCTCAAGGAGATGGAGTACCATGGATACCAGTTTGAATCCGCCCAGGCCAGCCTGGAACTGCGGATGCTCAAGCACCTGGGGCGGTTTTCCCCCTACTTTACCCTGCTGTATTTCAAGGTGCTGGGCGAGCAGCCCGCTCCCAGAACCGACCGCAGCTGTTCCGCCATGGTGAAGGTCAAGGTGGGGGATTCCATCGAGATGACCGCCGCCGAGGGAGACGGCCCGGTAAACGCCCTGGATATCGCCCTGCGCCGCGCCCTTGAGGTCTTTTTCCCCGCCCTCAAGTATGTGCGCCTGGTGGACTACAAGGTCCGGGTGCTGGACGGCGCCGCCACCGCCGCGCGGGTGCGGGTTCTCATTGAATCCACGGACGGCGAACGCAGCTGGACCACTGTGGGAGTTTCCACCGACATTATCGAAGCCAGCTGGATGGCGCTGGCGGATTCCATCGAATATAAGCTGCTGCGGGATGATAAAGTCCTCAACAGCTGACCGATACGGTTCTCCTCCCCCCTGTATGGGGCACGCAAGACAACTTTCCGCCTCACAGGCGATTTTAACCCGCACCAGGAACGAGAGTTTGGCTCAATCCTGTTCGCCCATTCGCCTCTCGCCGGCAGAGCGGCGATTTTCACCCTTCACACACCATCCTAAGAAAAGCCTTCGCCAAATATGGCGAAGGCTTTTCTTAATCTGTCTCAAAGGGACCCTCTGGGCACAAATACAGCCCATTGATTCCTACTGTGGGAAAATGAGACTCACGTTCTTCCCGCACGTCCAAACGCCCAAATTCCCAGAGATTTCAGAAAAGGCATAAAACGCAGCGGGAGGCCCGGCCTGCAATACCAGTGGTCCCGCGGGATTCATTGGGGCTTTCATCCAGAGATACGCCCCACTCGGAAGCCCCCATCCAGTCCCATGAATTAAGGTTTCCAACGGCTGTCCCGGCGTAAAATTCCGTGGCCTATTCCCCGCTGTACCCAGGTTTTTATCAAAACGCGGCTGGGGACGGAGCCTTGTACACGAACCGGCAGGCCTATCTATTTTCGCCGGACAAACTCCACAAAGGCAAACAGAATGGAAATCACGGTTAAAACCGCCACAATCAGTTCCGACATACTGTTGGCGTAATCCGCCTGCTGCGGAGCCGTAATCCCCAGTATCAGGAAATACACACACCAAACCAGCCCCAGAAGCAGCAGCGCAAAGGTGGTATACTTGAGTACGGCGGCCCCCCAATTCAGCAGACGGCGGGTTTTTTGGACCTCTTCCCGGGAATATGCCCTGCGTCTCACAAGGGTTTTAATTCCCCCGCCCAAAAAGCCCAGGATGAGTCCCACGGACAAGCTGATACAGAAGTAAAAAATAAAAGTCAGTCCTTCCTAATAGAAAATTCCACTGATTGTTTTGATTTCCCGGGTGAAGCTCTCCGTCTCTCCTCAAAGGACAAGCAGCCCCACTTTGGACACAGAAATTCACAAGCCAGTGTGCCTGAGGCTTACCCCGCGCTCCCGGGCGCCGTGAGGGTGATGGTCTTTTTCTGAGCGTCAAACTCCACCCGCAGTTTGCCATTCGTAGCCTCGATGGCCTCCAGATACTCGTGAGGGATTTGCAGGCGGCCCGCGCGGTCCAGAACGGCCAATTCCTCATGGGTTTCCTCTATCGTGGCGCTGGCCAAATCCTCCATGTGCTCCAGCTGCTCCCGGTAGGAGGATTTCCGCAGGATTTCGCTGCTGGTGCGTCCATCCCGAATGGCCACCACCCGGTCCACCTTTTGGGACAGGGAGCGGTCATGGGTCACGACGACGATCGTGAGCCCCAGGGTCTCCTTGAGGGTACGGAAAACATCCACAATATGGCTGGAAGTCTTGGTATCCACGGCGCCGGTGGGCTCATCGGCCAAAAGCAGCTTGGGGTTATTGGCCAAAGCGATGGCAATGGCGACCCGCTGCTGTTCGCCGCCGGACATCTCCCCCAGCTTACTGTCCCGGCGCTTGGCGATATCCACCATCTCCAAGAGCTCGAGCGCCCGCTGAGGATCCCGCTTTCCATTGAGCGTCATGGGCAGTTCCACATTCTCCCGGGCGGTCAGGTAGGGAATCAGGTTTCTGGCGTTGTTCTGCCAGACAAAGCCCACCGTCTGGCGCACATAGGGGATCATATCCTTGGGCGTCATCTTCACCAGGTCCTTGCCGTCCACCAAAAGCCGTCCGGCAGAAGGCTTATCCAATCCGCCTATCATGTTGAGCAAGGTGGATTTTCCGCTTCCGCTGTTGCCGATGATCGCCATGAGCTCCCCCGGCTGGACTACCAGATCTAGCCCCTGAAGCGCCACCACCTCGATTTCATCGGTCTTATAAATTTTCACCAGGTTCTCGCACAGAACCATCGGATGCTCACTCATGGATGATCTCTCCGTCCTGAAGGGTATATACCCGGTCTGCAATTTCCATCATACTGGGGTCATGGGTGGTCATCACCACCGTGGCCCCCTCGTTTTCAATGAGTTCCCGAAACACCTTGACAATCTGCAGTCCCATGGCGGTGTCCAGTTCCGCCGTGGGCTCGTCGGCGAAAATAACCTTGGGGTTGTGGGCAAGGGCCCGGGCAATGGCTACCCGCTGCTGTTCGCCGCCGGACATCTCATGGGGCCGGTGATCCATCCGCTTGGAAAGCCCTACAATTTCCAGGCAGTACCGCGCCCGCTCCCGGCGCTTTGCCGGGTCATACCCCGCCACCCGCAGGCCGAACTCCACGTTTTCCCTGGCGGTCATGGAGGACATTAGGGCCACCGACTGAAAGACAAACCCTATCTTCTGCCGGCGCACCTCGTCCCGCTGAGCCTCTGTCAGTTGGGTGAGCAGCTCGCCGTCAAACTCAACGTCCCCCTTTGTGGGCATATCCAGTGCCCCAAGGATATTGAGCAGCGTGGTTTTTCCGGAACCGGAGCGGCCCCGCAGGATGGTGAGCTGCCCTGGCTGGATGGAAACAGAGACATCCTCCAGCGCCTTGACCGTATTGGGGCCCATGGTAAAATACCGGCAAACATGGTTGGCCGTGATCATTGGCTGTGCCATGTGCATTCCTCCTTGTGGCTTATTCCTCGCCCAGCTTCAGCGCCTGGCTCATCTTGATGCGGGAGACAATACTGGTCAAAACAGCCAGCCCCACGCCCAAAATCACCAGGACAATGGCCAGCACCTTCATGAGATCCGAGCCATAGAACACCACCTGGAAGGGCGGAACCTGTTCGCTGGCGCTGCGAAACACCTCCAAAAGCGGGACAAACAGGGCGCTTGCCCCAAGCCCGATGCCCAGCCCCGCCAACGCGGCGGACAGGGAGATGAGCAGCTGCTCCCATACGAGCATCCACACCAGGTTTTTCTTGGACAGTCCCATGGAGCGCAGAATGCCGAACTGGAGCATCCTTCCTTTGATGTTGAGAATCCAGTAGATTAAAAATCCTACCGCGCTCACCACCATTGTCACTAAAAAGCCCAAAGTCAGGGTTCCGTTGGTCCCCTGGATATAGGGGTCGTTTTTCAGCGCCACCAGCTGCTGTTTCATACTGGAGGCCGAAATGATGTTTTTATCCATCCCCTCCAGCTCATCATAGAATTCTGAGCTGCTCACCCCGTCTTTGAGGCGGTACCACACCTGGTAGGGCGTCAGCGGCATGGTCCGGGCCAGGTAATCATAGTTGAAAATAATGAGATCCCCCTGCTGGTCAAAGGGATTGTAGGTGGGCCAATAGTCCACTGCCGCATACACAAAGCACTCCAGGTACTTATCGTCTGAGGCCCGTTTCAGGTAGATAGGGCTGCCCGGGGACAGGCCCATCTTATCCATCAGGGACTGGGAGACCAAAACGGCGCTGGGCTCCTCGCTCATCAGGTTCAGGTACTGGTTGATGTGATAGGGCAAAAGCCCTTTGCGGCTCCAGGTGATTTGCCCGAACTCATAGGGGATAATCCCCATGAGCTGAATGCCGCTCTGCACACTCTCGCCGGAGTAGGCGCTGGCGCTTTTCTCCCGCAGCACCTTGGTGGCAAGCTCTACCGTGTTCATCTTGGTGTAGGGCCCGAAGCTGGGCTCCACATACGTGATGGAACCGCCCGGATCGGTGTCCCCGGAATCCTCCGAGGAGTAGTTGACGCCGATTTGCCCCCAGGATTCCTGGGTGACCATATCCGCGCCCACGGAATAACTGATGCGGTCCTCATTGTTCTGGTTGAGGGTGCGCGCCGTATTGGCGCTGAAAATCCCAAGCCCTACGGTCAAAATGAGAAACACCATTAAAAACTGGTTTTGTCCCTGGGAGCGGGACACCTGAATCAGCGAGGCATACAGCCCCGGGGACCAGCGCTTTTCTCCCAGCTTAAAGATCCCCCGCACCACCAGCGGAAACAGCCGCAGGAACAGCAGCCCCACACCCAGGATAAACAGGGTGGAGATGACAAACAAAAGCGGATCCACCGGCACCTGGGAACTGTCGGCCCCTGTAGAGAGCAGCACACTCCTGCGGTTATGGTAGAGGTAAAGCCCGTACAGGGAGATCCCCACCAGGATTACATCCAGGAAATACTTTTTCCAAAAGGCTCCGGTGCGTTTATGGGCCTTGGACTGCTTGAGCTTGACAATGGTGGTCCTGGTGGCCAAAAACACCGGCAGAATCATCGTGAGGATGAACAGCACCGCCGCCCCGGCCGCAAACAGATAGGTGGCGCCGTTGAGGCTCACCGGCAGCGGCGTGCGCTGTACAAACTCCAAAAAGCCGTTGGCAGAACCCAGAATTTTGCACACCAAAAGCCCCAAAAGCGGCCCCAGCACCACGGAAACCGCCGCTATCACGAGACTTTGGTAAAAATATCCCCGCAAAATCTGCATCCGGGAAGCGCCCCGGCTCTTGAGCACGGCAATTTCATTTTTGTCGAATTCCACTACCAGCTGGCTCACCATAAAGATATAGAAAACCAGCATCAGCACAATGGGCGTCTGCAAGATCCACAGCGTCTGGTACATCTGCCCCACCCGGTTCTGATAGGTCTCCAGAATGCCGGTGTTCACCATGGAGACATAGGAGGCGGTATTGGCCGGATAGTCCTCCCTGGAGGCCATCTGGGCAATATAACTGCGCATCTCCTGGGCGCTGGCGTTCACCTTGGAGATGTGGTTGGTATCCATCTTCGTGTAATCCAGGGCATACACCCAGCGTACCTTATTGAGCTTGGGCTCCCCGGTTTCCAAAAACATCTGGGAGAACAGCGTGTCATCCATGACGACGCAGTCCTTGAAGTTCTCCATTCCGCCCGCCCAGAACAAATCCGTATCGTCCGCGGGCTCAAACACACCCACCACCTGAAAATACAGCGGCTCGGAAAAGCGCCCGGCGGTATCCGTCAGGGCATACTTGGCGTTGGCGGCAATTTTCAGCTGCTCCATAGCCTCAGAGGTCATCAGCACCTGAATACAGCCGTCCTGGAGCTGAGCGGACGGCATCTCGCCGGATACCAGGCGGATATGCTCCTGCCAATCCCCCACCGCGGCAATCCCAGCCTTTTTGCTGCGCAGCTTACTGGGTTTTTCCTCCGCCCTGGAGAGCAGGAAATTGTTCACCGACCAAAACTGCATCCGGGACTGCACCGGCAGGCCGGTCATGGGGATGAGTTTATCCTCCAGATGCGTGCTGATTTCCTGATAGCGATCGGTAATTGTCTGCTCCTGGGACTGGGGATTCCCCTTAAACTCCATGGATACGGAACACATCCCGGGATAATTCTGCCCATTCTCAAAGCTCAGCTTGAGATCCTTGACCAGCATTCTCTGCAAAATGCCGTTGGTATAGATGGGGATGCTGCTGAAGACAGACACCGCCAGCAGGCAGCCAAACAGCAGACAGAGAACCAGCCACTTGTTTTTGAGCATTTTGCGCAGTGTAGTGAAAAACAAAGCGCGTTCCCCCTTCCGCTATTTTACGACCACCTTTTCGCCCTCGCTGAGCCCGCTGACAATTTCTGTCGCGGTGGTGGTGGAAAGCCCCACTTCCACGGTGCGCTCCACCTTCATGCCGTCCTCCAGCACATACACTACGCTTCCCGTTGTGGTAGTTTCTACAGCGGAGGTGGGCACAACCAGGACATCCTGCCGCTGATCCAGCACCACTACAATCGTAACGCTGGCGCCGATTCCCACCTCGCTGAGATCTATGGAATCATCCGCCTCGATGATGGCGGATTCCTTTTCGGTTTCATCGCTGGAACCGGCTTCTATGGCGCTCTGAGGCGTCATAACCACCTTACCGGTACCCTGGGCCTTGGTGGAATTCACATAGATTTGAACCTCCTGTCCAATGGACAGCGAGCTTTTCTGCGAACCGCTGTACAGAATCTGCAGATGATTGGAATCTGAAACCGTCACCAGCAGCTGCCGGGCGGACACATTGTCCCCCACCTTTACGCTTGCCACATAGGTCACTACGCCGTCAATGGGGGATACCAGCGTGGATTTTGCCAGTTCATTCTGCAACTGCTGCAGGATAAGCTTCTGTTCCTGCAAATCCAGCTGGGCCAGGCGCAGATCGTCCTCATCCGAAGAGGTGCGCTTGACCTTGTTATAGCTGATCTGTGCCCGCTCTACACTGATTTTCTGCCGCTGAATTTCGGATTCGATCGAATCCACATCCAAAGACGCCAGGTGCTGGCCCTTTTTTACCGTGTCCCCCGCCTTAACCTCCCAGGAGCCCAGATAGCCGCCCCGTTCTTCAAAGGCCAGGTCATACTCCTTTACAGAGCGCACCGCAGCCGTATCCCGCAGGGACTTGACCACCTCGCCCTTGACCACGTCCTGGGTCTGATAGGTAATTTCCGCCGGCTTAACCAAAACCGGCGCGTCCTCTTCCTCCTCTTTCGGAAACAGGGCGCACCCCGTGAGCGCCGCCGCCATGGCAAGAGCGGTACACAGTACCCGGCACCCTCTCCTCTTTGTGCTTGCACGTTTCATTTTCTTCACCCCTTCGGGGTTCAAAGCGCATCTCCCAAACAGCCAACGGAGTTCCCTGGCTGCTTCGGAGGATGGACTCTGAACATCTTCCCGTTCATTTTTCCCGCAGTACGCGCCGCCGCGCTCCCTTCGCCGTCCAAACCGGCAGGCCTGCCTTTGACGGGGCACCGGGTTTTACAGCGCCTGCTGTAAAACTTTCGCGGTGCCAACAGGCCCGAACCAGCCGGGAGGTATTCTGCCTTGGCTTGGGCCAAAGCTCCCGCTTCCCCTGGCTGGCGGCAAAACGATACCCACGCAGCCTTTACCCCGCGGGCCCTGTGCCAATCCCGGAAGCTTTTCTTTGGGACAGATACCGGCTGGATTCCGGGCCGGAAAGCAGCACTTCCTCATCTCCAAAGACGTTTGCAGGTTGGCCGCCTTACGTCAGCCGTGCCCCCACGGTTCCAGGTTCCCACTGCCGCTGCAAATGGTAGTCGGAACGACGCCTGCCGCTTTGCGTCAGTTTACGGCGTGAGATTATTATACCATTCATTCCCAGTTCAAACAACGCAGCCGCCCGGATTCTCCTATAGAGAAAAAGTCGGATTATGTTTGGTGAACTTGCACAACAATAGAAAATTATCAAAAAAAGATACTATTTCTTTTCTCCAATTCTTTTCCGTCTCCCCCCTATGAAGCCCTCTTTCCTATGGGAAGCCGATACTCCGACTCTCCTTCCCGCCAAGTTCCACTCCGGAAAACCGGCTGCTGCCCCCGGCGGACTTTCAAATTCCCGTGTCTGGTTTCTCCGGAGTTTCGGCTCGGGCTCACTTCCCGCCATTATAAAGGCATCCGGTGATGGACAGCCGGACAGCGCCTCATCCAATACCCCAACTATACAAGCAGCGACATTATTGGCGCAGACCGCCCCCTGCCTATTCCAGACGTAGGGGGAGTGCCGCAGCTGCCGGCAGCGGTGCCGGTTTCAGTCCAGTTGGAAACTGTCCGCCTTTGACCGGGTGTCTCAAGGTTCCTGAATCCTTTTAAACGCTTTTCCCTTTGATTTTCGCTGGCTGTCACCGCGGGGTAACCCCTCGCCTGTCCATAAAGAAAACAGCGGTTCCTCCATTTTCCTTATACCAGCAAGACACGCCTGTACGCTCGTAACCCGGCAGCATTCCCATCACGCAAAAAGCCCTGAGGCCCGACAGGCCTCAGGGCTTTTTTTCCGAATAAACTACACGGGCGCCTTCCGACGGTTCCTTGTTGCAGCAGATTTTACCATAGCCGCATTGTCCACCGGCGCTGAAAAGCCATCTTAAAAACGGGTACCGCGCTTCCTTTCGGTACACACCGGACAGAGACGCCAATACGAAAGAATCAAAATTCCTCTTAGTCCAGGAACACCTCGATAACCGGCACCAGGCAGTTGGGCTTTACCGCCGGCAGATGGAACACCGCTTCGTCGCCGCTCTCCTGAGTGGTCCCGAACCCGCCCACCTGGTCGTCCACCAGAATTTCACTGCCGTCGTGCAGGAACTGGGCATACTTCACCTTGCCCTTCAGGCCCTTCACCGACAGATGTAAAAACGGATAGGCAAACAGATGGAGATACAGGCGCTTTCCATCCTGGCTCTGGGTCAGCCGGCAGTCCGCGGGAGCCGTGAACTCCGGCTCGGCCATCGTGCAGCCATAGATGGAACGGCTGTTGTATTTCATCCAGTCCGCATACACCTGCAGCGCACTCTGGGCACGTTCATCCAGATAGCCGCGGGCGGTGGGGCCCACGTTCATAATCAGGTTGCCGCCCAGCGCCACGGTATTAATCAGCATTCTCAGGAGCATTTCCGGGGATTTCCAGGTCATCTCATCCCGGTAATAGCCCCAGGAGCCGGAAAAGGTCTGGCAGGCCTCCCAGGTGACCAGTTCTCCCGTCTCGGGATGGCGCACCCACTCGGTGGGCTGATATTGTTCCGGAGTCCAGATGTCCTGGTCAATCTCCGTACGGTTGTCGATGATGATGTGGGGCTGCAGCTCCCGTGCCAGGGCCAGGAGCTTCTCGGCCTCCCAGTCGTCCTTGCCCTTTCCAACCTGCCAGGATTTTTCCCCCTCGCCCTTGAGCTGGGAATAGGAGAAATCAAACCAGAGGATATCGATCTTTCCATAATTGGTCAAGAGCTCCCGCACCTGGTTGCGCATATATTCCGCGTACCGGTGAACATCCCGGCCTTCGTTTTGCTCCAGCGCGTCCGGATCGTCCCGGCGGGGATGGAAGGGATCAATGGGGAAATCCGGGTGGTGCCAGTCAATCAGAGAATAGTAAAAGCCCACATGGAGCCCTTCTGCGCGGAACGCATCCACATATTCCCGGACCAGATCCCGCCCAAAGGGGGTATTGGTGCTCTTATAGTCGGTATACTGGCTGTCAAACAGGCAGAACCCCTCATGGTGCTTGGTGGTGAGCACGGCATATTTCATCCCGGCAGCCTTGGCCTGTTTTGCCCATTCCCTGGGGTCGTACAGGTCCGGGTTAAAATATGTAAAATACCGCTCGTACACCTCCTCGGGAGTCTCCTCCCGGTTTTTCACCCACTCATGGCGGGCGGGCATGGCATACAGCCCAAAGTGGATAAACATTCCAAAACGGTCATGGACGAACCAGCTGGTATCTCCCGGTGTTTTCTTGGTAACGTAGCTTGACATATGCTCCTCCTTCTGCTGTAATAGAAACAAATAAAACCAGAAAAACAGCCGGTACAAGCGCCCGCGACCCCTGTTACTGAGAGTATCGGCACGAGTTTACTGTTATTCTGAGTTTTACCGGGCAGGAACCAAAGCCATGCACGTCCCCGAACTGCCGGCTGTTTGCCGGAAGCTGCCGGTTCCCGCTGGGAGAAGGACTGCCTGCGCTGAACCTGCCACAGGTTTTTACAGCAAATACTCTATAAGCAGAGTATAACGCCTTGAGTGAGAAAAGCAAATGCAGAAATACGGTAAAAATATGGAGAAGTCGGGATATGCGTATTGAAAAAAATATGGAATTGGACTACCTCGCCAGCACCGTTCACATCCAGATTGTGGACAGCGGCTGTGCCTATCTGGACGAAAGATGGTCCGGAAAGAACATCCGCTCCCCATTTTCCAGGCTCTACTATATCCTGGGCGGTTCGGGGACCATCGAGACCGTGTCCGAGCAGGGAACCTCTCTGCAGACGGTCCGGCTGGTGCCGGAGAACCTCTGCCTAATCCCCGCCGGGATGCTTCACCACTACAGCTGCTCCAGCCATCTGGAAAAGGTGTATTTCCATGTGAATGTCACCCTCCCCAGCGGGCTGGATCTCCTCAGCGGATATCCCACCTGCTGCATCCTGCCCTGTCCCGCCGGGCGGGCGCAGCAAATGCGGAGCCTCTATGAATCCCAGGGCATTCTCAGCGTGCTGCATATCCAGAGCGAGCTTGTGCGGGATGTCTGCCAATTAGTTCAAAAGATGCAGCCAAACGCCTTTCCCTCCCCAACCTATTCCAGGCTTCTGCAGCGCCTGTTTTCCATGGCCGCAAGCCCGGTGAACGCCAAAAATAACGTGCGCTCCCTGGCAAAGCGCCTGAACGTCTCAGAGAGCACGCTGGCCAAAAAATTCAAAGCCCAGACCGGCGAGACTTTGGGAAGCTATCTTGACGAGCTCCTGCTCAAGCAGTGCTGCCAAATGCTCCTGGCAAGCAGCTTATCCCTGCGGGACATCTCCGACGAACTGGGCTTTACGGATCAGTTTTACTTTTCCCGTTATTTTAAACAGCACATGGGCGAGCCGCCCAGCATCTACCGGCGCAGAATGCTCAAATCCATGGGACGGGAATAGTGGAAGGTTGGGGCGCTCCGGTTCCTCTGCGGCAATTCCATCGGAGCTTATCCGCCGTTCCTCTTCCATTTCAGTGAAAAATGTCAAGGCCCCCCGCGGCTAAAGCCGCGGGGGGCCTATTTGGGGCTGAGGACGCCCTATTTATTTCGAGGGATTCTTGTCAGAATCTGAGGAACCGGAGCTCCCCGAAGAGCTGGAAGAACCTGAAGAGGAGCTGGAGCCGGAACTGGAAGAAGAACTGGAGCCCGAGCTCGAGGAGGAACTGGATCCGGAGGAGGAGCCAGAAGAAGAACTACTGGAACTCTGTGAGGAGGAACTGCTGGAGGAGGGCTCACCCTTGGAGGTGGAATCCACTACCGGTGTCTCCTCTTCCTCATTGGAACTCCCGTCACATTCCGTACAGGTGGGCGGAATATTGCTCTTCCGATAATAGCCGGTGGCTGTCTTTTCACACTTATCGGTGGCCAAATCGCCGGATTCCAAACAGTAATCCTTGCGCACCACACTGTCGTCATAGGGGAAATTCTTCACCTTGAGATCCCCGTGGATGCCGGACATCACATTCTTCCAGACGATTGGCGGCGGATACCGGTTGTATTTGATCGTCGCGTTTTGATCGTAACCCATCCATACGCCTGCCACATAGTATGGGGTAAGGCCCACAAACCACTGGTCATAGTCGTTGTCGGTGGTGCCGGTTTTTCCGGCAACCGGCATTCCGCCCAGGCTGGCGCCCGAACCGGTTCCATAGCGGCCCTTCACCACATTCTGCAGCAACTGGTTCATCACTGTGGCAGTATCCGAGGCCAGCGCCCGAACCGGGGCGTTGTTCTTTTCCAAAATGATATTGCCGTCGCTGTCCAGAATTTTGGTATAGGAGCGGGGCTCATAGTACAGCCCGCCGTTTCCGAACATCTGGTAGGCCGCCGTCATTTCCAAAACGGTGACGCCGTTGGTCATCGATCCGATAGCCATGGGAGACGGCCCGATGTCCGATTCCGTCAGGGTGGTGAACCCCAGCTTATTGGTGAGAAAATCGTAGCATACCTGGGGCGTGAGCTTCTGCATCACCTGTGCCGCCACGGTGTTGCAGGAGCGCTGAATCGCCTCGTCCACGGTGATGGGCCCTAAAAAGCCGCTGTAGTGGTTGTTGGGCGACCAGCCGTTGATATTGATTTTCTGGTCGGTAATCAGGGAGGAAAAGGTGATCATGTTCATATCGATGGCCTGCCCGTAGGTGGCAATCGGCTTGATAGAGGATCCCGGCGACCGGGGGTTCACCGCACGGTTATACAGCCGCGCGCCCTCCTTTTCGCCGCGTCCGCCCACCATGGCCTTCACATTGCCCTCCAAATCCATAATCACCATAGCTGACTCCGGCTGCTCCTTGGTGAGCTTACCGTTCTTTGTCAGCTTGGAAACTGTGGGGAAGGTGGAATCATCCTCATATTTTTCCTCCAGGTAGTCCTGCATCTCCTGATCCACAGTGGAATAGATGCGCAGGCCGCCTGTGGTGAGCTGCTTGTAGGCATAGGAGCGCTCATATCCTTTTTTCTCCACCAGATCGTCCATAACCTCATCCATCAGGTTATCTACAAACCAGCTCTGGACATCCTGCGCCTCCTGCTCGGCCTTCTGGGTGGCAATGTTCAGCTCCTCGGCCACTGCCTCGTCGTATTCCTTCTGCGTAATCTTGCCCTGGCTGAGCATTTCCCCCAGGATATAGGTCTGGCGAACCTTGTTGTTATCCGGATTCCGGAACAAATCATTCTTCACCGGGTTCTGGGTAATTGCAATCAGCGCCGCGGATTCCGCGATATCCAGTTCGCTGACATCCTTATCAAAATACAGGTTGGCAGCCGCCTGAACGCCGTTGGTATTATTGCCCAGGTGAATGGTGTTCAGATAGGCCTCCAAGACCTCCTCCTTGGTATAGCTGTTGCTCATTTTAATGGCGCGGAAAATTTCCTTGACCTTTCGGTCAATACTCACCTTGTCCTCGCCGCTGATGTTTTTAATCAGCTGCTGGGTGATGGTGGAGCCGCCCTGAACCCCGCTGGCAGTGGGATCCATAAAGGTTAAAAAGGCCTTTACCGTTCTGATCCAGTCCACGCCGTGGTGCTCGTAAAAGCGCTTGTCCTCACCGGCGACAGCCGCATCCTGCAGCGCCTTGGGCATCTGTTCAATATCCACCCAAATCCGGTTTTCCTCACTGTGAAGCCGCTGCAGCTCATAGGGCTCGTCATTTTCATCCATGGCATAGATAATCGTTGTGTAGTTGAGTTCCAAACGGCGCAGATCATATTCGGATTCCGTATTGATCAAATTGAGTACATAAACAGTCAGGACACTCAACACGATACACCCGGAAATCACTAAAACCAAAAACGATCCGGCAAGCACCCGGCCCGCTGTTGCAAAGGCCTTTCCCACCTTGTTGGGAGTGTGTTCCGGCTTCGGCTTGTTTGGTTTTGAAGCACTGTTTGTTTTCGCTGTGCGCATCCAGTGTTCGCCTCCTTTATTCTTTCCCTTCGCCGAAAACCCCATCCAGGCAGCGAGGCCCCATTATGGGGAGCCCTGGCGCGCAGCAGGCAATCCCCTGCTGTGTTTTGGTTTTCGGGCAGTAGGAACGTTCCCGTAAGACAGTTCTTTGAATCGATTTCTTCACCTAGAAGCCTGTCTAATATGGATGTTGCTTCCAGTTTACTTTTGGCAACAACTTTAATCATTATAACATAAATGGATGAAAAAGTGTGAATAAAAGCAAAAGAAAATCTTACAATCCGCATAGCCCGTCCGGCTTCGGGCCATACTAATGCTGACTATAGCGATACGCCGTTCCCCATTTGCCGCGCCGATAAGCCTTTTAATCACAAGGCCGGCCAATGGGCAATGCGTGTTTTAAGGAGCTGAAAACCATGAAATCAACGATTCCCGTCACCGTATTCAGTTTGATTCTCGTAATTCTGCTGAGCGTCTCCCTGATTGTATGCTCGAAGCCCCAGAGCGTTTCCCAGTCCAATTCTGAAACTCCGATCCAACAGGAAACAGCCTATCAAATCCGGGACTATAACGGGCACGTCTCCGTGTATAAATCCGGGGAAGCCAAGCCCTTTATGGTACTGGAAACCTTCACAAGCCTGCTGCCCGAATATGATCAGCGCCAGCTGTCCACCTCCGGCGTCACCGTCCACAGCTATTCTGAGCTGGTGAACCGCATCGAGGACTATATCAGCTGAGAAATCCCTTGCAAATCCTCCCCGGAGCCGATATACTAGAATCGTTGAACAAGGTACTGTTTTGCTGTGCCGCCATACGGTTCAGCCGCAGCAACACCGGCCCTGTTAGGGCCGCCTTCCCCTTAGTATATCGTAAAAAATGCCGGAAATTCGTCTGTTCATGCCGAATCTGCATGGGCGCGGGAGGAAAATCGTATGAATTTTACATTTGCCCACAACAACCTGAACGTCTTTGATTTGAACAAAAGCCTGGATTTCTACCAAAAAGCCCTGGGGCTGCGCATCAAGCGCCGGTATGAGCCTGAGGACAAGAGCTTTCAGCTGGTTTACCTGACGGATGAACAGGATTCCTATGAGCTGGAGCTCACCTGGCTTGCGGATCGCACCGAGCCCTACGACCTGGGAGATAACGAAATCCATCTGGCCTTTACGGCCCCGGAATTTGAAGCCGCCTGGAACCTGCACCAGGAGATGGGCTGTATCTGTTTTGAAAACAAATCCATGGGGATCTACTTCATCGAGGATCCGGACGGCTACTGGCTGGAGATCGTCCCGGCCAAGGCGTAACCGTCGGGAATCATCTTTACACACGAAAGCAGCGCGGCTCTGTTTGCCGTGCTGCTTTTTCTTTTGCTCGCCCTTTCCGCTGCTGGAAAGAGAGTTCCTAATCCTCACAGCCTATCCCGGAACAGGGCTCCGCGCGCCTTTAAGGCTGCGCCTTCGCAAAGCCTGGTTCACTCAAGTCCAGGGAGCGGATCAGCGCCTTGCGTTCCAGAAGCTCACCGGGGGGCGCCGTGATGGCGTCCACCTTCAGCCGCGCTAATTTTTCCACTAAAACCTTCTGGGACAGGGTTCCGCATACCTGCACCGGGATGTTGGCCCGTCTTGCCTGCTCAACGCAGGATTCTATCAGGCGCAGCACCGCCGGGTGGGAGGGCTGGTAGGCCTGGGCCAATTCCGGGTTGGTCCTGTCCACAGCCAAGGTGTATTGAGTCAAATCATTCATGCCGATGCTGAAAAAGTCGGCATAGGGCGCCAGGAGATCCGCCGTCATAGCGGCCGCGGGCGTTTCAATCATCACCCCCAGCTCCATCTGCTCCTCATAGAGCTGGCCCTCCTGCTCCAGTTCCCGCTTGGCCCGTTCCCAGAGCCCGCGTACCTGCTTCATCTCCCCAACGCTGATGACCATGGGGACCATGGCGCTTAGGTTTCCGTAGGCGCCGGCCCGAAGCAGGGCCCGAAGCTGCTGAACAAACGGCTGGGGATCCCGCAGCGAAAGGCGCACCGCCCGCATCCCCAGGGCAGGGTTGGGCTGCTCGCCCAGCGGAAGATAGCTCAGGGGCTTATCCGCCCCGGCGTCCAGCGTACGCACCACAACGCGCCGCCCGTGCATCCCCTGCACCAGCCTGCGGTAAAACCGGAACTGCGTCTCCTCATCCGGATAGTAGGAATAATTCATGAAGAAAAACTCGCTTCTGAAGATCCCAATCCCCTCGGCGCCGTCCAGCAGCACCCGCTCCATTTCCTCAGGGCGGCTGATGTCCGCGTACAGATGGATGGGCGTGCCGTCCTTCGTGACGCAGGGCTTCCTTCGCAGCTGTTCCAGGCGCTGCTGTTTCTGTAGAAGCTGCTGCTTTTTTTGAGAATATTCCCGAATCGTCAGCTGGGACGGGGCAAGGATCACAGTTCCCTGAGAACCGTCCACCAGGGCCTGGATATCCTGGGGCATCCGGCCTAAATCCTCCCCAATTCCCGAGACAAAGGGCACCGACATGGTACGGGCCAGAATGGCCAGGTGGGAGGTTGCGCCCCCGTGCTTGGTAAAAAAGCCCAGGATGCGCTTGGGATCCATGGTGACCACATCCGCCGCCAATAAATCCTTCGCCGCCACGATGACCGGGTATTCCGGCAGGGCAATGGAGCTGCTCCTGATGCCGGAAAGCGCCTGCAGCACCTTGCCGGTGACCTCCCGTAAATCGCCGGAACGCTCCCGCAGGTATTCGTTGGGCAGCTGCGCAAAAATATTTTCAAACACCTTGCAGGCGGTCGCCACACCCTGGGAGGCATACATCCTCTCATTGACGATACAGCCCTCGGCACAGTTGATAAACTCCTGATCCTCCAGCATGGCCTGGTGCACCCTGAAAATATCCGCCTGCTCCTTTCCAAAGCGCACATAGGCCATTTGAAACACCTGCTCCAATTCCTCATACACCTGTTCCCGGGCCCTGCGATACCGCTCTACTTCCTGGTAGGCGTTAAAATCCCCCTGCGGCTGGGAGGCCTCGGCTTGATTATGCCGCACAAAAAATACAGGACCCCAAACAATCCCCTTGGAAATCCCTCTGCCGTGAAATGTAATCAACCCGATCCCCCCTGCATTTTCAAATTTTTGGAATTTTTCATCTATTGTAGCACGCCCGCACTGTCTTGACAAGGCCAAATCCCCAAAAAAGGAATTCAGTTCCCTTCCAGCAGAATATAAAAAGGGCCCGCAAACGGAAACGGAAACAGTTTCCGCCCGGGGCCCTCAAATTCAGCTGATTAACCAGCTCCGGCTATGCGTTGCGGTGCCTTCAGACAGCCATACCGTCTTCTCCCCGCCCGGCACAAGCAGGCGGCGCGCACCCGGTTAAGGAAAGGCCAAGACCTGGTTTTCCCACCCGCAGTTTCAGCGCCCACCCGGCGCAGGGGCTGCCGAAAGTCACAGGGGCTTTCGGCCTCACTGGGTCAAATCCCGTTGTACATAGTCCTCGCTGGCGGTGGGGTACCCCTCCTTCTCCAGACGTTTTTCCACTAAAATCTTAGTGATCTTCAGGATAACGGAGAGCGTGGGCACACACAGCACAATCCCTACAAAGCCGAACAGTCCGCCGCCCACCATGATGGCAAACAGCACCCAAAAACCGGAAAGGCCCGTGGAATTTCCCACGATTCTGGGCACCAGGATATTGCCGTCAATCTGCTGCAGCACCAGGATCATGACAATAAATATGAGCATCTGCACCGGCCCGCCCGCCATCAGAATAATGAAAGCGCTGGGCACGGCGCCGATAAAGGGCCCAATCATAGGAATAACATTGGTGATCATCACGATGACCGCAACCAGCAGGGCAAAGGGAAGCCGCAGCAGAAGCATCAGCAGGAAGCACAGGGTTCCCACCACAACGGCATCCGTCAGCTGTCCGTTGATATATCCGCCGAAGGTATCATCAAAGATGTGAATCGCTCTGAAAAGCCGTCCCCGGGTCTTTCCAGGGAGAACGGCACAGCACAGCTTTTTCACCTGCCCGGCAAACTTTTCCTTGGAAAACAGGATATACACCGAAACCACCACCGCCAGCACCGTGTTGATTACCCCGGAGGTGATGTTGAGCGAGGCGTTCACAATCGCCGGCACCGCATTGGAAACAAACGCGGAAATGGTCCCCCAGAAGCGCTCTACCAGGGAGGTGAGAATCTCATAGACGTTGCCCTTGAACCCGAAGGAATCCATCAGGTTTTCCGCGGACTCCTGCAGGGACTGCACAAAGCTGGGCATCTTCCAGTACAAGGTCAGAAGGCTCTGCTTGAGCTGAGGGACGATAAACATCCCAATCAGGGAAATGGCCAGCCCCAGCAGGACGAAAATAAAAATGATAGCCGCCGCCCTGGTCACACCCCGGGGCAGCGCCTTTTTGGATTTTCCAAGCTTAATCTTATCCAGCAGTTTTTGAAAGAACCGCATGGGACGCCATAGGATATAGGCTAAGCCCAGCCCCAGCAAAAACGGCATCAAAAGCCCCAGAAACCCGGAGATACGCTGGGTAAGCGCATCCACGTTCTGCACAATGAAATACAGAAGAATAGCAAACAGGAGCAGCGCCCCCGCCAGAATAAAATTCGTCTTTTTTTCTTCGCTGATTTTCAGTTTCATACCCACTGTTCCTTCCCTGCCAAGGCCCTTTGGATACCTTCAGGCAGCGCCCTTGCCGCATCGGGCTGTTTGGTGGTAATTATAACATGGTTTATTTTTGTTCGCAAGAATATTTTCCCACTCCTGACGGTATTTATAACAGTAGAAGGGAGGGATTTTCTTGTGCTACCGCTTTACCGATCTCCGCTGCAAGGAGGTCATCAATATTTCCACAGGCTGCCGGCTGGGCCGGGTGGACGATGTGGAGATCGACAGTCAATCCGCTAAAATCCAAACCCTGATTATCTTTGGCCGTCCTAAATTCTTCGGGCTGTTCGGCCGGGAGGACGATATCCTGGTGGAATGGTGCAACATCAAGATGATCGGCGAGGACACCATCCTCATCAGCAATATGTGTGTGCGCAAGCACCGCTCCAACCGCCTGGGCGTCCTGTTTGGCCCCAACGAGGGCGTGGACGCGTAAACCATTGTGCACAACCCGCTCCGGAGCCCCAAGCGGCGCTTCGGAGCTTTTTTGTGCGGGCAGGCCGGTATGGGCGCCTAGTTTCTTAAGCATAGCAAACAAAATTAAGAAATTTGACTGAATTTTGATTCCTGGATTTCATTTACTTGGGAAGTCTTGTATGATAGTATATCAGTACAGGGATGGAACAAGCTAAGTCCAGAGCGCTTCTTCAGGTGCGGGCATCCGCCCTGATTCGATTTTCAGACGGTACTTTCAGAGTTGCCGGTCTTTTTTTATTGGGAGCTTTAAAAAATTCAGTGGAGATGATATACTTGCCAGGCCCATCGTTCAAAAACAATAAGTCCGCAGATCTCAAGGTGATATCCTTTAATATGCGCCGTGACACCCGCCACGACTATTTGAATTCCTGGAAGAACCGGAAAACTCTGGCGGCGCAGTATATCCGGGAATCCAACGCCGGTATTGTGGGCGTACAGGAGGTTCTGCCCTCCATGCGCATGGATCTGCGCCGGATGCTCAAGGAATATTCCATCTTCGGCACCGGGCGCTTCAGCGGAAGAAAGCTCAAGAATGACGAGCACTCCGATATCCTCATCCGGGACGACATTGCCGCTGTGGCCGATTACCGAACCTTCTGGCTCTCCAAACGCCCGGATGAGATTTCCCGGGCCTACTTTTCCGTTTTCCCCCGCATCTGCACCGTGGCGGAGGTTCGCCTGAAGGGCACCAATCAGCGTATCCGTGTGTTCAATACCCATTTTGACCATATCTGCTGGATGGCCCGCAGCTTCAGCGCCAAAATGATCCTGGAATATATGCACCAGCTCAATGAACAGGAATATCTCCCCACTATCCTGATGGGGGATCTGAATGCCCACCCCAATTCCAAGCCCATCCGTATCCTGCGGGAAAGCCTGACGGAGTACCGGGACCTGCATCTCAATGATGTGTATGAGCACTGTGACTCCATTCAGAACACCCATCATGGCTTTAAGGGCAAGGTGAAGAAAAAGCCCATCGACTATATTTTTGTCTCCGACGATTTCGATATTCTCAACGTGGATATCGACACCTGCAGCTTTGACGGGTGTTATCCCTCCGACCACTATCCCCTGGTGGCGCAGCTTCGCCTTCGCGCCGCGCATGCTTAAGGCCATCGGAAAAATGCCCCGCGTCCCGTGTATGCTCCGGCATCAGGGCCATGAATCACAGCCAGAAGCCCCGCTTTTGCCGGGGCTTTTTTATATGAACGGGCGGATGCCTCCCCAGAGGGCCGCTTCACCAAAACCGAAGCCCCATTTCCTCAGGCCCGCGAAACAGTTTGGCAGTGCGCGCTGCGGCTGCCCTCACCTATTTCCAAACACCTAAGGGCAGTCCCTTCCGCCGTCCCCGGCTGCTCCCCTGTGCCGGAGGATGATATTTCCCTTTCAGGGGGTTGACATCTTATGGAAAATACAGTATAGTATTCGCAGAACAATGCTATATGCGGGTTTAGCTCATCTGGTAGAGCGCCACCTTGCCAAGGTGGAGGTAGCGAGTTCGAGCCTCGTAATCCGCTCCAAACAGGGAATTCCCCATTCAGCAGTTCGGCGAACAGGCGCTTGGCTTCGCCGGTACGGTTTCACCCCATGGTAAGCGGCCCGCTTGCCATGGGCTTCTTTATATCCGGCCCTCTTCTGCCCGCGCCGGGCATCCATTCAGCTTGAGTTGCACCCATCAAAACCAGCCCCGCCGGCGGTGCCGTTTCGGGAATCCCCCGTTTTGTGAAGCCGCCGTCCGGGGTGCAAATTGAGAAAGGACTGAACCATAATGACACAAGGAGCCATTGATCGCGCCTATTGGATTCAGACGCTGCGGCGCATCTGCGATCCGGTTTTGATCAATCTGAAAAATCGTACCCTGCGCCAGAAAATGCCCGTCGAACAGATGGAGGGACGCTGCCGGGTACCCTATACCTACCTGGAGGCCTTCGGGCGGATGCTGGCGGGCCTCGCCCCCTGGCTGGAGAGCAAAAACCTCCCGGAGGAGGAGGAATCCCTGCGCCAGAAGTACGCACAGCTCTGCCGGGAGGCCATCGATGCCGCAACAGACCCCCAATCCCCGGATTTGATGGCCTATACCAGTGAGGAGAACACCGACCAGCCCCTGGTGGATTCCGCCTTTTTGGCTATCGGTATCCTTCGCGCCCCCACTGAGCTGTGGGAAAAGCTGCCGGAGAGGGTGAAAAACAATCTGGCCAACTGCCTCATCAGCAGCCGGGTGCGGATTTCAGATACGGAAAACAACCACCTGCTCTTTGCCGCTATGGTGGAGGCCGGGCTGTACCGCATGGGCATCCCCGTCCAGTGGGAGCGGGTGGAATACGCCCTGATGCGCCACGACGGCTGGTACCGGGGAGACGGCATCTATGGAGACGGTGAGGAGTATCACTGGGATTACTACAACAGTTTTGTTATCCAGCCCGCCCTGGTGGACGTCTACGACACCTTTATGGATTCGGGGATTTCCTCGCCCTACCTCACCCGGGAAAAAGCCGAGCACATTCGCGCCCGGGCCAAACGGTACGCCAAGGTGCTGGAGATGCTCATTGCCCCGGACGGCAGTTTTCCCTCCTTCGGGCGCTCCATTTCCTACCGGATGGCCGCTTTCCAGGATTTGGCCCTGTTCGCCTGGAAGGAAGATCTTCCCCAGGACACCAAGCCCCAGGAAATCCGCACGGCCCTGACCGCCGTTATCCGCCGGTGTATGGAGACCCCCGGGACCTTTGATGAGGACGGCTGGCTGCAGATCGGCCTGTGCGGCCATCAGCCCCAGATGGGGGACTACTATGTCTCCACCGGCAGCCTGTATGCCTGTACCCATGTATTCCTGCCCTTAGGGCTCTCCCCCGATACGCCGTTTTGGAACAGCGAGGCGGCCCTGTGGCGCAACGCCAGAGTTTGGGCCGGCCAGGATACCCTGGTGGACGGCGCCTACGAGGAATAATGCGGATTTTCAGTAAAATCCTCCAATGGGGACGGTGATGCGTATGAAATGGAAAGAACACGCCAAACAGCTCCGGACATCCATCCCCGCTGTGTCTCTGTGCCTTCGGGATCCCGCTGTTCCCGCAGCCGCAAAATTTTTTGCGGGCGCCGCGGTGGCATATGCGCTCTCCCCCATTGATCTGATTCCGGATTTCATTCCCATCTTGGGATATCTGGACGATCTGCTGGTATTGCCCGCCCTGGTTGCCCTGGCGATTCATTTTATCCCCAAGCCTGTGTGGGAGAAAAATGTTCAGCGCACCCAACGCCTGGAGCAAGGCGCCGCGGCTAAAAAATGGCGGTACGCGCTTCCCATTCTGCTGGCCTGGATTCTGATACTTGGCCTGATTGTCAAAGCTGTGCTTTTTTGAACTTCATTCGTCACCAAAAGGGAACGGGTTCTTACGAAACCCGTTCCTTTTTATATGAAAAAGAATACCAATGCACTCACAATTACTGTTATCATTCCCGTTAATACGAATATCATGGATATAACGCTTCCTGAAATTGGTCTGTCTACATAACACTTTTTCGGATTGTTTGGATTATAATAAACTGTCATTTTACTTTCGATAGGCCACAACTGCTCTGCAAGCTGACGCAAATTTGCAATAGGTCCAATTTTTACATGTAGTCATCCTTTTTCATCTTCAAATGCATTTGACTGTATATTTAAAGGGAATCCAGAGATTTGTTTTGTTAATACTCCACGAAATTTTTTCTTCGTTTTGTAACAAGTTCCATCTACAAAATATTCCACGATTGGATACATCATTCCTTTTCCCGGAAATCCATATTGTACTACGGTGCCGTCCGTCTGTTTCGTACACAACTGGTTTTGCTTTTTTGCGATAATATTGATAATAACACCAGACAAAACTAATATTACACCAAGACCTCCAACCGTTATCAATTCTAACCATGCAATTTGTATTTCAGACATAACATTTACCACCTCAAGCCCCAATTTGTCTTTACCCGTATTATATCATGCTGTTATAAGCGTTGTCATTTCTCTTCTGCTTTTGAAAAGTTACTTATCAGTCCATGATTTGTAAATGGTGCTATTTAGCGTTGCTTACGCAACAAGCTCTTGACAAACCATAGCCCGATAAGTCTAGGGTAATCAAGTAGCAATGAAATAGTCTGCTGTTTCACGACATAGAAAAAGACGCTATTTTTCAAGCGTCGTTCTTCCATAACTCTGTATTTCTTTGGATAAGTCGTTCCATCAGGCTCTTTCGTTTGTTGTGATTTTCTTCTAATGGGTTTATTGTTCCTGCCCGGTAGGCGCCGGCATCCCCTTTGGCTTGTATTTGCGGGGAGATGTGGTATAATAATCACGCAAAGCGTGATTATTAAGGAGTTTTGCTCACCGGCCTGAAGGTGTGGCCGGTGTTTGGCAAAGCCAAACCGCAAAACGTCCCGGTTGGTTCTAAACCCATGGTATCATAAACGCAAATAGGGATGAAAACGGCATTAGCCGTTTTTGCAAATGCGTTTCTTTTACCGTTCTGGTAGCAACCCGATGGGCGGCTTGCAATTATGGTATAATATTCGCAGAAACTGCGAATATGCAATTCTCTTTGAGAATTCGGGAGTTTTGCTCACCGGTCCAAAGGCAAGGCCGGTGTTTGGCTTATGTCAAATCGCAAGATATCCCGGTTCGTCCAGGATATCTGATACCAGGTGCATACAGAGTATGAACCCGCAATCGTCTTTCACAATCAGGGGGCGGCGTGTACCAGCCAAATGGCTGGAGACATAGGCTATTGTTTATCCGGCAAAATGCGCTGTCCGGTTCAAACCCCCCGTTTTTCTCAAACCGCCATAACTACTGCACAATAAGGAGGTGGCGCTGTGAAACCCGACCCCAGCGGTGAACCTAAAATTCCAGAACATGGCGCCGGCGCCATGTTCTTCTGTTGAGAGGAGAGAGGCTGAGTGCTGACGTATTATAATACTGTGGACCGCCGATTGATGCCCATATCCGCCCCCTGTGACGGGTGCTGGGTACGGGCTATGAACCCTACGGAGGAGGAAATCGACTATCTGGTACGCCGTCTGGGTGCGCAGCCCGAGTTTGTACGGGCCGCCATGGACGACGAGGAGACCTCCCGCGTGGAGCAGGAGGACGATCAAACCCTGCTGATTGTGGATGCCCCGGTGGCCCAGCGCCAAAATGCGGACACCCTTTTATACACCACCATGCCGATCGGCATTATCATCATGAAAAGCTGTATCATCACCGTATCCCTTCAGGAGAACTCCGTTCTCTCCGAGATAGCCGGCGGGCAGGTGCGCAATATTCAAACCAACCTGAAAACCCGGTTTCTGCTGATGATCCTCTTTCGTATTGCGGTGCGGTTTTTACAGTACCTCAAGCAGATTGACCGCATCAGCTCCTTAACGGAAAAACAGCTGCGTAAGATGATGAAAAACAAGGAGCTCATCCAGCTTCTGGGACTGGAAAAATCCCTGGTTTACTTTTCCACCTCTCTGAAGGCCAATGAGGTCACTCTGGAAAAAATCCACCGGGGGCGCATCATCAAGCTGTACGAGGAGGATCAGGATCTGCTGGAGGACGTGCTCATCGAGGTCAAACAGGCCATTGAGATGTGCTCCATCTACACCAGCATCCTCTCCAGTACCATGGACGCCTTTGCCTCCATCATCTCCAATAATTTGAATATCGTCATGAAGGTTCTCACCTCGCTGACGGTCGTGATGGCCATTCCCACCATGATCTCCAGCTTTTACGGCATGAATGTCTCGGGGCTGCCCCTGCCCTATTTCTGGTTCCCCCTGGCGCTCTCCGCGGTGGCCACCATCATTGTGTCCATCATTCTGGTGAAGAAAAAGATGTTCAGCTGACCTCAATCGGGGGAGCCGAGGGCCGTCCTATATCGTTATGATAGTGCCTGTGCTCAGCCGTATTTCCTGTTCTCCGGCGGCGTTTGCCAAACCGTCCCCAGCCGCCTATCACTCCGGGAACAGCCCATCGGCGGATAACTGAATTGAACTATAAAAAGTTCCGATACCTCACGGGTATCGGAACTTTTTCTTTTCTATATAACGTTACCCCGACAGCTCCTGGCGCAGCATCAGGAGGATTTTTTTCTCCCGGCGCGAAACCTGCACCTGGGTCATCCCCAGAATCTGAGCTGTCTGCGTCTGGGTTTTTCCGGAAAAATAGCGCAGCACAATCAGCCTGCGATCCCGGGTCTCCAGCTGGCTGACCACCTGCTTGAGGGAGAGCATATCCGCAATCTGCTCCTCCGGGGAATCGGTGGGCAAATCCAGCTGGCCTCCGCCGTCATCCTCGTCGGCGGTCAGAGAGATGACCGGCGCGCCCGCGCTGATGGCCTCCACAATATCGTCCACATCCTCGCCCATCTGTTGGGCCAGTTCATTGACAGTGGGCTCCCGGCCGAATTTTGTGGAAAATTCCTCCCTCGCCCGCGTTACCCTCAGGGAGCGCTCCTTGATGCTGCGGGAGACCTTAACCGTCCCCCCGTCCCGGAACAGCCGGCGCATCTCGCCTAATATCACCGGAACCGCATAGGTGGAAAATTTGACGCCCCGGGTGGTATCAAAGGCGTCGCAGGCCTTGACAAGCCCCATGCATCCCGCCTGGAACAGATCGTCGTACTCAATTCCCCGTCCCTTCAGGCGGTGCGCACAGGAGTGCACCAGGCCCATATTCTGCTGGATGACCTGCTCCCGGCTTAACTGTCCGCTTTCGGCTGGCATAGGTTTTCTCCCCTGGACCGGATGGTTTTTCTCAGCGTTACCGTAGTGCCCCGTCCCACCTTGGAGCGCACCCGAACCTTATCCATGAAGGATTCCATCACCGCAAACCCCAGCCCTGCCCTCTCACCGGTCGTGCAGGTGGTAAACATGGGCTCCATGGCCTGGGATACATCCTCGATGCCGCAGCCGGTATCCCGGATTTTAATTTCCACCAGTGCGTTTTCATACAGCCGCATGGTTATGTACACCATTCCCAGGGTGTCCCGGTAACCGTGGACTATACAGTTCGTCACGGCCTCGCTCACCGCAGTTTTGATATCCGCCATCTCATCCACCGTGGGATCCAGGCTGGCCAAAAAAGCGGCGACAGCCGTCCGGGCAAACGCCTCGTTGCACGAACGGCTGATAAACGTCAGTTTCATCTCATTGCTCGCCTTCATCTATCCTGTCCTCCATCCTGCATCATCGCCAGCTTGTCCAGCCCCGCCAGGCGCATCACCTTTTGCAGCCTTTGCGGCACATTCGCTAGGCGAACGTCCCCCCCAAAGCTGAGCATCAGGCGGTACCGCCCCATCACCAGCCCGATTCCGGAGCTGTCCATAAACGGCACGTCCCGAAAGTCCAGAACCAAATGCTTGGGCTGCGCCCGCTGGATGGCGGCATCAATTTCCTCCCGCATCTGACGGGCTGTGTGGTGATCGATATCCCCCAGCAGACAGGCACAGACTTCATCCTGTGATAGTCGAATTTTTACAGCCATCTTCTTCTCTGCCTTTCTGTTTTCGCCGGATTCCCGGCGTTTCCTGCATAATTTTTCACGGATTCCTTATGGGGTTCCCCGGGAATCCCAAAGGAACCTGCGGCTTCTCTATTGTATCCCCCCTTGAGCGCGAATTTTGTCAAAGCCGCAGGGATTCTCCCCGCCTGTCTTCCCGTACTTCGCTTGCAAACGGCCGGGCCTTTGGGTACAATAGAATTAACGAAGCCCGCAAAAGGGACAGGCTGGGAGATTCTGCGAATCCCCGCAGCCAGCCCCTTTGATTGAAAACTCTTTTTCAGACCCCACCAAATATGCCGGATCATTCCGGGAAAGCCGAGGAAACCGACGTTGAAACAACTAGAAATTTATGGGACCCTGGGCCCGAAATGCCAGGATACCGCCACCTTGGAACAGCTTTTTCGCGCGGGGATGACCGGCGTGCGCCTGAATCTCTCCCACGTGGATTTGGATGGCTGCACCCAGTGGCTGGAGCATCTCAGACAGGCCGCCGGCCGCTGCGGGGTTTCCCCGCAGCTTCTTATCGATCTCAAGGGCCCGGAGCTGCGGGTAGGTGACCTGCCAACCCCGCTCACCTTAACAAAGGGCGACACCGTCCTCTTGGGTGCCGGGGGCGTTCCTGTCCCCGAACTGCTCATCGGCGCGTTGTCCGTCGGGCAGGAGCTTCTCCTGGATGACGGCGCCCTGCTGATCCGTGTCACGGAAAACCGCCCGGACGCTATCCTGTGCCAGGTCCTGCGGGGCGGCGTGCTGCGCTCCCGCAAGAGTATCGCAGCGCCTGGGGCCAAGGTGTATCCTCCTACATTGGCCCAGAGCGATCTGCATAATATCGCGTTGGCCCCCTCCTGCGGGGTCACCGGGGTAATGCTCCCCTTTGTGCGCTCCCGGGAAGATTTGAAAAACCTGCGCCAGGCGCTCCACAACGCCTCGGCCGGGCATATCCGCATCTTTGCCAAAATTGAAAACCGGCTCGGCGCCGCGGCACTCCCAAACTTTGTGGAGGAGGCCGACGAAATCGTCATTGCCCGGGGGGATCTGGGCAACGATATGCCTTTGTGGGAGCTGCCCCAGATTCAAAAGGAAATCGCCGCCCTGTGCCGGGAGCGCAGGCGCGATTTTATGGTGGTCACCCAGCTTCTCCACTCCATGCACCACGCTGCGGTGCCCACCCGGGCCGAGGTGAGCGATATCTTCAATGCAGTTCTGGACGGTGCCTCCTCCCTGATGCTCACCGGGGAAACGGCGGCAGGGGACTATCCGGTCCAGGCCATGACCTATCTGTGCCGCACCGCCTCCCAGGCGCTGGGATACCTAAGCCGCGATTGTTCCCGGTAATTCCCGGGAACCGGGGTTCAACCTGTTTAAGAAAGGAAATCTGCTATGCTGATATTGGGATGCCACCTCTCCGTTAGCAAGGGCTACGCCGCCATGGGCCGGGACGCTGTAAAAATCGGAGCCAATACCTTCCAATTCTTTACCCGCAACCCGCGGGGCGGCAATGCCCGCGCCATGGATTTGCAGGACGCCAACGCCCTGTCAGACATTATGAAAGAGCATAAAATGCCGGTGTTTGTGGCCCACGCCCCATACACCCTGAACGCCTGCGCCGCCAACGAGGCCACCAGGGAGTTTGCCTACCGGGCCATGACAGAGGATTTGGCCCGCCTGGAGTTTTTCCCCGGCAACTTCTATAACTTTCACCCGGGCAGCCATGTGGGGCAGGGCGAGCAAGCCGGAATCCAGCTCATTGCCCAGCTGCTCAATGAGGCGCTCACCCCGCAGCAGACCACCACCGTTCTCCTGGAAACGATGGCCGGCAAGGGCAGCGAGGTGGGGCGCACCTTTGGGGAGATCCGGGAAATCCTCGACCGGGTGCAGCTGCAGGAAAAGATGGGTGTGTGCATGGATCTGTGCCATGTCCATGACGCCGGCTATGATATCGTAAACCAGCTGGACGATACCCTGGAAGAATTCGAGCGGATCATCGGCCTTGACCGACTGAGGGCTATCCACATCAATGACAGCAAAAACCCCCTGGGCAGCCATAAAGACCGGCACGAGACCATCGGAAACGGGCATATCGGCCTGGATGCCATGGCGCGGATTATCAACCATCCCCAGCTGCGCCATCTCCCCTTTGTACTGGAAACCCCCAATGATCTGGACGGTTACGCCAGGGAAATCCAGCTTCTGCGCAGCCTGGAAAAGGATGCCTAACCAGTATTTCCCACTTCGGCTTTCCCGGTAAAATTCAGAAATAGCGCCCAAAATCCCCCCTTTTTTGTTGAAATTCTTTCGATACCGGCACCGCTTGTTTTTTCCGGATTTCCTAGTATAATAGGGAAGAATGCTAGATAAAGAGGGGATCAAAATTGGAAGCGTATCATTTTCTTTTGGACTTGGCGCTCATTCTTTTGAGCACTAAGGTGTTGGGGCTCTTGACCAAGCGGTTTCAGATGCCCCAGGTAGTTGGTGCCCTGCTGGCCGGATTGTTGTTGGGGCCGGCAATGCTCGGATTTATCCACCAGACGGATTTTATCCATGAAACAGCCGAGGTGGGCGTTATCATCCTGATGTTCTGCGCCGGTATGGAGACGGACATCCAGGAGCTCAAAAAGAGCGGCAAGGCATCCTTTATCATCGCCTTAATCGGTGTGATTGTCCCGCTCATCGGCGGATTTGGGGTAGCTTATTTCTTCAATAAGCCCGGTATCATGGAATCGGACGCCTCAGCCAGCGTGTTTTTGCAGAATATCTTCATCGGCATCATTTTGACAGCCACCTCCGTGAGCATTACGGTGGAAACACTCAAGGAACTGGGTAAACTGAAAACCCGTTCCGGCAATGCCATTCTGGGCGCCGCCATTATCGACGATATCCTGGGCATCATCGCCCTGACCGTCGTCACCAGCCTGGCGGATTCCTCCGTGAGTATCCTGTGGGTGCTCCTGCGTATTGTGGGCTTCTTCCTCTTTGCAGGAGCTGTGGGCGTTGTCTTCTACTGGGGTTACCGTAAGCTGGAAAGCAAAAGCCCCAGGGGAATGCACCGCCACGTCATCTGGGCGGCCGTCCTGTGCTTTTTAATGTCCTACCTGGCGGAAGCCTGGTTCGGCGTTGCGGACATCACCGGAGCCTTTATCGCAGGCCTTATCATGTCCACCACCCGCCGGGCATCCTATCTGGCCTCCAAGTTCGACGTTCTGTCCTATGCGTATCTCTCCCCCATCTTCTTTGCCAGTATCGGGCTGCAGGTCAACCTTCCGGCAATGAATTTGAATGTGGTGATTTTCGCCGTGGCCTTGGTCATTGTGGCGGTACTCACCAAGGTGGTGGGCTGCGGATTGGGCGCCAAAATGTGCCATTACCAAAATTACCAGTGTATGCGCATCGGCGTGGGTATGATTTCCCGCGGCGAGGTGGCCCTCATTGTAGCCAGCAAGGGTACCGCCCTGGGGCTCATGGGCACCAGCTTTTTAGGCCCGGTGGTCCTGGTTGTGGTGATCACCACCATCATCACCCCCATCCTGCTCAAGGTGGTCTTTAAGAAGGGTCCCGCCGTCACCCCGCCTGTGGAAAGTGCTCTTGCCAACAGCTATGAGGAGCTCAACAATTACCGTACCGGCGCCCTTTTGGAGCCGCAGGACGCAGAGACGCCTCCCAAAGAATAAACTGCGGGGGCTGCAAGGAGCCCAGCTGACAGAACTGCTATATCTCAAAAAAGGCCTTCCCGCCGTAGAGTTTTCTGCACGGGAAGGCCTTTTTGATTGGAAGAACCTCTTCCTCTAAGCTCATCTGGGAAGAGCATACTCTGCCCGCTGCCGGACTAAGGCATCCGGTGCCGGGACAAATGAGGCAAAACGAAAATCTATCCCAGCCTGCCGCCGAAGTCGTGGGTTCTACCGGTTCCGGAAGGGCCGGATACCGTCTTAATCCCTCCAGGGGCACCGAAAAATCATCGCATTCCATGTACGGCAGCCCGTAAACGGGGTTTATCCGATGCCGCCGCTTTGTACGGTGAACGCCGGCTGCCGTTTTGCATGGTTTCGTTCCACAAACTCCTTTCGGGCAGAAGGCTCTTCTGCCTATCCCCGGCAAAACCGGACCTCTATTTTGCCTGAGCAGACAAAAACAGCCCCCCGGCGGCGAAAGATCGCCGCCGGGGGGCTGTTCCATTTTCAGGACTATCCATTATCTGTTCTTTTCCAGAGCCTCCAGGCTGTCCAGAACCTTCTGCAGCTTTTCCTGCGCCTTGTGCAGCTTGGCCCGTTCGGCCTCCACTACCTGGGCCGGCGCGCGGGAGACAAAGTTCTCATTCTGCAGCTTGGAGGAGAAGAACCCGATATCCTTTTCACAGGCCTCTTTCTCCTTGTTCAGGCGCTCCAACTCCTTTTCCATATCCACCAGCTCGCCCATGGGGATATAGGCCACGGCGCTGGCTGTAATCACCTGAACGCAGCCGGAAATTTGGAACTGCTCGCCCACCTCGATTTCAGAGGCGCTGGCCAGACGCTGTAAAAACGCCTCGCACTGCCGGAACACCGGCGCATCCAAGGTGGCGATATACACCTTTGCCTTGCGGCTGGGCGGAACATTCATCTCGGCGCGGCGCATCCGGATTCCCCGAATCAGGTTCATCACCTTTTCGAAATGCTCTTCCTCCTCACGGAAACTGAGGGCCTCCTGATCCTGCGGCCAGGGGGAAATCATGATGCTCTCCCCCTCATGGGGCAGCGCCTGCCAGATCTCCTCCGTGATAAAGGGCATGAAGGGGTGCAGCAGCTTGAGGGTGTTGCTCATCACATACACCAGCACGTTCTGGGCGGTCTTAGCCGGGGCGCCGCCCTCCCACAGGCGGGACTTGCACAATTCCACATACCAGTCGCAGAAGATATCCCAGATGAAGTCGTACAGCTTGGCGACCGCCACGCCTAATTCAAATTTTTCCAGGTTCTCGGTCACCTCTTTGACCAGCTGATTGTACTTGGTAAGCACCCATTTATCCTCGATGGCCAGTTGGGACACATCCGGCAAGGCGTATTCCCCTTCCCCCTCGGGCAGGTTCATCAGGATAAACCGGGAAGCGTTCCACAGCTTGTTGGCAAAGTTGCGGCTCGCCATCACCTTTTCGTCCGAGAAGCGCATATCGTTTCCGGGGGAATTGTTGGTGGCAAGCGTCAGGCGCAGGGCGTCCGCGCCGTACTCATCGATTACCTGCAGGGGATCGATGCCGTTGCCCAGGGATTTGCTCATCTTTCTGCCCTGTGCATCCCGCACCAGGCCATGGATCAGCACATTCTCAAAGGGAACCTCCCCTATATGCTCCAGCCCGGAGAAAATCATGCGGGCAACCCAGAAAAAGATGATGTCATAGCCGGTCACCAGTGTGCTGGTGGGGTAGAAATACTGAAGTTCCGGGGTCTTCTGAGGCCAGCCCAGGGTGCTGAAGGGCCAGAGCGCGGAGGAAAACCAGGTGTCCAGAGTATCCTCATCCTGCCGCACATTGGTGCTGTGGCACTTGGGACACTCGTGCACATCCTCACGGGATACGGTGATTTCCCCGCAGTCCTGACAGTAGAAGGCCGGAATCCGATGGCCCCACCACAGCTGACGGGAGATGCACCAGTCCTTAATGTTCTCCATCCAGTTATAGTAAATTTTGTCAAACCGCTCGGGGATGAATTTGGTTTTCCCCTCCCGCACGGCCTGGATGGCGGGCTGTGCCAGGGGCTCCATCTTCACAAACCACTGCTTGGAAACCCTGGGCTCAATGGTGGTGTGGCAGCGGTAGCACTCTCCCACATTGTGGGCGTGCTCCTGGACCTTCACCAGATAGCCCTGCTCCTCCAAATCCGCCACGATGGCCTTTCTGGCCTCATAGCGATCCATCCCGGCGTATTTGCCGCCCAACTCGTTGATGGTGGCGTCCTCGTTCATCACATTGATAATGGGCAGCTTATGGCGCAGGCCGACCTCAAAGTCGTTGGGGTCATGGGCCGGGGTAATTTTCACCACGCCGGTTCCGAACTCGATATCCACATAGTCATCCGCAATAATGGGGATCTGCCGGTTGCACAGAGGCAATTCCAGCATTTTTCCCACCAGATGGGTGTAGCGCTCATCCTTGGGATTGACCGCCACAGCAGTATCGCCCAGCAAAGTCTCCGGACGGGTGGTGGCTAAAATCAGCGCCTCATCGGAACCCACAATGGGGTACCGCAGATGCCAGAAATGCCCGGCGGATTCCTGATATTCCACCTCCGCCTCCGAAATCGAGGTTTTGCAGTGGGGACACCAGTTGATAATGCGCTCGCCGCGGTAGATGAGCCCCTTCTCATACAGCTTGACAAAAACCTCCCGGACGGCCTTGGAGCAGCCCTCGTCCAGGGTAAAGCGCTCCCGCTCCCAATCGCAGGAGGAGCCCATCTTTTTGAGCTGCTCTACAATGCGCCCGCCGTACTGCTTTTTCCACTCCCAGGCCCGCTTTAAAAAGGCGTCCCGGCCTATCTGCTCCTTGGTGATGCCCTCCTTGCGCATGGCCTCTACGATTTTGGCCTCTGTGGCAATGGAGGCGTGATCCGTCCCCGGCATCCATAAGGCCTCAAAGCCCTGCATCCGGCGAAAACGGATCAAAATATCCTGCAGGGTGTTGTCCAACGCATGGCCCATGTGAAGCTGGCCCGTGATGTTTGGCGGGGGGATCACGATGGTATAGGGTTTCTTCTCAGGGTTCACCTCTGCGTGAAAATAACCTCCCCTGAGCCAGAAGTCATAGGTGCGGTCCTCCACCTGCTTGGGATCATAGACCTTTTCCAGTTCTCTCGGCATCTCAGATTCTCCTTTTCGCATTCGCTCTCGGCGGTAAAACGGCAGCCGCGCCGTACAGAGCCCGCGCCCCGCATCACCGGGGCACAGCCCAGCCGCGCGGGATTTTCCAGCGGGACTCCGTTTTGGCCCCGTATGGCAGAGCCAAAACAAAAAAGCCCTCGTCCTAAATCAATAGGACGAAAGCTCACTTTCGCGGTACCACCTACATTCACGGAATTCTCCGTGCACTCATCCGGCACAATAATGCCGTCCCCCCGTAACGGTGGGGCTCCGTTGAAGCCTACTGGGCAAACCTGCCGTTGGGTTCAAAGCTCCGGGGCTACGTTCGCCATTTCCCTCACGAAAACTTTCACCAGCCGTTTTCTCTCTGCGCTTCGGAAATTGGGTACTCCTCCCCATCTAAGCCTTTTCTGTATTGACCCTTTCATTTTATCCGCTTTTTCACAGTTTGTCAACGCTTTTCTCAGGTCTTTTCTCCCCCTATGCTGCCTGACGGTTCCTGTGATATCCTCATGCTTCCCCAAAACGCGGGCTTCTATTCCGGGCAGCCGCTCCTTTTTTCAAGGGCCGTTGTGAAAGCCCCATCGGTTTCACAACCCGGCGGACCCTCCGCCGGCTTCCAAGAGCGCCCGCCGGTCAAGGTTCTCCCAAAACGCAAGCCAAAACGAACCTTGCGGCTTTTCGGGATGACGTTTTCCCTTCAATCCCCTCTTATCGCTCAGCAATAAGCTCTGCTGTACGTTAGCCGTGAAAACTCCTCCCGCTGTCGGATATAAGTCCGGCAAACCCCATAAAATGGGTGGGTTGCCAGCGCGCGGCGCAGCGCAGCCATGCCGCACCAAGGCGCAGCCGCAAGCGATGCGGTGTGCAGCGCCCTTTGGCCGATACGCAGCCGCTTCATTATAACTTCCGCTTGATCCATGATGGGAATGTAGTATACTGAAGGATAGAAAGTTGGTGTGTGAAGTCGGATTTGACGGAGTGTTGGAAGGAGTTTTTTATGATGGGAATCCTGCGATATGTGCTGAATATGCTTCCCTATATGCTGTGTGCCCTGCCTGTCATTTTGCTGTGGCGCGGAATTCGGGTGCCGGGTCTGCGCAGCAAGGGCGTCAGGACAACTCTGTGGCATGAGGCTGGACTATTGGTGTTTGCCCTGTTTCTGGTGGGGCTGGCCTCCCAAACGGTAATCCCCAAGCTGGAATTTGACGGCGGCGCGGTGAGGATTCTGTCCGGCGGCGCCTCGGGCATCAATCTAATTCCCTTGAGGGTGTTTTATGATACCTATTACGAAGTCTTTGTCCAGGGGAATTTTGAGTATTTCCTGATCAATTTTCTCGGGAATATAGTCATGTTCCTGCCAATCGGCTTCTTGATTCCGCTGTTGTGGAACAAAAAATCCCTGCGGACAGCGGCACTGGCCGGATTCTGCTGTTCCCTATTCATTGAGCTGTCCCAAATTCCACAGCCGCGGGGAACGGATGTGGACGATTTATGGCTGAACACCTTGGGCGCGGTTTTAGGCTGGGTGGTTTTTGCGGCTGTTCAGAAAGCGGCTCCTGCCTTCACGGGGAGGTTCTGTCTGAATCATTCCAAGCGCTGACGGCAGTCCCCCCGCTTCTTTGGCTGGCGCGGCGGATTTTGCCGTCGGCTGAGACGATACGGTGATAAAAGCCATGCGGCTTACCTGGCACTCCCGCCTCCGGCATCCTGTTTTCCATCTCTTGCACGTTTTTTCTTATATACAATTAGCCCCCTGCCGTAGCTGTTTTCCTACGGCAGGGGGCTTTTCGTCAATGTCCATTCCCTCTCATACGCTTCAGAAGCGCGTGGGGAACCTTTGCCTATGACCTCTGTGTATCCGGAGAACCTGGATAGGCACAAGCACGCCCGTTTGCAGGCGCGCGGCGGAATTTGCCGGGAACGGTATCCGCCGCAGGCATACCGTTTTGCAGCTGGGTTCAGCGATGAGCACAGAACGCACCGGCTTTGTGATACGCAAGCCCTGTTTTGGTACTATTCCTGCCCATCCTGCGGCTCAGGGACAGTTTCATCCTGGCCGGGCAGGGAGAGCTCCAACAGCCCTTTCTGCGGATCCACAGGCTCCTCCGAAGGGACAGCCGGCTCCTCCCGCAGGCGGCGCTGGCGCGGCTGGCTTTTTTTCATGCAGTACAGCACATAAAACAGCTGATACAGCCCCACGCCCAGGAACAGGACAAATTGTCCCTGGGAACAGAAAATTTTGTCCCCATTGCCCATCAGATAGGCGGCTCCTGCGGGAATTGTCAAAAGAAAGGCGAACAGGCTGCCGATACATCCGCCGATCATCGAGTAACGCAGGCTCTTTAACGGGCACACATCACACAGCACGCCCGCGTGCCCCAAAAAGAAGACGGTGGAGGCAAGATAGAATAAGATTTCAAACAGCTGGTGGGAAATGGTGAGAGCCGCGGTATAGCGCACAAAGTGATACACCAAAACGGCAACCATCCATACAACCGGGAGAAGATAGGAAAAGAGGGCGGCTGTGGAGCGGTATTCCTTTCCCTTGAGGATCCCGAACCCACGGACTAAAAACAGGATTCCACAGGCGGTGCCCAGAAGCCACAGCAGCATCTGCGGCAGCATAGCGGCGGTAAACAGGGCGGAAGAGGAATTGGTGAACAGTGCGTCCAAAACAATGGAGAGCACCAGGACAAATCCCAGAAAAATCTGCGCCAAACCACTTGGCCCCTGATGCTTGAGAGGCTCCTGCCGGGAAGGATACACCAGCAGCGGAAGCACAAGCCAGATAAGGCATACTGCCAGAAGCGCCCAGTTTTGTATGGCCACCGGCAGCGCGTTTTCCAGATAAAAACCGGTATCCGGCTCCAGAAGCGTATTTTGAATATAGCACCGCAGCCCAATGAGGGCGCCGGTGAACAGGACATAGAGTACAGCAGCAAATTTTTTCATGTTATCCCCCGTTTAAGGCCATATCCCCAGGGTTCAGCGCTCAGCCAGAGGAAGATAGGGCTGCGGATGGACCAGCGCCTTATAGGCGGGACGGATAATCCGCTTTCCAAAGATCATTTCCTCCATAATATGGGCGCTCCAGCCGGCAATCCTCGCAGTGGCAAACAAGGGGGTGAACAAATCCGCCGGGATCCCCAGCAGCTGGTATACCAGGCCGGAATACAGATCCACATTGGCGCACATCACCTTGTCGTCGTGCTTGATTTTGGCAAAGGCCCCCGGCGCAAGCCGTTCTACGGCATGGAGCAGGCGGAATTCCGGCTCCAGCTGGGTTCCCTTGGCTAAGGACATGGCGTGATCTCTCAATATTATAGCACGGGGATCGCTTTTTGTATAGACAGCGTGGCCGATTCCATAGATAAGCCCGCTGCCGTCGCCGGCCTCTTTGAGCAGGATTTTCTCCAGGAATTGGGCGATTTCCTCATCGTCCTCCCAGTTGGAAACCCCTTCCTTAATATATCCCAGCATCTGCAGGACCTTATGGTTGGCGCCGCCGTGCCGGTGGCCCTTG
Organism: Marvinbryantia formatexigens; assembly: GCA_021771035.1. Classification (GTDB taxonomy): domain Bacteria; phylum Bacillota; class Clostridia; order Oscillospirales; family Ruminococcaceae; genus CALXEM01. Next base: position 69,079 of record JAETPU010000007.1, on the reverse strand, counting down.
AGGGCCCCCACGCCTGCGGCAACAGCGGAATAGGGATCGGTCCCGGAGGAGGTGAGCACTCTGGTGGCAAAGGTGGAGTTGTTTCCGCCGCCGTGCTCCGCGTGCAGCATCAGGCACAGATCCAACAGCCGGGCTTCCTGGGGTGAGAACTGATTATCCGCCCGCAGGCTGTACAGGATATTTTCGGCTGTGGAGTGGTGAAGCATCGGCGGATGGAAGAACATACTCTGGTGATCATAGAACCGGCGCTTCACCTGATAGGCGTGCACGATAATGGAGGGCAGCTTTGCGATTAGCCCGATGCAGATGCGCATGGTGTTCTGCAGGCTTTGATCCTCCGGGTTTTCATCGTAGGAATACAGGGCCAGCACACTGCGGGCCAGCTTGTTCATGATGTTGGGAGAAGGGGCCTTGATAATCATATCCTCCACAAAGCCTTCGGGCAGTTCCCTTGCCACGGAGAGCAGCTCGGTGAAATCGTCCAGCTGGCGCTTTGTGGGCAGCTTGCCGAACAGCAAAAGCCAAATGGTCTCCTCAAACCCAAAGCGGTTTTCGGCTTCACAGCCCCGAACCAGCTCCTGGATGCGGATTCCCCGGTAGATGAGCTCGCCGTCAATGGGGGTTTTGTCGCCTTCATCCAGCACATAGCCATGGACATTACAGATGTTGGTGAGCCCGGCAACCACGCCGGTGCCGTCAAAATTGCGCAGTCCGCGCTTGACGTCGTAGTGTTCATAATCCCCTTCATCAATGAAGTTATATTTCTGGAATTCGCCGCATAGGCTAAGGATGTCCTCATGCAGGCGGCGGGAGGCCCGGATGGTAGATTCTTGTGCTGCAAAAGTCATGGCTGTTCCTCCGTTTCAAAAATTCATCTATCCATATAAAAATGAATAATCAAATTAATATTAATTTCATATTTGAAGAATATCATAGCTTTATTTCTAGAAAAAGTCAAGTTTTTTGCAAATATAAGCCAATAATAATTCGTTATGATAATTATAAATGAATGTTATATTGGCAATTCCTGCGTTTTAAGGAGATGAGAAAAGCGTATGAAGGAAAAGTTGGTTTTATTCCTGGTGTTTTTTTTACTGGTGATGTGTATCCCTATGATGGCGATGGGATTCTCCCTTCCCCAAGCGCCGGCGCCTGGGGAAGAAACCTCCCAGGCGGGCTCTGAGGGGCCCTCTCAGGCGTCCGGAGAAGAATCCCAGCCGCAGAGCCAGCCCGAGCCGGCGCAGCAGGCACAGGGAGAGATTACAGCGCAGGTTCCCACGGAGAAAACCTTTAAAATCCTCAATGAAAACACAGGAAAGGTGGAGGAGGTTTCCATCCGGGACTATGTGCGGGGCGCGGTGTGTGCGGAAATGCCGCCGGATTTTGCGCTGGAGGCCCTGAAGGCGCAGGCCGTTGCCGCACATACCTACGCGCTGCGCCTGCAGCAGGAGCAGAAGAGCAGCCCCAATGAAAAACTCAAGGGCGCGGATTTTTCGGCGCGGCCCCAGGACTGGCTGGTGTATACCACAGAGGAGCTGGCACGGGAGCGGTTTGGGGATAAATTTGAGCAGTACTGGCAGAAGATCTGCCAGGCAGCGGACGAGGTGGTGGATGAAATTCTGCTCTATGAGGAACAGCCCATCGTGGCGGCCTACCACTCCATGAGCGCGGGAAAGACCGAGGACGCCAAAAATGTCTGGGAGGCCGGAGCGCCGTATCTGGTGCCTGCCGAGAGCTTTGGGGATACGTTAGCGCCCGACTATGAGACTACGGTAAAGCTCACAAGCGACGAGGTGAAGGCACTGCTCCAGGCCCAGGGGGAGATTACCCTCCCAGAGGATCCGGCGGGGTGGTTTTCCGCAGAGGAGCGCTCGGATTCCGGGTATCTCACGCAGATTCAGGCGGGGGACAAAACCTTTACCGGCAATGAGCTGCGAAACATCTTATCCCTGCGCTCCAGCAATGTGCAGGTGGGGTATCAGGACAACGCCTTTACCTTTACGGTGAAGGGGTATGGGCACGGCGTGGGGCTCTCCCAGTATGGGGCGGATTATATGGCCCGGCAGGGGGACGGTTACCGTGATATTTTAGCCCACTACTATCCGGGAACTACCTTGGCCAAGGCTGTTTATTAAGGAAGGGCGACAGCCGCAGAATCCTGTCAGGCGGCTGCGGCCGTCCCTTACCTGAAATTTCTGATTTCAGGTATCATTCGGAAAAGAAACGGCTCTGAGAATTGACAACCGTGCAAAATGCTGGTAAAGTGAAAGAGACAGATAACGGCGGCTCAGCAGCCTTACCGGGACGAAAATTCTGACCGGGAACCGGAGCATACCGCCGGATATCGTTTCCTGATTTTAAAGGGAAGCCCCCTGAGAAAAAAGGCGACGCTATGGCAAACTGTATTCCCTATGGACGATGAGGGAGTTTCGGATCGCTGCGCGCCGCTGGCGCGCTTTTTTTGTGCCGTCAACAGGGAGAAAGCCCGGCGGATTTGGGAATGGGGACGGTCCGCGCCCTGGGAATCCAGGAAATTCGAAGGCTTCGAGGGTCCCGGTGCGCCTGAGAAAGGGATGAAACCGGTTTGAACGAAAACAGTCAAGCTTGCTTTTGTGCCTTTCGAATCCAAGGATTCCAATTTTGCAAGGCAAAACCGGCACAATTCCAGAAAGGATTGATATTTTTAATGGAAAAACGAATCGCCCTGGTGGGGATTATCCTGGAGGACGCCGGGCAGGCAGAAAGCATCAATACCATCCTCCACGGATATGGGGATTACATCATTGGAAGAATGGGAATTCCCTACCGGGAGCGGGGCGTCCACATTATCAGCGTAGCCATGGATGCCCCGACTCCAGCTGTCAGCGCCATGACGGGGAAATTGGGAAATCTGCCCGGGGTGAGCGTGAAAACGGTGTATCAAAAGCAGAAAGAAAATTAAACGGGAAGAAAATTTGGGAGGAACACAGCGATGTATGACAAGTATTCCAAAAAGGCGACAGAATTTATTGACGACCAGGAAATCCGCGACACCATTGCCTGGGCCGAGGAAAATAAGGGGAACCTGGAGCTGATCAACCGCATCATCGACAAGACGGATGAGCTCAAGGGCCTTTCCCACCGGGAGGCGGCCCTGCTTCTGTGCTGCGAGGATGAGCATGCACTCAAACGCATTTATGAGCAGGCAACCAAGATTAAACAGGAGTTTTACGGGAACCGTATCGTCATGTTCGCGCCCTTGTACCTCTCCAACTACTGTGTCAACGGATGTACCTACTGCCCCTACCATGCCAAGAACAAGCACATTCCCAGAAAACAGCTGTCCCAGGAGGAGATCCGCCGGGAGGTTATCGCACTGCAGGATATGGGCCACAAGCGCCTTGCGCTGGAGACCGGCGAGGATCCGGTGAACTGTCCCATCGAGTATGTGCTGGAGAGCATCAAGACCATCTATTCCATCAAGCATAAAAACGGTGCAATCCGCCGGGTGAACGTAAATATTGCCGCCACCACGGTGGAGAATTACCGCAAGCTCAAGGAGGCGGGCATCGGCACCTATATCCTGTTCCAGGAGACCTATAACAAGGAGCAGTATGAGCTGCTGCACCCCACAGGCCCCAAGCACAACTATGATTACCACACCGAGGCCATGGACCGGGCCATGGAGGGCGGTATCGACGACGTGGGCTGCGGCGTGCTGTTCGGGCTTAACCTGTACAAGTATGACTTTGTGGGACTGCTCATGCACGCGGAGCATCTGGAGGCCGTGCACGGTGTGGGCCCCCACACCATCAGCGTTCCGCGCCTGCGCAATGCGGACGATATCGACGCCTCCGAATTTAAAAACGGAATTTCCGATGAATTGTTCCAGAAAATTGTCGCGATTCTGCGTATCGCCGTACCCTATACGGGGCTGATTGTGTCCACCAGAGAGTCCCAGAAATCCCGGGAAATGGTGATTAAATACGGCGTTTCCCAGATTAGCGGCGGCTCCCGCACCAGTGTAGGCGGCTACGCGGAGGAAGAGGAGGAGGATTCCTCTCAATTTGAAGTCAGCGACCGCAGAACGCTGGATCAGGTGGTGAACTGGCTGCTGCGCTTAGGGTATATCCCCAGCTTCTGTACTGCCTGCTACCGCCTGGGAAGAACCGGCGACCGGTTTATGTCTCTCGTCAAGCAGGGTGAGATTAAGAATTGCTGCCTGCCCAACGCGCTGATGACCCTCAAGGAATACGCGGAGGACTATGCCAGCGAGGACACCTACCGCCTGGCCATTGAGATGATCAAAAAGGAAGCTCAGGATATCCCCAATGAGCAGGTTCGCCAGACTGTACTGGAGCACCTGCACGATATGGACGGCGGAATGCGGGATTTCCGGTTCTGATTGACTGGGACACCGGTGCCCGGATTTGGACGTTTCAGCGGCCTGCCCCACTGGAGCAGGGATAGAGTATAAGCTTCCGTGAAAATTGTTCCCCGCAGGGTGATGGTTCCCCTGCGGGGTTTTTGTTTCCTTTGGGCTTCACTCCCCCTGGTTTTGCCGGGGACAACCGCTTTAGCCAGCCAAAAGCAAATCCACAATGGATTTTGCGGCATACCGTTTTCGGCCTGGAAACCGGTTTTTTCCATAAACAAAAACATAAGCCCCCGAGTACAACCGGGGGCTTACGTTCCTTATCGGGGCTATTCCGTGTCTTGCGGAGCCCCTTCGGCTATGATAGCCTTGAGCTGTTCAATGGAGACATCCTTTGGCATATCTTGAATATAGCTAGGGAACGAATAGGTATCCTCCCCTGTTTTATCGGCATAAAATAAGACATGCCATCCTGAAAAACCATTCTCAGTACTATAAATAAGAACAACGATTGCCTGTTGTCCTATATCTAAATTGTCTTCGTCACCCACTTGATAGATTACACCATCGATTTCCCCCCCTTTTTCCGTACAAACCAATGCCTTTTCTGCTACATTCCCATATAAAAGTTCATCGATTCGGATTACCAATGGAGTATAAGCAAACCCCATAGTATCCAGGAAGGCCTGATCATGATATCGCCGTGTTAAGGTTCCCTTAACGATTGCAACAGGATCAGGAGCATTTAAATAAGTTGATAAGGGATCCACCGCATAACTGAAGCTGATTGTATGGATCGGCTTATCATTGGTTACCGGTTCGTGTTTTGCCGCGCCGCTCCAAATCCAAATACCCGCACAGATACAGACCGTCAATGTCCCACCGCCTATACCAATCAATGCCCTCTTAATTTTATGTGACACTTTCATTTCTCTTTCGCCTCCTCAATCGTAGATCACCTGGTAGGATGACTTGTCATAGCTGGTTAATGTACGCCTCGTAAAGTTTCTATGAGCATCCGGGTTCATGACATTACTGGTACAGGTGGAACTGAAACAAGATGAGGCCCCCTGCTTGTGACAATGCATAACACACAGCGCATGGCCCAACTCATGTGTCACAATGGTCTGAATATCAAAACAATTTACCTTGGCTCCAACCGAATACTGCTTGCCGTTGTAGGTACACAGATAGATCTTCATGGAGGATACATATTTCTTACCATTTGAAGTATAGGTTGCTTCATCAGTATAACCAACTGCAGTGTCAAATCTACTGCCACTGTAATAAGAAATCGTATTGGAAGCACTGGAACTGGTAGTCATTTGAAGAGTCAGCATGGATTTCCCACTAAAATCTTTCACCGCGTTCCAAGTATTCATGGCACTTTGAACCGCACTTTTTTCCGGAATATCACAACGGAACGGCAGCGTATTTGGGCAAACCTGCCACCGATAGTCAAAGGCCAATCTGGCAGCCGCCGAAACGTCCATGGGGAGGCTCACCACCATTCCAAAGGCAAGCGCCCCGAAGAAAACCCCTCTTAAAAACCTCAGCATCCTTTTCATTCTAATCCTCCTCTTCTAAGAGAAATTTTTACATATTCACAATAGATTATTCAATAAATATTTTCAACATATTATATACTTTTTGGTCTCTATTTGTGATGTTTATAGACAGCAAATAAAAATCCGCCGGCCTTTTCCCATATATGAGGAAAAGGCCGGCGGATTTTTATACAGTCCGTCTCACCGCGTCAAATACGCCGCCAGCTGAACTAAAATTTTCTGCACCATCGGGTGCTCCAGGTTTTGAGGGGTATGCCCGGGCTGGAAATACATGACTTTTCCCAGGCCGAAGGAATGCTCCCACATAGCGGGGTATCGGTTTCCCTCATAGGTATACTCCATGAGCATCTGCACCGGCGTGCCAAAGCGAAAGTCAAACTGGTAGGGTTCCTCCTGCAGAGTAAATTCCCGTACTCCCCGCAGGGCGGGATGCCGGGATTCCCGGGGCTGGTAAACCAGTTCCCGCATGGGCGGATGCCCGGTAAAATAGGCGCCGTTGAGCTGTGCCAGCTCATACCGCCCCTGATCGGCAATCCCCGTATGCAAGTTCAGGAGCTTGCCGCCGCCCGCCACATAGCAAAGAAGCCCGCCCACCTGGGAATCGCTCAGGGCGTCAGGCCGGGCCTGTCCGCCATCCCAGCAATCCAGGTAGGAGATGCACAAATCATAACCCCGCAGGAAATCCTCCTGGAATGCGTCATAATTCCCGGTACAGCTCACCAAATACTCTGAAAAAGTCCGGGTCAGCAGAGTGTCAACCCCATCCAGAGGATGGTAGGGCGCACGCTCCCCGTAATCGCCTACCACCAGAATTGTTTTCTGTCGCATACTCACAACATCCTCCCTTATATGGTCCGCCTCAAGGGCCCAACTCATCCAAGTTTTACAGGGACAGGCTCCAAGCCCTCAGCCGTTTCTCCGCTGCGCTGATACAGATAGCGCCGTCCTCTTTTTCCCTGCTGCTGCACAAGTCCCAGCTGGCGCAGTACCGCGATGGCCCTGCGCGCAAAGGTTTGGGACCGGGACAGCCGTTTTGCCAGCTCCTCCACAGTGAAGGGTTCCTCTAACCCAAAGGGCAGCAGTTCCAAAAAATCACCGGGGACTTTGAGCAAAACCTCGCCGCGCCAGGACAGTGGAATTCGTTCCACCCGCTGGGAACCTTTCTTTTTATCCCTGCTCCAGCCATCCAAAAGCCGGTATTCCATCAGTTCCAGAAGAACCACCCGAAACTGGAGCCCTTCCCGGCCCAGCATCCGGCGCATCCAGTAGAGCTCCTCTAAAATATCAAAGGCCTCTCCCCGCTTGGGCGAACGCCGCCGGGCGCTCGACTCTCCGGTTTCAGGATCCACCCAGCACAGCCACTTCACCTGCGCCACAGGATACACCACCGTCACCGGAGCCAGGGGCAGAAAGGCATCCAGCTTGCGGCACAGCTTGGAGAGCTGCCGGGTTTGCACCTCGATAATGCCGCTGTCGCTGCGGATATCCGCCACAAAGCCCGCAAGCGGAATCTCCCTGAGGGAACTGTCCGGCTGAAAATACTCCTTGAGCACAGCATGGAGCGTACGTTCCCCCAAGGTGCCGATTCCCCCGTCCCGCTGGATACTGCCATACTGGGCAATCCATTTTTGGCACAGGCTGTCGAATGGGTGCGGCTGCTCCATAGTTCCGGCTCCTTCCCCGCCCCGGAACCCCTGCGGCTCCAAGTGGCGGCAAACTTAAAAAAGGCAGTGGCCTCTGGCCCTCTGGTACGCTCCCGGCAGCCGTATCCGCTGCTTTTCCTTGAAAACAGAGTTGCCCGGCCCCTTCTGGACGACGCCTGCAGGGTTCCCATCAGCCAGGCGGGTACCGTCAAACACCGGCAGCCTGGGGCTTGCTCACATTCCCCGGCCAGCGCCCCGGCCAAGCCCCAACGCCAGATGCAAAATCCCACGCCTGGACAGTTCCGCCTATTTGCCGTAGCACAGCAAGGCCTGAACCCAACCGGGATATTCTGCGGTTTGGCATTGTTAAACACTTTGCGATTATTGTATCATATCACATTTTAAACCCTTCCGACAACTATTTTTCCATTTTTTGTAATAGTTTTTTTGCACTGTTTCCAGACTATTTGCAGGTCCCCTGTGAATCCCGTTTCAAGCCCCCCGGCAGAACCGGAGACCGAGCCTGGCCCCATATCCTCAAGCCAGCCTGTAAAATGACAGAACGCCGCTCGTACCCCAAGGGCGCTGCCATCCAAAGGCTATTACTGCTTTTCGCGCAAACGGCACGGCTTTTCTCCCCGTGCGTTGTATCCTCAAAGGGATTCCTCACGGAAAAAGTGCGGTTGGGCTACACCTTATGGGGATTGTGCATCCTTTCCCCGCTGCGGCCGATCCGTTATATGCAAAACAGGGAGCGCCGGGCGCTCCCTGTTTCTCTTCCGCCGGTATCTCTCAGCCCCTTGCCAAAAAGGCCAGAAGCTTGGCGCTGGACTCCAGCCCCAGCTTGGAGCTGTCCAGCATCAGGTCATACCCGGAACGGCCATCCCACTTCTGGGTGGAAAAAAAGCTGTAATAGCCGGCCCGCTTACGGTCAAACCGGCGCAGGGTCTGGGCAATTTCACGCTCAGGTATCCCATACTCCTCCTGGGCCCGTTTTGCTCGAAACTCAGGCGCCGCATGGATAAATACCCGCAGAACATCCCGGCGATCCTTTAAAATAACCCCCGCACAGCGCCCGATGATGACGCAAGGGCCCTCCTGGGCCAGATTCCATACCACCTTGGCCTCAGCTGCGTGCAGGGAATTGGCGGTATCCACCCGGCTGCCGTCAAAGGAAATGGGCTTCGCCATGACGGACAGGGAATACAAGAGGCTGTTGGGCGCCGTTTCGTCCATTTCCTGCACATAGTCCGGGGATTTTCCCAGCTTTTGGGCCGCCATCTGCAGCACCTGGCTGTTATAACAGGGAATCCCCAGTATTTCAGCCGTTTTTTCTCCAATCTCCCGTCCGCCGCTGGCATATTCGCGTTCTATCGCGATGACTGAATAACGCAATGTGATCCCTCCCGGCAGAACCCCTCATGGGCCCTGCGTTTCTATTGGCTTCCTGATTCAGCTTGCAAAAAGCCGGGTGCCGCTCCCATGGGAAACGGCGCCGCGGCCCGGCATCCGCGCAGGCTCAGGACACCTTTTCAAACTGGCTGTTGTACAAATTGGCGTAGAATCCGTTCTTGGCAATGAGCTCCTCATGGCTTCCCTGCTCCACAATGTCTCCGTCCTTCATGCAGAGAATGAGGTCCGCATCCCGGATGGTGGAGAGCCGGTGGGCGATGATGAAGCTGGTGCGGCCCTTGACCAGGTTATCCATGGCCTTCTGAATACGCACCTCGGTTCTGGTATCCACCGAGGAGGTGGCCTCATCCAGAATCAGAATCGGGCGGTTTGCCAGGATGGCCCTGGCGATGGTGAGCAGCTGCTTTTGGCCCTGGGAGACGTTGCTGGCCTCCTCATTGAGTTCCATCTGATAGCCGCCCGGCAAAGTCTGGATAAAATGGTGGGCATGGGCCGCCTTCGCCGCGGCAATCACTTCCTCGTCGGTGGCGTCCAGGCGACCATAGCGGATATTCTCCATAATGGTGCCCTTAAACAGCCACGTATCCTGGAGCACCATTCCAAAGGCGCTGCGCAGATCCCTGCGGTTGAAGTCCCGGATATCGTGACCATCCAGGATAATGGAACCGCTGTTGACATCGTAATAGCGCATGAGCAGCTTTACCATGGTGGTCTTGCCGGCGCCGGTGGGGCCCACGATGGCGATTTTCTGCCCGGCGCGCACGGTCGCGTTGAAATCGTGGATGATGGTCTGGTCCTCACGGTAGCCGAAGCTCACGTGCTCAAAAGCCACATTGCCTCCAATGGCGCCGATGGGGGCGGGGTTCTCCAGCGTCTGCTGCTCCTCCTCCTCATCCAAAAATTCAAATACCCGCTCCGCGGCGGCAGCCATGGACTGCAGCATATTGGAGACCTGGGCTATCTGCTGGATGGGGTTGGTAAAGTTGCGCACATACTGGATAAACGCCTGGATATCGCCGATGGTGATGGTGCCCCGGATGGCTAAAAACGCGCCGGAGATAGCCACCGCCACATACCCCAGGTTGCCCACAAACACCATGATGGGGTGCATCATGCCGGAAAGAAACTGGGATTTCCATGCCGAGCGGTACAAAATCTCATTGGTCTCATGGAACTGCTTCTGAACGTTTTCCTCCTGGTTGAAGGCCTTGACGATCATATGCCCGCTGTAAACCTCTTCCACCTGGCCGTTGATATGCCCCAGGTATTCCTGCTGGGTTCTGAAGTATTTCTGGGATTTCTTGACCACCAGCCCGATGAGCGCTACGCTGATCGGCAGAATCACCAGGGTAATCAGGGTCATCAGCGGGCTGATGCTCAGCATCATCACCAGAACGCCGATGAGAGTGGCAATAGAGGTAATCAGCTGGGTTACGCTCTGGTTGAGCCCATTGCCCAGGGTATCCACATCGTTGGTGATGCGGGAGAGCACCTCGCCGTAGGTGCGGGTTTCAAAATATTTCATGGGCATCCGGTCGATCTTCTCGGAGATCTCCCGGCGCATCCGGTAACAGATTTTCTGGGTGATGCCAGTCATCAGAAATCCCTGCACAAAGTTGAGAATGGCGCTGACGCCATACATCACCAAAACCAGCAGAAGGATGTTGCCGATCACGCCGAAATCGATGCCCCCGGTCCCCTGGATCTTGCCCATCAGGCCGTTTGCCAGCTCCGTGGTGGCGTTACCCATAATTTTCGGGCCCAGGATGCTGAATACGGTGCTGCCCACGGCAAAGATCATCACAGCCAGGACAGCCAGCTTATAGCGCCCGATATAGGCCAGCAGCTTTTTGATAGTACCCTTAAAGTCCCGCGCCTTTTCGCCGGCACCCATCGGGCCGTGCCCTCCCATGGGGCCCCGCCGTACGGGGCGGGAGGGAGTGTTGTGTCCCTTTTCCATTAATCCTTCACCGCCTTTCCCGAATAATCCGCCGACAGCTCCTCCTCCGAGAGCTGCGAACGTGCAATCTGCTGATATTCCTCACAGCTCTGCATCAGCTGGCTGTGGGTACCCTTGCCCACCAGGCGCCCCTCGTCCAAGACGAGGATCTGGTCGGCATAGAGGATGGTGGAAATCCGCTGGGCCACAATGAAAACCGTAGAGTCCTTGACCTTGGGGCCCAGCGCGCGGCGCAGGGCGGTATCGGTTTTAAAGTCCAAGGCGGAAAAGCTGTCGTCAAAGATATAGATCTTCGGATCCTTGGCAATGGCCCTGGCAATGGAGAGGCGCTGCTTCTGCCCGCCGGAGACGTTGGAGCCTCCCTGGGCGATGGGGCTCTCATACCCATCATGCTTTTCCTCGATAAACTCGGTGGCCTGCGCAATCTTTGCCGCCTCTTTCATCCCCGCTTCGTCGATGGTATCCTCGCCATAGCAGATATTGGAGGCGATGGTTCCGGAGAACAGAACCCCCTTCTGCGGCACAAAGCCGATTTGAGCCCGCAGGCTGTGCTGGGAGAGCCGGCGGATATCGGTTCCATCCACGCGGATGCAGCCATCCGTCACGTCATAGAACCGGGGAATCAGATGCACCAAAGTGGATTTTCCGCTGCCGGTGCTGCCGATGATGGCCGTTGTCTCCCCTGGCCTTGCCGTGAAGGTGATGTCCGACAGGCTGTCGTCCTGGGCCCCCGGATACTTAAAGCTGACATGATCGAACTCCACCACACCCCTGGCATTCTCCAGGGTTTTGCTGTCCGGCAGATCCTCGATGGTGGGCTCGGTGCGCACCACCTCATCGATACGCTCTGCGGCCACCGCGGCACGGGGCAGCATAATGGAGACCATACAGATCATCAGGAAGGACATGACAATCTGCATCGTATAGGTGATGAACGCGGTCATGGTGCCCACCTGGAGGGTACCCGCATCAATCCGGTTGGCAGAAACCCACACGATCAGCACAGATACGGCGTTCATAATGAGCATCATCACCGGCATCATAAAGGTCATGGCGCGGTTGGTGAACAGCATGGTCTTGGTGAGCTGGCGGTTGGCGTCGTCAAAGCGCTTTTCCTCCAGCTCCTCCCGCCCGAAGGCGCGGATCACAGACAGGCCGGTAAGAATTTCCCGGGCTACCAGGTTGACCTTATCCACCAGGGTCTGCATGAGTTTAAACTTGGGCATGGCAACCGCCATCAAAACGCCTACCAGGCACAAAATTGCCAGCACCGCCACCACAATAATCCATTCCATGTTGGCTCCGGTGCGCAGCACCATGATAATGCCGCCGATTGCCAAAATCGGCGCGTAGAAAATCATCCTGAGCAGCATGGTGGAAACCATCTGAATCTGCTGGATATCGTTGGTGCTGCGGGTGATCAGGGAAGCGGTGGAGAAGCGGTTTACCTCCGCGTTGGAGAAGCCCACCACACGGTTAAAGACCTTTTCCCGCAGATCCCGGCCGACGCCCGCGCCCACTCTGGAGGCCAGCAGGCCCACCAGCACCGCGGAGGCCGCCATCAAAAGGGACATCCCCAGCATCATGCCGCCGGTTTTCCATAGATATTTGCTCTGAATCGCGCCCAAGTCCTCGCCCACAGCCTCATATTCGCTTTTGGTATAGGCCACGGCGCTGGAATGCAGCATACTGTCCCCCATCGTATGCAGCTGCTCTTCTATTTTTGCGCGGACGCTCTCCATGGAGACGGCGCTGGTATCGGCCCCAGCCATCTGCTTTTGCATCTTGGCTTTGGTCTCGTCATCCATCTGGGTGAGCATATAGTGGATGGCAATGGGAGTGGTAAAGTTGTCATCCAAATTTTGGAGCGTATCCCGGGAGGTATCCTTCAGGCGGTAGTTTCCATCCTCCCCCTGCTGATAGGACGCTTCCCAGAGGCTTTTTTCCTCCTGGGTCATAAACAGCTGCATGGAGGCGTACTCCTGTGCCCGCAATACCGCGGGCGTCGCAAATTCCACGCCGCTGTTCTGAATTCCCACGTCAATCAGGTTCGACGTATAGTTGGGTAATGATAAGTCACAAATCGCTTGGACGAACAGAAGCAGGATAATGGCTATCACAGCCTTCCACTGGTGCTTCATGTTCTTGAGAATTTTTATCATGGCGTCGTATCATCCCTTTCTTAGAGCGGTTGCCAAAACCTTACCGGCCGGCCCGGTTCTCCGCTGTACGGCAAAGGAAAACCCGTGCGGGCCGCCGTCATTTTTCCTGACAGCCCTGGCCATTTAAATTTAAGGTTCCATTCTTTTCTTCCTGCGTCCATAGCAGGGCCTCCGTGCGCATGGCATGGTACAGTTTTTCCAGCAGGCCCTGCAGCTGCTGCAGCTCCTGCTCCTCCATACGGCCCGCCACCCGACGGATAAAGCTTTGCAGACGCTGCATCGTCTCCTCCAGCGCCCGGGTTCCCTGCAGGGTTGCCACAATCCGGGTGCTGCGGCGGTCCAGCCGGTCGGCTGCGCTTTGTATATACCCCTTTTCCCGCAGGCGCTTGAGGGTCCGGGAAACCAGCGGGACAGAGACATTCAGGCGTTGGGCCATCTCGCTGACTGACAGCCCCCGCGGATCCTTAAGGGCAGAGTCCGCCACCAGCTTCAGCACCGCCATTTCATTCTGCGGCATCAGGTGCAGGCATTCCACCCGTCCCAGCTGCCGGAATTGCCTGGCTGTTTCAAACAGGCGGATTCCTGTGTCCAACAAATTACTTCCCCCATCAAACTATTAACAAGATTAATAGTTAGCGCTGTTATATATTCTAAAGAAAACTTTGCCTTCCTTCAAGAACATTTTGTGAATGCCCAGTGAACTTTTATTCCGCAATTTCTATGATTGCCCGCGTGCGCGGCCTTTCGGTGTTCCCGTGCAAAACGGCGCAAAAAAAGAGGAGCCGGCTCCGGTTCCCCTTCCTTTTGAAGTCCAATCAATCTTTTTTACCCGGGACTATTCCGGCAGGGCACACCTTGTGCGCCGCCTTATCCCGATACATATTCCTGTCCGCCCTGTCGAACGCCTGCTCGATGGTATCTCCCGGCGACTGGGCCTGCTGCGGCAGAATCTTAACAATATCATACCCTGCCGCCAAATAAACCTGCATTCCCACATCAAGGCTTTTCTTCGCAATCTGCTGCTCAAGACTCTGGAGCTTTGCCTGTATCAGCGATTCCTCACAATTGGTGAGCAGCGCGAAGAATTCGTCCCCTCCCATGCGGAACACGCTTTCCTGATGAAACGTATCCTGCAGAAGCTGCGCCACCATGCATAACACCTGATCTCCAACCGCATGGCCTAAGCTGTCGTTGATGGATTTAAAATTATTGATGTCAAATACAATGCAGCATAAATTATCCAAGCTTGTAAACTCAGCTTGCAGGTCACGAATTCGCTCAAAATAGGCGGCACGGTTTTCCAGGCCGGTAAGCGCGTCGGTATACGCGATGCGATACAGTTCCTGCTCCCTCTGCAGCAGCTGGTATTGGTCATAAATCTTTTTGGTTTTTACAATGGAATGCACAAATACCAGATAGCAGGACAGGACGACCGCACAAAACAGCAGGTATACGGGAGCATACTCCAGACGGGTAACCAAAGGCCTGGGATAGGCGGCAAAAAATATCAGCGCCGCATAGATGAGCATTGATGAGATCATCATCTCGGTCCATCCGGCCTTCTGCACCTCCAAAAGCTGCGCATACCGCTTAAAGTAGTTTCTGCCCGCGTACAGAATGGCCACATACAGGGCAGCTACCACTAACAGCCCCGCAAGCTGACCCAGGTTCCCCAGGAGAATTCCCACGTACCGCCCCAGAAACGCAATAATCAGGGAAACGGTATCCACAAAACAGAAGGTGAGAAAAAACCTGCTGTCCTTGCATTTGGAGAGGCACCAAAACAGCGCCATGCTGGGGATGGTCATACAGATAACGGTGGCCAAAGCGGCTGGAAGCCCCATCACATAAGCCGCAATGAAATAAGCCCCCACAATCACGATACAGCCGGCATACATACAGATTCTATAAATTCGGGTGTCGCGTTTTAAGGAGATGAGCCTTGTAAAGAGAATTAAATCAAACGCAATGATGCAGATATCATTTAGAATAGGAATCAATTGATCCATCGGTATCCCCCATTTATCCGGTCCTATCCGCAGAAAACATATCCCGCGGGATTCTCAGGCAAACTGCAGAAAGCTGGGGAGCGCGGCACAAGCGTGTACCCACCCCCGTTCTCAGCAATCAAAATTAAATAAACGCACTTTCCCGCATCTGGGGGTGTAGCTCAGCTGGGAGCCTGTGTCAATACCGCACTAAATGCTGCGTTCCTGCTCTATAAACCACCGAATCAAATTATAGCATAAAAAGCTGTTCTCTTCCATCTTGTTGGGCCATATGGCTCAATATTTGTTGTATTTACCAGCAGGATTCCTGCGCCATATGCTCAAACCATCTCTTGTTCGCCGTTTTTGCAGCGCGCAGCAGTCCCCCGGAAATCGCCATAAAATAACACCGGGCCGCATTAAGCCCGGTGTATATCACTTCTTATTCGCAGTCGTTGCGGATGAGATCCTCCAGAGTCTCCCGCTTCACCACAACTCTGGCCTTCCCGTCCCGCACAAAGACCACAGGCGGCTTGGGCAGGCGGTTATAATTGGAGGACATGGAGTAATTGTAGGCGCCGGTGGCCAATACTGCCAGCACATCGCCGGGGACAGCCTGTTGCAGCGGGATATTCTCCCCCAGTAAATCCCCGCTCTCGCAGCACTTGCCCGCCACTGTCACCTTCTGGGTTTTGGGCTGGGAGGCCTTATTTGCCACAAGCATCTCATACTCCGCCTGATACAAAGCGTACCGGGGATTATCCGTCATGCCGCCGTCTACAGATACATAGGTGCGCACACCGGGAATTTCCTTGACAGAGCCCACCCGGTACAGCGTAATCCCCGCCGGGCCGCTGACAGAACGCCCCGGCTCAATGACGATAAAGGGAATTTTCATCCCCAGCTTCTCGCACTCGGAGTGCACGGTTCTGGATACGCCGTCCATATAGGTCTCATAGGGCTTGGGATCGTGCTCAGGCAGGTACTGGATGCCAAAGCCGCCGCCCAGATTGAGCATAGTGAGTTCCAGCCCCGTCTCCTCTCGGATTTGGGCCATAAACCGCAGCATCACCCTGGCAGTCTCCTCAAAGGGGGCGATATCAAAAATCTGCGAGCCAATGTGGCAGTGCAGGCCAACCAGCTGGACCCAATCCAGAGCCGCAGCGGCTTTCACCGCCTGCATGGCCTCTCCAGTCTCCAGGGCCAGGCCGAATTTGCTGTCAATTTGGCCGGTGCGGATGAAATTATGGGTATGCGCATCAATGCCGGGCTTCACTCTGAGCAGAATGCGCGCAACCCGCTCCTGGGATTTCGCAAGCTGGTTGAGCAGCTCCAGTTCCGTCAGGTTGTCCACCACAATCTGCCCCACACCGTATTCCAGAGCTTCCGTTAACTCCTGAGGGGTTTTGTTGTTTCCATGAAAGAAAATACGCTGGGCAGGAAAGCCCACGCTCATGGCCGTATAGAGCTCCCCTCCGGACACCACGTCCAGCCCCAGGCCCTCCTCCATCGCCAGGCGGCATACCGCCTTGCAGCAGAAGGATTTGCTGGCATAGGCCACCAAGCCGTTCCCACCGTAGTATTTTTCGATGGAGGACCGGTACTGGCGGCAGTGCTCCCGCAGCTGCTGCTCGTCCATTACATATAAAGGTGTTGCGTACCGCTGCACCAATTCCAGCGTGTCACAGCCGCCGATGGTCAGGTTTCCCTTGTCATTGATTCCCAGACAATCCGAAATAAACATACCTTCATTTCCCCTATTGCAGTTCTTTATTTACAGCCGGAAGACCAGGTTCCCGCGTTTGCGGTTATGCCTCCCGCTCAGACTGTGCCACTTCCTCAATAATCTCCCGAAGCTCCTGCATCCCCTCACCGCTGGTGGAGGAGATGGGCAGAATGGTCAGCTGCTCAAAATACGGCAGCTCCTTGGCAAGCTCCTTCAGGCGTTCCTGCTGCTGCCTGGCACTCAGCTTATCCCGTTTGGTGAGCACAATGACGAACGGAAACTCATTGTCGATGAGAAAATTTATCATCTGCAAATCGTCCCTTGTGGGCGCGTGGCGCATATCCACCAGCTGTACCACCAGGCCAAGCCTTCTGTCGTCGGCAAAATAGCCTTCCATCAGGCCGGCCCAGCGCGCCTTTTCGCTTTTGGACACCTTGGCGTAACCATACCCGGGCAAATCCACAATACGGATATCCTCCAGAGTATAGAAATTGATGGTGGCGGTTTTCCCCGGAACCGAACTCACACGGGCCAGATTGCGGCGGTTCAGCAGCTTGTTGATCAGCGATGATTTTCCCACATTGGAGCGCCCGGCAAATGCAATCTCCAGACGATCTGAGGGGGGGAGCTGAGAAAACAGGCCAAAGGACGCCTCAAAGGACGCCAGATGAAAATTCATGAAGTCAAACCCTTCCCTTCCTTAGGCTCAAACGGTACCTGCCATCCCCACGGCCTACTGGCGGATCACCGGCGCGGGCTGCTGAGGGATGGACGGAATCGGGCAGTCCAGCGTCAGCTTCTTTTCGCCCCGGGGCCGGGGCACCGGTTTGGCGCCGGGAGCCTGGGTCAAAGCGGTTTGCAGCACCTTTTCGATATCCTGTGCCGCCACAAAGGTGACGGCTTTTTTCACAACCTCATCCACCTGGGCCAAATCCGGCTCGTTGAGCTTGGGGATGATAACCGTTTTCATTCCGGCCCGGTAGGCGGCCATGGTCTTTTCCTTGAGCCCGCCGATGGGCAGCACCCTTCCCCGCAGGGAAACCTCCCCGGTCATGGCCACATCGTGGCGCACCGGAATTCCTGTCAGAGCGGACACCAGCGCCGTAGTAATGGTAACGCCGGCGGAGGGACCATCCTTGGGCACCGCGCCCTCGGGAAAATGAATGTGCAGATCCCGGTTTTCATAGAACTTAGGATCAATTCCCCAATCCCGCGCCCGAAAGCGAACATAGCTCACGGCAATCTGCGCCGATTCCTTCATGACATCCCCCAAAGAACCGGTGAGCTGGATTTTTCCGCTGCCCTCCAGAACGGCAACCTCCACCTGCAGCATCTCGCCGCCGACAGAAGTCCAGGCAAGGCCGTTCACCAGCCCCACCTCGTCGGTTTGGCTGCCCTGCTCCGGCAAAAACTTTTTGGGGCCCAAGAGCTCCTCCAGATCCTGCGCTGTCACGTTAAAACGCTTACAGTCCCCGCTGACAATGGCCTTTGCCCCCTTGCGGCACAGGGCCGCGATGTTACGCTCCAGGCTGCGCACGCCGGCCTCCCGGGTATAAAAATCCACGATACTATACAGGGCGTCGTCGGCAACCCGCATCTGCCGGGCGCCAAGCCCATGCTTTTTCATCTGTTTTTGCACCAGATGGCGCTTCGCAATCTGGAATTTTTCCTCCCGGGTATAGCTTCCCAGCTCGATAATCTCCATACGGTCCCGCAGCGGGGCCGGAATGGTATCCAGCGTGTTGGCTGTCGTCAAAAAGAGTACGTGGCTCAAATCAAAGGGGACTTCGACATAGTGATCCCGGAAGGCGTGGTTCTGTTCGGAATCCAGCACCTCCAGCATTGCCGAGGCCGGGTCTCCCCTGAAATCATTGCCCATTTTATCAATTTCATCCAAGAGGATCAGCGGATTCTTGCTTTTGGCCTGGCGAACAGCGTTAATGATACGCCCCGGCATGGCGCCGATATAGGTCTTGCGGTGTCCGCGGATGTCGGATTCGTCCCGCACGCCGCCTAAAGAAATCCGTGTAAAATTGCGCCCCATAGCCTGGGCCACACTGCGGGCGATGGAGGTTTTTCCCACGCCGGGAGGGCCCACCAGGCACAGAATCTGCCCGCTGGTGTCATCGGTGAGCTTACGCACCGCCAAAAACTCCAGGATACGTTTTTTGACCTCCTGCAGGCCATAGTGATCCCTGTCCAGCTGGCGCTGCGCCTTACTCAGCTCAATTTTATCCTTCGTTACGGTATTCCACGGCAAATCCAGCACAATGTCCAAATAACTGCGGATTACGCTGGATTCCTGGGAACTGGGAGGCATTTTGGAGAGCCTGTCCGCTTCCTTGAGCAGCTTTTCCTGGGTTTCCTCCTCCAGCTGCAGCGCCAGGATCTTCTCCCGGTACTGGGCCGCCTCGTCCTGGGGGTTTTCCTCCTCCCCCAGTTCCTGGCTGATAGCCCGCATCTGCTCCCGCAGGTAGTATTCCCGCTGGTTTTGATCCATGGATTCCTTGACCTTCTCATAGATCCCCCGCTCCAAGTCCAAAAGGGCGGTCTCCTGCTCCAGAATCTGGGCAGTCATCTCCATACGGCGGCGCAGATCGCTTTCCTCCAGGACACTTTGCTTTTGAGTATACTCGATGGGAATATTGCAGATGATATACTCCACCAGATAGTCCGGGTCCTCCGCGGTCATGGCGGTCACCATAATTTCCTTGGGCATCTTGGGCATCAAAGAGGCGTACTCCTCAAACAGGGATTTGATGGAGCGCATCAGAGCCTGTGCCATCATGGTTTTCCTCTGGGCCGCCGGACGGGTTGGATACTCCCGGCTGGTGACGGTCAGGTAGGGCTCCTTCTGCACCAATTCCTCAAAACGGGCGCGGTAAAGCCCCTCCACCAACACCCGGATCATGTCTCCGGAACGGATGACCTGGCGCACCTTGGCCACCACGCCCACCTGATACAAATCCCTAACGGCAGGATCCTCCACCTGCAAATCCTTCTGTGCGGTTAAAAACAGCCGCTGGTTGCCCTCCATGGCGGCATTTACCGCCTCGATGGAGCGTTTTCGCCCCGCGTCAAAGTGCAGGACCATCCTTGGAAACAGAACCAGGCCCCGCATCGGCAGCAGCGGCAGGATTTCCAGGGTTTCCACTTGAGTCTTCTCCGCTTGGGAGTTCTGCTCCTGTACGGCATCCGGGCTCACTTCACGGGCCTCTTCCAGGAGTTCCTTATTTTTATTTTCCATCTCGTTCATTTGCCGATTCTCCTTTCCTAGAATCATAGCGGCATTCTGAAAAACCGGGCAGGGAGTTTTCCCCGCCGCGTTTTAGTCAGCCGGCGCTATCTATGGAGATTTTAGGTGATAGTCGTAGTTATGATTGTTTTTTTGCGGGAATTTCTGTGATTCAGAGATTCTAATAAATTATACATAAACCCTCTACTTAATGCAAGAGAGAAAGTTTGAATGTTTTCCGTTCTCCCCGGCCTCAGGCCGCCGCCCGCCCTGCAGGGGCAGCAAAAACATGAACAAAACACCACGGCGCCCGGCTCTCCGAAAGCGGAGAGGACTTAGGGCCGCCGCGGTGTTCCTTTACACTGTCCTTACCTCAGACCAACTGATCAAATGTAACCGATTTAAGCTTATCCTGAACCTCCCGGGAGATTTCCCGGTATATCTTCTGAAATTTACAGGGTGCGCTGTGCTCCCGGTTGCAGGTGAAGCCCTCCTTGGTACAGCGGCTGATGGCATATTCCCCTTCCACGGCCTCAATGACATCACCCAGGGAAATCTCATTGAGCGCTCTTGCCAGCTCATAGCCGCCCTGTGTCCCTTTAAAGGACTTGACAATCCCGGCGGAAACAAGCTTTCTCAGGATTTTCAAGGAAAAACGAAGCGTAACGTCGGTGCGCTCGGCAATCGTGCGGGCATCTAGACGGGCCCCAGCCTGCACCAGACAGTCCACAATGCGCACGGCGTAATCGGATTCCAATGTAATATGCATAACTGGCGGCTCCCTTTCAAAGTAGATAATACAAGTATAGTTTTCTTCGCGCTGCTTGTCAACACCTCAGCTCAAAAAGGAGACCATTTCCAGCCGGCGCCCCGGTTTAATCCAGGAAATCCTTGAGTTTTTTGCTGCGGCTGGGGTGGCGCAGCTTGCGCAGGGCCTTGGCCTCAATCTGCCGGATGCGCTCCCTGGTGACGTTGAATTCCTTTCCCACTTCCTCCAGGGTTCTGGAACGTCCGTCCTCCAACCCGAAGCGAAGGCGCAGCACCTTCTCCTCACGGGGAGTCAGGGTCTGCAGCACCTCGCCCAGCTGTTCCTTGAGGAGAGTATGGGAGGCCGCCTCTGCCGGGGCCGGGGCATCCTCGTCCTGGATAAAATCCCCCAAGTGGCTGTCCTCTTCCTCACCGATGGGGGTCTCCAGGGAAACAGGCTCCTGGGCAACCCGGATAATCTCCCGCACCTTGTCCACCGGCATATCCAATTCCGCGGAAATTTCCTCCGCAGTGGGCTCATGGCCGTTTTTATGCAGCAGCTGGCTGCTGACCTTCTTTACCTTGTTGATGGTTTCCACCATGTGCACCGGGATCCGGATAGTCCGGGCCTGATCGGCGATGGCGCGGGTGATGGCCTGGCGGATCCACCAGGTGGCATAGGTGGAGAATTTAAAGCCCTTGGTATGGTCAAACTTCTCCACAGCCTTGATAAGGCCCAGGTTTCCCTCCTGAATCAAATCCAGGAACTGCATTCCCCGTCCCACATATTTTTTCGCGATGCTCACCACCAGGCGCAGATTGGCCTCAGACAGGCGTTTTCTGGCGTAAGGGTCGCCCTTGGCCATGCGGATTGCCAGCTCCACTTCCTCCTCGCTGGTGAGAAGCGGCACACGGCCTATCTCCTTGAGATACACCTTGACCGGATCGTCAATGCTGATTCCCTCCGCAGAGAGCACCGTCTCCAAATCCTCATTTTCATGGAGCATGGTATCAAAAGAGCCGTCCGACGCGGGGGCAAAATCCTCGATGATTTCAATGTTGTTGGCATCCAGGGTATCGTAGAGCTTGTCCACCTGCTCCACGTCAAAGTCCAATTCCTCCAGAGCGTCGTTGAGCTCCTTGGTCGTCACCTTTCCCTTGGCTTTCCCCTGTTCAATTAAGTCCTTGATTACACTCTTTTTATCTCCAGCCACTTGCTAACTCCCCCTATGATTTCTTTTTCGATGCCAAGGAATGGATATAGGCGTTGAGCTCTTCCTCGTTCATCTGTGCAATATCGGTCTGTGTCTTCTGCTCGCGCTGTGCCAAGATACTGTCCACATAGCGCACGGCATCCTCTTTGGTAAAATTCATCCCGCTGACAGAGGCCAGCCATCCGGACAGCTTTGCCATCTGCTCCTGGGTGAGAGCCGCTCCCAGCGAGAGCAGATCCACCGTCTCCCCCCGGGCAAACCGGGCGGACATCGCCTCATAAATCAGGCGGTTTTCCTCTACGGTAAAGTCCTGCGGCGTTAGTTTTCGGCTCACCAGCTCATAGAAGTCCGGATACCGCAACAGCATCGCCAGCAGCTTGCCCTGGCTTACCTGGGCCTTCAAATCCTTGGACTGCAAAGCGGCAGGCGCCTGTCTTTGCCCGGAGGCGGACACCTGGGAATACATCCGCAGATCCCGTTTTTCCTGTTTTTGGCGCTGCCGGGTGCGCTTTTTGATGACATCCTCGATGCTGAGCATCAGCGGCGCCTTATCCACGGAGAGCTCCTGGGCAATTTTTGAGGCATACACCTCCCGCTCCAACCGGTTATTCACTCCGGCAAGCAGCTGGGCGCAGTCCCGCAGAAAGGCGACCTTCCCCTCCGGGGTCTCCAAATCCACCTTCTGGCGCAGCTTATCCAGTTCAAAATCCAAGGCGGAAGCAGACCCTTCCAATAACAGTTTAAAGCGCTGGGCGCCGTAGGTCTTGATAAATTCGTCCGGATCCTTGGCCCCCTGCACCTTGAGGATTTTTACGGAAACCCCGGTTTCGTCAAACAAGTTGATGGCCCGGCGGGCGGCCTTCTGCCCAGCCTCGTCGGAATCGTAGGATACCACTACCTTCTGGGCATAGCCGGAAATCAGCCGCGCCTGCTCCGGGGTAAGCGCGGTGCCCAGGGTTGCCACCGCGTTTTCAAAGCCTGCCTGGTGCAGGGCGATGACATCCATGTAGCCCTCCGCCAAAATGAGCGTGTCGCTTTTCGAATTCTTAGCGAAATTCAGCGCAAATAAATTCCGGCTCTTTTTATAAACCGGCGTATCCGAGGAGTTCAGGTATTTAGGGCCGTCGCCTTCCAGCTTGCGGGCGCCGAAGGCAATCACATTGCCCCGGATATCGATAATCGGAAACATCACCCGGTTGCGGAACTGATCGTACAGCCCGCCGTTTCTCCCTCGCAGGCACAGGGAGGAGGCCTGGATCTCCTCCTCGGAAAACCCCTTTGATTTTAGGAAATTCAGCGTTTCCCGCCAATCGTTGGGGGCATATCCCAGGCCGAAATGCCGGATCGTCTTGGGGGTGAGCGCACGGCCCAGCAGGTAATCCAACGCCGGCTTCCCCCCCGGCTCAATCAGGCACTGATGATAAAAACGGGCCGTCAGGCGGTTCATCTCCAAAATCCGTGTTTTTAGCCGGGAGGCCTTGTCGTCCACTGCATCCTCAGGGACCGTCATCCCCACCTTTTGGGCCAAAAACTTGATGGCCTCCACATAGTCCAGATTCTCCATCTGACGGATGAAGGTAATGACATCCCCTCCGGCGGAACAGCCGAAACAGAAAAAGGACTGGCTCTCCGGGTATACGGTGAAGGAGGGGGTCTTTTCCGAATGGAAGGGGCACAGCCCCACCAGGTTGCGCCCGCGCCGCTTGAGATTGACATAGGACGCGATGATGGATTCCACATCACACCGGAACCGCAGTTCCTGAATAAAGCTGTCTGGTATCAACCGGCTCCCCCCTTTTTGGACAAATCATGGTGAAAAAGTCTTTCCTTATAAGTAATACGTCAAAAAAAAGAAAAACCCTTTTCCATTTTTTCATGTTTTTTACGATTTATGAAAAACAACCTAATTTTCTTCCACAAACGCATAGTTTTCTTCAATTTTCTCAGGGACAATGCTGCCGAAAGACGCTTCCCTGAGCTTCTTCAGAAAATCCGGGCAGTCCTGTGTGGGAATCCGCAGCACCATGGTGACAGCTTCGGCAAACTGGGTATCCAAAACCACCGTCCTGAATTCCGGCAGAAAATAGGTGATTTTCCCATACCAGGAATAATCCATCTGCAGGCGGAATACCGTACAGGGCGTCATGCAGCGGATGCCTGCGGCATCAACGGCCAGCTTGGCAGTGTGGGAATACGCGCGCACCAGCCCGCCCGCTCCCAAAAGGGTGCCCCCAAAATAGCGGGTCACCACCACCAGCACATCCACCAGCTCCCCCTTTAAAAGCACATCCAAAACCGGAATTCCCGCCGTCCCCTGGGGTTCCCCGTCGTCACTGTAGCGCCTGATCTGACCGTCACGCAGCACATAGGCCCACACATTATGGGAGGCCTCCCGGTGCAGCGCCCGGCGTTCGCCAAGAAGCCGCAGCGCCTCCTCCTCACTTTCAACCGGCGCCGCATACCCGATAAACCGGCTCCTTTTTTCAATAAATTCCTGCTCGCCCTCCTGCGCCACGGTCCGGTATTCCTTCATCACACCGCCCCCTTCTTTTCCTTATTTATAAAGAAGCTTTGAAACCTGGTGCCGTCTATGCGTTCCGCACAGTATGGAGTATCCCTATCCTTCGCCGGCGGCTGGTTAAGCTCCACGGGCCCGCGTTCCCATTCTGTCCCGGGATATTCGCAGCGGAAGCGGCAAGTTCCCCGCCGCCCCTGGTGAATCACCCGTCCCCAGCCGCCGTTTCGGCCAGCACAGAAGGGAAGGCTCGCACCCAAGCCCCGGGAAGCAGCCTATTCCTGATTTGAATCATCCGGACGATAAACTGCCGCACAAACGCGTATCCCGCGCCTTCACCTCGACAAAAACCGACTCCAGTGGAACAAAAATAAGGCGGCACACACTGTACCGCCCATTTTTGCAACTATCAATTTCCGCAGGATGCTTATTTATCCATACCGAAACGCTTTTTAAAGCGGTCAACACGTCCGCCGGAATCGACCAGCTTCTGCTTACCGGTAAAAAACGGATGGCATTTGGAACAAATTTCAACCCGGATATTCTCTCTAGTAGAACGAGTCTTAATCACTTCACCGCAGGCGCAGGTGATAGTGGTATCCACGTACTTGGGATGAATTCCCTCTTTCACGTTCAGTCACCTCTTTCGACAATTCCTTATGTGCAACAGATATTATATTACCATACCGAGTTTTCAAATGCAATAGTTTACATAAAAAATAGTTTTAATTTTTTCAGACAAAAAGCCCCACCATCTATTTTTTGTTTCACGGGTATGAAAATCTCTCGATTTTCTTCTACGGCTCCCGTCTCCCGCTGTCGTATCACAGGCTTGGGACCTCTTCGCAGCGGCAAATATCCCCCGGCCAACGAATCGTTGCGCCGGGGGAATACCATACTGCCGCGGCCCTGGTGCAAACCGGCCGGCACATTACCTGGGAATCCCAACGAGATGCCGTCGGCTCAATGAAACCATCTGTTCAGCATATGGCGCCCGATGGCAGTCTCTAGCAGGTGGCTCCGCCCACCAGATGCAGATCGGCGCTGAGAATTTTCTCTTTGCGCTGCAGGATATCGTCGGACAGGATCTGCGCAAAGAAGCTTTCCTCTCCAATGCGGTCCAGCATGGAAGCCAGGCGCTCCCCGGTTTTGCCCTGCTCCCGGTAGAAGAGCAGCGTTTTTTCCAGCAGGCTGAGTACCTGCTCCTCGGTGAACACGCCGGGCAGCCTGCTGGCATGGCGAACCTGCTTGCCCCAGCGTCCGCCGATATACACCACAAAGCCCTTTTCCCCATCGTCCAGAGCGTCAAAATAGCATTTTCCCACACAGCGTCCGCAGCTGTTGCACCGCTCGCTGTCAATTTTAGCCACACCGTCCTGCAGGGACACCGCACCCATGGGGCAGGCGGCCTGAACACCGCATTTCTTGCACCCGGCGCAAAGCTCCGCATCATAATTGGGTACCGTGACGCCCACAATCCCGAAATCGTTGAGATCCGGCTTTACACAGTTGTTGGGACATCCGCCCACGGCGATTTTAAACTTGTGGGGCAGCTTCACATCATAATAGCCCACATAGAAGCGATCATGGATTTTTTCCGCCAGCGCCTGCGTGTCGCAGTTTCCATACTGACAGACCGTCCCTTTGCAGGCCACCACCGGACGAACCCGGGAGCCGGTGCCGCCGGAGGTCAGCCCTTCCCTGGCGATAAACTCCCTGGCGGATTCGATATCCTCATAGCGGATGCCGGGCAGCTCTGCTGTCAAGCGCGTGGTGACGGCGATGGTGCCATCCCCAAACTTTTGAGCGGCCTGAGCCAGGCAGGCCCACTGCGCGCTGGTGAGCACGCCGTTTTTGGTAATAACCCGCATGGAAAAGCCCTCGTTGGTGGTGTTTTTGAGAAAGCCCATGCCTTTCACGCGTTTAATATCCTGGGGTGTCAGTTTTGCCATGCTCTGTTCCTCCATTTTCCAATTCACAAAATATATTGCATCTGCTGCCGATATGCCGTCAGCCTATTCCTGAACCTCTACCGTATTAAAGGTAGTTCCGCCCTCCAGCACCCTTGTGTTGGTGTAGCCGTAGTATTTCAGGCGGTTCTGGGCCAAATACGCCCGCTTGCCCCGGGTACAGACAAGAAGCAGCTTATCCTTCGGTTCCAAGCCCTGAACCGGGCCCTGTATTTTAGTGAAATCCATATAGAAGGCACCCTCGATGCTGGGGGCTTTGGAGACATCCACAATGGTGTACCCCTCGGCGTCCCCGCACTGGAACTGGGCCGGGGACATACTCTCCAAAGCACCGCTCAGCTTATTCTGCAGCACCTGAACCGCTGTGGTAAAGGGGTGGATCGCCGTGGAAAACGGCGGGGCATAGGCCAAGTCCAGGTTACTCAGCTGGGGCAGCGCTGCGCCCAGGCTGATGGCCGTCACCGCGATATCCACCATTTTATCCACCGCACCGGAGCCCAAAACCTGAATTCCCAAGAGCTTCTGTGTCTCCCGCTGGGCGGTAAGCTTCACAATAAAGGATCCGGAGCCCGGATAGTAGTGGGCCTTATCGTCTACTACACACAGAACGCTGACCGCGTCATAGCCCAGCGCCTGGGCCTGGGTCTGCGTCAGGCCTGTGCGCCCGGCATTGATACCCGGCAGCTTGATTACCGCTGTGCCCAGGACACCGGGATATTCCTTTTGCGCTCCCGCCAGGTTCTGCGCCGCCAGACGGCCTTCCAGGTTCGCGGAGGAACCCATGGGGGACCAGGCGTCCTGATGGGTCAGCACGTTCTGTACGCTGGCGCAGTCGCCAACCGCATACACATCCTGAATATTGGTACGCATTTGGGCATCGGTGCGGATTGTGCCGTTGGGCATGAAATCCAGCTGGGTTCCGGCCAGAAACTGCGTGTTGGGACGGATTCCCACCGCCATAATGACGGCATCCGCCTTCATGGTGCGTTTCTGGGTCTTCACCTTCTGCACACGGCCCTCTCCGATAATCTCCGTGAGCCCGTCGCCGGTAAAGCACTGGATCCCCTGATCCGCCAGATAATCCTCCAGATAACCGCTCATTTCCGGATCATACATGGTGAGGATATGAGGGGCCATCTCCACTACGGTTGCCCGCACACCGGCGCAGTGCAGGTTTTCCGCCATCTCCAGGCCGATAAACCCTCCCCCCACAATAACAGCCCGCTTGAGTTCTCCGGACTGTACTGCCGCACGGATTTGAACCGCGTCCTCAGGGGTTCTCACCGTGAACACCGAGTCCAAGTCGGCGCCGGGGACGGGCGGCACAATGGGGCTGGCTCCGGTGGCAATCACCAGCTTATCATAGGGGACGTCCTCTTCGCTGCCGGTGAGCAAATCCCTGGTATGCACAGTTTTAGCCCCAAAGTCCACGGATGTCACCTCGGTATTGACCTGCACCTGTACCCCGGTGAGAGCCGAAAAGCTCTGGGGCGTATTGACGATGAGCTCATCCCGGGACTGGATGGCACCGCCCACAAAGTAGGGCAGACCGCAGCCTGCGTAGGAGATATCCGCGCTCTTCGTCAGAATGGTGACCTGACAGCCTCTGTTCTCTCTCTTGAGCTTTGCCGCCGCTTTTGTACCCGCGGCTACGCCTCCGATGACAATTACCTTCATGTCTGCAGCTCCTCCTTTTGAAACTCAGCCCGCTGGATCCCGGCTCAATCACATCTGCCAAACCAAAATCCCAGGGGCACCAGCTCCGCTTACCAACCTTCCTGATTCCCGATTCCCAAAACTGTTGGGATAGGCCGGATGACTGTTTTCATTATAGCACTTGATTACCTATAATAAAAATAGTATTATCAGATAATATCAATAGGTTTTATCTATAATAAAGATTGGAAACCATCCCGCCGGTTCTCAAATGCCCCGTACAGCCGCCCGCTCTCCAGCGAGCGCAGCGTTTTGTGAAACCGACGCCCTGTCCCCATTGCGGACAGGCTTTTTCCAGCAGCCTATACAGAAAGGGGAGATTCTATGACTATCCGCCACCTGAAAATTTTCTTAGCTGTGGCTAAAACCGGGAGCATGAGCCAGGCCGCCTCAGAATTTTTCATTTCTCAGCCCACTGTAAGCCAAGCCATCGCGGAACTGGAGGAACATTACCGCACCCGCTTGTTTGAGCGGCTCTCCCGCAGGCTGTACATCACTCCTCAGGGGGAACAGCTGCGGGATTACGCCCATCATGTCATTGCCAGCTTTGACGAATTGGAGGAAAATATGAACCAGCTGCGCCAGCGCCAGCTGCTTCGTATGGGCGCCAGCGTTACGGTGGGCACCTGCCTGATGAATCCCATCATCGACAGGCTGGAGCAGGCCTCCCCGCAGGTGGAGGTGCGCGTCTGTGTGGACAACACCGCCGTCATCGAGGAAAAACTGCTGCGGGGAGAGCTGGATTTGGCCCTGGTGGAAGGCACCATCCACAGCCCGAAAATCCAGGTCACACCCGCCATTGAGGACTACCTGGTTCTGGTATGCTCCTCTGAGCACCCCTTTGCCAAAAAGCACAGCGTATCCCTGGAACAGCTGAGCCGGGAACCTCTCATTGAACGGGAAACCGGCAGCGGCACCCGGGAGCTGTTTGAAACCTACCTGACCGACCGCCAGATGAGCTTTACCCCCGCCTGGGTGTGCAGCAACTCCGAGGCCATTAAAAACGCGGTGCTGCATAACCGGGGAATCTCCGTTATCTCCATCCGGCTGGTGGAACAGGAGGTGCGAAACGGCAGGATCTGTGTGGTGCCTGTCCATGACAGCGCCACAAAAAGCCGCTGCGTCTGGCGCCGGGACTTCAGCCTGGCAATCCACCAGAATAAATACCATTCCCCTGCCGTGACTGCCATGCTTGAGGCGATCCGGCATTATCCAAAAAATGAGTTTGCCGCCCTGTTTCCCAACGGAAGTTTACCTTCCTGCGGGGACACGGCGGAGAAAATGTGAGGGACTGCCATGGATACCATTTGTCCGGAAACCATCCTTTCTTCCATCCATACCCTGCAGGAGTTCATCCAAGCTCTGCAGAAGCTGGCACAGAACCCGTGCGGATCGCGAGATGCCGCCCGGACGGCATTCCTGCAAGCGGCAGATTGCCTGGAAACGCTCAGGCCTTTTCTGGACGGCCCTTCTCAGGCTGTGCCGTCCTCAGCTGTCCAAAGCACGGACAGCCATACCGGCTTGGACAGCTTCTCCTATGCCTGCGGCGCCATGGACTGCTTTGCCGAGATTGTGGGAGCCGGGGTAAAAAAACTGGCGCTGGCCCATCCCAGCCCCACCAAGCTCCAGCGGGATGCCCTCATGCCCAGGGCTCTTACGCTGTGTCAGAAATACGGGGTTCACTGCTATGCGGAGGACAATCCCCTTATCACCGATTTGTTTCCCCTCTCCCTGAACCGGGGAACCTATAATCTGCTGTTTTACCGTCAGCCCCAGGTGCTCAGCGACTATCTGGCGCTCAAAGAGCGCAAACAGGCACTCCTGGACGCGGGGGCCTATCAGGGTGAGCCCCGGCGGGAAATTGCCGCTGGGTTCGGCCGTCTGCTCAGCTACACAGACGATGCCGTCGCCCGCCTGATTGCGGAGAATCTAGAAAGGGAGTAGGACCGCAGGGGATCCTGATACCCGGATTTTCAAAAGTTCATCGAACAATAAGAAGGAGAATCCCACTCTCTATACATTGAATAGCCAATCAGAGAAAAGCCGGCGGACTGTGAATCACAGTCCGCCGGCTTGTTTTTTCGCAATGAATCTTCTCAGTGTTCTATTTTTCAGTAAAATATTTATTTAAAATTAACTTATTGACATTTTTATATACAATAGTTATGCTAACTGTAAGGGAAACAATTTCCAATCCTGACCGGTTGATAAAAGGAACAGGTGATTCCAATGGCAATATTTACAGCAATTTAAAATGGCGGCCTTAGGCAACATTATATGGACTAAAAGAAAGGATGTTACAAATGCTGAAAAAACCTTTGGCTCTTGTTTTCACAGTTGCACTGCTTTTTTCCTGTGCTTTCGTCCCCAGAGCCGCTGATGTTAACGCACCGGATAGTGTGCCAGTGTATACGGGTG
Source organism: Marvinbryantia formatexigens (assembly GCA_021771035.1). GTDB lineage: Bacteria > Bacillota > Clostridia > Oscillospirales > Ruminococcaceae > CALXEM01. The sequence goes on along the minus strand of JAETPU010000007.1, from coordinate 38,450 downwards.
AAATTATTCCCACTCCTGAAGAGGAACAGGCGTACTTAGAAAGTTTAACCCAAGAGGACTGGGAAAAAAATCAATGAAAAAATAGCAAAGTCAGAAGCATTGGCCAGGGAAATGGAAAATAAACCCACAACCAGGGCCTCGTACTTGATTCAACTTCCAGGAGCATTTAAAATTTATAAACAGGAAAATGAGTTGTACTGTGTTCCCGCATGCATTAAAAGTGTACTTCAGTACGTTAATGGTGCTAGTCCATCCCAGAGCTTTATTGCAGGCCAAGTAAGTACTGATATTATTGGAGGCACTGTTCCTTTGGAGATCGCTGAATTTTTAAATAAAAATATCAGTGGTTTTTACTATATGCGTACGGGATCTCCCAGTCAAACCACGTTGTGCAACAATGCCTACACAACAATTGTAACCAGTAAAAAGCCCTGCTTATTATCCATTGTAAATGTGTATGGCGTAAATTGGTATTATCGCACAGGCGGTCACCGTGTTGTGAGCACTGAAATCCAGAGCGATAAGTTATATATGCAGTTGGAGGATCCTTTAGGTGGATATCCCGGTAATGATAATAAGACAATCCCTGCAAAGTATACAAAACCGTCCGCAATTGTACACGACTATTGCAATGACATCATCTGGTAATTCAATATAAAGCGGCATATTTGTTTTAATATGCCGCCGTTTTTTTCTTTAGGAGGGCGGCAGTATGAAGAAAATGATCGGGATCCTGTGTTGTTTCCTTTTTCTTTTAAGCGGGTGCGGCCAGTCATCCAACAACTCAGGGATCTTTCAGCCCAGTATGATTCCTAATATTCCGTTAAATGAGGTTGTTCCCATCTACACATTGGATCAAAGGGAAATCGGCAGTGTAGAACACCATGGTAATTTCATTTTTGCGAAAGACAGCATAATTTACACTAAAATTGTGTCTACTACAAATAAAGGGCTGATAACAGAGATGGAGTATTACCGGTTTATCCCCTCCACAGGAGAGAACATCAAACTGGGCAGTGTCTCCAACTGGGCCTATCAGAGCCACGATACCGCCCTGGTGGATGATCATCTCTATCTGTATCTTTCCATCATTGACACCCCCAGCGATATGGGAATACAGGAAGTAAACGTCCTGCGGTTCTTTGACATTGATTTGAATCAAAATACCATGACGGAAATATTTGCGGAAAAGGATGGATATCTCTACAATTCCCTGACAGCGGCCAGCGGCCGGATCTTTACTACCCAATACCTGGATGGCGAGAGCGTTTTAGCGGAGTATCTCCCCGAAAGCAAGGAACTCAGGCCTCTAAAAAGCTATTATAACAACGAGGATTTCTCCGGGGACAGCATTCAGCAGATTGCCTGTGACGAATCCACGATTTCCATTTTAATTCTGGAGATGCACTCCCAAGAGGAGCACAACCTGCGAATCGACCGGTACGACTATGATATGAATTTTCTATACTCCGTAGATGCTTCCCTCATTTCTTCCGATCGGTATGAAATCGATCAGCCCGTTTTACAATTCCGGGTTTCGGACGATTTCGTTTATTACGAAAACTTGGGCAGCACTTGTTTTCTTGGTAAAATTGAGGACAAGGTTCTGAAACCCTGTATGGAGTTTGAGGATGATCTCAAAATTCCATACGACACCCGCTTCGATGAAAAACGGTTCGATGCAAAACTAATCCTGGCGGAGGACGTAAAACAGGACAGACCAACGATGCTGTTTTTATATTCGCATGAATGGTCCCGCCGGTACCTCTATCTATTCGATAAAAAGGACGAAACCATGATGAGAGCGGAGATCCCCAATCATTCCAAGGAAAACAAGTACTTTTTTGTCTCGGCTTCCCGGGATGACTCTGACCATATGCTTGTCTATGAACACTATGGCAGTTTCGCCAGAAAGGGGAATTTCTCCAGGCTCTACTATTTCAGTTTTTCGGATTTAAGCTTTAACTGACAGATCTTTCCTTCCCTATCGGAGCGTTCCGGCCGATTGGGGCCTGCTGTCTCCTTAAAAATTGACTTTTCTCTGTTGTTTACGGAAAAATTTGTGTATGGTTCCCAGCCCCATATAGTTCTCACGACAACCCATAGGCAGCGTTTCTTCTATTGGCGGATTTGTCAGAAGCTCCATAAGTGCCGCTCGTTTGGCTCGCTGCTCCAAGCAAAAATTTCTTCGCCCGCATCAGCAAAACAGACATCCGTTATCAACTATAAAAATCAGGAGCGCCGCAAACGCGGTGCTCCTGATTTTCACGCTTATGAGAGAACTGAGAATCCAGGTTGGGAGAACGCAAGCCCTCTCTTCTCCAAGCCCCCATCTCCTTCGTACAGGAACAGGGCGGAAATCAGCTGTTATTCCATGCCATTTTGGCTTAAAAACTGCTTGGCAATGCGGCGGGTATCCTCTGCCAGGTATAATGAACCGCACAAAACCGCAGCCCCACCATCGCGGCGGGCAAAATCTATCGCCAGGCGTACAGCCTGCTCAATGGAATCCGGCACCTGGGTTTCACAATAGGGCGCAAGCTCCCGGGCCAATTCCCGCGCTGGCAGGGAACGGGGATTGTTGGGCGTCACTGCAAAGGCTCTGCGGCACAGCGGCCCCAGCACCTGCATGGAATGCTGATGATCCTTATCCGCCATCATGCCCACCACCAGGGATACCGGCCTGTCCCCCAGTTCCCGCAGAGACTGTGCCAGACTGGCTATTCCCTGTGGATTATGGGCGCCGTCCACAATCACAAGCGGATCCCGGCAAAGAATCTCGGTACGGGCCGGGAAGTGGGTATTGGCAATCCCCCATTGGACAGCGCTTTCAGGAATCGGAATACCCTGCTTTTGCAGCTGGAATACCGTCTCCATAACCGTCATGGTATTATAGATTTGGTAACGTCCCAGAAGGCTTGGGCACACCACAATGCCCCGGTAAGAAAACCGGCGGCCAAACAGACTGTCATCCAGGATTTCCAGCTGATCCAAATCCGCCGCCGCCAGCTCGCTGTCCTGCTGCAAGGCAGTCCGCTGAATTACCGCAAGCGCCCGAGGATCCAGGCAGGGATAACACACCGTGGGACATCCTCGCTTGATAATACCGGCCTTTTCTCCTGCGATTTGTTCTATAGTATCCCCTAAAATCGCCGTATGATCCAGCCCAATCGAGCAGATGACACTCACCAGCGGAGCCTCAATCACATTGGTGGCGTCAAACCGGCCCCCCAGGCCCACCTCTAAACATACAAACTCACAGTGCCGTCGGAAATACCAGAGCATTGCAGTGGCGGTGACCACCTCAAATTCCGTGGGACAGCGCCCGGCATCCGCCATCAGCTGGACCTGTTCCCTGACAGTCCCCACACACTCTGTCAGTTCCTCTTTGGAAATCATCTCGCCGTCAATCTGCATCCGCTCCCGGAAATCCACCACATAGGGCGAGATATACAGCCCGGTGCGGTATCCTGCGCGGGTGAGAATATTGGCCAGCATACAGGTGGTGGAGCCTTTGCCGTTGGTCCCCGCCACATGGATAAACCGCAGCTGCTTTTGGGGGCTTCCCAGGCGCTCAAGCAGCTCCCCAACGCGCTGAAGGCCTAATTTGGTACCGAAACGCATAAAGTTATGAAGATAATCCAGCGCCTCCTCATAGGTCATCCCCGGTTTCCTCCTTTTCTGCCTGCGCGCCTTCGCCTTCCTGAGCGAGCTTCGCATTCTGTTTCTTTGTCAGCCGGTTATTGTACCAAATACCTAAAAGGCCCAAAATACCTGTAATGACAAAAACCACCACCGTCTGCCACCACTTGCCCGCCATGATACTGGCGCCGGCATAGGTGGAGGTGATAACAGAGGGAATCCGGGCGAACGTGGCTATGAGAAAGAATTTAAGAGGTTTAATACGGACAAACGGCGCCAGATAGGTGAGGATATCCTTGGGCGTTCCAGGGATAAAAAAGAGAATGAATACCATTGTCTCAATTTTGGCGGTATCCCTGAGAAACGCATACTTGCTGACCTCTTCCTTTTTAAACAGCCGGTCGATCAGGGGTTTCCCCAGCAGGCGCACCAGGGAATAGACCGCACAGGAACCAATGAGCACACCAGTCAGGCACAGTACTAGCCCGCCGAACGTCCCATACAGCATCCCGCCCAAAATTTCAATGGGTTCTCCCGGCAGAAAGGCCACCACAATCTGCAGCACTTGGATTCCCAGGAGCAGCAGCACGCCTCCAAAGCCCAGGGAGTGTACATATTCCTGAAACGCCACCCGGACCGATTCATCCTTGAGTGAAATAAACCACGGCAGCAGGCGGATGGTCACAAATACCAGGACAACGGCTATCGCAATAACCGCGACAATCTTTGCTATCCGTCCTACCGTTTGAGCAGTCGTTCTCTGCTTTTTTTCCATTCCCGTCTCCCCTTTTGTCATTCCTGAATTTTATTCGTCGTCTTTTTCTTAGTTCCTGCCCTCTGGGAAGGAAAACGAGGACAGATGGCCTCTGTCCTCAAAATCCCACACACTTTCTCAAGCAATCCGGATATTGCCATGAAAAGCCGCTCCTATTTGGCCGTGTTGATAAAACTGCGGTTTTTCCACAGGTAATTGGCGCCGGAACACACAGTCAGCACCGCCACAATCCACATTAAGATATTGCCTACCGCCGCAGCCAATCCGGCGCTGATCAAAAATCCGCTGGATACCAGCTCCTGAAGCAGCAGAATTGCCACAATGGCAACAATTTGGGACACCGTTTTCAGTTTTCCAAAGATGTCCGCCGCAATCACCTTGCCGTTTGTGGATGCTACCAGGCGCAGGGAGGTGACTAAAAATTCCCTGGCCACAATAATCACCACCACCAGGGCATCGGCAAATCCCAGCTGGATAAAGCATATAAGGGCGCTGGTCACCAAAAGCTTATCCGCAAGAGGATCCATAAATTTGCCAAAATCCGTTATGAGCTCATACTTCCGGGCCAGGTATCCATCCAATAAATCCGTCAGGGAAGCCGCTGTGAAAACCAGCAGCGCCCACAGATAGTTATGGGGAATTCCACTGCAGAGCAAAAACACCAAAAACACTGGAATCATCACAACGCGCAGCAGCGTCAGCTTATTGGGAGTATTCAAAACCCTATTCCTCCTCTTCACTCACCAGGACACCAAGCAGATCATAATCCATAACATCCTCGATGAGTACCGGAACATAGTCCCCCACTCTCAGCTTGATATCCTTGGGCGCTGTAAAAAAGATTTTGCCGTCGATATCCGGAGCATCCATGGCGCTGCGGCCAAAAAAGCTCTCCGCATAGCGGTCAAAGCCCTCCACCACAACTTCCAAAGTTTTTCCAATTTGGGCCGTGTTAAATTCCTCGGCAATCCTGTTCTGTTCCAGCATGATGACGTCGGCGCGCCGCTGCTTTACCTCTTCATCCACCTGATCCGGGAACTGCGCGGCAGGGGTTCCCTCCTCCGCAGAATAGGTAAAGCAGCCCAGGCGTTCAAACTTCACCTCTTTGACAAATTCACACAGTTCGGTAAAGTCTTCCTCAGTCTCTCCGGGGAAACCGGTAATTAAAGTCGTTCTCAATACAATGCCCGGCACACGCTCCCGGATTTTTTTCATCAGGGCCGTTAAGGATTCCCGGTTACCCGGACGGTACATCCGTTTCAGCACCGGCGCGCTGACATGCTGGATGGGGATATCCAGATACTTCACCAGCTTTTCCTCACTGGCCATTACATCCAGCAGCTCGTCGGTGATGCGCTCCGGATAACAGTAGAGCACCCGTACCCATTTAAGCTCCTCAATCGCGCACAGACGGCGCAGCAATTCGGGCAGCATCCGCCGGCCCTCGTAGAGATCCTCCCCATACCGGGTGGGATCCTGCGCCACCACAATGACTTCCGTAACGCCGCACTGTGCGAAATGGCGGGCTTCCTCTACAATTTCTTCCATAGGCCGGCTGCGCAGACGCCCGCGGATCAGCGGAATGGCACAGTAGGAGCAGTTGTTGCTGCATCCGTCCCCAATTTTCAGGTAGGCAAAAAACGGCAGGTTGGAGAGAATCCTCTCACCGCTCATGGGGGCCTTTTCCTTATCTTCAAAGGAATACACCTTTTCGCCGTTGAGCGCGCGCCCAATGGCATCCACCAGCTGATCGTTGGAGCCAATCCCCAGGATAACGTCCGCTTCGGGTATCTCCTTGGCGATCTCCATCTGATAACGCTGGGCCAGGCATCCGGTGACAACCACCGCCTTGATCCGCCCCTCCTTTTTCAGGGTGCAGAACTCCAGAATATTCTCAATGGCCTCTTTTTTGGCGTCCTCGATAAACCCACAGGTGTTGATGACAACCACATCACAGCTGCCGGAATCTGTACAGAGCTCATATCCAGCTTTCTTTAAAGATGCCAGCATGATTTCTGCATCCACCTGATTTTTCGAACATCCCAGGGATACCATCCCAACCTTTACTGCCATTCTTGTTCCACCTATCTCCGGCTCATATTTTCTTACTGTCCGGGCGAAACCCGCCGGTGGATTAACCGCCCAATTTTTCGCACCGCGCGGTGCGTTTTTATCATGTCCTGTGCAAAAACCGTCCATGGGGTGAGTGTCCCCGCGCCAAAGCTATAGAGATGCTGCACTCGTTCCCTTCCAGCGGCTCTTCTAGCAGATAAATGACCTTGTACCCGCCAATTCAGCGATTCCTCCCTCGCCTTCGGCCAGCTCCCAGAAAAGCTCCCGCCGCGGTTCAATCGATCCCATACTCCCAAGCCTTACCTTAGTTTACGGCGTGAGGCAGTTCAGCCCTCAATTTGAAACCACAGCTATCCTTCCCATTGATTCCATGTTCTCCCTGCAGTTCAAATCTTCGATTTGGATAACAGCGTGAGGTTATGATAGTATCAATCGGAAAGCGTAGCTTTCATTCCTTAACGCTTCCATGTTCTCTCTGTCGTTCGGAATCCCATTCCGAACTGCGCAGTCCAAAGCTTTGCTTTGGTGCATGGCGTGAGGTTATTACAGCATAAAGAGAAAGCGGAGCTTTCATACCAAACTACTGCAATGTTCTCTCTGTAGTTCGGAATCCCATTCCGAACTGCGCAGTTCAAAGCTCTGCTTTGGTGCATGGCGTGAGGTTATTATAGCATCAATCAGAAAGCGAAGCTTTCATACCAAACTGCTACAATGTTCTCTCTGTAGTTCGGAATCCCATTCCGAACTGCGCAGTTCAAAGCTCTGCTTTGGTGCATGGCGTGAGGTTATTATAACACAGTTTTAAAGGAAGGGAAACGTCCATTTTACCCTTCCCCTTTAAATTCTTACATTCGACACAGATTCGTTCAAGCCCCAGCGCTTATTCAACCCCCTGCCAAGAATCCTCCTCCATAAACTCCCGCAGCACGTCCCGCACCTGAGAATAGGAATATCCCAGCCGCAAAAGAGCATTGGTCGCTCTGCGGACCCCCTTCTCATCCACACACAATCTCAGATACTTGGCCTGTACCAACTCGTACAGCTCCTGGTGGGGATCCCAGTCCAATTCCTCCAGTACGGTTTCCACCAGTTCCCGCTCGATACCCCGGCGCAGCAGCTCCTGGCGCACCCTCATCTCTCCATAGTGCTTGGCCCCCAGCATCGTTGCAGCCGCGCGCCGGGCATAGTCCTCATCATTAATCAGCCCAATCTCCTCAAGGCGCTGCACCACATCTTCACAGATCTCCCGCTCATAATTGCGAAGGAGCTTATCCAGCAGTTCCTGGCGGGTATGGCTGCGGTATTCCAGCAGGTGCAGAGCCCGCTCCCGGGCCCTGCGCAGTTCACTGGCATACCGAACCTCCTGAAGGCGCTGGACATCCACCTCCACGCCGGTGTGCAGGTGTTCCCCCACCAAAGTTTCCGCGTCCAAAGTGGCAAAGTATTCTCCGTCAACGAACACCTTATAAAAAGTCCCCTTCCAGGGCTCCAACGATGTAATTTTCATGTATGGATTCCTCCTCTCCCGCCGGCGGCCTGCCCCAGGCCATTTCCCACAGCAGATTAGCCGCATCCCCTAAAACCGGCAGCCCGCAGTTCTGGCTGCTGATTCCTCACCGCTGAATTTTTCGTGACACAAACCCAGGCCGGTTTACCGGCACACTCCCTACGCCGTCCTGGGAGTCCAGCTCTTTTAGACGCAGCCATGCGGTCCTCAAACTGGCGGCGGCTGTGTTTTTCAAATCCTCGTCCCATTGTGAAAGGCTCTTTCCTTCAAACCTTTGGGCCTGAAAAGCCTTTAGCCGGAACGCCGGGACATCTGCAGAAAACGGGCCGTCTGAACTGATTCAGACGGCCCGTCTGCACTGCCTGCAAAACACGGTACCGGTATTCTTCCTATTCTGACGCCTTGGACGGCATAGCGGCCTGCGCCGGTTCTTCCTCGTCATCCACCTCAACGTCCAGCTGGACAGACTTCGGCATAGGCTTCAGGCCCTTCTTCAGGGTCTTGCTGCCGCCCATTGCCATCAGGCGGTCCTTATTCTCCCGCACCTGCTGCTCAATTTCCGCAGCAAATTCCGGATTGGTCCGGATATATTCCTTTACGTTGTCCCGTCCCTGGCCCAAACGGGCGTCTTTGTAGCTAAACCAGGCGCCGGATTTATTGATAATATCCAGCTTCACTGCCAAATCCAGAATTTCTCCGGCCTTGGAAATTCCCTGGCCGTACATAATGTCAAACTCCGCCTCCTTAAAGGGCGGTGCCACCTTATTCTTAACCACCTTGACACGGGTACGGTTTCCCACCATTTCACCGCCGTTTTTGAGCGTCTCAATCCGGCGTACATCCAAGCGGACGGAAGAATAGAACTTTAAGGCGCGTCCGCCCGGGGTAACCTCCGGATTTCCATAGGAGACCCCCACCTTTTCCCGCAGCTGGTTGATAAAAATCGCCACGCAGTTGGATTTGGAGATAACGCCGGTAAGCTTACGCAGCGCCTGGGACATCAGCCTGGCCTGAAGGCCCACATGGGAGTCCCCCATTTCGCCTTCAATTTCCGCCTTCGGCACCATCGCCGCCACCGAGTCGATTACAATGGCGTCAATCGCGCCGGAGCGCACCAGGGCCTCTGTAATCTCCAGAGCCTGCTCACCGGTGTCCGGCTGTGAAACCAAAAGCGAGTCAATATCCACGCCCACAGCCTTGGCATATACCGGATCCAGCGCGTGCTCAACGTCGATAAACGCAACGTCGCCGCCCAGTTTCTGCGCCTCCGCAATGGCATGAAGGGCTACGGTTGTTTTACCGGAACTCTCCGGCCCATAGATCTCGATAATTCTTCCCCGGGGAAGCCCGCCAATCCCCAGCGCCATATCCAAGGAAAGGGAGCCGGTAGAAATTACTTCCACGTTCATGGAGGGGGTCTGCCCCAACTTCATAACCGCGCCTTTTCCGAATTGCTTTTCAATCTGACTCAGAGCAGTCTCCAACGCTTTCTGCCGATCAATCCCTGCCATTCTCTCATTTCCTCCGTAGGGGAATGATGCCTTCCCCGTCTTTCCTTTGTGAATTCTGTTCTCATTATAGCGGATTACCCTGCAAAAATCAAGGTGGAAACCGCCTAAAAAAGAACATATTTTCGCGCCTCTTTCTCTGTTTTGACGAAGAATCCCGGAAATTTTCAGCAAAACTATTTTCCCCTTGTATCTTGTCCCAGGCCTGTGCGGGGGGTATAATAGCCGTGGAGTCCGGCGGGGGCAATCCTGCTGCGGTACGGCTGTGCCGGAAGGACCACATCGGGCTGATGCCTGTGATTGAAGCAATGCGGCATCAGCGGCCATTGGAAACCGAGTCCATTCCAGAAAGGAAGGAACACTATGGAAAATTCAAAAATCCGCTTTGGCATCCTGGGCGGCGGCTGGCGCTCCGAGTTTTTTCTCCGTGCCGCCAAAGCTGTCCCTGAGCGCTTTGAGCTGGCCGGCGTATGGATGCGTTCTCAGCAGAAAGCCCAGGCACTCGCGCAAAAGTACGCCGTACGCGTCACCACAGATTTGGAGGAGCTTCTGGAAACGCACCTAGACTATATTGTACTGTGCATTCCCCGGGAAAACACGCTGGAGTATTTGGAGCCGCTCTATTCCAGGGGGATTCCCGTCCTGTGCGAAACACCGCCCTCCGACTCCCTGGAAAATCTCAACCGTGTTTGGGAACTCACTCAGGCCAAGCAGGGAAAAATCCAAGTGGCGGAGCAATACTTTCTGCAGCCCTACCACGCGGCGGCGCTGGAAGTGATTCGCCGGGGGTATCTGGGGGAGGTCTCCAATCTGCGCTTGAGTATGGTGCACGGATATCATGGCGTCAGCCTCATCCGCAAATATCTGAATGTGGGAATGCAGTCCTGCCGGGTCAGCGCCCGCCATTTTGCCTTCCCCGGCATCCACCACTGCGACCGTACCGGTCTTTACACCCAGGGAACCGCCAAGCCCTCCTCCCGTGAGGTGGCGCTTTTGGAATTTGAATCGGGCAAAACAGCGTTTTTTGACTTTGACGGTGAACAGTATTTCTCCTATATCCGCCGGCGCAGCATCAACGTTCAGGGAGACAGAGGAGAGCTCAACGATTCCAGCCTGTCCTACCTGACAGAGGATCTCACTCCGGTTACGCTGCCTCTTCACCGGGTGGACACCGGCGCCGACAGCAACCTGGAGGGCTTTTATCACCGTGGAATCCAGGTGGGAGAGCAGTTTATGTACCGCAATCCCTTCCCCGGCGCCCGCCTGACGGATGATGAATTGGCTGTGGCCTCCTGTATGGATCGTATGGGCCATTATGCAAAAACCGGCGAGGAATTCTATCCACTCAAGGAGGCCCTGCAGGACGCCTATCTGTCCCTGCTGATGCAGCAGGCCGACCAGACTACTCTGCAAAGCGCTCCTCAGAGCTGGAACCGGTAGAAAAAACCGTGCAGACTGACTAACGCTCCCGCTGCCGGGGTATACTGTCTGGCAGAGAGGAGTGTGGAAGTTGGACTGGATTCATACGATACTGGAAGGGCTGGTAAGCGTCTCTATTGTTCTGTTCGAATTAATCGGCGTCCTTGTCATTTTGGCAGCCGGAATTCGGGGCGCTGTCAACTATGTGAGCGCAAACCCGCTTACCAGGCTCAATTTGGCCAAGGGAATGGCAATGGGGCTGGAATTCAAATTGGGAAGCGAAATCCTGCGGACCGTCGTGGTGCGGGAATTTTCTGAAATCCTCATTGTGGCGGGAATCATCGCGCTGCGTTCGGCTCTCACCTTTCTCATTCACTGGGAGATAAAAAATGAGGAGGCCCATCCACAGGAGCATCCCGAAAAGCCCCGCCCTGTGTGAGGGAGCCTGATAAAAACGGAGTGCGAGTCCTCCTTGTGCTCTGAAAAACGCCATGAGGCCGGCCCCAGCGTGGGGCCGGCCTCATTTTTATATGGAACCCGCTGGCCTTCTCAGCCAGAACGAAAAAGCCGTTCCTGAAGCTTTGGTATTGGCACCGAAACCAATCCTCTTTTTATTTCATGGCCATCTGCTGATCATAGGTCTTCTTGTAAATTTCCAGCAGCTCCTCAACGCCCATGCTCTTGAGGGTTTCACGGAACTTATCAAAATTGCTCAGCGGCTCGTCGCCGGTAGTAAAGCGGACCATCATCTCATCCCGATACGTGGTAAGCGGGCCGGACAGATCATTTTTGCGGGCCAGGGTTTCCTCGTCAAAGGTAAGCGAAGGCTGAGAAGCCAGGACAGCGCCTTCCTCGCGGAATTTTTTCTGGGCCGCGATGGTGTTGGGGCCCAGGTTTTTCAGCTGCTCCATCTCCTCCGGCTCAATCGAGGTCCATTCCGCCGCAACGCCGATTTTCCCCAGGTCGACGGAGCCGTTCAGGTTATGTATGGTCTTTACATCCGCGTCCAAAACAACCTTTCCGTTTGCGTCATACGTGAAGGTTTCCCCGGCTTTTCCATAGTTGAGAACATCGGAGCCCTCTTTGGAATAGGTCCAGTCGGTAAAGCGGACCAGTTCTTCAACATATTGGGATTTGGTGCTGATTGCCTTCAGACACTGGTAGATCCGGTGGGAAGTGTCGGCAACTCCCATCTTCATTCTGCCTCCTGCTGCTGGCGGAATGACAGGGCGGAACTCAAAGGAGGGATTCCTGGTTTTACCGGAACTCTCAAGCTCATCGCAGCTGGACATATAGTCATAGGTGAGCATGAATTTATCGTTGAGGATTCTCTCCTTCCACTGTTCGTCAGAACAGGTGGTCCATTCCGGATCCAAAATGCCCTCAGAATACAGCGTATTCATGTATGTGATCATTTCCTCAAAGCCATCGGTAAAGGGGCCTATTTTCCAGGTCGTTTTATCGATGGGATCCAGATAGGCCAAATCGATAAGGCCGTCAAACATCTCTCCAAAGCCATTAAATGCATGCTGAACGCCCCAGCGGCTGCCAAGCGGAGTGGAGTCCGGATATTTTTCTTTGCATTCCTTTAAAAATTCGTGCAGCTCGTCAAAGGTTTCGAACCGCTCCGGATATCCCCACTCCTTCATCAGATCCGTTCTCATCATGAAGGTCTCATGGAGCATATCATAGGTGTAAATTCTGGGAGCGCCGTAAATCTGCCCGTCCGGAGCCTTTAACACCACATAGGCGTCGTCGGGCCCCTCGTCCAGGCGCTGCTTCAAATTGGGCATCTGGCCGCTCTCTATGCGTTCAGACAGATTGACAAACACGCCGTTGGGCCCGTATTGTTTGGCAACCATGGAACTGCGCAGAGCCTGATAATCCGGGATATCCCCCGAAGCAATGATCGCGCTGAGCTTTTCATCATAGGAGGCTAACGGCACCGGTATGGGTTTAAAATAGATGTTTGTAATCTCGCCAATCCACTGATAGGCCAGGGTTTCCTCGGTAAAGGTCTCGTTTGTCCGGAGCATATAGGTGGGATAGATAGGTTCCTCGCTGAACTTTGCCTGGGCATACAATTCCCCTGAGTCGTAATCCGGTACCGGGGCTGCGGCCCCGGAGCTTGTGTTTGCTCCCGTGTCCTTTTGGCATCCAACGACCAGTGAGCCCAGCATCGTCAGTGCCAAAAAACCGCTGACTGCACGTTTTTTCATAGTTCATCCATTCCTCCTTCAGTTGTTGTGTATGATAACCTAGAGGTAACCCGCAAATACACTATCTGTCTTCCCCTGACACAGCCGATACCGCCTGCGGACATCATATGTTCAAATCCTATTCTCCCATCGTCACTTCTATGTATTATTGATTCACAATTCAGGTACAAATTCACAAAACATTTGATAGCATACCCAGAATAGCACATAATCGCAGCATTGTCAACAAATTCTATCAATATACTATAAACAATTATGCAAATCATACAGTTTATACAGCAATCGCCGGTGTTCGCAGACAGCAAACCCAATACAGTATCCCGCTCAGACTCGCCCGCGGCCGGCGGTTCACGACAGCCTCAACGCATCAAGCGATCAGTCCGCAGCCCAAAAGGTTACGCTCACATCCCCACTGCTGAGGGCTTCCTCCCATCCGGACAGGCTCTCGACTGTGCCAAGCCTTGTATAGCTCCAGGGTTTGGGCCGCATCATGCAGCCCCGGTTCAAACGGCGGATTTTTCCCGCCTTTCCCACGACAGCAAAACGGAGCCTTACAGAAACTGTAAGGCTCCGTTTTTCACATAAACCGATCCTCTGGGCCCAGCATCCAGCATCAAGCATACGCTAGGAACCGACAGACTTATACCGGCTCATGCCAAAGCGAAACAAAGCGTAGCAGGGGAGTAAAAACAGGAGTGCTGCCAGAGGCAGCAGCATATAAAAGGGACTGTGTTCCCTATCCAGAAGATACAGCAGCGGGTAATACTGAAACAACGCCAGCGGAATGATAAACGTCAGGATGTGAAGCACCCCCTTGCCATACACCGAGAACGGGTACCGTCCAAACTGGCGGGAACCGTAGGTGAACAGGTTCAGAAAGCTCAGATCCTCCACCGTGAAAAAGCAGAATGCCGCCTGCAGGAGAAAGAGTCCGAAAAACAAAGCGCTCCCGCACAGGATCATCAGCGCCAGCGTGAGAATTTTCTGCCAGGACCAGATAACTCCGCTGAGAGGAATGGCATAACACAGTACTAAAACCGCCTGAGCCGTGATACCGATACGCGCAAAGTCCATGTGCGGGAATAAAACCTGCAGAATGACGCTTCTGGGCCTCACCAGGGCCCGGTCAAATTCCCCATTGCCCAGAAGCCTTGGAAATACTGAGAAGCTTCCTCCCAGCATTTCTCCTAAGGAAAAGGCCATCATCACAACAGCAAAGCACAGAAGCACCTGCCCAAAGGTAAAGTCATCTACAGCGCTTATTCGGGAAAAGATGAAATATAGTCCGAAAAACGAGGTAAATGCCGTGATAAACTGGCCAAGCGCAGTTAAAAAGAAGGACATCTTATACTGCATCTGGCTTTTCAGATTGATTGCGATATAACTGAAATACAGCCGCATGGCAGCAATCATTCCTTTCCGGCCCGGTTTACGGGCCCAATGAGGTTTTGAGGGACGCCCCCTTCTTCCTGAACCGGAATTTCAGCACAGCTCGGGCAGGGAACTGCCGCACGCTGTACGCTCCCCCTTTTGGCCCATTGGGGGGAACCGTGCAAACTATCGGCAATCCCGCAAGGGATGGTATCGTCCGCCGCTTCGGGGCCGCTGCCAGGAAAACACGCGGTTTCATCATGGGAAGCCGGCGTCCCCTGCGGCGGCGCGCTCAGCAGACCCATGAGATATGGCGGGAACACACGAATCACTGCGATGAGGCTCCTTTGCGCCCTTCCCCTTTCTCGGTTTATCCACTGTTGTGATTCGGCTATCCGCCCTGGACAATTACTTTTTTCTGGGCGCGGCCCATCCACAGCCGGCCCAAAAACACCAGCACCACCAGCCAAAACAGCTGGAATAAAACCCCGTACACGGCGGAAGACCCAGCAATGTTTCCGGAATAAATACGAAGAGGCATATTCTGCATGGCTGCAAAGGGCAGCAGTTCCACCACAGCCAGCACCTGGGCCGGGAAAAACGGAAGCGGGATCACACCACCCGAGAGAAAAGATGTCACCGCCGTGACAATAATCCGGACACCCCGCTGGGAGAGCGTATAGAACAGGGAAACATACATCAGCATAGCAAAAGCGACGGTAACCCCCAACGCCAGCACCATCGATACGAGAAACAGTCCAAACTGCCCGGCCCCTACAGGGAGAGTCATCCGGTACGGCTGCGGGATGATACAGGCCACAACCAGCACCGGCAGGGCGTTTATCAGTGTAAAGGACACACGGTTGGCGGCGGACTGGCAGAACCAGCGCCCATATAAATCCATCGGGCGCACCATTTCGTAGGCAATGGAGCCGCTGCCGATGGCAGAGTAGATATCACCGTCGGAAAACACCACGGAAAACAGGACAAACAGCACCTGCTGCATCCACATATAGGATACCGTCTGGGAATATTCCATGGAAGCCCCCGCATACCCGGAGCGGTACAGCGCCGTATAGGCCAGCACCTCCATGAATCCCCAGGCAAACCGCGCGGCGAGAGTAAAAAACAGCACCGCACGGTATTGCAGGCCATTGATAAAGCGGATCCGGAACACGGAAAAATACTTTTTCATATGCGGTACTCCCGATACAGGGCCGCCACCATCTCCTCGGTGGATATTTCGGAAACCGAGATGTCTAAAAGCTCTGTCTGCGCGGCAAGGGCAGCAATGGCCTGCGACACCGGCAGAACCGCCGGATCCAGCGACACCACCATACGGCCCTCCCTGTGCTGCTCCACCCGCATCCCCGCAGTTAAAGCGGGAGGCTTTCCCCGGTAGGACACCGTCAAGGTCCTGCGCTGGGAGACCTGACGCTTGAGCTGCTCCAGATCGCCGTCCAGAAGGATTCTGCCCTTGCCAATCAGCAGAATGCGCTGGGTAAGTGCCTCAATATCCTGCATATCATGGGTAGTGAGAATCACCGTGGTGCCGCGCTGGGTATTGAGCCGCTGAATAAACTGCCGCACAGAGAGCTTTGACACCGCGTCCAAGCCGATAGTGGGCTCGTCCAAAAACAGAATTTTGGGATTGTGCAGCAGAGAGGCCGCTATCTCGCAGCGCATCCGCTGGCCCAGGCTCAGGTTGCGCGTAGGGGTTTTCAGCAGCTCCTTTAAATCCAAAAGCTCGGTGAGCTCGCTTAAATTGCCCCGATAGGATGCCTCCTCAATTTTGTACATATCGCGGATGAGATCAAAGCTGTCGATTACCGGCACATCCCACCACAGCTGGCTGCGCTGCCCAAATACGACGCCGATTTCCCTGAC
Organism: Marvinbryantia formatexigens; assembly: GCA_021771035.1. GTDB lineage: Bacteria > Bacillota > Clostridia > Oscillospirales > Ruminococcaceae > CALXEM01. The sequence continues at coordinate 22,049 of JAETPU010000007.1, read as the reverse complement.
ATGGGCGATACGCTCCTTCCAGGGAACCCGTCCGTTGATGACGCAGCTGCCGCTGTCCGGGGTGAGAACGCCGCACATCACCTTGATGGTCGTACTTTTGCCTGCCCCATTGGGGCCGATATACCCCACCATTTCACCGTCCCTGATGGTGAAACTGACGTTATTCAAGGCATTCACAAGCTCATATTCCCGGGAAAACAACGCCTTGACAGCATTTCCGAAGCCAGCCTGGCGTTTTGCCACACGATAGGTCTTACTGATACCTTCAAACTCAATCATAGTCTGTTCTCCTATTGCACATTCACATCCAACGATTCATAATCCCGACAGCTGTACCTCCCACCTACTCTAATTTTTATAGCAGCATCTATTTTGCACAGGCCTGAGAAACCTCCGTTAAATATACAGATTTTCAGCCTTACAGCAAAACCGGTGCGCAATATACAGTATCTGTTAAGGCGGCTTTCCCTTCCAAGCAAGCAGAGCGCCCCCTTAAAGTTCAGCAGGCCCGCTCTTTGACTGCCTTTCACAACGGCCGTACAAGCACTCCACGCGTACCATGAATCGCGGCAAGCCTAACCCCCGGAAGGGCCGTTTCAGCCAGACGCAGCACTGCGAACCATCATCCTCAATTTTCCAATGCCTGCGAATTTTGTGCCTGGCCTGTCCTCTGGTCCTTTAGTGGCGACGCTAATCCCCGCTTAACCCGCTCTCCGAACTCCGAAGCCAACAGCAGGGCAAATCCACCGTCTTTTCATGCGAAATCCCCCGCAAATCCGGCCGGACATGGCAAAACCCGTGTATTCCGTGGAAAACGCCCCACAAATACCCGGAATATTGAGTCATAAAGAACAGCCGTCTCATTCATTTTTTGAGAAGCCAACAGCCCCCATTTCGGATGAAATGGGGGTAATCTTCCGCTTCTATCTCTATTTTCGCCGCCTGCATAAGTTATGACTACGGCTGCATCCCTGTCCGCAGCCTGTCATGCCCACAGTCCTTCTGGTTAGCGACGAATATTTTTCATTATACCGGGTTCTCATACATACGTCAAGCGGTCATTCTGTGAGGCCTGCCGGGTTTTTACCGGACTGCGGCAGCCCATCAAAAACGCTGTGTCCCGCCAGCAGTCCCTTCGCTCCATCCTATTGGGGAAAAACATTTGCCTCTCGCCTCTTTGTATCCATAAAAATTGTTTCAGCCGTAATTTTGGTGTATACTTGAGACATCCGAACCCCGGCTCCTGCCCGAGCGGGCCCGCACGCAAGGGCCCGGGGCTATCAACAGAATAGCGGGCTCCTGCGGAAGAGGCAAGCGTTCCCCAGTGTCCATCACGCGGCTTATATTCATGACTGATCCCGTCACACACGGAAGCGGGCTGTTCGCCGGGCAAATCGGCACAGAAAAAAACATGGAATGATTTTGGAGGAAAGGCTGTTATGGATAAAATAACGGAGCAAATTCTGCAAAGGCGGATGCACGGGCTATATTTATCCCGTCAATGCGAGGACATCACGCAGCTTTCCCACGAGCTTCTCGGGCTGCACTGCTGGTTTCACCGGAATGTGGTGTTCTCCGCCCTTATCCGGGGTGCAAATATCTCGGGCTGGAAAACGGCATTGACCAAAACCTGGGTTCACCATGCCCTGCATGGGGTAGTCTATGAGGACCTGCCGGACCTGTTGACCCTGCACGCAAACCGTGAGCCGCTCAGCGATTTTGAACTGGAGGTACTGCGTGCTATGGAGGACGGCGTGTTTTCCCGCGCCCAGTTCCGGCACTTGTTCGCCGATCGGTATGACCACGGGTTCATCGAGAGGGCCTTCAGCCCATGGGGCGGCGTTTTCGTAGGACTGGCACAAAAAGGGCTGGTGGCGTTTCGGGATATGACCAGCCGCGATTTTGATCTCATCAGCGCCGAGCCCACTCAGACGCCAAAGGAGGTGCTGCCCAGCCTGCTGAGCCGGTATTTCTCCGCTTACGGTCCAGCTACCCTTGCCGACGCCGTATGGTTCTTCGGGCTTCGCAAAGAGGACAAGAAGCTGCTTGCCCAAATCAACCTGGACGAATATGCACGTTTGGAATATGGGGGCTCTACCTATTACTATGTGGAGGACGGAGCCAACATGGGTGAAATCCCCGAGTTAACCCTGCTGTCCGGTTTTGATCCGGTACTCGTATCCTACACAGAGCGCAGCGCCGTTCTGCCGCCGGAATATAAACGCGCGGTAATTATGAAATCGGGAATCTGCCTGCCCACCATAGCCGTAAACGGGCAGGTTGCCGGTTTATGGAACATCAAGAAGGGAGAGCCTACCCTGGAATTTTTTACGCCGCAGCCCAAACGGCTGAAAGATGCCGCGTTGGATTGGGTCGAGTCGATCCGCTGGCGAACCGCGGGCATCCTGTAGGCAAAATTCCCCGTGTGCAGATACCAGACGGGGCTATGAGGGTTGCCGTGCCCGCCCTTTCCCACCTGATTATCCCACCGCCATCGCTGTGCTGCTACGTCGGCTTCCGGTTTAATCCCCAAGCCAAACTCTCCGAAAACAAACCAGAATCAGGAACGCCCGGTTTTCTCAAACCGGGCGTTCCTGATTCTGAAAGCTTTTAATGGACTCCGCGGCATAGCTCCGATAGTCCGGGGGAGAGCGCCGGATTCGGTAGACAGGGCGGTGATCCTGGTCTGTGACCGCCATCACCAGGCTGGTGATGGGATCGCCTTCCTCAAGCGGAAGCGCCAGTTCAAAGAGATGCGTAACCCACACGCTTCTTGCCCCCATCGCCATCAGGGCATAAAGGGCCTGGCGGCTGAAGAGCACACCATCCTGGGGATCGCAGAGCGTAAAAATCTCGTTGAGCAGAATCAGGGAATTCCCGTTGGCCTGGCGCAGGGATTGCAGCAGCAAATCAAACTCAGCGGACAGCTGGCCCTGGCCCAGTTTCTCCTCCTGACCGGCAAAAATCGTGACAATGGCATCCACAGGGCTCACCTGTGCCTGGCTGGCGGGAACCATTACCCCCAGCTGTGCGAGAAACTGAATCATCCCAATGGTTTGCAGGTATACGGTTTTTCCACCCTGGTTGGCGCCAGTCACCACCAGCGCCGAATTGGGCCGGTCGAACTCAACTGGATTTTTCACCAGCGTGTCTGAAAGATTCCATCCTCTTTTTTTCATCCTGTCCGCCAGGGCAAAGGAATACGCCTCCCTGGCCGCATACACCTTGTCCCGCGTTTCACACAGGGTTGGAAAGCAAGCCGCCGTGCCCAGGCTTTGGGCTTTCCTGCAGAACTCCGCACATTTCAGCAGAAAAACAATATCCTCCTCTGCCTGTTCCAAGAACCGGAAGCAAGAAGACAATAACAGATAGGTATCCTGTTCAAACTGCGCGATATTCTGATCCAGGGCGTCATTGAATATCGTGTTATCGCCATAGGGATCCTGCAGGTGCCCGGAAAACAGCGCATTGACAATCTGATCCCCCTTGCCGGAAAAAACATTCAGCTTTTCCAGCGCCTTCTCCCTTGTCAGCGAATAGACACATCCAGTCAGAGTGTTCTCATAGGTGCCCTGGGAAAAATCCCGGATCTGAAATTCCCGGATCAAAAACAATTCGTCCACAGCCAAGAGAACCCGCATACTCCTAGGCACAAGCTCCTGTTCCACATAGGTTTTATCCCACTGGTCTATCCTGTCCAGGGCGCCGCTCTCAAACAGTTCTTCCAGCTCTGCTTTGAGCCGCTCAAACACCTGGATTCCCCATGTGTCATTGAGAAGGCCGTGCAGTTGGGGCAAAAGCGACCGGACCTGGCGTCTCGCATCAATATAATTGGAAATGGACGCCCTGTCATCGCTGCCGTGCTTCGAACTCAGCTGCCGTACCTGCGCATGTAAGTCCAACAGGCTGTACAGCGCCTGGCACAGGGGTTCATTTTCCAGCAAAAGCCCAATGGCCTTCTGCCTTTGGCGCAGGATCTCCAGATCCGATGATAAGTAGTCTGTAATTGCGGCGCGGTGGAAGGATAGATAATCATCCGAATTGGGCAGTTTTATCTCAAACCAATCTATAATTTCATCCAGCTCCAAGTCCTGGAGTATGGTCTTGGAGGTCTTTACCATCACAACGCGCCCCCTTCCTCAGCCAGGGCCAGTTCCCTGAGCAGCCTCGCGCTGGTCTCTGCGCTCATATCCTTGGATTTGAGGATTTCCAGGATAGCCTCAACGGTGAAACTGTGCTTTTGGGCAAGCTGCCTGGCATAACTGAGCGCATAGGGCTCCCCGCGAAGAAGCATATTCCCAACGCAGCCATCCTCCTGCGTTCCCGAAGCCGCCACATAGCTGGCGCAGGGGATGTTTTTGTCCGCAAGGGCTGACACCAGCTTCGCAAAATGGGTGGAGCACACCACGATGCTTCCGGTTTTTGTGACAGCCTCAATCAATTCGGCGGCGATTTTCTCCCCCTCCCGGGCATTGGTGGAGGTATAGGCATCCCGGAGCAAAACAAGGCTTTCCCCGCCGCACCGCTCAATTTGAGCAGTCAATCTGGCCTCCCGGGCGAACCGGGACTCGTCCTCGCTCTCTCCCTGGGCGAAAATAGTAAATACACGCTCCCGAACCGGAAGGGCCGCCTCTGAGGCGCACACCGGGAACCCCAGCTGAAACAACACCTGGTTTGCCCCAAGCGCCGCCGCAAATCCATCCTTATAGGCGCTGCCCGCCCCCGTAACGATGCAGACAGTTTCCCCGTCTTTCAAATCGACGGTGTATCTGTCCGCAGTCTCCAAAGCCTCCACTGTTTCGGGAAGGGCCATGCCACGGCATCGGATAGTATGCTGTGAAACGGCTGGAAAGCAAAAAACGGCGTTTTTGCGCTGAATCTTTTGGCACCAACGGATCCCCGCCGAATACAGAGTGAATTCCCGCTCCAGCTGCAGCAGCGCCGATACCAGCTCGGGAGAAAACGGTTTCAGATCCCGCTGCAATCTGCCAAGCTCTGTATTGAGCAGGCTCTTGAGCTTTTTAAAATAGTAGTACTGCAGTTTGGCGGTGGACGTTCCCCTGTGCAGATAGGTCGGCCTGGAAAAGCAGGCGGATTCGGCAAATTCCCGCTGCGGGAACAGCTTGGTGACGGTGATTTCCTTGATATGAAAGCCGGAATCAATATTCAGGCCGAATTCACATATCTTGGGAGGATTCCAGTACTCCCCGATATGGGACAAACTCTCCTGCAGCGCATTGAGATTCTGGCTGTCCCACAACTCCTTAAATAGGTGTAAAAGCCTAGTCAGCCCCCGGCTTTTCACACCGGCGGACTCTAAGCGTTCTCTGGACTGCCCAATAATCTGCACATATTCCCTCAATAGCAGGTACAGGGCCTGGAAGCATACGATTTTTTCCTGATCTTTGATGCTGTATTCTTTAAGATAGCGTTTTATTTTGCTGATACTTTGAAGGAGAGCGTCAAAAATCGAGGAGAGTTCTTCCTTTTGAAGCGCCTCCTCTAATACCCCCTGCCTTAGAACAATATCCCCGCCTTTGCAATTGAGAAAACCGAGGATTTCCTCATCGCTGAGTTCCCTGCGGCTGAACAGCAGCTGGGGAATTCCCAATTCCCTGAGCGCATCGGCTTCAGTCCCTCCCGCCGCCGCATGACGCGAGGGGTGAGTTTCTCTATCCCAAACAATCGAATTCACTGACAAATTTACCACCGCCTATGCTAGAAACCATAGCATATAATTGCAGCATCGTCAACAAATTCTATCAATATACTCTAAATAATTATGCAAGCCATACAGTTTATACAGCAATCGCCGGTGTTCGCAGACAGCAGACGCAATACAGTATCCCTCCCAGACTCGCCCGCGGCCGGCGGTTCACGACAGCCTCAACGCATCAGGCGATCAGTCCGCAGCCCAAAAGGTTACGCTCACATCCCCGCTGCCGAGGGCTTCCTCCCATCCGGACAGGCTCTCGACTGTGCCAAGCCTTGTATAGTTCCAGGAATTGGAGCCATACAATAAAACAATTTGGTCGCCGTTATAAAGAACGATATCGCCCGGTTGAGCAGTAGTACGGCGATCACTGGCGGGAAGGCTTCTGCCCAGGGAGCCCACCTTCTCAAATCCGGAATACTCCCGCATCTGCAGAACCAACGGCGCTTCCCGCAGCATCCCGGCAAACGCACGCGCCGCCGCATTGTCCTCCAAAACGGCGGAAAAGAGCCTTGGTCCAACTTGAATGTTGAGTTTCACCGCGGCGTCCTCCGTTTTTGCCGGCTCCTCCGGCGCCTGGTTTGTAATGGTTTGCCCCTGTGAGGTCCCGCCGGGCGTCCGGCAGTCCTGCTGGGCGGCGTTCCCCTGGGAAACCGGCACGGAAATTCCGCTGTCCTCTCCCTGGGTGCACGGCATTGAATCAAAAGGCGCCTTGTGCCGCCCCTGAGTTCCCGAACAGGCGGCCAGGCACAGCGACAGCAGAACGCCTAGCGCCGCCGCAAAGAATCGTTTCAATCCTGCCCCTTCCTTTCCCTTTGCGTCATCCGCATCCGGCCATCCCCACAGGGCGGTATGCTCCCGCCCGGCAAGTTCGGAACTCTCGTTTTACGCCGTTTATGCGCAGGCGCCGGAAGCTCCGTTGTCTGCCGGCTGCCCATTGACTATCACTTCGCCCTTGGCGTTGCAGTCATCCCGGATTATTTCACCCACCGCGGGAACCGTGATACAACCGGAACTGGGATTTTTAATGCTGATGACCGGAGTGGTGACCGTGGCCTGAACCTCGCTTTTTTCAAACGCGAAATCCGCCCCCTCCATTTCGCAGTCGATGAGCCTGAGTCCCTTGCAGTAGCACAGAGGCTGTGTCCCGATGATCTTACAGCGCTCGAAGGTGACATTCTCACAATACCAGGCCAGGTATTCCCCTTTGACTACGCTGTCCCGGACCAACACGTTTTTGGCGTGCCAGAAGGCATCCTTCGTATCAAAAACGCAGTTTTCAAAAACAGAATCTTGAATATACTGAAAGGAATACTTCCCCTTCAGCTGTACATTTTTAAACCGCAGACGCGCGGCGCGCATCATAAAATATTCGCTCTGAGCCGTACAGTCCTCCATCTCCAAATCCTGTACAGACCATCCGAATTCCGCAGAGATGAGTTCACATCCCCGCATCTTCACCTGGCTGCACTCCCGCAGGGCCTTGATGCCGTAAAGCTTGGTATCCGCAATCTCAATATCATGGGAATACCACAGGGCGGCCCGGCAGAGTTCCGTCATCTGGGAATTGCGGATTGTCAGTTTGTGATCGTGCCAGAAGGGATAGCGCAGATTGAAATAGCAGCGATCCACCTGAACATCCCCGCACTCTTTGAAAGCGCTTTCCCCGTCAGCCGGGCCGTCAAACGCACAATCCCGCACGGTAAGCCCATGCATCCCATAAAGCGCCCTCTCCATATCGAAGGTCTGATTTTCATAAGCAGTCATTGCGCTTTCCTCCTTTATTTCCTTTCAGTTGTGGTTTATTTTTTCTTCAGCTGGTATGTCAAATAATCCAGGCAGCAAATTTTCGCTTCCTCCCGATGCACCCTTTTTATAAGCTGTTCCCGATGCGCACACAGCAGGTCCAGCTGGCCTTTTACATCGTTGCTTTCCTCAAGAGTTAAAAATCTCTCCACCAGGCCGGAACCGCATCCCGCATCCCGCATCCCGCAAATTCTCAAGGAGCGCCTGAGCCGAGGGTGAATTTCGCATCTTTTCCTTTCTCCCCCATTCACTGTTTGGCAGCTGTTTTTTCACCGTGCACTAAGATAGGAGCCCGGGCTTTCCAATCATAGAATAAACCCTGCACGCCGCCAAACCGCGTATTTCCAGATTCCCGCCGGGACAGCATTCGCCGCGGCAGCCAAGAATAGAGGCTGCCCCACCACGGTATTGGCAGAGCTATAAACCCCAACCAGGACAGCCACCGTTGAGCCCTGCCTTTTTCCGGTTTCCCACAGTACAGCGGATACCGTTCCTGTTCTTTTAACTTCAGTATACGTCTGTACCATACAAATAGCAAATACTTAGAATTCATAACTTGCTATAGAAAAAAGCTATACTACCCGGGATTTGCCCAGCAGCCCCGGACTGTATGCCGGCTCTGCTGAAAGAATACCGGCGCTGTCCTCCCCATGATGCCAAAGATTCTCCCTTACCCCAATACAGCCGTTTTGGTTGGACATCGCTTTGACGCCCGTCCCGCTCTTGCGTGAAGCGAACGTCATCATATCTATCGGACAAAACGCGAAAGAAGCCGATTGTTGTAAAACAATCAGCTTCTTTCAACATATGGCAGGGTGAGACAAACAGAACCTCTGATATTTTTTCAAAGGTGGATTTGAACCCTCGCGAACCCGCAAAAAGTTCGCAGCGACAGTGAGCCGTCGTGAGGGCGTTTACAACCGAACAGGTGAGCCCAGCGTGACTTTTTGCGTAAGAGGAGGCGCAAGGAAGCGGGCGGAGGATTTATTTTCTGTTGCAGACAAAAAATAAGTCGGAGCAAAGCGAACTTTGCCCCGACATGGAAGGGGCGAACGGTTTAGATACCCCTTTCAAATGACCATCAACAATAAAATTTTCACATTCAAATTTATTTAATTATTTTTCGTGGCACTCTTGCCCTCTTTAGTCTTGTTATTGCTTATCATTACTCGTTTACAGATGTAGCTGCTCTGTTGTCGATATGCAAATAAAAACAAAACTAAAATAAAAATTATGACAAACCATTTCCAGTTTTTAGAAAACCACAACCAATTTAAAGATAGTACTTGCCCAAGTCTTGCTAAAGGTAATAACACGATACAAGTTAATATAGAACGAAAAAGATTATTGATTTCTGATAATATATCTATCTTTGAATCACTTTTTAGTGCTTGCACAAATTCTGCGTATGGTGCGAATTTTATAAAACGAATTTTCTTCAAAAAAGGTTCTGTGATTAATGCACCAACGCGATTGATAATCAATCCGATTAAATAGTATATCAGAATATCTTCTCCAAAATTCTCAGTTGAAATATTTATGCCAAAGAAAAATTTAAGACTTACGCCAAAGAAAGCTCCTGGCAAAAGGTTGGTTAAAATTTGATATGAACCTAATTTTTCCAGTATTTGATTCATTATGGCACCACCTTTTGGAATGAATTCCTAATAGCCTTTATAAAGCCCTCGTGCCTTTGCCTAAATAGCATCCGTTCAGATAGGGTGGTGCTGAAACCAAAAGTTCCAAGGTTGTCAGCATAATTGACAAGTAGCCCGTGGCTCTCTCTTTCTTGGTATGCATAGAACAATTCAGAAGAATTGTTCTTTTGCCTTACTATGGACAAAAATACACTTGAAATAGTCTTTTCGATCTCACAGGAGTTAATAACAACTATAGCACGTTTTCTGGATGCTATACTTTCAAATATGGCCCCTATTTCGTGAATATGTGCAGTTATTATCATTCCATACTCACCCTTTTTAGACTGGCAAACATAAAAAGCACAAGTTCGTTTAAGGCCAAACCGTTTATATTCACAATTTGATTCTGACCAACAAGACACTTCAGCTTTTGTTACATCCCTAATATACTGGCGTCTACAATCCAACTCTTCTGAAGAGCTGCAGATAGATTTAGATACTACCCAAATCACCGTAATAAGTTCTCCTTTGCGTTTGAATCCCGATGTGGCTACTAACATCATCAGGCAATTCAATTACTCCATCCTGAGTGTTCAGCGCAGCCGTATAATATTCTTCTTGCATATAACTCTTTAGCTTAACTGAACCACCACTATTTCCAGCAGATCCAGTATTATCTGAGATTAGAAATGTCTTTCTATATGCGGAATCACCGAGTTCTTGAAAAATAGCTTTAGCATCATCTAACTGGCCGTGATGTGGTAACTGTATAATATCGTAGCTGTCAAGATCGTGCAAATATGACGGAGAGGCATCTCCGCATAGCAAAACCACCTTTTCATCAGTTAATGTAGATTTTAGCTGAATGCTGGCTGCATTCATAACCGTTTCTCCTTCAATTTGGGTGACGGTATCATCTTTAATTGCTTGGGCAACTACTGCTACGAATTCTTCTTCTGTTGGTCCCACAATTTTTGCGGAAGCAACAGTTGTATCAACCGTTGCATCTACGATAGTAAAGGAATAGTCCTCAGCTTTTTCAATGATTTCTGCGATATTATCAAAATTTTCCAGAATGTGTTCCTTGGTCGCCGATTTGGTTCTTCTATCATCATCAAGTAACTCCATGACTTCTTTTGTATGCTTTAGATATAAGGATGAGTATACCGACGTGTTGTAATTGTTATCGTTCAAATAATCAAGCAAATCTATTACACCATCTGTGTGATCGCTGTCGTTATGGGAAATCACAATATGTATCTGAGAAACTGATGGAGTAGATTGCAAGAATGATTTTATTGTTTCTGAATGCTTAGTGTGACCACAATCGTATACAATAAGGGTATTAGAATCATATAGAAGGATACAATCCCCAAATCTTGTGTCCATATCGCCATCATAATGACTCAACGCTTTTAATTTCATAACTATACCTTTCCTTTCTATTTACACAAGGTTTAATTTAACTATTTTAAAATCGGATCAATAATATGGATCCATTAACTATCTTTACTAAGTTCGGTAATGTGAAACTCTCGGATGCATGGTATTCCCTCATACTTCCCATTCAAATAGTTCTTCTCAAAATTTTCATCCTTCCGGATTTTAATTCCATCTTCGTCAACACAATCTGCCAATGAATATAAATGCGAAATTCCCTGCTTATCCTTCTGTGTAAAATAAATTTCATCACGTCTGAGGATGTCAGTAGATAACTGCCATGTATCATGGGTCGTAAAAACCAATTGCGCCCTATGTGGGTTTAATTCAGGAGTCAAAAAAGTATGAATAAAGTTTTTTACAAGCAAAGGATGTAGTCTTGCATTAAGTTCGTCTATAAACAATACGCTGCCACGTTCTAACACCTCTTGTAGAACCGGATACAATGCAAACATTTTCAGCGTTCCGTCAGATTCCAAACGCAGGGGAATGGATGCTGTTTCATCCGAATCAATCATGGAGTGAATAGCGTCTATCGTGTAGTGCTCTTCCTTTTTATCAGAATCAGAGGAAGCAACCTTTTCTATATGGAATCCCTTGATGGAGTCATCAAAGGCAGTAAAGAATTTTACAATGTTATCCTGTACTTCTTGGCTATCAACGAAGCCCGCAGGCAAAAACCGAGACATAAAGAAGCTTTCAGCAGGGTCCCCGAAATCCGCAAATTCATTTTGTAAAAACCAATCTCTAATAAATTTGAGTTTAGGGATTTTCAGCTTTGCTCCTAAGGATGAGATCAAAACCTCTCGTTCCAAAGAGACCTCTAAGTTTTCACGGTATTTGGCCGGAATTCCAGTTAAATCTAATGTTTCGCCATCCCGGTAAAAAATTCGCTTATATGCTCTTGCTGTCTTAGCTTTTCGATTCAACCATTCTCGTGTGACACCCTGGGAATTTACCGCAAAGCCATATTGATATGATTTTATGGATTCACTACTTGTATCTACGAAGTAGACCTCAAATAAAGACTCTTGATCTTTGCTTTTGCTATCAAACAAAAAGGGAGTAGGTTTCATATAGTCAAAATCCGACTTTTGATTTAAATCGTCATCTCCGCCAAATTTAAAGGAGTTTGCAACATACTGACTCATATATTCAAAAGCCTGATAAACGTTGGATTTACCACTTGCATTGGCTCCATAGATAGCGATAGTCGGTAAAACCTTTTCAACGCCGGTATCAAATAAATGATCGGCATATTCTGTGATTTTAGACGCAGACAAATCCAGTGTGGTATCATCCCGAAAAGACTTAAAATTACGAAAAATAAACTTGGTAAACATTTTTTCACTCTCCCAAGCCTATTATAGCGCCATATCGAAATAAAATCAATATTTAATTGAGAGAAAATCTCATATATTTGTATTTTGATCAAGCCATAAGAATTAGCCAAAAAAAACAACACCGATGTCCCCCGGCTTGAGGTTATCGGTGCTATTTTTTTGCAGGCAACCTATTTCTTCAGTGGTAGGCATGCGTCTTGCTCGTACCCGGCGACAAACTGTATTCTGACTTGAGTGGCTGATAGGACGGTCACCTGTTCAATGATTCTTCGGATAAAGTCATCATTAAATTCGGTAAGGTTCAAGTTTTCCTCGTTGTTGATATAAAGCAGGGCTTGCTGGTATTGGTATTCCTGTGCCTGATCAGCCATCTTCTTTTTCTGGATTTCCTGCAGTTGGTTTGTGAGGGCCATTTTTTGTTCGGAAAGCTGCCGCAGCTTGGCGGCATAGAAGTCGCTGTCGCCGCCTTGGGCAACGATTTTGACTAAGGCCGACATTTCCTGCTGCAGCTTGTCTATTTGCTTTTCCAGTGATTGCGGTGTGACTTGATTCCCGGAAAACAGGATAATGTTTTCTTGAACGTCGCGCAGGGTTTTCAGGATATCTTCCTTATCCTCAACCACTTTTTGAATACATTGCAAAATTGCTTGGTGCAGGGTTTCTTCTAAAAGGGTTGGTGAATGCTGACAGTATTTCGTTCCGAATTCCAAACGGCTGATGCAACGCCAGACTACTTTTTTCTTGCCTTTTTTGGCCCAAGTAGTTCTGCGGTACATGGAACCGCATTCTCCGCACACTAACCTTTCGCTTAGGGAATATTGGCTGGTGTACCTGCTGAGTTCGCTTTTAGATTTCTTTTTTGTTACCTTCTTTTTGCTGTTCCGGCGTGTAAGTTCCAGCTGGACGTTTAGGAAATCCTCACGAGGGATGATAGCTGGGTGATTGTCGGTGATGTAATATTGAGTGAGTTCTCCATTGTTTTTCTTCTTTTTCTTACTGAGAAAATCAGCGGTATAGCTCTTTTGCAGCAGTACATCACCCATGTATTTTTCATTTTTCAAAATGCTTTCAATCGTGCTTAGTGACCATTCTGTTTTCCCTTTGGGCGTCAGAATATTCCTTCGCTCTAACGCTTCCTTGATCTGGCGCATGCTTCTGCCCAGCAGAAACAGGTTAAATATCAGTTTGATCTGCTCTGCTTCTTCCGGTATGATCTCCGGTTCTCCATCCTCACCTTTTTTGTATCCCAGCAGGCTCTTATAGGGAAAGGCGAAATTTCCTTGACTGTAGCCTTTTCGTTTACCCCATTTGACATTGTTGCTCAGAGATTCGCTTTCGCCTTGGGCGAAGGCGCTGGTCCATGTGAAGAATATTTCGCTGGTTACACGGGAGGTATCCAGCCCTTCTTTTTCAAACCGGATGATGATGCCCCGGTCCTTTAGCATTCGTATGTATGAAATACATTGAAGGGTATTTCGGGAAAAACGGGATAGTGACTTTGCCAGTATCATGTCGATTTTTCCCTTTTTGCACTGCTTTATCATTTCCATAAAGCCGGGACGGTTCTCATCTCTCGTTCCGCTTATGCCATCGTCTGAAAAAACGCCAGCATATTCCCATTCAGGATTCGAGCGAATCAAGTCGTCATAGTAGGTGATTTGGTTTTCGATACTGGTCTGCTGTTCTTCCTGCTCTGTACTGACTCGGCAGTAAGCCGCTACCCTTAGCCTGTGATTGCGGGTTCGGGCCTGCAGCACTGGGGAGGGTTTAATCTCCCGGATGATTTTTTGCCTGATGGGGGTTTGTGGCTCCATATAAATGCTCCTTTCCGGTAGGTTATATCACTTTTCCGTTTTGCAGTTGAAGGTGAACGGAAGTATTTGGCTGAATAAGGATTTTCTCTGCTATGCTGCTAAACAGGTCGTAGTCGAAGTCAGAAATCAGGGGTTGATCGGCCAGCCGTTCCTGTATAAGCTGAGTCATCTGCTCCGAAGCACCGCTTTCGCTGACTTCGTATTTCGCTTTGGCACAATCCATGATAAGCTGGAGCAGTTGATCCGCATTAGCGTGGGGATTGGTCATCTGCCGGTCAATTTCATTATTCAGCCGGAGGACTTCGATGGATAAGCATTCACAATGCCTTTCTTCCGGTTTCAGCTTTTCCCGGTTTTCAATTGCCCGGTTTAATAGGGCAGTCACGCTTTGCAGCAATAGTTCGTCTGGTATGTAGTCTGTGCTGATTCCGCATTTTGGGCATTCCCACAGGATGTATCCTGTCCGCATATTGACTCGCTTGAGGATTTGCCCACAGTTTCCACAGCAGATCTTCTGGCGGATTTTTTTCATTTCCGCAGGTAGGCTGCCGCCATATTGCTTTGCCTTGGCTGCTCTGAGGAAAGCTGCTTCTTCCCACTGTTCCTTTGAAACCAGCGGCGGGAATCCTTCATCGCCTGCGTACTTGGAATTGTCCAAAATCCGGCAAATCATGGTTTTATTCCATTGCTCGGCTCCTTCCCGATAAGGAATGCCCGACAAGGAGGCATATTTGGCGAGTGTTGAAAGGGCAGCCCTTTCGAGGTATTTTGAAAAGATAGCCTGCACCAAAGGCCCCTCATCGGGGTGTGGGATGATTTCTCCCTTTTCCATTTGATATCCGAAGGGCAGGTATCTTTTCTTTTTCATTGGTGTAGCTCCTATCTTTTCTCTGCCAATTCCATTCCGTTGATGAGACGGAAACAAATGGCGTCTGCGGAAATTCTCACTTTGGCAACCATGTTGCGAAAGGCTGCCGGATCGAACCGTAGGATACTTTCCTGTTCTTCAAAAATTTTCAGAAGCAGGCGGCTTCTATTAAGTATTTTGTGGTAGTCGTTTAAGTCACGGTATCGCTGAAGCTCCTTCCGCAAATTTTCCAGCTTAGTGTTGTTGGTATTGGTTTCACTCATATAAAAAGCAGAATCAATGCACTCTTTGGCTCTCAAAGTGGCCAACGCATGATTCTGCTCCAACAGATCCGCTATTTCTTTGTTCAACTGCATGGCCCCCGGATGGGACATGAAATTTTTATCGCGCAGTTTTTCCACCTGCGTAATGAATGGGGTTAAAATCTCCGAGCGATTTCTCCCCAGCTTGTTATATAAGGTAACGAATGCGGACTCCACTTCGGACTCCTGCACATTTTCTATGGCGCACAATTTTTTGTCACGGAAATGCCGATAACAGGCCCATACTACAGTTCCAGCTTTGGTTACCCGCCTGCAGAATGTGCTCCCACATTCGCTGCACTCCAGCATTTTGGAGAAAGTATAGGTTTGGATTTCCTTTTTCCGTCCATGGAGTTGATTTTTCTTTTTTAGAAGTTCCTGCGCCAGACGAAACACATTGGGGCTGACGATAGCTTCATGGGTATTCTCTGCATAAAATTGGCTTTTCTCGCCACGGTTCTTTACTTTCCTAAAAGGAAATGCGTCAGTGGTGAAGCGTTTCTGGAACAATTCATCTCCCATGTAGCGTTCGTTGGTTAAAATATAAGAAACCCCGGTGGCACTCCACACGGGGTTTCCTTTCAGCTTTGGTACTTGGGCCTGTGCAAGTTCATTGGCGATTTCTCGAATGCTTTTCCCTGAGAGAAAGTCCCCAAATATTTTTCGGACAACTTTCGCTTCTTCCGGGCAAATTAGAAAGCCGCCTTTTTCATCTAAACGGTAGCCATAAGGCGCTTGGGATAGACGATAGGTTCCGTTTTTCATCCGCATGACTGCGCCTTTACGCATATTCTTTGCAATGGAAGTGGATTCTTCTTGTGAGAATGCACTGTACATGGAAAAGTACATCTCATTAGTCATGCGTCCTGTATCAATACCTTCTTTTTCAAACGCAACAGCTATTCCTAATATTTTCAGTTCCCGAACGGCTTCAATGCAGTCGGCGCTGTTTCTTCCGAATCGGGAAATGGATTTAACCAGTATGCGGTCAATCCTTCCGGCTCTGCAGTCCCGCATCATCCGTTGGAAATCGTCGCGCTTGTCGGCTCTGGTCCCGGTTATGCCCTCGTCAGCATAAATGTCGACGAATTTCCAATCGCTATGGGCTTGTATCAGTTGGGTGAAATATTCAACCTGCGCGGAAAAGGAGTTCAACTGATCGTCGGAGTTGCTGCTCACACGGGCATAGGCACAAACCCGGATTTTCTGTTTCTGTGGTCTTATCGTAGGTTCTATGATCTGCACCTGTGGCATTCTCCGCACCGCCCTTTCTGCGCTTTCTTGGGCGGCATCTATTGTGACCACCCCGCAGCAACAACATTACCACAATGGCTGGTATAAAGCTATCACGACAACCACTAAATATCATATCGCAAAACCCGGTATCTTTCGGCAATAGCAACAGCCGCTTTTTTGTAATTTTCAGAGGTTATGATGCCATCGGCCAGCATCTTTTTCAAGGCCGAAAGCGCCATATAATATTTGATTTCGTTGAGCACCGCAAGGGCTGGAGCTTCAGGGTTATAGGTAACTCGCATGAATCTGGCCCCCTTTACCACGGCAGATGGAGGCCCTTTTGGGCCGCCCTCTGGAAAAAGCGGTTTTCCAGCCCCTTGACATAAAGTTCATACCGCAGGTCGCTTTCGGTGGTGATCAGTACCGCATCGTGGTCCTGCAGAAACTCCAGTATTTGAATCAGGATGGCGGGATCATGGCTCAGACGGGTTAAATCCTGCACAAGCACAGCGCGGACGAAGCCGCTTTGCACTGCCTGCATCATCTGCTTCAGGCCCATGCGGGCCATGCTCCTGCCGGTTCCCATATCCTGAGAAGCACCTACGACAGTGTATTCCCGATGATTGGCTTCCTCTAAAAGATTCCGCATCTGCTGAATCAGGACAAACATCCTTTTATCGCTGCTGCGGCTGTATAACCACATGGGGCGGTCTGCGTAGGGAAATTCCGCCGTTTCTGTTTTTCTGTTCATCTATGGTAATCTCCTTTATGACATAAAATAATCCGGGCTTTTCTTTGCCCGGATGAAATCCTCTACATCTTCGATTTTTCTGGTGAGTCGAAGGTTCGGCAGGGTTTCCAGCACAGCTTGGTGATACCGCTGACCGGGGGCTGCCCGGTGGTCCAAAATGCTCACCACGCAGGTGTCGGTTTCGGTGCGGATGGCCCGCCCAAATCCCTGTCGGAGTTTCACCTGCATATCCGGGATAACGACAGCCCGGATATAATCCTGCAGGGTGGGATACTGCTCCCGTTCCGCTTCGCTCAGTGGATCGGGAACAGGGAACGGCAGCCGCACAATGATGAGCGATGACACCATATCGCCGGGAAAGTCCACACCTTCCCAGCAGGAACCCGCCGCGAACAGCACAGCGTTCTGCGCCTGCTTGAACCTATGGATGACGTCCTGCGAATGCCGCCATACTTCCATCAGATGAAAAGACAGCCGGTCCTTTACCTGATTATAAACAGCGCCCATGAGGGAATAGGAGGTAAAGAGCACCAGAGTATGACCATGAGTGGCCTCCACTAAGCGGCAGATCTGCTTTGCCAGACACAGGGTCTCCATTTCGCTGCCCATCTGCGCTTTCGGCAGGTCACCGGGGATGTAAAGAAGGCAGTTTTCCTCGTAATTGAAGGGCGAAACCGCAATAAAATCCTCCAGCCGCTGATTTAAGGACAGCCCCATGACCTTTTTTGTTCGTTCAAAGCTGCCACCAGCCATGAGGGTGCCGGAGGTCAGGATGGCAGGAATGTCCTTTAACCACAGCGCCCGACGCAGCTGCTCCGGCATCTCCCGGCTGGCGGCGCAGAGGCTGGGGCTTCCGTCCCTGTCGTATTGGATGTAGAGGATATGCCTGCGGTCACTGGTAAAAAACAGGCCGAGGGCCTGTTCTGTTGTTCCCAGCCGGTGAAGAAGCCATCGTGGGAGGTGCGGGGCAAGCTGTTTTTGAAGCTGCCGGAGGAGGGAAAGGCAATCCCGAAGGGCCGCTTCCCGATCCGGTGTTAAAATAAAGGCGGTACGCTGGGCTTCTTCCAGCAGTTCACCCCGGCACATAGCACCCAATAGGGTAGCAAACTTTTCTTTCAGCCGCTGGGCCGCGAGGAACTGTTTTTCTTTTGCCAGCAGGTTGCAGAGCTCTCGGAAGTCCTCCGCCGACAAACTCTGCCCATACATCTGCCGGGCGGCGTCCGGCAGCTTGTGAGCTTCGTCAATCACCAAAGCCCGGTAATCATTGAGAAGAGGCCGCAGTTCCTGTAAGCGATGGGCTGCATCTGCCAGTAAGTAATTGTGATTGCAAATCTGGACAAAAATCTCTGCGCTTCTGGCTTCCTTCAGGTATTGATGGTACCGGCAGGTATTTCGCAAGGGACAGGTTTTCTCGCAAACCTTGGGGACGCATACCTGCCGCCGGTCAAATCCACTGAGGCCGGTTATGGCGTCTAAATCGTAATAAGTGCGAAGAGAGAGCAGGGCTTTCATCTGCTGGGCATTCTTTTTCTTATCTTTCACGGCTTCCAAACGCTGGGAAAGGCGAACGTCGCAGACAAAGCGTTCCTTGCCTTTTCGCACCATCGCCCGGATGGGCTTTTGAATGATGCGGTTCTCCAGAAAAATTCGGGACAAAAATGGAATGTATTCCCCGATGATAGCATCCTGCAGGGCAACGCTGGAGGTGGAAACCACCACCGGCTGGGAACCGGCAGGTCCATGGGGCGCAAACTTTTTCAGTAAAATGCAGGCGGTCAGGTAGGCATAAGTTTTTCCAATCCCAACGCCCGCGTCGCATAAAGCGATATTGTTTTGGAGCAGGGTGTCCAGCATGGCGTGGCAGAGGGTAATCTGTTCTTCCCGCACTGCCAGCCCGTTTTGAGGCAGGAGGATTCGGAAAATCCGTTCAATCTCCCCATGGGCCTGCTCCTTTAAAGTAGGCTTGTTCATTTCGGCACATTCTCCTTAGAGCAATTTGCTCTTGGCCTGTTGGCGGCAAACTGATGCGGCGCAGTTTTTAGGCTGCGCCGCACGGATTCGCCGTCAACGGCAATCTGAATTAAAAAAGGTTTGATTTTGATGTGCCGTATTTGCAGCTCGCCCCCCGGCAACCTTGGGAACCATGCAGGCAGGCTTGCAGTTGACAAGCCGTTCACTGGCTCCCCAAAGGTCTTGCTGATTACAACCCAAGGTCGGCCAACCCATCTGACGTGTGGGCAAAACGATAGCGCGTATCATAATCCCCCGCCCAAGGTCATGGCGAAAAGGGCAACTACCCCCTCTTTCCGGTCAAAATGCATCGCTCGAAACCAAGAGCAACAGCCGCCGTCCCATAAAAGGGAGGCAGCTCTTGCTTTGGTTCGTCATGGCGCTTTTTCCGAAGTTTGTGTATAACAAACTTTTTAGTCGCTCGCTCAGGCGGGAACGTACCCGCATGGCTGGTATTCGATTTTCAAGCTACAAGGTGAACGTTTCTTTTTCCCCGTTCATCCCATAGCCCAGGAAAAAGGCCGGATCGTGACATAAAATGAAAAAGTTTCTGATTGGCTATCATAGCATATGCGGCTTGATAAATTAGTTTAAGCGTCTTGTTTTTATACAACTTTTCAAGCGAGAGATTCTTTGTATGACAATGGTTTCTCTTTTTTATGTCTCATTGATTTTCATAGCGATCCATTTTCACGCTTTCCATTAAAATCATATCAGGAACAAAGATTATCAATTTTAAATAAATATTCCGAAACGGGAACAATATATTGATTATTTGAATAATATATGTTAAAATAGGAACAATAATCAGGGAGGTAATTTCATTGGTTCAACGAAAAGAATATTTAAACCAGCTAATCAGTTGGAAAGATGAACAGGTAATTAAAGTGGTGACAGGTATTCGCCGCTGTGGTAAATCTACGCTTTTGAGCCAATGCCAGCAATGGCTCAAAGAAAATGGTGTCACGAAAGAACAAATTGTTTCTGTTAATTTTGAGGAATTAGAGTACGAAGAGCTATTGGATTACAGAAAGTTGTATCAGTATCTCAAGGAACATCTCGTGAGCGGAAAAATGACTTATATTTTTCTGGATGAGATTCAAAAAGTTCCTTCCTTTGAAAAAGTTGTAGATAGTTTATATGTAAAGCCCAATGTTGACCTATATATTACTGGCTCCAATGCATATATGTTGTCTGGAGATCTGGCGACTCTCTTAACAGGCAGATATGTTGAAATCAAAATGCTTCCACTGTCTTTTCAGGAATTTCTTACAATCACAGGCTTAGGTGTTGAACAAGGATTTTCTGAATACTTAAAAAATGGCGGTATGCCGTACATTGCCGCTATGAATCGCAGCGATGAAAAAGTAAATACCTATTTAGAGGGAATTTATAATACCGTCATTGTAAAAGATATTGAAGATCGGCAGGCAAGGAAGGAAAGCGATCCATCCAAGAGAAAAATCACGGATATCGCGCTTCTCAAAACGATTGCAAAGTATCTCGCCAGTGTGATTGGTAACCCTGTTTCCATTAGGGGTATTACAGATTATTTGACTTCAAATGGAAGAAAAATATCCCCCAACACAGTGGGGGATTATGTAGAGGCACTTACAGAGTCGTTTATTTTTTATCCAGCAGAGCGTTTTGACATTGTGGGAAAACAGATCTTAAAAGCAAACCGAAAGATGTATATTGTTGATTTGGGGATAAGAAATTATATCCTTCCCCGCAAAAATTATGATCTGGGTTTTTCTCTTGAGAATATCGTTTATTTTGAACTCTTGCGTCGTGGCTACAAAGTATCCATTGGAAAAGTTGGTAACACAGAGGTCGACTTTGTTGCCGAAAAGCAGGGTGTGTATCAGTATTTTCAGGTCACAGCAGACATGACTGCTAAGGAAACTTTTGATCGAGAGATCCGGCCTCTTGAAAGCATTAGGGACAATTATGAAAAAATCATTTTAACCTTGGATCGTCTGACTCTCGGCAACTACAATGGAATACAGGTACGATATTTGACGGATTGGTTGCTTGATGCAAAAAATTGAATCGAAACACATGGAGTAGCCTTTATATGCCACAACCTATATAGAAAAGGAAGGGACATGACCTGAAATCAGATCATGTCCCTTCCTTTTTACATCTTCTTTTTCAACCGTGATATTCTTTGCCTGATAGCCGTTTCTGTCATCCCGGTTTTCTCTGCAATCTCTATGCTGGTATATCCCTGCATCTTATATAATACGATTTGTAAGGTGAGCTTGTCCTCTTTGGAAAGAAGGTGTAGCAGTTCTATATCCTCGATGCTGTCCAGCAGGGATTCCGTATCTTCTACAGGCAGCTCCAGATCCTGCGCTGACACCCAATCTATATATGGTGACCACTCTACCTGCCGCTGCAGGTACTGGCGCTCTTTGTTGAACTGCGCCCAATCGTATGTATGAAGGCGCTGGATGGTTTCCTCATCCACGCCAAGTTCTCTGAGTTTCTTTTCTTCTGCTTCTTTCCAGCGGAGCCATTCTCGTTCCGCTCTGGCTTTGTTGTAAGCCATTTTCGTGTCCTCCGATCAATCTGAAATTTGAAAAATTCAGATTGTCGGCGGGCCACGGCAGCCCGCATGGCGGCGGGATTTATAAAAAAATGAATACGTCCAGGTTATTTGGCCCTGGACGACAATAGGCCACAGTGCATAGCCACCAAAGCGATTGCCCCCTAAAGGTGCAGTGCTGCCCTTGCCTTATAGGGCGAGGGCAGCAAAGGGCAGCACACTACAAGGACTTCACCACACTTTTATCAATTTTATTATATTTTTGAGAGCTTCTCTTTCTCACAGTAGATAGAGCAAAACCGCCCGACTTGAGATAAAAGCTCAAGCCGGGCGGCCCATTCAACTGATTCGTATTTTTATTTTGACTTTGTCTTGGACACCTGCATTGTCGTTTTCTGTTTCGCTTTTTTCCTGCCCATAGGCGTCTCTAATGCGCTATTTATCAAGTACAGCAGTTCTATTGCACTGCGAAAATTTGCAATTTTGTGGGCATCTTCCCACACAGCTCTCCCTTGCCAACTACCATACTGCCGGTACAGCACATGCACACTAAAACAGGCCAAAACCGGTATTTT
>JAETPU010000051.1 GCA_021771035.1 Marvinbryantia formatexigens | reverse complement strand
GCGGTCACGGATGCCATGACGGACAGCTATATACGCCGGGGATATATCACCAGCCGGGCCTTTCTGACAGAGCAGGACCTTTCAGGGGGCGTACTGCACATAACGGTCATGGAAGGCAGGCTGCAGCAAATCCGGGCGGAAGGCGCTGACCTTCCTGCCCGCACCCTGAAGATGGTTTTCCCGGGAATGGAGGGGAAGGTTCTGAACCTGCGGGATATTGAGCAGGGGATGGAGCAGATTAATCGTCTGCGTACGGAGCCGGTACAGATTGAAATATCGCCCGGTGACCGTGAGGGATGGTCGGTGGTGACACTGACGGCATTGCCGGAATGGCCTGTCACAGGGAGCGTGGGCATCGACAACAGCGGGCAGAAGAATACCGGTACGGGGCAGTTAAATGGTGTCCTTTCCTTTAATAATCCTCTGGGGCTGGCTGACAACTGGTTTGTCAGCGGGGGACGGAGCAGTGACTTTTCGGTGTCACATGATGCGAGGAATTTTGCCGCCGGTGTCAGTCTGCCGTATGGCTATACCCTGGTGGATTACACGTATTCATGGAGTGACTATCTCAGCACCATTGATAACCGGGGCTGGCGGTGGCGTTCCACGGGAGACCTGCAGACTCACCGGCTGGGACTGTCGCATGTCCTGTTCCGTAACGGGGACATGAAGACAGCACTGACCGGAGGTCTGCAGCACCGCATTATTCACAATTATCTGGATGATGTTCTGCTTCAGGGCAGCAGCCGTAAACTCACTTCATTTTCTGTCGGGCTGAATCACACACACAAGTTTCTGGGGGGTGTCGGAACACTGAATCCGGTATTCACACGGGGGATGCCCTGGTTCGGCGCAGAAAGCGACCACGGGAAAAGGGGAGACCTGCCCGTAAATCAGTTCCGGAAATGGTCGGTGAGTGCCAGTTTTCAGCGCCCCGTCACGGACAGGGTGTGGTGGCTGACCAGCGCTTATGCCCAGTGGTCACCGGACCGTCTTCATGGTGTGGAACAACTGAGCCTCGGGGGCGAGAGTTCAGTGCGTGGCTTTAAGGAGCAGTATATCTCCGGTAATAACGGTGGTTATCTGCGAAATGAGCTGTCCTGGTCTCTGTTCTCCCTGCCATATGTGGGAACTGTCCGTGCAGTGACTGCACTGGACGGTGGCTGGCTGCACTCTGACAGAGATGACCCGTACTCGTCCGGCACGCTGTGGGGTGCTGCTGCCGGGCTCAGCACCACCAGTGGCCATGTTTCCGGTTCGTTCACTGCCGGACTGCCTCTTGTTTACCCGGACTGGCTTGCCCCTGACCATCTCACGGTTTACTGGCGCGTTGCCGTCGCGTTTTAAGGGATTATTACCATGCATCAGCCTCCCGTTCGCTTCACTTACCGCCTGCTGAGTTACCTTATCAGTACGATTATCGCCGGGCAGCCGTTGTTACCGGCTGTGGGGGCCGTCATCACCCCACAAAACGGGGCCGGAATGGATAAAGCGGCAAATGGTGTGCCGGTCGTGAACATTGCCACGCCGAACGGGGCCGGGATTTCGCATAACCGGTTTACGGATTACAACGTCGGGAAGGAAGGGCTGATTCTCAATAATGCCACCGGTAAGCTTAATCCGACGCAGCTTGGTGGACTGATACAGAATAACCCGAACCTGAAAGCGGGCGGGGAAGCGAAGGGTATCATCAACGAAGTGACCGGCGGTAACCGTTCACTGCTGCAGGGCTATACGGAAGTGGCCGGCAAAGCGGCGAATGTGATGGTTGCCAACCCGTATGGTATCACCTGTGACGGCTGTGGTTTTATCAACACGCCGCACGCGACGCTCACCACAGGCAGACCTGTGATGAATGCCGACGGCAGCCTGCAGGCGCTGGAGGTGACTGAAGGCAGTATCACCATCAATGGCGCGGGCCTGGACGGCACCCGGAGCGATGCCGTATCCATTATTGCCCGTGCAACGGAAGTGAATGCCGCGCTTCATGCGAAGGATTTAACTGTCACTGCAGGCGCTAACCGGATAACTGCAGATGGTCGCGTCAGTGCCCTGAAGGGCGAAGGT
>JAETPU010000025.1 GCA_021771035.1 Marvinbryantia formatexigens | reverse complement strand
CAAGCAAGCAAGCAAGCAAGCAAGCAAGCAAGCAAGCAAGCAAGCAAGCAAGCAAGCAAGCAAGCAAGCAAGCAAGCAAGCAAGCAAGCAAGCAAGCAAGCAAGCAAGCAAGCAAGGGCTGATTCTGCTCATTTTTACCGGGTAACTTTTGTTCCGTATTTAACAGATAGATTCTGTCCGTTTTTAACGGAGAGAATCTATCTGTTTTTGTGTTATCTTGAGCTGACCGCAAACAGCTCGTAGAAAGAACAAAATAAAGAACTCAAAACAGGAAAAGAAATGGAGGTTTTACAATGAAGAGGCTACTTAGTATACTGTTGTGTGCCGTTATGCTGGTAGTCACAGTACCAACAATGGTATTTGCGGCTGACACAACGGTAGAAGTAAGCAATGGAATGGCCTTTCGAAGCGACACCACCCAGGACGCCATTGACCAATGGGCGGCAGGCGCGGCAACCATTCAGGAAAACAGCGATGGCTCCTTTACGGTGACCCTGCAAAAAAACATCACCCTGAAGCAGGGGGCAACCTCTCCGATCACATTCGGAAATTTTCAGGATGGGAAAACCCAGCCCGCTATGATCCTGGATTTAAACGGCTGTACCGTATCGGCAAAGACCATCGTCATTGCCAATTATGGAAATCTCGTAATTCGGGACAGCCAAGGGACCGGAAAGGTTGTATACGACGGCGGCCAATATATGACTGCGGTTCAGAACAGCGGTTATTCGCTGACCGTTCAAGGCGGAACCTTTGAGTGTGTCGGTGCAGACAGCGTAACCTACAATGCGGCGATCAATGCCGCTGCCGGCACAGAAACTGTGATTGACGGCGGAACCTTTAACGGAAACGGCGCCGGTGCGCTGACTACATACGGGAATGTGACGATCAACGGCGGAACCTTTAACGGCGCTTACGGGGTTGTCTCCAAAAAGGCGGGGTCCGGTGAAACCGGCAGCATTACATTTCCGGAAAACTCCACTGCGGTAATCCATGCTGACAAAATGGCCTTTGTCGTCCATGGCGACGGCACGAACAACGGAACGATTGACGTGAAAGGCGGCAGCTTTGATGCTCCGAGTATCGCGGGTAAATTGAGTTCTGCAGATCCCAAGACCGACATTACCATTGCCGGAGGCAGCTATACCGCGGATCCTTCCGATTATGTTGCGGGTGAAACTGCATCCATCAAACACACCAGCGAGCAGAAAACCCTGTATGCTGTGGGCGGCGATGTGCAGGCTCTGGCAAATACAGCGAAACCGGGTGATACCATCACGGTTCTCAGCGGGAATACAATTACGGTGCCGGATCGAGTGACAGTTGAAAACCAAACCGGAAACGATATTTCGGTCAATGGTGAGACCATCGAAAAAGATTCTGCGGCCACCGTTCACAAATTTGATCGTACCAGCTGGAAATCTGACAAGGACAGCCACTGGCATGAGTGCGAATGCGGGGAAAAAACCGATATTGCGGCACATACCTGGGGCGATTGGACGGTAACCCAGCAGGCGACCGAGACGGAAAAGGGAGAGAAAAAACGTACCTGCTCCGCGTGTGGGTATGAAGAGACGGCCGAAATCCCTGTACTGGCTCACACCCATAAATTTGGAACCGAATGGAAAACCGACAAGGACAACCACTGGCATGAATGCGTATGCGGTGAAAAAGCCGATATTGCGGCACATGCCTGGGGCGACTGGACAGTAACCCAGCAGGCAACCGAGACGGAAAAGGGAGAGAAAAAACATACCTGCTCCGTGTGTGGGTATGAAGAGACGGCCGAAATCCCCGTGCTGACGCACACGCACAAATTTGATACTGCGTGGAAGAGCGATTCCGAAAACCATTGGAATGAATGTGCCTGCGGCGAAAAGGGCAATTTGGCGGCTCATACGATGAAATGGGTCGTTGACAGAGAGCCTACCGCAGCACAAACTGGGTCTAAGCATGAGGAATGCACAGTCTGCGGATATCAGAAGGCGGCGGTTGAAATTCCGGTAATCGGGACAACCACCCCAGAGGAAAAACCAGATTCGGAAAAACCGGCAGACGTCCCGCAGACCGGTGACGGCAGCAATATGCTGGTTTGGATTGCAGCTATGATGATGGCCGGAACTGTCCTGACCGGAACAGCGCTTTGCGCCAGAAAAGGAAAGCACAGCAGATAGCAGTTTGGACGGAAGTCCTGAAACGATTTTGAGGGGTTTACGATGCTGTAAACGCAGCCAGAGTGCTTGACGAGAGTAAAACAGCAAACCGGAGGAAGCAGCCTGCTTTCTCCGGTTTGTTCTATCGTTTTCTGTGTTTCTGGCCCACGGATACCCGGGCCGAAGCTCTCAGTATCCGTCTTTGACAGCGGGACAGGCTTGGCCCCCTTTTTTGATGCGCCGTCTCTTTGAGTTCCGCTGGGGTATGGATGGGCATTATCTTGTTTTTTTTCATTGCAAACTGCCCGCGCCTGTAGTAAACTGCCAGTAAGAAGGTGCGGGCGCATACCCGCCGGAATCTTTTTGCGGCATATACCCGATGCAATGAGGAGGGGGACTGTTATGATCTGCCTGGATGTCCTGAAGGATGGAAAACGCAATGCCGTAGCGGTCAGTTTTGACGACGGCTCCTTTGACGAAGAGGTTGTAAGAATTTTTAACCGGTATGGAATTAAGGGAACCTTTAATTTGATTACCAATGCTGTCGATCCCGGGGATTATGCCCGTCTGCGCCGGCTGTACCAGGGGCACGAGCTGGCCTGCCATGGAACCTACCACAAGTCGCTGGACGTGCTGCCCGCGGCGAACATCAATCTGGAAATTTTCCAGCACCGCAAGGTGATGGAGGAAATTGCGGGCTGTCCGGTGTGCGGACTGGCCTACGCCAACGGCCGCTATACCCAGGAGGTGATCCACGCGCTGCGCGCCGCCGGGATTGTGTATGCCCGCACTGCGGCCTGCACGGGAGGCTATCAGTTCCCGGAGGATTTTATGCGGTGGAATCCCACCTGCCACATCAACGCCGGCCACAACGGCGTCCAGGAAGCGGCTGCCTTCCTGAAGGCGATGGAGGGCTACTTTTCCGGCCCCAGGCTGTTCTTCGCCTACAGCCATGGGCATGAGTTTCAGGGCCGCTTTGAAAGGCTGGAGGAGTTTTGCAGCTTAATCGGCGGGAATCAGGACATCTGGTATGCCAGTACCATGGAGCTCTATGAGTATGTGACGGCTCAGCGCAGCCTGCGGATTTCCGCGGACAACAGGCTGATATACAATCCCACGGCCGTGGAGGTGTGGTTCTCCTGCGGGGATCAGATCTATTCCGCAGGGCCCGGGCAGACCGTGAGGCTGTAGCTTGTGCCGGGCAGGGAAATGCCCAATACGGGCGCTGCCGGATAGACTCAGCCCGAATGCCCCGCCGGGCGGCACGCCCGGTGGTTTGTCAGAGAGGAGGATTTCAAAGGATGAAGTTTCATGATCTGCATATTCACACCCATCTCTCCCTGTGTTCTGAGGACCCGGGTGCAACCGTTGCCAACTACCTGTGCCGGGCGCGGGAGCTGGGGCTTGAGGTTTTGGGGTTCACCGACCATATGTGGGACGTGGCCAATGTGCCTCTGCCGTCCCCCAACCCATGGTACCGGCAGCAGGACTTTGCGCGGGCCATGAGTATCCGCCGGGAAATCCCCCGGGACAGCGGGATCAAAGTGCTGGTGGGTGTGGAAACAGAGTTTGCCCAGGGCGTGGTGGGGATTTCCCCTCAGGCCGCCAGTGAACTGGATTTTGTCCTGGTGCCGCATTCCCACATCCATATGCTGGATTTTGTGCGGGAGCGCAGTGTTGTAAGCCCCCGGGATGTGGCGGCGCATATGCTGAAAACCTTTGAGGATTTGGTAAGCCGGGACATTGCCACCATTGTTGCCCATCCGTTTTTTCCGCTGTCCATGCATACGGGGGAAAATCTTGTTCAGATTTATCGGTATCTTCCCGACGGCGCCTTGGAGCACGCCTTCGGTCTGGCTCAGGAGCACCGCGCGGCGGTGGAAGTGAATCTCAGCATCTTTGAGGGGAATATCCAGGCGCCTCTGTACCAGGACACCTATCTCAGGATGCTGAGTATTGCGAAACGGATGGGCTGCAAATTCAGTATCGGATCGGACAGCCATTCCATTCAGGCGTTCGATGAAACCTACAGGGCCGGAATGTTTGAGGACGCGGTCGCTATACTGGGGCTCACAGACGACAATATGGTGCAGCTGGCGCTTTAAGCCCTGAAGAATTGCGGCAATGAGGACGGAGCCGAATTTCCCTGGGAGAGGATTCCCGATTTACCGGATTCCCTTGAAAAGTCCAGGCAGTTCGGATAAAATAGGGGTATCTGGAATCCGTGTTCGGACACGGTGATCAAACGAATGAGAGAAAGGATGAGAATATTGCAGATTCAGCGTATTCAGACAACCTGCCAAAACCGCTGGAGCCCTGCTCCCGTGGAGGTTTCCAGGGCCTTGGGCGGGGAGAACTTATGGTTTACCGGGGAAACATTCCAAACGGTGGAGGGCTTTGGAGGCTGTTTCAACGAATTGGGCTGGCTGGCCTTACAGGAGGCTGAGCCCTCTCAGCGGGAGGCCTTTTTCGATATGCTGTTTTCCCCGGATCAGATGAACATTTCCCTGTGGCGCGTTCCCATCGGCGCCAGCGACTTTGCGCTCAAGTGGTACAGCCACAATGAAACCGAAGGGGACTTTGAGATGGAGCATTTTTCCATCTCCCGGGACGAGCAGATTCTGCTTCCCTATCTGAAAGCCGCCCAGAAGCGCCGCAAAGGCGAGCCGGTGACAGTGTTCGCCTCTCCCTGGAGCCCGCCCACCTGGATGAAAAACCCGCCGGTGTGCAACTACGGCAATATGATTATGGAGCCCCGGTATTTAAAGGCCTATGCTCTGTATTTTGTAAAGTTTATCCAGGCCTATGAGGCCCATGGCATTCATGTGGATCAGGTCCATGTGCAGAACGAACCGGTTTCCTCTCAGAAATTCCCCTCCTGTATCTGGACCGGGGAACAGATGGCCTTGTTTATCGGGGAATATCTGGGCCCGGCCTTCCAGGAACACGGTATCACCGCCGAGATTTGGCTGGGAACCCTCAACGGGCAGGAGAACGACGGGCGCCTGTTGTATACCGGGTTCGACAACTATGCCAACCTGGTGATGAACGATCCAAAGGCCGCCCGGTATATTAAGGGAATCAGCTATCAGTGGGCGGGAAAAAATACCATCCACCAGACGGTTGCCAGCTTCCCTCAGCTGCGGTATCTGCACAGTGAGGTGGAATGCGGCGATGGGGAAAACAGCTGGGCCTATGCAGAATATGTCTTTACCCTGCTGTGGCGGTATTTTTCCGCGGGCGTGTGCGGAAATGTATATTGGAACATGGCGCTCAAGCAGGGCGGCGAGAGCAGCTGGGGCTGGCGGCAGAACTCCTTTGTGACAGTGAGCCCGGACGGCGCCGTCACCTATCAGCCGGAGTTTTATGTGTTCCGCCATTTCTCTCAGTTTGTGAAGCCCGGCGCTGTTCGGCTTGGGCTCAAAGGCGTTTGGAACGGCACGGCGCTGGCCTTCCAAAACCCGGACGGCAGTCGTGTTTTAGTGGCGCAGAACGGGTTGGACGTCCGGCGGGAGTTGGCATTCCAAATTGGGGAACAGGTATGCCGCATGACCTTGGAACCCCACTCCTGGAATACGGTTGTGATGGAATAGACGTGTGTTTTCCACCGTGGGCTGTTCCCTTTGTGGAAAACCTGGGGAGCAGTTCGATATTCAGAGGAACTATGATACAATGTTCACGCAAAGCGTGAACATCTGGGAGTTTCGCTCACCGGCCCAAAGGCATGGCCGGTGTTTGGCAGAGCCAAACCGCGAAACGTCCCGGTTGGTTCAAGATTTGATTGTGATAAAACAGGACAGAGGCAGGCAGGCCTCTGTCCTGTTTTATCGTAGTTTCTTCGCTGCCTTAGGTGGACGGCGATATCTTATAG
Source organism: Marvinbryantia formatexigens (assembly GCA_021771035.1). Lineage (GTDB taxonomy): Bacteria > Bacillota > Clostridia > Oscillospirales > Ruminococcaceae > CALXEM01. The sequence continues at coordinate 26,466 of JAETPU010000025.1, read as the reverse complement.
AGTTCATTTTTCTTTTCTTGCCGCTGGTTCGGTTGAATTCAGACCGGTGCAAAGATGCTTGTTATGTCGTTGGCGTGCCCGCGGTATCAGCAGGCTCAGCACAATTCCCGCTGCGCCCAGAACTAAAAGTGTATCCCAGATGTCCCAGACCATACGGTATAAGTCAGGGGAGATATAGCAGCCGTTTTGATATAAAACCATGTCCACCGCCAGGAATTTCTGCCGGAAGGATAAAGAATCCTGATTTTTGGGAGTGGCGCAGTCATAGAGCTCTGTCAAATCCTCCAGCTTTACGTAGTACAGTTTCCCATTCTCCTGAGTCTGCTCCCCCAATGTATTCAGGACTGTGGTAAACGGGACACTGTACCGCCAGCCCTTTTTATAGGTGGGCCAGCTGTAAAAGCCACCCCCATACTGGGGAGCGTTCAGATGGGCCACATAGTTTTTTGAAGCCTCCAGCGTCACCGCCGGCTGACTGGTTTCATCGGGCTGTGTATACCAGGTTACAGCGTATGCGGGAGTGTAGATGCACTCTTCCTTATTATAGTCCCAGTGAAAGGTATATCGGTAGGTATACGCCTTAAGATCCCAGTCGTCCATGGGAAGCCCCAGCGCATAGGGCTCCTCTTCGAAACCTCTACGGCTGCTACGGACAAAATTTTTCTCAAGGTTCTTGTTCCAAACAATAGCACCGCAGACCCGGAATGCAATGTCAAAGGTCAGAACACACAAAAATAGCACCTTTAAAACTAGATTGATACGATTGCGCATACTTCCTCCGCTTTTAATTGGTCTTAATTTTAAAGCCCTGGTTGTCAATTGCATAGAGAGTCGGGGAATGATACATTGCCATATAGCCTTCGTTATTGGGAACCGCATTTACGGGTTTGCCAGAAACCGTTCCTGTAATTTTACAGGAATTTCCACTTCCCATAATAAATACACATCCCCCACTGTCACCAGCGCCTACTGAAGTAGTGTGACTGGAATTCCTTACAGAAGAAAGTGTAAGCCCTCTTACGGGCAAGCCAGAAGGAGTATATTGGGTATGATTTGTAGACGTTACCTTTCCAGAAGAATATCCTGTAGTTCTTCCGTACTTGGCAATTGTGGTTCCAGCAGGCGCAGATGCAGAACCGTTTACATAAGCTACACCACCTCCACTGTTGAAAAGCATATTGGTAGTAGCAAAGTTGGAATTCGTAACTGTTACGATTGAGTAATCGCCTACTTTTCCAGTTCCCCCATATGAATGATAAGTAACCTCTCCGATTTTAGTGGTTTGTGCGCTTGATGAAAATATAGAGGCACCCTCTGCCAAATCATGACCACATGTTTAAAAGGCTGGCTTTCCTCCATAGGTACCACATACACCTAAACTGAATGTATGCCCCGTAATATATAGAGAACCACCTCCAATTAAAGAGGATGCCGTGGTTTCCATCGGTACCCCCACCTGAATTTCAATGGGAGCATTACTTCTCTGCCGCAGCAGACGCTGTTGAACGGCATCCAGATCATCCTGCTCCACTTCCAGAATAAATTTATTCTCACTGCGCCTTACCCCATACCCGGTGACGGCATAGTCCTTGGATAACAGTTCGGCCTGACTCTCCAAGCTATTGAGGTAATTCAGCGAATAAGTCACCTTTTCGAATACCACCTTATCGGAGTTCCCGCACAGTTCCCGGTATTTTGCCTGGTTCTCCGGGGTATTTTCGGTGAGCTGGATCACCAGCTTGTCCCCGTTGATATACTCCCCGCCGTATTCGTCGGGATAATAGGACTGCAAACTCTCCGGATCCTTTTCAAAGCTGTCCCACAAAAGTTGATAGGCGTCCAGGGCCTCCTCTTGCAGAGACATGGCCCGCTCGGCCTCCAATTGGACGGCATCCATCTGCTGGGTAAAGCCCAGGCAGAACAAAATCACTACGAAAACCATCCCCACTGCCGCTAGTTTTTTCATCCGTTTCATCTAATTTCCCTCCTCTTAGAAAGTTTTGGTTGTGTACCCTTAATTAATAATATAACATATTGATAATTATTTTCAACAATATACCGTTAAAAAAGGAATAATCAATAAATATTAAGACTTCCACAGGAGAAGAGAAGGCGGCGGGAGCGGATGTACTCACCCACGGTACAGCCGCACAGAATGGAGAACACCTTTTGAAAATAGGAACCGGACAAGTTGGCCCGCCGGGCAATTTCAGTATAGTCCAGGGGCTCTTCCAGGTTTTCTTCCATATAGTCGATAGCTCTTTGTATACCTGCAATCCAGTCCATTTGCTCATCTCCTGTCTGTGTTTATGTTACCATTTCCTCCGGTGGTCCTCTTGACTTTTTGTATTTTGTTTTGTCCGGATTATCACGGACTCCGCCGGAAATACCAGGATTTTCAACGGGGCGGCTTGTGGAAAACAGTGAGGAAAAGTGAAAAAATCCCTTGGCTAGTTTATACAAAACAAGCCAAGGGATTCACACTGCTTTTGACAAAAAATAGAACAGATCTCCGAAAAAGAAAAGAAAAAAGAGAAAATTATACTTTTTCCTTCTGTGCATATTGACAGATAGAATTTTCTGTTCTATAATTATATACTGTATCAAAATGGATATTTGTATCGCTACTTACGATATTATATCACACGCACAGTCAAAATTCAATACTGATTTTCAAAATTTATGGAAGCTGGAATTTGAAAGGATGTATTGGCAATAGATGAATGGAGTGAGCCTATGATTAATGTCAAGCCGACAAACCTTGGCAAAAACGTTCGTATGAATTTTGCTAAGATCAACGAAGTGCTGGAAATGCCCAACTTGATCGAAGTGCAGAAAAACTCGTACAAATGGTTCCTGGAAGAAGGCCTCAAAGAGGTTTTCAAGGATGTCTCGTCCATCACCGACTACACAGGGAATTTGGTGCTCGATTTTATCGACTACAGGTTGGATGATACCCCCAAATATACTGTGGAGGAGTGCAAGGAGCGCGATGTCACCTACGCGGCTCCCCTGAGAGTGCGCGCAAGCCTGCTCAACAAGGAGACCGGCGAGGTTAAGGAACAGGACATTTTCATGGGGGATTTCCCTCTGATGACCGATAGCGGCACCTTTGTGATCAACGGCGCGGAGCGTGTTATCGTCTCCCAGCTGGTTCGTTCTCCGGGTGTCTATTATGGCGTAAGCTTTGATAAAATCGGCAAAAAGCTGTTCACTTCCACCGTCATCCCCAACCGCGGCGCATGGCTGGAATATGAGACGGACTCCAACGATATCTTCTATGTCCGCATTGATAAAAACAGAAAGCTTCCCGTCACCACTTTTATCCGTGCCCTGGGCCTCTCCAGCGACCAGGAAATCCTGGATTTCTTCGGAGAGGACGAGCAGATTCTCGCTTCCATTCAAAAAGACAGCACCAAGAACACGGAGGAGGCCCTTTTGGAGGTCTACCGCAAGCTGCGCCCGGGCGAGCCGCCCACGGTTGACAGCGCCCAGTCCCATTTGGACGCCTTGTTCTTCGATGCAAAACGGTACGACCTGTCCAAGGTGGGCCGCTATAAATATAATAAGAAGCTGGCCATCGCGGAGCGTATTGCCGGACATACCCTGGCCCAGGCCATCGTCAATCCTCTGACCGGAGAGATTATGGCGGAGGCCGGCTCCGTACTCACCTATGCCCAGGCGCTGGGCGTACAGAAGGCCGGCGTGGATACCGTCTACCTGGATGTGGAGGGCAAGCGTGTGCACGTCATCTCCAACGGTATGGTGGATCTGCGGGACTTTGTGGGCTTTGATCCCGAGGAACTGGGCATCCATGAAAAGGTGCGCTTCTCCATCCTGCGGGAGATCCTGGAGAACGCCGGGGACGACGAAGCCGTCAAGGAGCAGATTTCCTCCCGTATTGACGAGCTGATTCCCAAGCACATCATCATCGACGATATTTTTGCCACGATCAACTATCTGAATAACCTGGGCCACGAGGTGGGCAAGACCGACGATATCGACCATCTGGGCAACCGGCGTATCCGGTCTGTGGGAGAGCTTCTGCAGAACCAGTTCCGCATCGGATTTTCCAGAATGGAGCGCGTCATCCGTGAGCGCATGACCATCCAGGCGCAGGACAGCGATACCATCACCCCCCAGGGGCTTATCAACATCCGGCCTGTGGTTTCCGCGGTCAAGGAGTTTTTCGGCTCCTCTCCGCTGTCCCAGTTCATGGATCAAACCAACCCCCTGGCGGAGCTCACCCACAAGCGGCGTCTTTCCGCCCTGGGCCCGGGCGGCCTCTCCAGAGACCGTGCCGGATTTGAGGTGCGTGACGTCCACTACAGCCACTATGGCCGTATGTGCCCCATCGAGACCCCTGAGGGCCCCAACATCGGGCTTATCTCCTACCTGGCATCCTTTGCCCGCATCAACGAGTACGGCTTCATCGAGGCCCCCTACCGCCGTGTGGACAAAGAGACCGGCTGTGTCTTGGACGAAGTGGAATATATGACCGCGGATGTGGAGGACAACTTTGTGGTTGCCCAGGCCAATGAGCCGCTGGACGATGAGGGACGCTTTTCCAACGAGCGCGTCGCCGCCCGGTACCGGGATCAGATTTTGGAGATCGAGCGGGACAAGGTGGACTATATGGACGTCTCCCCGAAGATGGTGGTCTCCATTGCTACGGCGATGATTCCCTTCCTGGAGAACGACGACGCCAACCGTGCCCTGATGGGCGCGAACATGCAGCGTCAGGCAGTCCCGCTCTTAAAAACCGAATCCCCCATCGTGGGAACCGGTATGGAATACAAGGCCGCGGTGGACTCCGGCGTGGCGGTTGTGTCCAAGCACAACGGTGTTGTGGAGAGCGTATCCGCCACCCAGGTGGTAATCAATACGGACGAGGGAACCCAGGAGACCTACAAGCTCATTAAGTTCCTGCGCAGCAACCACGGCACCTGTATCAACCAGCGCCCCATCGTGGAAAAGGGAGAGCGCGTCCAGGTGGGCCAGGTGATTGCCGACGGCCCCGCCACCAGCAATGGTGAAATCAGCCTGGGTAAAAACGCCCTCATCGGCTTTATGACCTGGGAGGGCTACAACTACGAGGATGCGGTTCTGCTCAATGAAAAATTGGTGCGGGACGATGTCTATACCTCCATTCATATCGAAGAGTATGAAATCGAGGCCCGGGACACGAAATTAGGCCCGGAGGAGATCACCCGGGATATCCCCAACGCCGGAGACGATGCGCTGCGGGAGCTGGACGAGCGCGGTATTATCCGTGTGGGAGCCGAGGTCCGTGCCGGCGACATCCTGGTGGGCAAGGTCACGCCCAAGGGCGAGACGGAATTGACCGCTGAGGAACGCCTGCTGCGCGCCATCTTCGGCGAGAAGGCCCGTGAGGTGCGGGATACCTCCCTGCGGGTGCCCCACGGCGAATACGGCATCATTGTGGATGTGAAAATCTTCACCCGCGACAACTGCGATGAATTGTCCCCGGGCGTGAACATGGTGGTGCGCTGCTACATTGCCCAGAAGAGAAAGATCTCCGTGGGCGATAAAATGGCGGGACGCCACGGTAACAAGGGTGTTGTCTCCCGCATTCTGCCCCAGGAGGATATGCCCTTCCTGCCGGACGGCCGCCCGCTGGATATTGTGCTCAACCCCCTGGGCGTTCCCTCCCGTATGAATATCGGCCAGGTGCTGGAAGTGAACCTGGGCCGCGCCGCCGCGGAACTGGGCTGGAAGGTAATGACCCCTGTTTTTGACGGCGCCCATGAGTCCGACATCCGCGAGATGTTTAAAGAGGCCGGGCTGCCCGAGGACGGCAAGACCGTCCTGTATGACGGACGCACCGGCGAGGCCTTCGACAACCCGGTCACCGTGGGGTATATGTACTTCTTAAAGCTGCACCACCTGGTTGACGATAAAATCCATGCCCGTTCCACCGGACCGTACTCCCTGGTAACCCAGCAGCCTCTGGGCGGTAAAGCCCAGTTCGGCGGCCAGCGTTTCGGAGAGATGGAGGTCTGGGCCCTGGAGGCCTACGGCGCCGCCTACACCCTTCAGGAGATCCTCACCGTCAAATCCGACGATGTGGTGGGAAGAGTCAAGACCTTCGAGGCCATTGTCAAGGGACGCAACGTCCCGCAGCCCGGCATTCCGGAGTCCTTCAAGGTTCTCATTAAAGAACTGCAGTCCCTGGGCCTGGATGTGAAGGTGCTGGATAAGAACAATGACGAGATTGATCTCAAGCAGACCTTCGACGACGATGACGATGTGGGGCTGCACCACCTGGACGACGACACCTTCGAGAACCGTGAGGTTGAGGTTTCCTCCGAACTGGAGGAGGGCTTTGATGTCTCGGAGCCCAATTTGGACGATATTCCCGAGCCCATCGGGGATGAGGCGTCCGAGGACCTGTTCGACCCGCTGGATACCTTTGATCTGCAGGATGATGTGTTCGACGATATCATCCCCAGCGACGTCATCGATGAAACACTGTAACTAGGAAGGGGTCGTACGTTTGAAAGCGAGCTTTCAAACGGCGTATTGTGCCTGCCGAATCTTGGTGGTTCGGTTTTCGCAAAGCGAAACGGGCGCGATTCCGGAAAGGAATGACCATTAATATGGAATTTAATGTATTTGAGTCAATTAAAATCGGCCTTGCCTCCCCGGAGCAGATCCGCGAATGGTCCTACGGAGAGGTCAAGAAGCCCGAAACCATCAATTACCGTACCCTGAAGCCAGAGCGCGACGGCCTTTTCTGTGAACGCATTTTTGGCCCAACCAAGGACTGGGAGTGCTACTGCGGCAAGTATAAGCGGCTGCGGTATAAGGGAAAGATCTGTGAGCGCTGCGGCGTTGAGGTGACCCGTTCCAAGGTCCGCCGGGAGCGTATGGGCCACATTGAGCTGGCCGCGCCGGTCTCCCATATCTGGTATTTTAAGGGAATCCCCTCCAGAATGGGCCTGGTCCTGGATATGTCCCCGCGCCTTTTGGAAAAGGTTTTGTATTTTGCGTCCTATGTGGTGACCGATCCCGGCTCCACGCCTCTGGAGGAGCGCCAGCTCCTCTCGGAGAAGGAGTACCGTGATATGCGGGAAAAATATGAGGACGAGTTCAAAGCCGGCATGGGCGCCGAGGCTGTCAAGGAGCTTCTGCAGAAGCTGGATTTGGAAAAACTGTCCGCCGAGCTCAAAAGCGAGCTTGCGGACGCTTCCGGCCAAAAGCGCGTGAGGATTCTCAAGCGTCTGGAGGTTGTGGAGTCCTTCCGGCTGAGCGGCAACCGCCCTGAGTGGATGATCATGGATGTGGTCCCGGTGATTCCGCCGGATATCCGCCCCATGGTACAGCTGGACGGCGGGCGCTTTGCCACCAGTGACCTCAACGATCTGTACCGCCGGGTAATCAACCGCAACAACCGCCTGAAGCGCCTGCTGGAACTGGGCGCGCCGGATATTATTGTGCGCAACGAAAAGCGGATGCTCCAGGAGGCTGTGGACGCCCTCATCGACAACGGCCGCCGCGGCCGTCCGGTGACCGGGCCCAACAACCGTCCCCTCAAGAGCCTGTCCGATATGCTCAAGGGTAAGCAGGGACGCTTCCGTCAGAACCTTCTGGGTAAGCGCGTGGACTATTCCGGACGTAGCGTTATCGTGGTGGGACCGGAGCTGAAAATGTATCAGTGCGGCCTGCCCAAGGAGATGGCGCTGGAGCTGTTTAAGCCCTTTGTGATGAAGCGCCTGGAGGATGTGGGCGCCGCTACCAATATCAAAAACGCCCGCAAGATGGTGGAGCGCGTGCGCCCCGAGGTATGGGATGCCCTGGAAATCGTCATCAAGGATCACCCGGTTATGCTCAACCGCGCCCCCACGCTGCACCGCTTGGGCATCCAGGCCTTCGAGCCTGTCCTGGTTGAGGGCCGGGCCCTCAAGCTGCACCCATTGGTTTGTACCGCTTACAACGCCGACTTCGACGGCGACCAGATGGCGGTTCACGTGCCGCTGTCCGCAGAGGCACAGGCGGAGGCCCGTTTCCTGATGCTGGCCGCCAATAACCTGCTCAAGCCCTCCGACGGACGCCCGGTGGCGGTTCCCACCCAGGATATGGTGCTGGGATCCTACTACCTGACGCTGGTGAAATCCGGCGAGCCGGGTGAGGGCAAGGTGTTCCGGGACTACAACGAGGCCCTGATGGCCTATCAGGAGGGTGTTGTAGGCCTGCACGCGCCCATTAAGGTGCGTATGACCAAGACTGTCGGGGATGAAACCCTGACCCATATGCTGGATACCACGGTGGGGCGCCTGATCTTCAACGATCCCATCCCCCAGGATCTGGGCTATGTGGACCGCACCAAGCCGGAGAACCTGTTTGATTTGGAGGTCTCCTTCCTGGTGGGCAAAAAGCAGCTGGGGCAGATCATCGACCGCTGCATCAAGGTGCACGGCACTGCCACCACCGCTGAGGTTTTGGATAAAATTAAGGCCCAGGGCTTTAAATATTCCACCAAGGGCGCCATCACCGTGGCGGTTGTAGACGCTGTGATTCCGCCTCAGAAGAAGGAACTGCTGGCCGAGGCCGACCGCAAGATAGGCCAGATCACCAAGCAGTACCGCCGTGGACTTATCTCCAACTCCGAGCGTGAGGAGCTGGTGGTCAAGACCTGGAACCAGACCACCAATGATGTGGCCGATGCCCTGAAGGACAATCTGGATCAGTATAACCCCATCTTTATGATGGCGGATTCCGGAGCCCGTGGCTCCATGAACCAGATCCGTCAGCTGGCGGGTATGCGCGGACTGATTGCCAATACCTCCGGACGCGCCATTGAAATCCCGATCCGCGCCAACTACCGTGAGGGCCTCAATATTCTGGAATACTTCATTTCCTCCCGAGGCGCCAGAAAGGGCCTGGCGGACACCGCTCTGCGTACTGCAGACTCCGGTTACCTGACCCGCCGCCTGGTGGACGTCTCCCAGGATGTCATTATCCGCCAGGATGACTGCGGCACCCACGAGGGAATCATCGTCAGTGATATCAAGGACGGCAACGAGATGATCGAGCCGTTTGCAGAGCGCCTGATCGGCCGGTATCCCACCGAGGACGTGCTGGATCCCGCCACCGGTGAGGTGCTGGTGTCCCATCACAAGATGATGGACGACGACGACGCCCAGAAGATTGTGAATGCCGGCATCACCACCCTGAAGATCCGCTCCATCCTCAACTGCGAGGCCAAACACGGCGTGTGCTCCAAGTGTTACGGAGCCAACCTGGCCAACGGCAAGCCCGTTGCGGTAGGCGAGGCTGTGGGTATCATTGCGGCGCAGTCCATCGGCGAGCCCGGCACCCAGCTGACCATGCGTACCTTCCACACCGGCGGTATCGCGTCTGCTGAGGATATCACCCAGGGTCTTCCCCGTGTTGAAGAGCTGTTTGAGGGCAGAAAGCCCAAGCATCTGGCTATCATCAGTGAAATTCCCGGTGAAATCCGGATGCAGGAGATTAAAAAGAACCGCCACTGCGTGGTGTTCAATAAGGAAACCGGGGATGAAAAGAGCTATCTGATTCCCTATGGTTCCCGTCTGCGGGTCAACGAGGGCGATATTGTACAGGCGGGCGAGATGCTCACTGAGGGTTCGGTCAATCCCCATGACGTTCTGGCCATCAAGGGCGCCTTGGCTGTGCAGGACTACCTGATCCAGGAGGTTCAGAAAACCTACCGCCTGCAGGGCGTTGATATCAACGACAAGCACATCGAGGTTATTGTTCGCCAGATGATGCGCAAGGTCCGGGTGGATGACGCAGGGGATACGGATCTGTTCTCCGGATCCCTGGTGGATAAGAGCGAGCTGGCTGCTGCCAATGAGAAGGTACTGCAGCGCCTGGCAAACGGAGAGGTGGATCTCAAACCCGCCACCAGCCTGCCGGTGCTGCTTGGTATCACCAAGGCATCCCTGGCAACCGATTCCTTCCTGTCCGCCGCCTCCTTCCAGGAGACCACCCGGGTTCTCACCGAGGCCGCTATCAAGGGCAAGGTGGATCCGCTCATGGGACTCAAGGAGAACGTCATCATCGGTAAGCTGGTCCCGGCAGGTACGGGAATGCAGCGCTACACGGATGTGGATGTAATTTCTGCGGCTCCGGTGAATGAAGGCTTGACAAATGTCGCCAATTAATGATAAAATATTCAATTGGTGACACCTGATTTATTTTGCGGAACTGGGCCCCTCACCGGGCCCTTTCCATAGATTTTTTATAATGAAAGAAGGAGGTGCGACATGCCAACCTTTAACCAGCTTGTCCGTAAGGGCAGAGAAGTGATTGAGAAGAAATCCACGGCACCAGCTCTTCTGAAGGGATGGAACTCCAAAAAGAGAGTTGCGATTGATCAGAATTCTCCGCAAAAGCGCGGCGTTTGTACTGCAATCAGAACCCAGACCCCGAAGAAGCCGAACTCCGCTTTGCGTAAAGTAGCGAGAGTCCGTCTGACCAATGGAATCGAGGCGACAGCCTATATTCCCGGAATCGGTCACAATCTGCAGGAGCACAGTGTGGTCCTGATCCGTGGCGGCCGTGTTAAGGACTTGCCCGGTGTCCGTTATCACATTATCCGTGGTACTCTGGATACCCAGGGCGTGGCCAAGAGAAATCAGGCCCGGTCCAAATACGGTGCGAAACGTCCTAAAGCTGGTGCTGCGAAGAAGTAGTCTTGAGTTGCTGTCGCCCATGTAGGGGTTTTCCCCATAAAACCTCTCCATTGGCCCAACGGAAGTCTATTCACTTTCGAGTACCGATGATATCATTCTGTGAAGGAGGGAAGCGAAGTGCCGAGAAGAGGTCGTATTGCAAAACGTGATGTTTTGCCAGATCCGGTATATCAATCCAAATTGGTGACAAGACTGATTAACAGCATCATGTATGATGGTAAAAGAGGCGTCGCCCAGAAGATTGTGTACGGTGCATTCGATATTGTCAAAGAGAAAACTGGGAAGGATCCCCTGGAAGTGTTCGAGCAGACGATGGAGAACATCATGCCCGTCCTGGAGGTAAAAGCCCGCCGTATTGGCGGTGCCACCTATCAGGTTCCTATGGAGGTTCGTCCGGAGAGACGCCAGACTTTGGGTCTGCGTTGGCTCACCACCTATTCCAGAGCCCGTTCTGAGAAGACCATGAAGGAGAGACTGGCCGGGGAAATCCTGGATGCTGTCAACAACATGGGCGGTTCTGTGAAGAAGCGTGAGGATACCCATAAGATGGCAGAGGCCAACCGTGCTTTTGCCCATTACAGATTCTAATTGCAGGTTTTTGATTGAGTTTTATTTGCTGTCTTTGCGGCAGAAAGGGTTCTGCCGCGGGGATGGCATCTATCTGATTTAAGAGGAACAAGGAGGACAATATGCCAAGAGAAGTATCGCTTGAGCTTACTCGGAATATCGGCATAATGGCCCACATTGATGCAGGTAAAACCACCACCACCGAGCGTATCCTGTTCTATACCGGTAAAACGCACAAGATCGGTGAGACCCATGATGGTGCCGCAACAATGGACTGGATGGCACAGGAGCAGGAGAGAGGTATCACCATTACCTCCGCTGCCACTACTTGCTACTGGAAGGGCCACCGTATCAACATCATCGATACGCCTGGACACGTTGACTTCACAGTTGAGGTTGAGCGTTCCCTGCGTGTGTTGGATGGCTCTGTCACCGTTTTCTGCGCAAAGGGCGGCGTTGAGCCTCAGTCTGAGACTGTTTGGCGTCAGGCTGACAAATATGGCGTGCCGAGAATGGCTTACGTCAATAAAATGGATATCATGGGCGCCGACTTCTATCGCGTTGTCGATATGATGCTGGATCGCTTAAAGTGCAACGCTGTTCCGATTCAGCTGCCCATCGGCTCTGAGGATACCTTCCGCGGAATCGTCGACCTGGTTACCATGCGCGCTGAGGTCTATTATGACGACCTGGGCAAGGATGTGCGGGACGAGGATATCCCCGAGGACATGAAGGAGCTGGCGGAAAAGTACAGAGGCGAGCTGCTGGAGCACGTGGCGGATCTGGATGAAGAATTGATGATGAAATACCTGGACGGCGAGGAAATCACCGTCGAGGAAATCAAGCGAGTCATCCGTGAGGCCACCCTGGCCAACAAGATGGTGCCGGTAACCTGCGGTACTTCTTATCGCAACAAGGGCGTACAGATGCTGCTGGATGCAATCATCGACTATATGCCCGCCCCCATCGATGTTCCCAATATCAAGGGTGTGAACCCGGATACTGAGGAAGAGGAGGAGCGTCCGTCCTCTGACGACGAGCCGTTCTCCGCTCTGGCGTTCAAGATTGCCACCGACCCGTTTGTTGGTAAGCTGTGCTTCTTCCGTGTTTATTCCGGAAGCGTGAATGCCGGTTCTTCCGTTTACAATGCAAACAAGGACAACCAGGAGAGACTGGGCCGTATCCTGCAGATGCACGCAAACCACCGCCAGGATATCGAAACCGTCTATGCGGGCGACATCGCCGCCGCGGTTGGCCTGAAGAACACCACCACCGGTGATACGCTGTGTGATCCCAAGCACCCCATTATTCTGGAATCCATGGAGTTCCCGGAGCCGGTTATCCGTGTTGCCATCGAGCCCAAGACCAAGGCTGGTCAGGAAAAGATGGGCATCGGGCTTTCCAAGCTGGCTGAGGAGGATCCCACCTTCAGAACCTACACAGATGAGGAAACCGGACAGACCATCATCGCCGGTATGGGTGAGCTCCACCTGGAGATCATCGTAGACCGTCTGCTGCGTGAGTTTAAGGTTGAGGCCAACGTGGGCAAGCCGCAGGTAGCCTATAAGGAGACCATCCGCAAGCTGGCTGATGTGGATCACAAATATGCCCGTCAGTCCGGCGGTAAGGGCCAGTACGGCCACGTTAAAATCAAGATGGAGCCCAACGAGAGCGGTAAGGGATACGAGTTCCGCAACGAGGTTGTGGGCGGCGCCATCCCGAAGGAGTTCATCGGACCTATCAATCAGGGTATTGAGGGTGCTATGGCCTCCGGCGTCCTGGCCGGCTATCCGGTTGTCGACGTGATTGTAACGCTGTATGACGGTTCTTACCATGAGGTCGACTCCTCTGAAATGGCCTTTAAGATCGCCGCTTCCATGGCGTTTAAAGAGGGTATGAAGAAGGCCGACCCGGTAATTCTGGAGCCGATTATGAAGGTTGCCGTCATTGTTCCTGAGGAATATATGGGCGACGTCATCGGAGACCTGAACTCCCGCCGCGGACAGATCCAGGGCATGGAGTCCCACTCCGGAACCGAGCAGATCAACGCCTTTGTGCCGCTGTCTGAGATGTTCGGCTATTCCACCGACCTGCGCAGCAAGACCCAGGGACGCGGCCAGTACGCCATGGAGCCCTCCCACTATGTGGAGGTTCCCAAGTCCATTGCCGAGGGCATCATGACTGCCCGCGCCAAGAAGAATTAGTTTTCTTCGGCTTGGATGGCACTTTGTGCCTGCCAGCGGTGTAAACGGCATAAAAATGCGTCTTGACGCAGAATATTTCCCCAAAGATACTTGAATTTTAAGTTCAGTATTGATACAATGGAAATACAAGTCTAATTGTAAATTTTGTATTTGCAACTAAATGCAAAGGGAGGATATTAGCATGGCTAAAGCTAAATTCGAAAGAACCAAACCGCATGTTAACATCGGTACCATTGGCCACGTTGACCATGGTAAAACCACTTTGACCGCTGCTATCACCAAGACCTTGGCTCTGAAGGGACAGGCTCAGTATGAGGCTTATGATATGATCGATAAGGCTCCTGAGGAGAGAGAGCGCGGCATCACCATCAACACCGCTCACGTTGAGTATGAGACCGACAAGCGTCACTATGCTCACGTTGACTGCCCTGGCCACGCCGACTATGTTAAAAACATGATCACCGGTGCTGCTCAGATGGACGGCGCAATCCTGGTTGTTGCTTCCACCGACGGCCCGATGGCTCAGACCAAAGAGCACCTGCTGCTGGCCCGTCAGGTTGGCGTGCCCTACATCGTGGTGTTCATGAACAAAGCCGATCAGGTTGACGATCCCGAGCTGCTGGATCTGGTTGAGATGGAAGTCCGTGAGACTCTGTCCAAGTATGAGTTCCCCGGCGACGATACCCCCATCATCAAGGGTTCCGCTCTGAAGGCTCTGGAAGCTCCCGATGATCTGAGCGATCCGGCTTACGCCCCGATCCTCGAGCTCATGGAGGCTGTCGACGAGTATATCCCGACTCCTGAGCGTAAAGCTGATCTGCCCTTCCTGATGCCTGTTGAGGACGTCTTCACCATCACCGGCCGTGGTACTGTTGCCACTGGTAGAGTTGAGAGAGGACAGCTGAAGGTCGGCGATGAGATCGAGATCGTTGGTCTGCAGGAAGAGAAGATGAAGTCCGTCGTTACCGGCGTTGAGATGTTCCGCAAGATTCTGGACTATGCAGAGGCTGGCGACAACATCGGTGCTCTGCTCCGTGGTGTTCAGAGAACTGACATTCAGCGCGGACAGGTTCTGTGCAAACCCGGATCCATCCACCCGCACACCAAGTTCCATGGCCAGGTCTACATCCTGAAGAAGGAAGAGGGCGGCCGTCACACCCCGTTCTTCAACAACTATCGTCCCCAGTTCTATTTCAGAACTACCGACGTTACCGGCGTTATCTCCCTGCCCGAGGGCGTTGAGATGTGTATGCCCGGCGATAACGTTGAGATGGATGTTGAGCTGATCACTCCTATCGCAATCGAGCCCGGCCTGCGTTTCGCTATCCGTGAGGGTGGCCGTACCGTTGGTTCTGGTGTTGTTACTGCTGTTAACGAATAAGAATCAGCATAAATTGTTAAAAACAGAGCGATGCAACTTGCATCGCTCTGTTTTTTTGAGTTCAGCAAGGAATTTGAACGGATAAATTTGTTTCTTTGGTGCAAATTATAAGAGAGAAAGCAGGAGAAAACTTGAAAATCCTCCGAGATTCCAACGCTTTTTCATAGACATTTTGCCATTCATTTGCTATAATGAGGTCATTGGGCAGGACGGTGTGAACGAGCTGACTGCATCCTGATGGAATGAAAAAAATTTCAAACATACGAAATTTCGGAAAAGGAGTGGTTGTTTTGAAAAACAGTACGATTATTTCTATTGTAGCTCTTTTAGTTGCAGTAGCTGGCGCGGCCATTGGTTTGGCAGCCTTCTTTAAAAAGAGAAGCGCAAAAAATGCGGAGGATTCCGCCTTTGAGTTCCCCTTTGACGATGCCTGCGATTGCTGCTGCTGTGGGGATGAGGACGAACTGCTGGATGAGGACTTTTCTGCGGAGCCGTCCGGCGAGGAGACATCCGCTGAGCAGGATACTCAGGACGACCAGGAATAACACAGAACCTGTTTACGAAGAAATTTCCCTCCGGGACTGTTCCCGGAGGGATTTTTTGCGTTTCAGAGCTGTTTTACAGAGGGATTGGCATACCTTGACTGAGACGGTGTGGGACCATTCGCGGGCTGTATGCATATACTGAGAAAGGAATCTATCCATCATCCTTTCTAGGAGGTAATCAGAGTATGAATATTTATCGTCCCAATCACTGCTGTGAACCTGCCTGCTACTGCCCGCCGCCCTGTTGTGTTCCGATGCCGGTTCCCACCGGTGCTGTCGGCCCCACCGGCCCCACAGGGCCGACTGGCCCGATGGGCCCCCGGGGTATTTCCGGGGCAACTGGGCCGCAGGGTGTCCAGGGAATTCAGGGAGTGGAGGGCCCTGCCGGAATGACAGGCCCAACGGGCCCCACTGGTCCCACCGGTCCTATCGGTGCTGCCGGCGTTGCCGGACCAACCGGAGCGACTGGCCCTGCGGGAGCAGCGGGAGCAACCGGCCCCACCGGCCCTGCGGGAGCAGCGGGAGCAACCGGCCCCACCGGCCCTGCGGGAGCAGCGGGAGCAACCGGCCCCACCGGCCCTGCGGGCGCAGCGGGAGCAATCGGCCCCACCGGCCCTGCGGGAGCCACAGGAGCAACCGGCCCCACTGGCCCTACCGGCGCCACAGGTCCTGCCGCCACAGCCGAAACCATAGCGGTGCGCAATACCACCACATCGGAACCCGGTACTGCCGCATCCGTTGTGGATGTCACCGGCAGCCCCAACCATGTTCTGGATTTCACAATCCCCAGGGGCGCTACAGGACCCATTGGTCCGCAGGGCCCTGCCGGAATCAATGGGTCTGCTGGCCCCACCGGCCCTACAGGAGCAACCGGCCCCACTGGTCCCACTGGCCCTGCGGGTACGGTGACTCCGGCAGCCACTGTTGCGGATGCCACCAGTACGGCAGATGTGGTCACACAGTTTAATCAGCTGCTGACAAATCTGCGGAGAGCAGGTCTTTTGAATACCTGATTGATCCCAACCCGGTTTATGAGGGAGGGCAGTGCGGCGCACCGTCCCTCCCTTTTTGCTGGGAGTATCCAATGAGGCAGGCTTATCAGGATAGGAGGGCTTTCATGTACATTGCTGTATACACCATTTGTAAAAACGAGGCGCAGTTTGTGGATCGCTGGATGGATTCCATGGGCGAGGCGGACGAGGTCGTGGTACTGGATACCGGTTCCACAGACGATACCGTCCAGCGCCTGCGGGCACGGGGCGCAACTGTTGTCTGTGAGCAGATAGTCCCCTGGCGGTTTGATACTGCCCGCAACCGTTCCTTGGAGCTGGTTGACCCTCGGGCGGATATCTGCGTCTGTACGGATCTGGATGAAGTGTTCCATCCCGGATGGAGAACGCTCCTGGAGCAGGCTTGGGGGCCCAATACCACCCAGGCCACTTACCGCTACACCTGGAGCTTTACCCCGGACGGCAGGGAGGGCGTGGTGTTTTGGTATGAAAAAATCCATGCCCGGCACGGATACCGCTGGGTCCATCCGGTCCATGAGGTGCTGGAGTGGATTGGCCAGGGTATGCCCGGCGATAAGGTGGCGGTTGAGGGAATGCAACTGGATCACCACCCGGATCCCTCCAAATCCCGGGGGCAATACCTGCCGCTGCTGGAGCTCTCCGTGAAGGAGGCGCCGGAGGATGACCGGAATGTCCACTACCTGGGGCGGGAATATCTGTACAAGGGCAGATGGGACGATTGTATCCGGACGCTCAAGCGCCATCTGTCGATGCCCAGCGCCACATGGGCAGATGAGCGGGCCGCCTCCATGCGGTATATCGCAAAATCCTATGCCATGAAGGGGGAGCGCCGCCTGGCCAGGGACTGGTACCTGCGGGCCATTGCCCAGGCCCCGCACCTGCGGGAGCCCTATATGGATTTGGCATCCCTGCTCTATGAGGAGGAGGACTGGGAGGGCGTACTCTACTTTACCCGGTGTGCCCTTCAGATTAAAGACAGGCCCAGAACCTATATCTGCGAGGCGGAAGCCTGGGGAAGCCTGCCCCATGATTTGCGTGCCATCGCCTATTACCACACCTCACGCAGCGGGCTCGCCCTGCAGGAGGCCCGGGAGGCGCTCAAACTGGAACCCGACAGCCAGCGGCTTCAGGAGAATGTACGCCTTCTTGGGGAATTGGCGCCGAATCCATCGGGCCGCAGTTAGCCTCAACCGGGGCGCGGGGAGAGACAGCCTGTCTCCCCGAATCCCGGCCCGGACAGCGAAGGCGTGCGGGATAGCGCCGGGGAATCAGCCTGCTGCGGCTTAGGGGATGAATGTGGGACGGCCGAAGCCGGGAGCTGGGGTTTCGGCCCTGGGGGGGACAGCAGGCATCTGGAATGGCGGCGGCGGCCGGGATGATAAGAGCGCTTGCGGGCTGCGCAGGGCCGGCGGCGGCTAAAATACGGGAACCTGCGAACCCGGCTGCAGGGCCATCCGGCGCCAGGAAGGCTTCAGGGGAGCGGGCAGCATGGACAGGCAGAGCAGAAATTGGGGAAATCCGCCGAAATTCCTGGTAAATCCTCCAATGTTCCGGTTTTTTTCTTGGATCTATGGACAAAAAACTCGCGGCGATGTATAATAATAAAAACTAAAAATGGACAACCTTTAAGTTGGTCCCGTGAGGCTGACAAGGCGGTCGTGATGGCAGGGAAAGGGCGCTGGATCCCATTCTCGTTTTAGCCTGCTGGTACTGGACCTATCTGTCAGAACACGACAGATAGGTCTTTTTATTTAGAACGCTTTCGCAGCCAGGAAAAGCCCGGGTCAGGCAGATCGTTGTATCCGAAAAACAGCAGTTTGAGAAGAGGAGGGCCGGCCATGCTACGGGAAAAGGCGGAGATCTTGGACGCCAAGGCCATGACCCGCGCCATCACAAGAATTTCCTTTGAAATTTTGGAAAAAAACGGCGGAACGGAAAATTTATGCATTGTGGGCATTATCACCAGAGGAGGATACCTGGCACAGCGGATTGCCCAAAAGCTTTCCGAAGTGGAGGGCCGCCAGGTGAGCGTGGGCTACCTGGACATCACCCCCTTTCGGGATGACCGGCCGGGCTGCCGGGAATACCAGGACCGCTCCCAGCTGGAATTCCCCATCGAGGACGCCAAGGTGGTGCTGGTGGACGATGTCATTTTTACCGGGCGCAGCGTGAGGGCCGCCATTGACGCCCTGATGGCCCGGGGAAGGCCCCAGCGGATCCAGCTGGCCGCCCTGGTGGACCGGGGACACCGGGAACTGCCCATCCGCGCGGATTTTATTGGTAAAAACCTTCCCACCTCCCGGGAAGAGGTGGTAAAGGTCAGCTTTCGGGAACGGGATGGAATCGACCGTGTGGCTATCTATGCCAGGGAGGGCGATCCCGCCCGCAGCTGAGGCTTCTCACTGCCGAATGCCCACCCAAACAGGAGGAAACCGATGAACAACCGGATTATTAAGAACGCGAGAGTTGTGGATCCCAGCCAGGGGCTGGACGAGGTGCTGGATATTCTGATTCAAAACGGAAAAATTGCAGGCTTGGGGCATGGCTTTCCTCAAAAGGATGCCCAGGTCCTGGATGCAAAGGGCCTGACGGCAATCCCTGGGCTTGTGGATATGCACGTGCACCTGCGGGATCCCGGCTTCACCCACAAGGAGGATATCCTCACCGGCTGTGAGGCGGCGGCGGCAGGCGGCGTGTGTACGGTTGCCTGTATGCCCAATACAAAGCCGGCGGCGGATACCCCTGAGGTTTTGGAGTATATCCGCCGCAAGGCCGGGGAAGCCAAGGCCAAGGTGGTTCCGGTGGCGTGCATTACCCAGGGGATGCGGGGAGAGGCGCTGTGCGATTTTCGCCTCCTGAAGGAGGCCGGGGCGGTCGGCGTCAGCGATGACGGGCGCCCGGTGGAGAACGCCAAGCTGATGAAGGAGGCCATCCAGGCCGCGGCCCAGGCGGGAATCCCCATCATCAGCCATTGTGAGGATTTAAAACTCATCGACGGCGGCATTATGAACCTGGGAGAGGTCAGCCGGGAGCTGGGAGTGCCCGGCATGGATAGGGCCAGCGAGGACACCATCACCTCGAGGGAGATGATCCTGGCAGAGATTGCCGGCGCTCCCATCCATATCGCCCATGTGAGCACCCGGGGTTCGGTGGAGCTCATCCGCCAGGCCAAGGCAAGGGGCGTAAAGGTGACGGCTGAGACCGCCCCGCACTATTTTATGCTGACCCATGAACTCCTGCGAAGCCGGGATGCGGATTACCGCATGAACCCGCCCCTGCGGGAGGAGGCGGACCGCCAGGCGGTGCTGAAAGGCCTTCTGGACGGTACCATCGACGCCATCGCCACGGATCACGCGCCCCATGCCGCCCAGGAGAAAGCGGATTTTCTCACAGCGCCCAACGGGGTGGTGGGGCTTGAGACCTCTCTGGCCGCCTGTCTGACCGCGCTGGTCCATACGGGAAAGCTCAGCTTATCCCAGCTGGTGGAAAAAATGTCGCTGGCTCCGGCCAGGATTCTGGGAATCCCGGGGGGAACCCTGCAAAAGGGCGCGGACGCGGACATTGCCCTGGTGGATTTAAACGAGCAGTGGACCGTGGAAAAGGATAAGCTCCGCAGCAAATCCCGCAACACGGTGTTCAAGGGCCAAACCTTTCGGGGAAAGGTAAAGGCCACCTTCCTGCGGGGAGAGCTGGTTTTTGAGGATCAGTAAGCCGCGCAGCGGGTTTTCCGGCTCAAAGACGGGCGGGACTCCATAGAAGGGGAGGCTGTCTTGGAGAAGGCCGGGTTTGGGGAGTTTTGGAAGTCCCACAAGCTGGTCAGCAAACAGGGAATCAGCCTGGAATGCAGGGATTGATTTCTTCAGATAGAGTATAAACAGTTCAGAGAATGACAAATGGGTTCGGGCGGCAGCCCAGAAGGGGAGAATACAAGATGTCAATGGATCGTCTACTGGAAAAAATCGTGGAGATGCAGAATCCCACAGTTGCGGGGCTGGATCCCAAATTGGATTATATCCCGGAGTTCCTGCGGCGGCAGGCCTTTGAGGCATATGGGAATACCCTGGAGGGAGCCGCCGAGGCCCTGTGGCTGTTTAATCAGGGGCTGATTGACGCTTTGTGCGACATTGTCCCCGCGGTGAAGCCCCAGGCCGCCTACTATGAGATGTACGGCTGGCAGGGGATGCGGGTCCTGGAGCGCACCATCCGTTATGCCCGCCAGAAGGGGATGTTTGTCATTACGGACGGCAAGCGAAACGACATCGGCCCCACCATGCAGGCCTACGCGGCGGCCCACCTGGGGGAGGTTGCAGTGGAGGGGGAGAGCTTCGAGCCCTTCGGCGCCGACGCCCTCACGGTCAACGGCTATCTGGGCTCCGATGGCATCAACCCGCTGCTGGATATCTGCGTGAAGCGGGATAAGGGCATCTTTGTCTTGGTGAAAACCTCCAATCCCTCCTCCGGGGAGCTTCAGGACCGCCTGATTGAGGGCAAGGCCGTGTATGAGGTCATGGGGGATATGTGTGAGCAATGGGGCGAGGCGGCCCCCGGCAAATATGGGTATTCCGCTGTGGGCGCTGTGGTTGGCGCCACCTATCCCCAGCAGCTGAAAGAGCTGCGGGAAAAGCTGCCCCACACCTTCTTCCTGGTTCCCGGCTATGGGGCCCAGGGCGGCGGCGCCCAGGGCGTTGCGCTTGGCTTTGACGAGCGGGGCCTGGGTGCAGTTGTGAATTCCTCCCGCGCCATTATGTGCGCCTGGAAAAAGGAGGAGGGCCTGGCGGAGGAGCACTATGCCCAGGCCGCCCGGCGGGAAGCCCTTCGTATGCGGGAGGATTTAACGGCGCATCTCCCGTCCATTCGCCTGTAAGGAAGCTTTGAAGATAGAGAGTTGGCCGGCAGACAGGTGCCGGGGATAAAACTGAGTAATGGGGGTTACACAATGGCACTCTTTCACAACATCCGGGACGCTTGGCTGCTCCTGGAGGACGGGACGATTTATACCGGCAGCAGCTTTGGCGCCGCCGGAACAACCATCGGTGAGGTGGTGTTCACCACCAGCATGACCGGCTATCAGGAGACCTTGACGGATCCCAGCTATTATGGACAGATTGTCACACAGACCTTTCCTCTGATTGGAAACTACGGCGTCAACGACGAGGATTCCGAGGCGCCCAATCCGGCGCTGAAGGGATATATTGTGCGGGAGTGGTGTGAAAACCCCTCTAATTTCCGCTGTAAGGAGAACCTGGATACCTTCCTCAAGGAGCACAATGTCATCGGGCTGTATGATATTGATACCCGGGCCCTCACCAGAAAGCTGCGGGAATCCGGTACCATGAACGGCATGATCACCACCCAGGATCCCACCGGGAACGTCCCGGAGCTCCTGGAGCAGATCCGCGCTTACCGCATTGTGGACGCCGTAAAAAATGTCAGCGTAACGGCTCCGGAATTCTTTGAGGCCGAAGGCGAGCCCCAATACCATGTGGCGCTTCTGGACTACGGCTATAAGCACAACATCCGCCGGGGGCTTGTAAAACGGGGATGCAGTGTGACGGTGGTTCCCTATAACACCACGGCGCAGGAAATTGCCGCCATGGGCGTGGACGGCATCATGCTCTCCAACGGCCCCGGCGACCCCGCCCAGAATGTAGAGGCCATTGCGAACCTCAAGGAGATGATGCAGCTGAAAATCCCGATTTTCGGCATCTGCCTGGGGCATCAGCTTCTGGCCTTGGCCAATGGCGCAAAGCGGGAAAAGCTCCACTACGGGCACCGGGGAGGCAACCAGCCGGTGACGGATATTGACCATGGGCGCACCCTGGTCACCACCCAGAACCACGGCTATGCCATCATCAATGAGAGTATCGACCCCAGTGTGGGCCGGGTGAGCCATACAAATGCCAACGACAGGACCTGCGAGGGTGTGAAATACCTGAAGGCCCCGGCCTTTACGGTTCAGTTCCATCCGGAGGCCTATGGCGGCCCGCGGGACACCGCCTACCTGTTCGATGAGTTTTTGGATATGATGAAAAAGTACAGGGAGGAAAAATAAGAATGCCGTTACGCAGTGATATTAAGAAGGTTCTTGTCATCGGCTCCGGCCCCATTGTCATCGGCCAGGCCGCGGAGTTCGACTATGCCGGCACCCAGGCCTGCCGCGCCCTGAAGGAAGAGGGCCTGCAGGTGGTTCTTATCAACTCCAACCCCGCCACGATTATGACCGACAAGGCCATGGCGGATAAAATTTACATCGAGCCCTTGACCCTGGACGTGGTCAAGCGGGTAATCCGTCTGGAAAAGCCGGATTCCATCCTCTCCACCCTGGGCGGACAGACCGGGCTCACCCTCTCCATGCAGCTGGCCAAGGAGGGCTTTCTGGAGGAGCACAACGTTAAACTCCTGGGAGCCAACCCTGAGACCATCGACAAGGCCGAGGACCGCCAAATCTTTAAGGACACCATGGAATCTATCAATCAGCCCTGCATCCCCTCCAAGGTGGTGACCACGGTTGAGGACGCTATGGAGTTTGCTCAGACCATCGGGTACCCGGTGATTGTACGCCCGGCCTTTACCCTGGGCGGCTCCGGCGGCGGTATTGCCAACGATCCTGAGGAGCTCCACGAGATTTCCACCAACGGCCTGCGGCTCTCTCCCATCACACAGGTGCTCATCGAGAAGTGCATCAGCGGCTGGAAGGAAATCGAGTTCGAGGTCATTCGGGACAGCAAGCAGAACATCATTACGGTGTGCTCCATGGAAAACGTGGACCCGGTGGGCGTGCATACGGGAGATTCCATCGTGGTGGCCCCGGCCGTCACCCTCAGCGACAAGGAATACCAGATGCTGCGCACCGCTTCCCTGGATATCGTGCAGGCCCTGGGCGTGGAAGGCGGCTGCAACTGCCAGTTTGCCCTGCATCCGGAGAGCTTTGAGTATGCGGTCATCGAGGTGAACCCGCGGGTTTCCCGTTCCTCCGCGCTGGCCTCCAAGGCGACCGGCTATCCCATCGCCAAGGTTGCCACGAAAATCGCCATCGGCTATACCCTGGACGAGATCCTCAACACCGTCACCGGCAAGACCTATGCCTGCTTTGAGCCCTCCATCGACTATATTGTGGCCAAGTTCCCGAAATGGCCCTTTGATAAATTTGTCTATGCCAAGCGGACCTTGGGTACCCAGATGAAAGCCACCGGCGAGGTGATGTCCATTGGAACCAGCTTCGAGCAGGCCATGATGAAGGCTGTGCGCTCCATTGAGCTGGGAACCGTCACCATGAACCTGCCTAAAATTCTGGAACTCAGCGATGAAGAGGTTATCCAGAAGCTGCACGACTGTGACGATGAGCGTATCTTTGTGGTGTACGCGGCCCTCAAACGGGGCGTTTCCGTGGAGCAGATCCACGAGATCACCATGATTGACGAGTGGTTTTTGTATAAGCTCAAGAATTTAAGCGATATGGAAGCCTGGCTTGGCGAAGGGGAACTCACCGATAAAAAATACCGCATGGCCAAGAAGATGGGCTTTTTGGACAAGACCATCGAGGAGCTCTCCGGGCAGAAGGTGGAGCATCCCCAGCGGGCGGTATATAAGATGGTGGACACCTGCGCGGCGGAGTTTTCCGCCGAAACCCCTTATTTTTACTCCACCTATGATGCGGAAAATGAGGCGGCAGAGCATATCCAGGCAAACAGTACCCAGCGCAAAAAGGTGCTGGTGTTCGGCTCCGGACCCATCCGAATTGGTCAGGGAATCGAGTTCGACTACTGCTCTGTGCACTGCGTATGGGCCCTCAAGGAGGCCGGGTACGAGGCAATTATCGCCAATAATAACCCGGAGACGGTTTCTACGGACTTTGACACTGCCGACCGGCTGTATTTTGACCCGCTGACCCCGGAGGATGTTACCAATATCATCGAAACTGAAAAGCCCTGGGGTGTGGTGGTGCAGTTCGGCGGCCAGACCGCCATCAAGCTCACCAAGCATCTTCAGAAGCTGGGAATGCGGATTCTGGGAACCAGCGCGGACAGCATCGACGCCGCGGAGGACCGGGAGCGCTTCGACGAACTGCTGGAGGAGTGCGGTATCCCCCGACCGGCGGGCCACACGGTATTCACCGCCCAGGAGGCGCTGAAGGCCGCGGCCGAGCTGGGCTATCCGGTGCTCTTGCGCCCGTCCTATGTGCTGGGCGGCCAGAATATGATTATCGCCTACTCGGACAAGGATGTGGAGGAGTACATGGCGATTATCACCTCCCATGAGCTGGAAAACCCGGTGCTCATCGATAAGTACATGATGGGCAAGGAGGTTGAGGTGGACGCCATCTGTGACGGCGAGGACTTCCTCATTCCCGGCATCATGCAGCATATTGAGCGGGCAGGCGTCCACTCGGGCGACTCCATCTCTGTTTATCCCTCCCAGACGCTCTCCCAGCGCATCCGTACCACCATTATTGAGTACACCGGCAGGCTGGCCCGCGCTCTCAAGGTGGTAGGCCTGGTGAATATCCAGTATGTGGTGTATAACGATGAGGTGTATGTCATCGAGGTGAATCCCCGTTCCTCCAGAACTGTGCCCTACATCAGCAAGGTGACTGGGGTTCCCATGGTGGATTTGGCCACCAGAATCATGCTGGGCGCCCGGCTCAAGGATTTGGGTTATGGAACCGGGCTGTATCCCCAGGCAGATTACGTGGCGGTAAAGGTGCCGGTGTTCAGCTTCGAGAAGCTCCACGATGTGGATACTCAGCTCGGCCCGGAGATGAAATCCACCGGCGAGGTTCTGGGCATTGCCAAGACCTTTGACGAGGCGCTTTACAAGGGCCTGGCTGCCAGCCACGCGCACCTGAAAAAGGAGCCGGGCGGCGTACTGATTACCGTCCGGGATTCCGATAAGCAGGAGGCTATCCGGATTGCGGAGCGGTTTGAAAAGCTGGGCTATACCATCTACGCCACTGCCGGTACGGCGCTGACTCTCAACCAGAATATGGTTGCCGCCAACGCGGTGCGCAAGATTACGGAGCCCGAGCCCAACATTATGACCCTGTTGGAGAGCGGGAAAATCCAGTATGTGCTCTCCACCTCCGCCAAGGGCAGGAAGCCCGCGCGGGATTCCGTAAAGATCCGCCGCAAGGCGGTGGAACGCTCTATCCCGTGCCTGACGGCTCTGGATACCGCCAACGCCGTGCTGGACTGCATGAGTATGGATAAGACCATCGACGATATCGAGCTGGTTGACATCACAACCATCTGACATAAGGTAATCCCCCCGGCGGAATCCGCCGGGGGGATTACTGTCTTTTTGGTGAGGTTTTTTGTTCCAGGTCATTGTTGCTCAATCTCATTTGGTTGAGTGCAAAAAGCTGACCCAACGGGGTATCGAACTTTGCCTGTTTTCTGTTCGGCAGAGCACAATTTGGAATTAGCTGCGGGGACGCCGGGATGCGCTAAGCCCTTTCTTATCTAAGTCATACAGCATCCCTAATGAGAATTGAAACAGGTTTCAATTCTCCGTAGTCGGTACAAAGCTGGGGGCTAAGCGGAGAATAAAACTGAACGCGTCCCGGTGCACCTCCGGGTGTCCCGGTTGCATCAGCGGCATCGGCCCAAGTGTGGGCCTGAAAGTTGAGAGAGCTTGCGATTCTCGATTTTTTTCTAGCCGTTACTCATTGAGTGCGCAAAACTGCCCCCAAGGGGGAGATACCCAAGAGGGGGAACGCCTCTTGGGCGGCTCTTTCCCCCTTTTCTGGCCGTGCAGAAAAGGGGTGCCCCCGCGGCATGAGCGGGCAGGGAGAGAAAAACTAAAAGTTAAAAGTGTAGTTTTTCTAAAATCGCATGAAAGAGGTGCAAGCCGCCCATGTGAATTGTCATCCAATTCCTTCCCCAAGCCCTGCCGGGCGGCGGTACTTTCTGCTACCAGAAAGTACCCAAAGACTACAAAGGGGAGAGAGGATTTCGATTTTCCTCTCTCCCCTTTGAAACCCCACTCACTTTTAAAAACGACAAAGGATGGGGCCAGCCCCCTCCTTTGATGAACCCCCGG
>JAETPU010000002.1 GCA_021771035.1 Marvinbryantia formatexigens | reverse complement strand
CCCGCTTCGCGCAGCCTCCAAAGCTATACAGCACCAAGGTGATACTCAATACCAAACTTGCCCATTTCTTTATCTGCTGTCTCATTTCCATCCCTCCTGTTCGTTTTATTATATCATCCCCCCTTCCACAAACCAACCAGCCGCTTCCACAATCTTGAAAGCGGCTGGTTGTTAAGAATTACCAGGGATTATAATCCACCGATTTTACTCGGCTTTTCACACCAAAATCGGGCTTCTCCCCTCTCTGCGGGTACGGTTGTTGATATACTTGGTGGTGCTTCGGGAGATCTTCTCCCCGTCCAGCTCTACGGTGGTATCCAGCTGCTGCACCGCCTGCACTACCCGCTCCAGCTTATTGGAGAGTGCCGTCACCGCCGGAGCCATCATGGCGGCCAGGATCTCTTGGGAATCCTTTTCGGAGAAGTCCGCCTTGCGCTCCTGGAGCTGTCCGGCAAGCTTATCAATCCATTGGGTATGGCGTTCCAGGGGTACTACAGCCTCCCTGCCGTCCTCGCCCACCTGGATTATCTGTGCTTCCTCAAAAATTCCGCCAGTGGCGCACATTACCGGGTTCACAGACATATTCACAGAACGCAGCGCATTGGCGCCCAACAGCATTCCCACCAGTGCGGCATTGCCCACTGCCTGCACCCTCATCTGGATTGTCGGCCCGGTCAGCGTTGGGAACCGGTGGCTTCTCATCACATCGTCTACCCCGCTCAATCCGACACGCCCCGCGCTGTTCCAGGTCTGATAGCTGAAGGCGCCCCCCATCTGGGCAGAAATCCAGGGGGAAAATGGATTATAGCTTCCAGTTTGGAACCCGGAGAAGGCCCCCTGGATTCCGCTGCACCCTGGTATAGCAATCCCGTTCCAGGTGTCGTAGGAAAGCATTGGGGCCATATTGCCAATCCAGCTCGACATGGGATTATATCCAAAGGCAAATCCGTCAAACTGTCCCTGAACACCTTGTAACGCCGGATTTGCCAATGTCGCCCAATTTTCCGTTGTCATTACAGGGGATAGGGTTCCGCTCATCCAGGCGGACATAGGGTTATATCCGGTGGAAAACTGGTCAAACCGCCCCTGCATTCCCATCAGAGCCGGATCCGCCAGGAGCTGCCAATTCTCCGCAGTCATGGTGGGGGACAAGGTTGTCTCCATCCACCCGGAGAGGGGATTATTTCCCTCCAGCCGACCGGAAATTGCCAAGGGGATTTGGCCGGCGCACTGTGAGGGAACGGTTGTCCAAAGAGGGCTGTTCTGAAGTTCCTGAACGGTTCCCGCCAGCACCGGGCGAATGTTCAGCCCCTGGCTCCATCCGCTCTGTAAAGAAGTTTGTACTGTAGACCTGTATTCTCCCAATTGTTCTGATGTCATCCCACGCAGCCTGTCGATCTCCTCCGGTGTCATTTCCATCCATTCATTCAGGTTTTTCTGATCCGTTTCTATGCTGTTTTCAATTTGCATATTCATTCCCATCAATTCCTCATACAACGCGGGCTGGCCCAATTTGATACCATTTGCAAATTCCTCAGGAACCAGTCCTCCCTCGCGGACATAGGCCTTAAGCTGCCTTGCGTTGCTTTCCGATAATTGGGAACCCATCATCGTCATGATGGCGTCGGCATCCCCGTTGAGCGCCTTGAGCCGGTTAATGTCCATCAGCCCTTTGCGTACGCTCTCTGGAATCTCGGCGCCGGCCTTTTCAAACTGGGCCAGCTGGCTTTTCAGCTTTTCCTCATCCGGCGCCAGCTTTTGCACCATCCGGTCCAGCTCCTCCTTCATTCCGGAATCCTCCACAGCATCAGACAAAGTTCGAAGAATCGTATCACCCACATCCTTAAAACTATCTTTAGTAAATCCTTTTTGAAACTCGTTCATACTGTTCGAAAAAGTATTCTCCAGACCGCTGTTGAGCGTTTCCATCTCTTCGGAGAAGGTATTGTTAAACATGGTCAAATGGGAATCCAGAGCCCGTTTGGTGTCGTTGGATATACCATCCAGATACTCGACATAGGCCTTCTGATACGCGTTATTATACGCCTCCTCATCTTTTTGTTTCAGAGATTGCAGGGACGCAACCGTTTTACTGAAATTTCCCCGGGCTTCAGTAATTCGAGTATCCAACTGCGTGTTAATTTCATCGAACGCGGCATTATAGCTCTCGGAATCCCAGTTCATTCCCAAAGTGCTCAGTGTGATGGCATCGAGCTCTGCGCTGAATTCATAGTTCTCAATTTTATTGAGTTCCTCCTGGATCTGCCCCTGAATTCTTTGGATATTATCCAGCCAGGAAATATCAAAGGTTCCGTCTTTCCAGGCATACTTAACTACGTCCTTCAGATTATTGCCCAGCCTTGTAATTTCTCCTCGATATTTATCGTAAGTTTCATTCAGCGCGTCGAAGGCCTCCGGATTGTCATGAACATTTAAATACATTTCTAAGTCGGAGGTAGCGCTGTAATGCCGCTGATTGATAAGATCGAGCGCCTGATCAATATAATCCTGCGTCTGCTGTATATGTACCTCTTTGGTATCCGTCGTCACATCCAGATTCATCCTCAAATCCCATTCAGTCCGGTGAAGGTCATTCAGCTTTCCCTGTACCCCAAGCCTGATTTCATCAACCTTTTCTAATTCACCGGCCGAACGTGCCACCTTTCCGAATACATCTTCATTTATAATCCTGGAAGCAATATCATGCACTCGTTCCATGGATAAAGTAAGATTTCCAAAATGATCCTCTCTGAACCGTTCCTTCGCCAATTCAGACAGACTTTCATCATATTTATTCAGCCAGTCAACCCCCTTTACAAGCGTATTAATCAGTCCTATGACAGGCCCTGCACTTCCGCCAAATATACCTAAGGCATCGGTTACGGAAGAAACAGCGCCAAGAATATCCATAAACCCAGTGATGAAATTCCCGCTATCTTCCTGAAGAGTGTTCAGAGAGCCTGATATATCTCCTGCTGCATCCTTAAATACTTCGAAAATTTTACTCAGACTGATGTTTTCACTGAATCCACTCAAAACATCAAAGAAACTCGTAAATCTGTCTGAAACATCAAATACAGCGTCTGTAGTCTTTTGGATATATGGGAGACCATCATCCAAGATGCCTGTGACACTTTTGAGTTCCGTTTGCATTTTCTTTGTATCTATTTTTGAAGTTGCATCTGAGAGCTTAACCATAGAAGTCTGGATTTTATTCACTGGTACCAGAGTAGTATTAAAACTGGAACTTAGTGTTTTTGTACGTCTATCCAAGGCTGCCAGGCTCTTTTCCAAACGTTCTGTTCCTCCGATAAAAGACTCCTGTTTTTTTATCATTGCATCAAGCTGCTGTTCCGTCATCGCCACAACAATATCCCCCTTTTAAAAGGCGGCGTGCCGGACGCGCAATGTATTACAATTTATTCCATTCTATTAACACAAAACAGCCGGCTAGCGGGCCGGCTGTTTTATTTCACTCATGGGTTTTGGGAACTCATAGATATTCCGGGTTTTGCATCGGGGACAGATTTTGATCAAAACGCCCTCTTTGATTTGAGCCTCCAGCAAAACCTTACGGCAATTTGGATTTTTACATCGAATCTGTTCCATCTCTCTGCGCTCCCTTATCCTGAGTTATCACTTTCATCAGGAGATTATGCTCCTGAATCATCTGGACCACCGCCTGCCGGCGTTCTTCCTCCTGTGCCGGCAGTTCAGGCTCGCCGGTTCCAAAGGGCTTGGACGGATAGGGGAAGATTTTCGGCTCTTTGCCCGCCAAGGCGTTGAACAAATGATACACACTGCCCAGCGCCTCACGGACATAGAGTCCCTGAATCCATGCCGAAAAGTTCGTTGCCTGCTGTTTTTCACGGGACTCCAATATTGCCTTTTCCCTGTAATGCCAAAAAGCTTCCAGAGGCCCGCGCCAAAACAACTGATAGGGCATCCCCCAGCTCAAAGCCAGGGCGCACTGCTCATCCAGGCATTGGGCAAGAGTTACTTCTGAGCCTTGGCTGCCGCATTCCTGCGGGTCACCAACCCCTTCTTCTTGCCCTCCCCGGTAAAAAGCGCCTTATAGCAGCGGGTAAACTCGTCCACAATCTCAGCAAAGTCATCCAGGGAATACCCCTCCTCAAAGGCGTTGTCCAAAATTTCCTTTGCCCGGCGCATACTGATGAACGGCTCATTCTTTTTCAGTCCCGCATACAAAATTAGGGCTGTGCGGTCATAGATGCCCATGCTGTCGTTAGAGGTCACGCCCATACTGTCGGCCTCCTTCATGGACTCCCGGCAAAATTCAACGATATGCGTCTTAGAGTCCACAGTAAATTCCATGATTTCAGGGATAAATTTTTCCATTTTCCGTTCCTCCTGTGTTTTGAATTGTGTTAATGCTTCGTACACACGCCCCTTAGTCCCGCAAAGCGGAGCCCGTCCGCGTCAGGACTGCTTGTTAGGCCTTGGCCGTGATGTCCTCAACCTCCGGATTGCCGTTCATATACACGTTCCAGGTGATCTCATCCAGAGCGCCGGCGGCACCCTCAGGAGTGGGCAGCTGCAGCACGGTAGTGGCAGGGAAGGTCAGCTTTTTGCCGCGGTTGGTGAGCTCCACCTGAATCCAGAAGAAGCCTTTGGCATCGGCAGTCTGGTCAGCCACCATGGCGGCATGAGCAGTCAGGAATTCCTTATTGACCGCAACCTTAAAGGCATAGGCGGCTCCGCCGGACAGTCCGGGGACGGAGGTCTTGACCGTATTGTCGATACAGGTGGTGTCTACTGCCTCCGGATCGGTAAAGAAGTTGGGCAGGCTGCGGATGCAGTTTGCCAGCTCAATCCATTCGGAGGTGGGTTTTGTTGCAGAATAAGCCGCATAGGAAACCTTGTAACCTTTAATAATATCAGCCATGTTTAAACGCTCCTTACAATTTCATTTGTTCTCTTGTCGATTTGGGCAATATATACTGCTCTTGCCTGACAGACGCCGGGTTCTCCTTCAGGGACGGAAAAAACCGCCTCCTCTTCCATTGAGAACCCCATCTGCTCGGTGAGAATCCGGTCGGCCTCGTTGAGGATCCCCCGGGCTGTCCTGCGCCCGGTCACCGGATTTTCGGAATCTCCGGACGCCTTGGCCTGGATGATGATCTCCAGCTTCGCCGCTACGACAGCAGGCTTCGCGTCAATCCAGATTCCCCGCGAGGAGGGAGATTCCTTTACGATGAGCTGCGGATGCTGGGGCGTCATAACCTCTTCCCAGGGAAGAATATTCACCTGGGTTTCATAGGTTCCGGCCCTGAGTTTTTGCAGCACATCATCTTCCAAAAAAATCATTCCGTGTCCTTTCCCCCTTTTTCAAAACTTTCCGGCTGCCAAGTTCCCGGGAACCCTTTGCCGGAATCCCGAATTTCCACAGGGAGCATATCCATAAGCTGGTTCCACTGCCGTGTAAATTCCTGAAGCTGAAGCTGCGCCAGGCCATTCCAGTTTTTTTCTCGGTAAGCCGAGGCCATTGCCTGCGCAGTTTTCCTGGGGTATCCCCGCTCCAAAAATTTCTGCTGGAGTGTTACCTGCTCCAAGGTGTCCGTCAATCGCACAAAATCTGCGGCCTGTTCCTGCAGCTGGCCCTGGAGCTTGCGCAGCTGGCGTTTATAGTTGGCTGCGTCAGAAGCGGCCTTATCCAACAGCCGCTTGGCGACAAGACGGGTCTGTTCCGGTTTGGAGGGCGTTCCTTTTCTCTGGTAAGCGGTACCCTCCGCCTTTTTTTGTTCCACGTTTTCGGACTCCTTTCTACTCTCCCGGCTGGGGTGCGGTTTGGGCCTTCTCTGGCCGGTGCGGTTTCTGTCTTCTCTGACAAAAAAACCGGAATTGCCTGTGATGACACAGCAGTTCCGGCTCAATGGCTCAATTCAAATTCAGTTCGATTTCCCTGTGGCATTCTCTGCCTTTGCACTTGATGAGAATCCCCCGGCTGACAGCCCCCGCCCGTGCACGGCAGAGCTTTTTCCCACAGAATGGACAGCGAATCCACCCATCTTCCTCAATAAAAAGTTTCTTTTCGCAAGGATTCATCTACTTTGCCTCCAATCCATTCAGGAACTTCTGCGGTTGCGTACGCCATTTCGAAATACACTAAAAAGGAAATTTTCTTCCTCCTGCCTGGCCCTTCTGGCTGTATAAATCCTGTCCCGGAGCTCCTTTGCCTTTCTCTGTTCCTGGATAAACATCTCACAGTCCAGATGACAGCGCTCCTTCTTTTTCTGGCAGTCAGAGCAAATCCACGCCACAGCAGCTTCCCCGCTTTCTTTTTTGGTTAATTGTTGTTGCGTTTTGCAACAACATCAGAATACCATGTTTTTTTCTCCTTGTCAATGCGTTTCGCAAACTTTTTTAAAATTTATTGCATTTTGCAACTTTTATGGTATAATAAACGCATATAGGGATAAAAACGGCTAATGCCGTTTTTGCATATGCGTTTCTTTTTCCGTTCTGGTAGCAAGCCGATGCACGGCTTGCAATTATGGTATAATAACTTTTTGTGGGTTTACATTCGAACATCTGGTACGAGATTCAATATATACTCAGGCTATACAAGAACCCCGAGCCCGTCTCCTGAAAAAGTATGCGTTGCCCGATTTCATCGCACATAGGCTCTTTTGCAGCGGAATTCATTTATAAAGAAATGAAGAACATTCCCCACCCGGATTCTCTGAAGCAATTATTAACTCATTCACCCAACAGAAAGGACGGCCCACCGCCATGACAAATCATTCCATTGATACACCGGTTTTTGCCCAGAGGCTCAAGGAGCTGTTAAAACAGCATAAGGAGACCATTTATACTTTGGCTCAGGCATTGGGGCTCAGTTCCGCTACCATCAGCCGCTATACCAACGCCAGGATGACCCCGAAGCTCACCACGGTTGAGGCGATGGCAAAATATTTTAATGTCAGCTTCGACTGGCTCTCCGGCGCCGCTGATACGCTTTCCGCCTATGCCGCGCAGGCCTATCCGGCCAATGTCCTTCCCCTTCCCGCCACCCGCAGGATTCCGCTTATCGGCACCATTGCCTGCGGCACTCCGATTCTGGCCCAAGAAAATGTGGAAGAGCTCATCTCCATGCCCTCGGAGGTTCACGCAGATTTTTGCCTGCGCTGCAAGGGAGACAGTATGATCGGCGCCAGAATCTTTGACGGCGATCTGGTGTTTATCCGCAGCCAGCCCGACGTGGAAAACGGGGAGATTGCCGCTGTTTTGATCGATGATGAGGCAACACTCAAACGAGTATACCATTATCCGGATAAATTGGTTCTGCAGCCGGAAAATCCCGCCTATCCCCCCCTGGTATACATCCAAAACGAGTTGGAGGAAATCCGCATTATCGGAAAAGCCGTGGCGTTTTTCAGTACAGTACGGTGACGCAGGCTGTCAGAGTCCCCGAGGAGTGAAAAACTCCGTCCAGTGCCCCGGGAAACGGATATTGTCTCCCAGACCGTGTCTATCATGATGCCCACTGTCCATTCCCGGCTTTTCGCACAATGTGAAAGGGGCCACTCTGTGCAAGCCCTAAGCTTTCATCCGGCAGAACAAACCGGAGGCTTTGCGGAGTGAAAAACAAGACAGCATAACGCCAAAAGGCCCGTGCAAACCTGCACGGGCCTTTTCACTGAACTATCGCAGAGCTTTGCTTTAGTCCTCATCCTCTTCTTCGGGGGCATCCCAGTTGTGCCAGACGTTCTGCACGTCGTCGTTATCCTCCAGGGCCTCCAAAAGGCGCTGCATTTTGATCACCAAGTCCGGATCCTCAATTGCGGTATAGGTAGAGGGGATATAGTTTTCCTCCACGGATTCAAAGGAATATCCCTTATTTTCCAAAGCACTGCGCACCGCAGAAAGCTGCGTGGGATCGGTAAATACCTCCACCACATCGTCCTCCACATTGAAATCGTCGGCGCCGGCCTCAAAGACATCCTCCATCAGGGTTTCCTCGTCCTTACCCTCATTGGGCATCACAATCATACCCTTGCGGGAGAACAGAAAGGAAACGCAGCCCAGCTGGCCCAGGTTTCCGCCGAATTTATCAAAATAGTGCCGGACATCGCCCGCAGTACGGTTGCGGTTATCTGTGAGTGTTTCCACAATGACCGCCACGCCGCAGGGCCCGTAGCCCTCATAAAAAATAGTCTCATAATCGCTGCCGCTGCCGCCTCCGGCTGCCTTTTTGATGCAGCGATCGATGTTGTCATTGGGTACATTGTTGGCCTTGGCCTTGGCAATCAAGTCCTTTAATCGGGAGTTATTGTTGGGATCTGCCCCGCCTTCCTTGACTGCAACAGCAATTTCACGGCCGATTTTGGTAAAGATCTTCGCGCGCTGGCCGTCGGTCTTTTCCTTTTTGCGCTTAATGTTATTCCATTTGGAATGTCCTGACATGAAAATCGTCCTTTCGTCTGACTCTATGGGTTTCCCGCTGTCTTCCTGCCAAAACAGCCGGACTCCTTTTGTTCTCGATGAACCCGGCCCCGATTCCGCAATCCTCTCAGGGGAGTTTTCCGGAGATTGCCCGCTGTCGGGAAGCCTGGTCCATGTTCTATGACTTATCTAGTTTACCATAATCCGGGGGGTTCTGACAAGTGCCGCCCTCCTGTTTTTGAGCGCTGAAAGGCCGCTCATAGGCCACACGCAGCACCCCGGAGGATAGTCGGATTATTCCGCATTCAAGAAAGCCCATCCTCTTCAAAAAACACCGCATGGGCCTATTGTCCTCATGGGTATCAATTCTCACGCTGCGCAGCCCTTTTTTCTGCACACAATCCAATAGCGCGCCCAGCAGCCGGCTCATCGCCCCCAAACGCCGGGCGCTCGCGGCGCTGGCTGCCCGGTGAATCACCGCATAGGGGCCCTGGGGTTTCCAGGCGCCCTGGACAATATGGCGGTAGGTGCTCTCCTCGCGCAGGGAACACACTGCCGACGCCAGAATTCTGCCATCTTCCTCCCAGATAAAACACTCTCCCCGGGCAATATCCGCCCTCACCGTCCCGGGATCTGGGTATCCGTCTGCATCCTGCCACTGGTTTACGCCCTGCTGTCTTAAATATTCCCGTCCTTGGCTGAGGATTTCCAAAACTGCCGGGAGATCTCTCATATCAGCCGCACGGCATAACTGTCCCATTTCTTCCCTGTCCTTCCTAAAAACTCTCCACCTATCCCGGGGCGCCCCATCAGCTTTCTTTTCTCACCGCATGGCCCGTTTCCGTTAAAACGAGAACCGGCTGTGTTGCTGTCTATCCCGATGAAAAAACGTTTGAAGCGCTGCAAAGCCAATCTCTCAGCCTTGCAGCGCTCCTGTAAATTTTGTAAAACTCCCAGCCTCTACGGTTTCCTTTTATCCCCAAACCCAGCTGATCCGGAATTGGGACACAGATTTACTGCTGAGACGCCGACTGGGTATACTGCAGATTATCGAAGCTCTTGGCCTCATTGATGCCGGAATTATAATCCGTATATTCCAGCTTCACCGAATCCCCGGCCATGGTTAGCGCCAATTCCTGGCTGAGGTTGGAACTGCACAGGAAAATCTGATCGGGAAGCTCCTTGAGAATCAGCTTGTAGGTCATTGTGGAGCCGTCCCATTCCGAGGCTATCCTCTCCACAGTACCCGTTACTGCCGCATCCTTGCCGCTCACCGTCAAATCCGTGCTCTTGCCAGCATTTGCCATATTCTGCTCATAGTCCTTGAGAGCGGCAGGGATCGTCTCGCCTGTGCCTACCACGGAATAGTCCGAGACAGAAACCATCGCATACTGCTTAATCAGCCCCTCCGCGTCCTTGAGGGTCATAAAATAGGTGGGTTCTCCGCCCACATTCAGAATGAGCGGGAAGGAGGCGGTATACCGCAGGTTCTGCACCTTGCCCTCGGCGGATTTCTGCGCCGCACTTTCGGTGGCGCCGCTGATCTGATACATCAGAGGCTGCTTGGTCACCATATCCACCATCATAAATCCGATAGCGCTCTCATCGGAGCCCACGCTGGTCAGCCCGGTGAACAGATAGCAGCGCCCCTCGTTATAGACGATAATGTCGCCCTTGGAGGCACGGAATTTATCCTTATTGGAGAAATTGAAAATGCCATGGACATAACTGCCGCTGTTGTTGATTTGATCCAGTACAAAGTTCTCCGGCTGGACACGGTCCACCCACTCGGGAGTATCATCCACGCCGTACTCCTGCGTTTCACCCGTGGCGGCATCCACCAAGATAATGCCGGTGGCCTCCGGAAGGGCGAATCCCCGTTCATTTTTATAGGTGGTCACCACCCAGTAGGGCTTTCCACTGTCGTCAATTTCAAAGGAGTAATCCACAATCCCTGTAAACAGCGCCGACTTGAAGCGCACATACCGGGTCAAATCGTCCAGCAGATAGCAGTTGGGCTGGTACTTGATTTTGTAGCCCTCCACATAGTTGACATCCTTGAGATTGGTTGCGGAAACCGTGATATATCCGGGAGTTCCGTCCAAATTGCTCAGCCATTTAAAGATACCCGAGTGCTGCAGCGGTACGACCCACAGCAGCTGCCCGTCCACCTGCTGCAGAGTGGGCTCGCCCAGCACCACCTGGCTTCCCAGGGAGGGCTTTTCCCCCAGCTTTTTGTCCGCCAGCTTTGCCGCCAGCTCCTGATCCACAATGGGCACCTGGGAGACATCCACTGCCTGCATATCGCTCTCAAAGGTCCGCACCTCGGTGGGGCCCAGCTGATCCCGGTACGCTCCCCAGCTGATAAGCGGGCTGGAAAACAACAGCATCACCGCATAGAACGCCCAGGGCGCAGCCAAAACCAGCTTGACCGCCAGGGGAAACTTGCGGCTGGGCACATACCCGAATCCACGCACGCCGCCGGTCAGCTCCTTGAGCGTAAACTCACCGAAGCGGAACAGCGCCCAAATGAGCACATAGGCGGTAATCGCCACACAGTAGAACAGCGCCCCCTCCGGATACAGGGGGTTCAAGTTGACAGATTGTACGAACACATAGCCCAGCAGGACTAAGGTTGCCACCACATAGGTGATAATTTTTGCTTTTTTCATTCTGTTTAAATCCCTCGTCTTTGTTTGTTCATCGTAAAACAGGCATTCCTGTTTCTTCATCCTATCATATTTTGCGCACAATAGCTACAAAAATAACGGAGAAATCTGTCGTCTTAATGGAATCTTAATGGATATGCTCCCCATACCCTGGCAATTTATAATTTTCATCCTGTTTCCCCCTCTCTTGTCACATGAGGGCGCGGTTTGGACACAGGCGGGCCCATCGCCGGCAGAATACCAACGAACGCATCCTCAGGCCGCAGCGCCCACCAGCAGCAATCCCGGATGGGTTCAGTCCGCAGCCTCATCGCCTTCGGAACAGCGAAACACCGTAGAATTCATCATGTTGAGCGGCACCCGGTAAGGAATGCAGCTCGATAGATTCGATACCTACTCTTTACTTGTCAAGACGAAACCGCGCGTCCAGGGCGTTGGCGCACATTACGTTTATCCAGAGAAGCCGTCCGCCCAGCCGAAACACCTGCCTCGGCTCAGGGACGGCTGAAGCGCCTTTTTTCGGAATACCTCCAACGGAAAACTCCAGGCAAGCGGCAGGCGGAATCTGAACAGGAATCCGCCCTCCCGCCGGCTCAGCACCGTGTGGTGTGAACGGATCTTTTTCTCAGAGTCCAGGCTCCTTTCAGGTACAACGCAGCCTGCAAGCGCTTTGCAGTCTCCCCCATCTATATGCAAGCGCCTAGTCCCGGTTCACCAGCTGGTACAAGAGCGCGTTGCAGATGGCCGCCGCCACATTGCTGCCGCCCTTGCGGCCTCTGGCAATAATGTGGGGGATTTCACTGTGCACAAACAATTCCTTGGACTCCACCACATTGACAAAGCCCACCGGCACACCGATGACCAGCCGGGGATCCACCCGATTCTCCTGGATGAGCTCATACAGCCTCACCAGCGCCGTGGGCGCGTTGCCAATGGCAAAGATGAGCGGGCGCCCCAGCTGAGCCGCCTTTTCCATGCTGGCCACCGCCCGCGTGGTACCGTTTTGTTTGGCTCTCTGGGCCACATCCTCATCGGACATAAAGCAAAACACCTCGCCGCCCAGCCGGGAAAGCATCGTCTTGTTGATGCCTGCCTTCGCCATCTGGGTATCCGTCACGATACACGCCCCGGCCTTCAAAGCCTCAAGGCCTCTTTTGACGGCATCCGCGGAAAAATGAAGGCTGTCGGCATAGTCAAAATCCGCAGTGGTGTGAATAACCCGCTTAATCACCAGCTCGTTCTCTTGTTCCAGCCGGCGTTCCCCAAGCTCCTGGGTGATAATTTCAAAGCTCCGGCGTTCGATATCCATGGGCAAAACCCGTTCCAGCTCAATTTTCAAAGCTCACATCCCCTCTCTTCTCCGCTCAAAAGCATCCGCGGCGCATACTCTCAAAACCGGCATCTTTCATTCTCTCAGCAGACGAACATTGGCGGCCGTCCGATGTACCGATGCCTGTTGATTTTCTACTGCTCGATACCGTCCCTTGCGGGGATGCCCCGCTCATAGGGATGCTTTATCTTTTTCATCTCAGTCACATAGTCCGCCAGCTCCACCCATTGGGGCGGCGGGTTTCTCCCGGTCAGCACCACCTCCAGCTGCGGGGGCTTAGCCTGCAAAAAACCGGTGACAAGGTTTTCCTCCAGAAGCCCGGTGCTCACGGCGCCCATGACCTCGTCCAGAATCAGCACCTCGCATTCCCCCAGCTGTGCCTTGTGCATGGCCAGGTGCAGATGCTCTTCGTGCAGCGCCTTGGTTTGAATACGTTCCTCCGGGGTCATCTGAAAGGAAAAGGCCATCCCCTCCTTGCCGCGCAGAACCTGGATTCCCTCAATTTGCGCCAGGCTTTTCAGCTCTCCGGTGGGCCGTCCCTTGAGAAACTGGAGGATCAGCACTTTTTTTCCATGGCCTGCGGCCCGAATGGCCAGCCCCATAGCGGCGGTGGTCTTGCCCTTGCCGTCGCCGCAGTAAAGATGTATCAGTCCCGGCTGCATCCCGCATCTCCCTTTCTTCTCAGCGGATTCCCTCATCGAGAATCCGGTAAATCAGCTCCATGTCCAGGCTCTCCCGCAGGGCTTGGGCCAGCTTGTCGTACTGTTCTTCCTTGTAGGCGGCAATATCCACAGCCGCCATCTGCGCGGGATCCAGCCCCTTGGCCCTGCACAGGCTCTCCACAAGCCCCCGGGCGGCCTCGGGAACATCAAAAATCCCATGCACATAGGTGCCGCACACATTGCCCGAACACACTCCGTCCGGCTTACCCAGCTCCTGGCCGTTCACCTGGCAAATCTGCGTGAAAGGCCCAGCTGGCCCTACCGCATCGGTATTCCCCATGTGAATTTCATATCCAGCGAAGGGAATACCGGACAGCGGGGCAAACACTCCCCCGCACTGGCAGAAGCTGCCCTTCACCTGGGTGCGCACCTTTTGAGGCTCAAACTGAGTCACTGTGGGCAGAAGCCCGATACCTGCCATCGTGCCGCCGTGCTCCAGCCCCAGAGGATCCCGAAGCTGCTGCCCCAACATCTGAAACCCGCCGCAGATTCCCAGCACGGCGCCGCCCTTGGCCGCGTGCTTGCAAATCAGGGCCTCCAGGCCGCTCTGGCGCAGCCAAAGCAGATCCTCCATGGTATTTTTGGTCCCGGGCAGGATGATGAGATCCGGGGTTCCCAGTTCTTTGGGAGAATGTACATACCGAAGGGAAACTCCCGGGATATATTCCAGGGGATTAAAATCCGTAAAATTGGAGATCCGCGGCAGACGGATCACCGCGATGTCGATGAGCCCCGCCTCGCCGCGGCGATCCAAGCGGTCTGAGAGGCTGTCCTCATCGTCCAAATCCAAGTGCAGATAGGGCACCACGCCCGCCACCGCAACGCCGGTAATCTCCTCAATCTGCCGAAGGCCCGGGGTCAGGATCGTCTTATCGCCTCTGAACTTATTGATGATGAGCCCCTTGACCATAGCCCGCTCGTCCTCATCCAGCAGCATAATCGTCCCTGCCAGGGCGGCGAATACGCCTCCCCGGTCAATATCACCTGCCAGCAGCACCGGCGCCTTTGCCAGCTTGGCCATCCCCATATTGACGATGTCGTCCTGCTTGAGGTTGATTTCCGCGGGGCTCCCCGCCCCCTCCAGGACAATGATATCGTATTCCTGATCCAGCTGGCGATAGGCCCGCATGATATCGGGAATCAGCTGCTTTTTCTTGGCGAAATAGTCCCGAGCGCTCATATTCCCCAGCACCTCGCCGTTGACAATCACCTGGGAGCCGGTGTCGTTGGTGGGCTTGAGCAGGATGGGGTTCATGAGTACGGACGGGGCAATTCCCGCCGCCTCGCACTGCATCACCTGGGCCCGGCCCATCTCCAGGCCCTCCTGGGTGATAAAGGAGTTGAGCGCCATATTCTGAGATTTAAACGGCGCCACCCGGTAGCCGTCCTGCCTAAAAATCCGGCACAGCCCGGCTGTAATCAGGCTCTTGCCCGCGTTGGACATGGTGCCTTGGATCATAATTGACTTCGCCATTGGTTTTCCTCCCATGCGTTTGCCCGGCCCCGGGGATTTCCCATGCGGGCTGCTTTGTCTAGCTTTCTATGTGAATACAGTCGCAGTACCGGCTTAACCGATACTCTAATCAGCGCTATCATCGCCTGGTATTGGCAGGCTTCTCAAGACGCATTCATGTTTTTTACACATTCACTGCCTGCCCTTCGCTGTGTGTTTGCGGCAGCGCGCTTTGCCTGAGGCCCGAACCATACGCTTTTTTTACAGACGCCCCTTTCGGCTCAGCCGATGCCTTTGCCCAATACAAGCGGGACGGCCTGCGCCGCCTCAAGTGTGCCGAAATCTGTACTGTGCGCCCCGGCTAAAACAAAGGGCTGCCTGAAGCGCTCATGCCGCCCGCTCACCGGGCTGGTTCCATGATCCGAGGTGATCAGAAGCCTGTCCCCCGACGAGCGCCGCTCCCAGAGCCCCCGGAGAAGGACGGAATCCACACGCTGCAAAAACGCGGCCTTCTCCTGTGGATTTTTGCGGTGCGCCGCCTCGTCCGCGCCGTTAATATGAATGACAACCAGCCCGCAGCGCTCCGCCAGGCTCAACGCCATATGCAGCTTTGCCGGAAGGGACGTGTCTGTATCGGCCGTAGCGCCGGGAATAGACGGCGCCAGCATTCCCATACCGGATGCCATCCCTTTTACCAGCTGTGTTTCACACACACATCCGGCAGCAAAACCGGCATCCAAGCCATGCAGGCGGGAAAACCGGGGCAGCCGCTGCGGCAGGGAGGCTCCCCAGGGCCACAGCAGATATTCCGCCGAATCCCGCTGAAACTCCCGCAGAATATCCCGGCTCCCTTCTACAATCCGCCTCAGTTCCCGGGCCGCCGGCGAGCCTTGGGGCAGGCAGTCCCTCCAGAAGTTCCCCTGGTTCTCATGAGGCGCCGCCAGCCGGGGCAAGCCCTGTTCCAAGGGGAAAAACAAAAGATTTTTATACCCGCCCAAGGGCAAAAACCGCTCTGAACCCAGCCACTTACGGGCCTTTTTTGCGGCCTGTCCCAGCTGCTCCCCTGTGAGGGCGCCCCCCGAGGAAAAGAGAATTCTTCCCTCACGGGATACTTCAATCATATTGCACCGGCACGCCGCCATCCCTTCGTCCAGGCTCACTCCTGCCGCCTGAGCCTCCAGCCAGGCCCTTCCCAAGGGAAGCTTTTGGCGAGGGATTCCCAGCAATGTCCCGATACAGCACAGGCTGTCCGGGGAAAAGCCCGGCGGGCAGGTGTTAAAATATCCGGTAGGGTTCCCGCGGGCCAGTTCCCTTAAAAACGGCATACTGGCGGGGAAGGCCTGGGCCGAGTCCTCACTGGGTGCATCGGTCATCCCATCGATAATCACAAAATAGTCAGCCACTCACTCTCCGCCCTTCCCCATGG
This sequence comes from Marvinbryantia formatexigens, assembly GCA_021771035.1. Lineage (GTDB taxonomy): Bacteria > Bacillota > Clostridia > Oscillospirales > Ruminococcaceae > CALXEM01. The sequence continues at coordinate 317,695 of JAETPU010000002.1, read as the reverse complement.
CGGTTTAAAACCCGCAAAAATTCCGTATTCTCCTCACGGGAGCGTACCGCTATCCGGTAATAGTCGCCGCCAAGGCCCGGATAATTCGCACAGCTTCGGATGAGGATGCCCTCCTCCTCCAGCTCCTGGCGCAGAGTTTCCCAGCCCGGAGCCTGAAAGAAAATATAGTTGGCACAGGGCTCGGCCACCCAAAAGCCCATCCGGCGCAGCCCCTCAACCAGCCGAGGGCGTTCCTGTGCTAAAAATTCCCGGGTTCTCCGGGGGATTTGCGTCAGTTCCAAAGCCGCTATCCCCGCTGCCTGGGCCGGAATGGAAACGCTCCAGGGCTGTCCGCACTCCCCAATTTTCCGGAGCAGCCCCACATTGGAGCACATTCCATAGCCCAGCCGAAGCCCCGCCATCGCGTACATTTTAGTAAATGCCTGCAGAAGAAACAGCGACTGGGATTTGTGCAGCTGGGAAACCAGGCTCACCGCCTTTTGGGGTTCGACAAAATCCAAAAAGCATTCGTCCACTGCCAGCAGGCACCCGGTTTCTTCGCAGGCTGCCAGCACCTCCAGCAGAAGCTCCCGAGGCACCAGCTGCCCAGTGGGGTTGTTGGGACTGCAAATAAAGGCAATGTCATATTCCCCCTCCTGCAGCAGTTCAACCATACGCGGGGTAAGCCGGAACCCTTCCTCCCGGCGCAGAACCAGATAGTCCACCTGGCAGCCCACGCTGCGCAGCGCCTGTTCATATTCCGCAAAGGTGGGAGCGGGCAAAAGCGCCCGCCGGGGCTTGAGGGCCCAAACCAGGCGGAAAATCACATCTGCAGCGCCATTGCCGCACACAACCCACGAGGGATCCATCCCCTTTTGCTTGGCAATTGCCCCGCAGAGCTGACGGCACAGGGGATCCGGGTAGTGTTCACAGGCCTTCAGCGCCTGGCAGGCGGCGTCATGGATCTCCCTGGGCATCCCCAAAGGATTGATATTCGCGGAAAAATCCAGAATTCGGGTAAGTCCCTTCTCCCTGGCGGAATAGATATCCCCGCCGTGCACCAGCTCAGCCAAGACGGCGCCTCCTTTCATGGTTCATTTTTCATCCGGGTGCAGCAGTCCTTTCGCAGCGCCCTCTCAAACAGATTTTTCCGGTAGAAGAAGCTATCGGGAACGATAACCGTCACAGCGGGCTACACCAGCCAAAGTGCCGCTATGGCCGCGGCCTTGAGAAGCCCAAACACCATCAGGCCCAGCCAGGCGCTTGCCATCAAAAGCCGGTTGGCCCTGGGGATATCCTCGGGCTCGGCCTCCCTGACAGCATCGCCGATGGTTGGCTTGTGGTGCAGTTCTCCGAAATAATAGGCGTCCCCAGCCAGCTGAAGGCCCAAGGCCCCTGCGCACACCGCCTCGGTCTGGGCGCTGTTGGGGCTGGCGTGCCGCCGGCGGTCCCGCCGCCAGATTCTCACGGCCCCCTTGGCGTCAAACCGGCACAGCCAGGCGGACGCAATCATCAAAAGGGCGGAAAGCCTGGCGGGAAGATAGTTCATCACATCATCCAATTTCGCCGCAAAACAGCCGAAATACTGGTATCGTTCATTTTGATACCCCACCATGGAATCCATGGTGTTCACCGCCTTATAGAAAAAGCCAAGGGGGGCTCCGCCGATGGCCAAAAAGAGAAGCGGCGCAATCTCTCCGTCAGAGGTGTTTTCCGCCACAGTTTCCACCGCAGCCTTAGTAACCTGCTCCTGAGTCAGGTTTTGGGTATCCCGCCCCACAATCATGGATACCGCCTTGCGCGCCGCAGGTAAATCCCCCTGTTTCAGCTGAGAATACACCTTCATGCTCTCCACTTTCAGGGACTTGGCCGCCAGGATCTGGTAGGCCATAATGGTCTCGGCAATCAGCACCAGCCAGTCCCCTGCCAGGGAACACAGGGCCAAAATCCCTAAGGGTACCCCCGCCGAGACCGTCAGTACCAACAGGCACATCAAAACTCCCGCGGCAAATTCCCCCTTGGGCGTCCTGGGAAAAAGGCGCCGGGTGAGGCCTTCCAGTTTAGCGATAATCCATCCGATCAGCCGGATAGGATGAGGCAGCCAGTGGGGATCTCCCAGCAATAGGTCCAGAAGAAATCCCAATACCAGCGCAGTTAAGGAGAGAATCATACCTGTGTCTTCCTTTCCAGTCGTCTCAGTACTTGAAAAACCGGTGCTGCTCCCTGCGGCTGCACCGCCTGTACGCAGAAACCCAGCCCATTTTTCACCTGCCAGTCATAGAATCCCCGGCGGGATTCCTCAAAGGCCTCCATGGCGGCCATGATAGTGCCCCCGTGTACGATAAACGCCCCCTGGGCAACGCCTGCGCGCCGCCACTGCTCCAACACCTGCCCTACAGCATCCACGCTCCTTTTGCAGAATGCCTCCCGGGATTCGCCGCCTGGGAAGGGAATTTGTCCCCCGGAATCCAGCCAGGCCTGGTAGGCGGGATTGTGCTCCAACTGGGCAAAGGTCTTTCCCTCAAATATTCCAAAATCGGTCTCCCGTAAATCAGGCACCTGCTGCATAGGTACCTCCCCAAACAAAAGCTGCGCCGTCTGGCGGCACCGCAGCATCGGGGAGACGGCAATACCCTCAAGAACCTCCCCGGGCGGGTACAGTCCACTCAAGGAGTTTTCCCGCAGCTCTGCCTCCCCCTGAGAACACAGCGGCTCGTCTGTCCTTCCGATATAGGCGCCCCTGAGGTTTCCCTTAGTTTTCCCGTGGCGGATAAACCAGATTTTCACAGCCTGTCCCCCTTAATCACCGTAGGAATCCCGCAGAAAACCCGCTGAACCTGGCTCGCCTTTGCCGCCAGACAGCAGCAGATACGCCCCACTGCCTCCCGGTATTCCCGCTCTATGGGCTCCACGGGCACAATTCCGCAGCCGATTTCATCACAGATTAAAACCGCGTCGGGGTTTTCCTTGAGAAAGTCCTCGATCCACGCGGCGGCGTCCCTGTCTTCCCTGAGCAGACGGAAAATCAGCCGGTGCAGCCGGTTGATCCCCTTGGCGCGGGAAATCTCCGAAAGGGAGCAGGTTTCACCGTCCAAAAGATCCTCAGATTTCCAGCCGGTCTGCGCCAGAAGCGCCTGCAGCTTGCCCTGATGGGCTCCTCCGATTATAAGGCGCATAGTATTCCTCCCACAATCGCTGTAACCAGAGCCATGGCGGCCTCACACAGCTGTAAAAAATAACCTGCCAAATCTCCGGTAATGCCGCCAAACTGCCGGTAGGCCATTACGCGGTAGTATAAAAACACTCCGGCCCCAGCCAAGAGAACCGCCCCACCTAAAATGGGGCTCAGCCACAGCATCCCTGCCGCGCAAACCACCAGGTATCCCGCTAAAACAAGGGTAACCCGGCGTTTATGCGCCGCGTTGGAGAACGTAGCCGCCAGGCCGCTGGTCTTTGCACAGCGAAACCGCACCACGGCAAGCCCGCTGAGGGCCCGGGAGAAAACAAACCCCAGGGATAAAACCTCCAGCCCATAGAAGTGCCGGGAGAACTGGTGAAAAATCCCCAGCTGGGCAATCAATAATGCGCCGCAGCCAATCAGCGCAAAGGCCCCGATATGGGAATCCTTGAGGATCTCCAGCTTTTTTTCCACTTCTCTGTGGGAACCCAGTGCATCCATCGTATCGCAGAATCCATCCAGATGGATACCGCCCGTCACTAAAACCGGGAGCACCACGGCAATGGCGGCGAAGAACACCCCAGAAAAGCCCATGGCCTGGCACAGAAGCCCCCAGCCATAAAAAAGCAGTCCAATGAGCGCCCCCACCAACGGGAAAAAGCACATGGCATCCCGCATATTCTCCTGGCTCCACTCCACCATGGGCATGGGCACCCGGGAATACATGGTAAAGGCGATATCCAAAGACGCCGCCATCCGCCGGATTTTGTTCATCGCTGTTCATCCTTTTCCGTTTTAAAATAAGATACCCCTCACAGCCGGATTCGCCCGGTCGTCTCTGGGCTTTGAGCCGCTGGACACTGCCCGTGCAGGCCGGATTTTCCGGGAGAAAGGCCCGAGCTGTCTTCAAAACGATAGTTCCAGCACTCTTCTGTGTTCCCCGCATCCCTGTGTTTTCCCGGACAGCACAGAGGTGCTTTTCGGGGCCGCAGGGCAGCTGTAGGCCGTCAGCTCCCCTGCCGCTCCGATCTTTGCCGGAACCCTTCTGCCGTACCGGCGATCCCCCGCTCACGCGCCCTGCCGGGGATCTGTTGAAGCGCCTTCCAAAAACGCAGGCATTGGCTGGACGCTTGGATTCGTTTGACACCCCGGTGCCGCAGCTTTTGCTCAAAGGGATTTTATAGGGGCTCAAATATCCCTGCCAGCGTTTTCTCCCGGGATCCCCTTGAGCCCTTCTCCGTATGCAGCAAAAACAGCCGGAAAATCTCGCCCTTTCAGAGAAACCCATTCCGCTTATTTCCCGCATTTAACCCCGGGAGCACACAGCCGTATCCAAAACGCACGGTACCATCCCGAACGGCGCCCGAATTTTCTGCGGAGGCCGCTGTGACTGCCCGCCGGACGGATGAGAGAGGGTATCACGCACCGCTTTTCAAGCTGCGGCAGCCAGGTTTTCCCGCCGGTGCACCGCTTTTTGCCACAAGTCCGGCCCCATCGGATATCCCGGGAGCTTTATGGACAACCGGGATGGAGTACACCACCTCCACCACCCGCTGGGCCAGCTCGCCCAGCCGGCAGTTGAGCGCCCCTAAAATCTCCAGATAGCGCATGGTAGACGCGTCATAGGCGGCACCGTCGGAGAACACCTCGTTGGAGACCACAACCACTGCCCTGGCCTGCCGGCACAGGGACTGGATTCCCGCCTCCACCGCCTCAAAGGCCCCCTGTTCCCCGGCTCCCTGGGGCGAATAGATCTCATTTGCCACCAGGTTGGACAGGCATTCCAGCAGCACAACACAGTTCTGCGGTACCTGTATCCCCGCCAAACCGGTGTATCTCTCTATTGTCTCAAAGCCCTTCCGGGCCCGCATCCGGCGGTGCCGCGCGATTCTGCGGCGGCATTCCTCATCAAAGGGCATCATTGTGGCAAGATAGATGCGCCGCCCCTCGCCCAGGGCCAGCACCTCCCCCTCCGCATATTCACTTTTTCCGCTGGCAGAGCCGCCCGTCACCAAAGTCAGCACCGCTGTTTCTCCCCCTTCTACACAAGAGGCTTGTATTCCTCGATTTGAATCTCGGCAAAGGTGCTCATCTGGCTGTAGACCGCCGCCGCCATATCCAGAATCGGCAGTACCGCCACAGCGCCGGTTCCTTCGCCCAGGCACATCCGCGCGTCCAAAAAGGGCTCGGCTCCCAATTCCCTCATGAGCAGGCTTCCCGCCGGCTCCCGGGAGACATGGGAGGCTATCAGGTACTCCCGCACCGCCGGGCAAAGCCGTACCGCCGTCAGCGCCGCAGCCGCAGAGATAAACCCGTCGATGAGCACGGGAATTCCCAGCGCCGCGCCTCCTAAAAAGAGCCCTGCCATCCCGGCAATGTCAAGCCCTCCCACCTTGCTCAGGGTATCCAAGGCATCCCCCGCGTTGGGACGGTTTACCTGGATGGCCCGGCGGATGACCTGCATCTTGCGCATCAGCCCCTCACTGGAGAGCCCGGCCCCCCGGCCGGTCACCTCCTGGGGATCCCGCTGCAGAAACACCGCTGTCAAAGCGCTGCTGGTGGTGGTGTTGCCGATGCCCATCTCCCCGGTAGCCAAAATCCGGCAGCCCTCTTCCTTCATCTGCTGGGCCATGCGGATTCCAATTTCCAGGGCCTGCACCGCCTCATCCCGGCTCATGGCAGGGCCCAGGGCCATATTTTTTGTTCCATAGGCCACCTTGGCACGGACGATATTCTCGCCGTGAACCTCTCGGGCAACCCCGATATCCACCGGCACCACCCGGGCATTCGCCACCGCGGCCATTTTACAGACACTGCTGTCCCCGGAGGAAAAATTCTCAGTCACCACCGCGGTGACACTGCTGTCGCACTGGGTTACCCCCTCCTGGACCACGCCGTTGTCCGCACAGAAAGCCACAACCGCCCGCTTGGATAAATCGATGCGGGGGCTGCGGGTGATACCTGCAATTTTTACGATAACGTCCTCCAAAAGCCCCAGGCTTCCCAGAGGCTTCGCCACACTGTTCCAGCGGTTTCTTGCGGCTTCCATGGCTTTTTCATCCAGAGGACGGATTACATCAAGGGTCTGTGATAGTGTCATTTTTATGCCATGGCTGATTGTACTAAAAACAGGATAAACCAGCCAATCCTCCTTTTTTAGTTTTGAACTACTCCTCCTGCAGCGCCAGGCTCCTCGTGCCCGCAGCAAATCCCTGCGGCGTGTGTTTGGAAAAATCCCCCAAGAGGTTCCATTGCGCCTTTCGCACGGTACAGTTCCGCCTGAAGGTATCCAAGCCTATTTTACAAGGGGAACGAAGCAGCCCCTCCCGGTGAAGCAGAGTATCATTTTTTTCTCTGCTCCTGTTCCCACTGCCGGCACGCTGAAACAAAGCGGGGAGCCAGGGAGCAATTGGAGAGAAAATGGATGTGCGGATACCCCGCCAGCAGGTTTCCCCTGGCATGGATACACTCCCAACTGCGGGAGCCCGACGGCTTTTGCGCCACAAAATCCTCTCCGTTGTAGGTACTGTCCCAATAGTGAAACTCATGAGCCGCCACCTGCTCTCCCCGGCGAAGCAAAAAGGTATCCCGCTTGGCCGTCAGGGTAACATAGCCGAACCTTTGGAGCCGCTGGGTTTTGCGGCATTCTCCCTCGATGACGCCCGCCATAGGGTAACTTTCTCCATTTGCTCCCTGCATCCGCTGATGCAGGACCATAAACCCGCCGCACTCCGCGATGCATGGCATCCCAGCAAGAACAGCCTGACGGATGGAACCAAGGGAGTTGCCCCCGCTCAGCTGTGCGGCATAGAGTTCCGGATAGCCGCCCCCCAGCAGCAGGCCGCCGGCATGCTCCGGCACCGGCTGACCCGCCAGGGGAGAAAAGTACTCCAGGCGCGCGCCCGCTTCCTGCAGCAGTTCCAGCGCATCCGGATAGTAAAAGCAGAAGGCGTCGTCCCGGGCCACGGCAATCGTGGGAGCGTTCTCAGCCGCTTCAAACTGCGGCCACTCCCCGCTCAGCGGCACAGCAGACTGTGCTAACTGAAAAAGCCCGTCCAAATCCAGAAATTCCTGCGCCGCATCCGCCAGCCTGTCCAGTTTTTGCCGGATATCCTGAATTTCCCCTGCCGTCACCAGTCCCAAATGCCTGCTCTCAAAGCTGCAATCCTCCATGGGCGGAAAGGTGCCGTACACCCGCACACCGGTTTCCCGCTGAATCATCTTCGCCAGGGAACGCCCCAGCATGGGGGAGATTCCATTGAGAATCACTCCCGCCAGATTACTGTCCTCCCGCAGCTCCAGCATTCCCTTGACAATTCCCGCCGCGGACAGGGCCATCCCATTTGCCGGTACCACCAGCACCGCCGGAGTTTTTGTCAGGCGGGCCACCTCATAGGAGCTGGCCCGTTCAGATTCCCCAATCCCATCATAGTAGCCCATAACCCCCTCCAAAACGCACAGCTGTGCGTTTTGACCTCGGCGGGCCAAAAGCCCCCGAAGAATGGCGGGAGAAAAGAAAAAGCTGTCCAGGTTCGAGGAGGGGACTCCCAGCACCTTGGCATGGAACATGGGATCGATGTAATCCGGGCCGCACTTGAAGGAAGCTAGGCGCACCCCACGCTTGGAAAACGCCCGCAGCAGCGCGCAGGCAACCGTAGTTTTCCCCGAACCGCTGCCGCACGCCGTCAGCATCAGCCTTGGGGAGTTGGCAGTCAGGTTCAGCATGGCAGTTCCTCCCCGTTTCCCCGGGCACAGATCAGCCATACAGGGTTTTGGCCCGTCATCATGTGATAGTTTCCAACCCGGCGGGCTCTGGCCGCAGTTACCTGCGAAATCTGTACCTCCCGCATGGAATACCGCTGGACGCACTGGGTGGCCTGGGTGAGGGTTTCCAAGGTGACGGCGCTTACCACCAGGTGAATTCCCGGATTTTTGCGCAGGAGCGCTTCAAAGATCTCGCTGAGATTGCCGGAACTCCCGCCGATGAACGCCCTGTCCGGCGCCGGCAGCTCCAACAGCGCCTCAGGCGCCTCTCCCGGTACAATCACCAGGTTTTCGACGCCAAAGCGTTCCCGGTTTTTTTCCAGAAGAGCGATGGCTTCCGGTTTTTTTTCAATGGCGTATACGCTCCCCATAGGACAGCACCGGGCCAGCTCCACACTGACCGAGCCGGTTCCCGCCCCGATGTCATAGAGGATATCCCCGTCCCGTACCCCCAACAGGGAAACGGAAGCGCAGCGCACCTCAAACTTGGTCATAGGTACCTTATCCCGCAAAAACTCCTCGTCCGGGATACCCGGCACCACCTGACGACGCTGCCAGTGCGGGTTTTCCACCAATACTACACTCAGCGGTGAAAACTCCTGGCCCATCAGTTCCCGGGCAGTGCCGTGCACGATACGTTCACAGGCATAGGAGAGGTTTTCCCCCACGGACACCCGGCAGTCCCCCAAACCCGCCTGGGTGAGCTGACGGCAGATCTGTGCGGCGGTGTGGGTGTTGCCGGTGATAAAGAACACCTTTTTGTGATGGCGAACCGGCCCGGTCACCTGTGCGGCGCGCCCATGGACGCTCACCGTTAAAACATCGTCCCAGGAGGTGGCACATTTGGCACAGAAATAGGACAGCGAACTGATCCCCGGCTCAAACTCCACCTGAAACTCCTCACCCAAAGCCTCCGCCAGCTTTTTTGCGCCGCTGTAAAAGCCCACGTCCCCGGACATGGCCACGCAGATATGCTCAAACTGCAAATGTTCCTGCAAAAACCTCACAATGGGCTGGGGGGAAAACTGGGCCAGTCGCTCTTTGGGCCCGAACGGGATACTCTCCAGCATACGCCCGGCTCCAATCAGACAGTCGCAGCTCTCGAGTGCGCGGCGCGCCCGCAGCGTCATGGTATCGGGATTCCCCATCCCAATCCCTACAATCGTTACCTGTCGTGCCATACATATCCCGTCCTTTCTCAAGCTGTGCCGGTTCCCTCTCTGCATGAGGTTCCATTTTCCGGATACAACAGGCGCAAAATTTTATGCTGAATGCTTTTGTTCCGTCCTGGAGCGTATCCCAGCATCATAAGTTTCCGATTTTCTGGTAACTCCGCCGCTGGCCGCAGACTGTCGCTTGGATGTTCCCATGCACGGCCCTGCCGGGCCAGCTATAAGCCATCCGGCCGCAGCTCTCTGGGCGTATGGCAGTCTCAGGCGGCTAACAGCACTGCCTTTCCCTGTGAATTCCCTATTCCACGGCTGTAAAGAGCGGGCTGTCCTTGGACAGGGCACAGCGGCGGCCTCATATATTTACTTTGAAAAAGAAGCTTTTGCCGCCTCCGATATCCATCTTCACAAAGAAGTTGCTATCCCCGGGCCTTCCAGAGCTCCTCCAAGCGCTGCACCATGGCGTCCTCACAGGCGCAGGCAGCCACAAAAGCGCGCATTCCCGCCTGTTCGGCAGCCGCCGCTGTGGGCTCCCCGATGCAGACGGCTTGTACCTGTTTGAGTACCTCCGGCTGGCACTGTGCAGCAAAGGCCCGCACCGCCGAAGCGCTCAAAAAGCATACAAATTCCCGGGAATCCCCGGTGAGCACCCCCTGTGGGGAGAGCAGGGAGGCTTCGTCGGCTGTCTCATAGAGCGGAACGTCCTCATAGTCAATTTCCGCCTCTTCCATGCACCTGGTCAGCTGGGCAGAGGCCACCTTGGCCCGCAGCAGTAAAACCCGCTGCCCGCGTGCCGCCTGAGAAAGCGCCTCCCCCAGCCCAGCCGCCGTATACTCCCCGGGAACTAAATCCGCCATCAGTCCAGCCTGTTCCAAGGCCTGGCAGGTAGCCGGCCCGATTGCCGCAAGGCGCAGTCCAGCAAGACAGCGGATGTCCCGGCGGCTTTTTTTCAGATAGGTAAGAAAATGCCGGACTCCCGCGGCGCTGGTAAACGCAAGCCAGCCAAAATCTCCCAGGCGCTGCAATGCCGCATCCAGCCCGGAGGGTTCCTCTAGGAGCCGGGTGGAGATCATCGGCATTTCCACAACCTCGGCTCCCCGCTGCTGCAGCTTCTCCCGCAGAGATTCCGAGGTTCCCCTTGCCCGTGTCAAAACCACCCGCATCCCGCCCAGAGCCCGTTTTTCGCTCCAGGCAAACTGGCTCTCCAGTGCACAGACCTCCCCCACAATAATGATGGCGGGAGTCCCGATTTGGGCTTGGAGGGCATCTTTTGGCAATAACGCCAAGGTAGAGACCACCCGCCGGGCAAAAGCCGTAGTGCCCCGCTCCAGGACTGCGGCAGGCATCTTCTCGGACATTCCCGCTTCCATAAGGCCCCTGCAAATGGCCTCAAGGGAGGACACCCCCATCAAAAACACCAGCGTCCCCTTCAGGCGTACCAACGCTTCAAAGTCGATTTGTGGCCCCTGCCCCTTGCGGGTGTGCCCGGTGATGACATGAAAGGAGGAGCAGCAGTCCCGGTGGGTCACCGGGATTCCGGCATAGGCCGGTACCGCCACCGCCGAGGGAATGCCCGGTACAATTTCAAAATCAATGCCATGCTGGCACAGCAGCTCCAGTTCCTCACCGCCGCGGCCAAACACAAAGGGATCCCCGCCCTTCAGACGGACCACCCGCAGGCCCTTTTGCGCCTCCCTGAGCAGGATGGCGTTGATCTGCTCCTGAGGGACAGGATGGTTTCCGGCCCGCTTGCCCACATCGATGCATTGAGCATTTTGGGGCACCATTCCCAGCACCCCCGGGCCCACCAGGCTGTCATAAACAACCACCTGGGCCTGCCCGAGAACCTGCCTGCCCCGCAGTGTCATGAGCCCCGGATCCCCCGGGCCCGCCCCAACCAGCCAAACCTTTCCTGTGTGCATCTTTATTCCTCCCCATCCTGTTGCGGTAAAATTTCCCGAAAACGCTCCCGGATCCTCCGGGCGGTGCGCTTGGCAAGGCCATGATCCAGTCCGCCCGCGCAGACCCCGACGACGACGGAATCCTGAGCTATCACCGCGGGAAAATAAAAGGTACATTCCTCCCGGCAGTCCGCCACGCTCACCGGAATGTCCGACTGCGTACACTCCTGGCCCACCTGCCGGTTGACCTTTCGGCTGTCTGTCGCCGCTACCGCAAGAAAAGCACCGCGGCAGTCCCCAAAACGGTATTCCCGGCGCTCCCAGCAAATGGTTCCCTGGGCATCCAGCAGGCGGATTTCCTCAGCAGCCCTCGGCGCAATTACGGTAACCTGCGCTCCAAACTCCAGCAGCGTCTTTACTCTGCGCAGAGCGATGGCCCCCGCTCCCACCATTACGGCCTTTTTCCCGTAAATCCTGCGGTAGAAGGGAAAACAGCGGGACGCTGTTTGACACGGCGGGCAAGGGCTCTCCTGCGCGGATGCCGTCTCTGCAGGAAGACCGTCTGGGGCGGGCAGCGAAAGGCCAAAGCGCTCATGCAGCTGTTCCAGCAGTTTCCCAAAGGAATACCCGTCCTCCTGCGGACGTCGGATCACAATGAGCTGCGCCCCGGCGCTTCGGGCCGCCGCCGCCTTTTCGGGAAAGCCCCCCGCCCAGCCAGACTCCTTGGTGATTAGATATTTGGCGCCAATCTGGTGCAGAAGCGCCTCGTTGAGCGCCTGGGAAAAGGGGCCCTGCATGGCAATGCACTGCTTGGGGGGAAACCCCAGTTCCCGGCAGTGCTGAAGCACCTGCGGCGTTGGCAGCACCCGCACAAACAGGCGTTCCTGATAACCGCGCACCGCCGTAAAGGCCTCGAGCTCCTTGCTTCCGGTGGTCACAAGGGCAACCCCGGGCAGGGTGTCCAGCAGCTGGGCGGCCTTCTCAGCGCTGGAAACCTCAATACAGCCGCACTTCCCCGCCTTATTTTCCTCCCGCAGCAGGCGCAAACAGGGAGTCTGCGTCCTTCGGCAGGCCTCCTGGATATTTTGGGTCACCTCCCGGGCATAGGGGTGGGTGGCGTCGATGACGGCGTCAAACCGCTCAGCTTTTAGAAGTTCAGCCATTTCATCGGCGCTCTTTCTCCCCACATCAGCTGTTTGATTGGCTCCCAATTTCAGTAGCTGGCCGCCATAAGGGGTGGCAATGCACAGATGCACCCACACCGGTTGGGATGCCAGCAGCTCCAGGAGCTCTCTTGCCTCTGTGGTGCCGCCGAAAACCAGCAGCCTGGCACGAAGAGTCTGTTCCATAGAAGTAGTCCCTCCTTTCCGGAAAAATCACCGGCTGGGGCTGCCGGGCACAGAGGAAATCCATGGATGCCCGCCAACCGTTATCAAAAACAAAAGCGAACCTTGTATACTAACCCAGAACCTCAGGCACCATACTTTAGCTCCTTTTCCGGATATTGCTCCGGTGCAGAAGCAATGGGGCAGCGCGTTCTTCCAACCGCAGCTCATCACAGCCGATACGCTGAGGATATTCGTGAAAGATTAATACGCATAGGGCAGCTGAACTGTGAACTGCTGCCCTATCTATCCCTCACTGCAGGATATCTTCGGGAGACCTTTGGTGAAGTAGCAGCCTTCCTACAGGCGATAGCCCCGGGGCGTCACCATTTTTTCGCCGATGCGCTTAGTCTGGGAGTTGCCGATAAACACCGTGGTGAACATATCCACCTGCTCATCGCGCAGCTGGCCCAGCGTCAGGACCCGGGCCTCCTGGCCCTCGCGGCCGATGTTGCGCACAATCCCCGCCGGGGTTTCTTCATCCCGGTAACGCAGAATAATTTCACAGGCGTCCCGCAGGTAGTCCCTGCGCTTTTTGCTGGCGGGATTATACAGGCACAAGGCGAAGTCCGCCTGGGCGGCACAGTCCAAACGCTGATGGATTTTTTCCAGCGGTGTGAGCAAATCGCTCAGGCTGATGAGGGCAAAATCATGAATCAAGGGTGCTCCCAAAAGGGCCGCGCCGCTGCACGCCGCCGTCACACCCGGGATAATCTCAATCTCAATGGGCTCATATTCCTGGGACACCTCATACACAAGCCCTGCCATGCCGTATACCCCGCTGTCGCCGGAGCACACCATACTGACAGTCTGCCCCTTCAAGGCCTCCTCAACCGCCATCCGGCAGCGCTGGGCCTCCTGCTTCATCGGAGTGGAAAGAAAACGCTTTTCGGGAAAGGCTTCCCGGATTAAATCCAGGTACACCGTATAGCCTACCAGTACGTCGCTGGCGCGCAGAGCGTTCATCGCCTGCATAGTCATGCCGTCCAGGGAACCAGGGCCCAGCCCTACCACATAGAGTTTCATTGGCTAACTCCTTTTTATCATTTCTTCTGTATTCTCAGCGCGGCACCCAGTATATTGGCAGAATGCCGGATCGGTGCCGCCCGGTTCATTGAATGAAAGACTGCCTTCCTCCGGATCATCCAGATGTTCAGCGTCTTGGGTGGTTCTTCCTCTCAAAAACGCAGTCGTCATTGCGAAAGCCCGTGTTTTAAAAATCCAGCCGGGTCATGTCCGCTGCAAAAGGCTCATACCGATTGGAATTGGGACGAGCCCTCCCACCCAAGTACAGCGCTCCGCTTTCGTTTTGATGCCGGTACGAAGGGCTGTGCCGCTGTAGCGTCCCGCTCTGCGACAGTGTTCACGGGGACATCGCCTGCCTGCCCTTTCCTCTTATGACGCAAGCCGTTTTGCCTTGCCCAAAGCCTTTAAAAGGGGGCTCTTTTCAGTTTACCACAAAATTACGTTATCGTATCATACTCTATTTTTCCAGGGACAAACAGGCGCCTGTACCGTCTGTAAAACGAAACCTCAGCTGAGCCACAGCCGCCGCCACTGTTACGCCGTCCCGGGCGGTCTTTGCCGCCAGCAGCGCCCCGCCGCTATGGCAGACCGCCGCCCGCTCGCATACATTGTCCGCACCCGTGGTGCGCAGTACAAACGGGGAGGAGGAAAACTCTCCCTGTACCTGGGGCGACATCAGCTGCGGCGCCGAATAGGTATAAAAGGGAAGGCCGTATCTTTGGCAAAAATCCAGAAGGCCCTCCTCCTCTTTTTTCAGATCGATAGAGGCCACATCCTGTATGGCTTGGAAGGGAATTTGATTCTCCTCCAAAAACGCCCGCACCACCTGGGCAATGCTCTCCTGCCGCGTTCCTCTCCGGCAGCCGATTCCCAGCGTTACAGCCCTGGGCACCAGATTCAACGTGACGGCAAAGGGCTTCTCCACCCGGCAGGATAAGCAAATCCCCGCCTCATATTCCCCAAGCGTTACCCCGGCGGGCAACTCCCCCTGTATGGCAAAACGGGAAAAAAGCCCTACCTCCCGGGCATCCAGCAGACGGCTGGATATTTCCTGAATCGCCCTGGGATTGGCAACAAAACAGCCGTTTCTGCGGGCCCAGTCGTCCGCGGCAAAAACACCCCGCACATCCGTCGCCGTGGTAATAACCGGCTGCGCGCCCACGATGGCGGCACAGCGCTGCGCCAATTCATTCGCCCCGCCCAAGTGTCCGCTGACAAGGGAGATGCAGAACCTGCCGCTCTCGTCCAGCACCACGACCGCCGGATCCTTCGTTTTTCCCCGCAGCAGCGGCGCTATGGCGCGCACGGCAATCCCACAGGCACCTACGAACACAAGAGCGTCCGCGCTCCCAAAAGCCCGGGCCGTCCACTCTGCCAGCGGTTCCCGTTTCACACACAGCCCTGCGCGCCCGGCATAGGCCTCTGCGGCAAATCCCTGCACCTCCTCGCTCTGCGCGCCCAAAACATCACACAGTTTCTTACAGAGAAGCGCCCCCCGATGAGAAAACGCCAGCAGCTCTATTTTCACAGAAACGAACCTTCCTTTCTTCAACGGCAACGGTTTGAGCCCGCAAGCTTTCAATTCATTCGGCCTCAAAGGCACAAAATGCTGGTACAAATGTGTTTTTCAACTTGCAGTTTTCCTCTTTGCCATTGACCTTCAGCAGTACCGCCCGCTTTATAAAATCCCGTAAGGCCACGATATCTGAAGGGCCGCTATATCCGGCCTCAAACTCCCCCATTGATCCCGGCTTGAGGATAGGCCCGTGCTTCCTGCCGCCGTGCCGTCAGTAAACCGGATGCTCCAATAGCCGGAGGGCCCGCCTTCTATTGCACAGCTTCCCGGAACTCATGGGTAAACGCGGGATCATAGAGCTTAGAGCGCTCCCCCGCGCGGTTCAGCACCTCGCCCACTATAATCAGCGCCGTCTTGCTTATGCCGTTTTCCCGCGCCAGCTCCGCCAGGGTTCCCACTGTTCCCAAAACCACCTTTTGCTCAGGCCAGGTGGCTTTATAGACAATTGCCGCAGGGGTTTCCGGCCGATAGCCGCCTTCCAGAAGGCGTGCGGTGAGCCCATCCAACAGCCCGGTGCTCAAAAAAATCACCATTGTGGCTCCATGGGCCGCCAAAGAGGCAATTTCTTCCCGCTGGGGCACCGGCGTCCGCCCTGCCATGCGGGTGATAATCACCGTCTGGGAAACCTCAGGCAGGGTATACTCCGCCTTGAGCGCCGCTGCCGCCCCACAGAAGGAACTGACCCCCGGCACCACATCGTAGGGGATATTCTGAGCGTTCAACAAGTCCATCTGTTCCTGAATGGCGCCATATAAACAGGGATCCCCCGTATGCAGGCGTACCACCAGCTTTCCCTCGCCGTGGGCCTTTTGCATCACGGCAAAGACCTCTTCCAGAGTCATATGGGCGCTGTTGTAAACCTCACAGCTTTCCTTTTTATACTCCAGCAGCTTCGGATTTACCAGGGAACCTGCGTAGATGATAACATCTGCCTCCGCCAGCAGGCGCGCTCCCCGCACCGTGATTAAATCCTCGGCCCCGCTGCCGGCTCCTACAAACTGAATCATTTCGTTTCCTCCTTGGGCGGTACCACTAAGATGGAAAAATAGCTGGCTGTCTGCGGAACCTGAGACAGGGATTCATACACCCGCTCCCCAGGCATCCCGCATTTCTGAACCATTTTCACAGAATCAGCCACACCCTGCTCCTGGAGCAGCCAACGTACCTTCTGCAGCGAACGCCCGGTTTTCATCAGCACCTTCACACCGGGCCACTCCAGCGATTCCTCGACCCCCTGATAAGAGGCCGGAATAATGTGAAGCGGGCTGGCGGCCTGCGTCAGGCTCTCGTTGAGCCGGGCCGCAACCGCACAGAAGGAGGGAACTCCCGCTACCATCTTCGCCGCATAGCCCCGACGCAGTACACGCTCATGGACATAAATATAGGTAGAATAGATTGAGGGATCCCCTAATGTGAGAAACGCCACATCTTTCCCCTCTTGCAGGCAGTTGATAATGGACGCCGCAGCCTGGTCATGGCTGCGCTCCCAGAGCTGGCGGTCCCGGGTCATCGGCATATCCAGCATCAGTACAGGCTTTTTCCTGCACTGCGGAGCCGCCGCGCAGGCAATCTGATAGGCAGTGCTCTGGGCCTCATCTGAGGATTTGGGCACCGCGATGATTTGGCTCTCCTCAATGAGCCGGACAGCCTTGAGGGTCATCAGCTCCGGATCTCCCGGGCCTACTCCAATACCATAAAGTGTTCCAGACATCCCTGATACTCTCCTTTATTTCAAAACGGGTTCTCTTGCATCCCGTCTCATGGAATCGTTCGTGTTCACTGAAAGTGTTCCGCCATCTCCCGGGCCCCCGGTGTAACGCCTAAAATTCCCCACTCCTTGGAAAACACAATGGCCTCGATGGGAAATTCCTGCCCTACCCGCTGGGCTAAGTGGAAGGAAATACGCTCCATCACACTCTCCATAACCGCCCGCAGCAGCTTTTTTTCCTCCAGGATTTTTAGTGCGGCATCCGTGGTGGCACAGCCCATGAGCTGACGTGCCGTACAGGCATCTATTCCAGCCATAGCCGCATGGGCAGTGAGCACCTCCAGCCGGGAATCGGCCCAGTGGGAATGGGTGTTCATTACCCCTGCCGCCACCTTGATGAGCTTGCCGATATGCCCCACCAGCAGAATACGCAGGATCCCACACTGGCGGGCGCAGTCCAGGGCCTGTCCCAGAAAGTTAGAAAAAAACACGGCCCTGCCCATGGGAATCCCCAGGGTATGGCTTAAAAAATCCCCGCCGTAATTTCCCGGAGCCAAAAGAAGCTCCCGCTCTCCCTTAGCCGCCCGTTGGCGGATCTCCAGGCAGATGGACTCCGCCAAAGCCTCCTCGCTCATGGGCTTTACAATCCCGCTGGTTCCCAAAATGGAAATCCCCCCCACAATTCCCAGTCGGGGATTGAAAGTCCTTTTTGCCACAGCCTCCCCCTGGGGAACACAGATGAGCACCCGCAGCCCGCAGCTTAGCTCCAGAGGCGCCGCCACATCAGCAACAGCATCCAGAATCATCTGCCTGGGCACCCGGTTGATGGCCGCCTGCCCCACAGGGCATTCCAATCCCGGCTGTGTCACCCGGCCCACGCCGGGGCCGCCGTCCAATACAATTCCCTCGCCAGGGATAAAGGAAACCTGCGCCTGGATAAGAAGCCCATGGGTAACGTCCGGATCGTCCCCCGCATCCTTGCGTACGCCGCAGCTGGCGTGGCTGGCATCCCACTGTGCATTCTCCACCGGCAGCTCCAGCGTAATGCCAGCCGGAGTTTCCAGCGTCACCTTGGAAACCCGGTGCCCCAGCAAAAGCATCGTTGCGGCAGCCTTTGCGGCAGCAGCGGCACAGGAACCGGTGGTGTAGCCGCACCGCAGGCGTTTTCCGTCCTGATAGCAAAATTCCTCCAGCTGGGGCATGGGGCGCTCCCTCCTTTAACTATAAATATGCCGGGTTATTGCTTTACTGCCAATCCACAACGGGCCCGACCGTCTTAACTGATATCATATTCCAATATTTTACCCGCAGATTCCCCCGCCCAGGGTACTTGTCCGTCTGCGCCGACGTAATTGCCGTATGGCTGGGGACAATCAGCCCAATGGCCGATATCCTGACATCCCAGCGTTCCCCATGAATCACATTCCGGAGAAAAAACGGGAAGCGGTAGGGTTCTCTTTTCCGGTAAGAAAAAAATCCGGCAACCCAACCGGTCGCCGGACCCTTGTCCTACCCTGAAAACACAAAACATCCGAACCGTCTGTGGGGCCAGGTGTCCTTTGGCCGCGGCGGCCCGCGTTATCGTTGTTCATGATAATAGAAAACTGGGGAAAAGTCAAGAAATCGGCCTAATCCCACAAGAATCTTCCAAAAATTGAATTATTTTTCCGATGAGGCGTCCGATTCTCCTCCCGCCGTGCAAGAGGCCACCATGACCGTCTCCCCGTTATAATCGGTTTCTCCGTTCGGCCGGAACCCAAATTTTTCATACAGGCGAATGGCGGCGGTGTTCTCAGAATACAGGCTCAGGTAGATTTCCGAACACCGGTATTCCTGGACGAGCCGTTCCAGTAAGGCGGCAAACGCCGCTTTGCCCAGGCCCTTTCCCTGAAAATTCTTGTCGATTAAAAAATGGTCCAGCCAGACACGCCCTCCCTCCTGGGGGAACTGTCCGTACATGGCAAATCCGATCAGCTCACCCTGGAAGGACAACGCTACAGGCCGCCAAAGGCTCAGCTGACGGGCCTCCTGGAGGCATTCTTCTACTGGTTCGATGAAGTGCTCCTGTCCGGAAGACAGCCGCAGGGCACAAACCTGCGCCTGCAGCTCTTTGGTAACTGGATCTATAGAAATATGCATGGTAACATGATGCTCCTTTTTTAGGATAATACACAGTCGTTTCTGTACCGTATGCGATGCCTCTCACGTCCTCTCCATGTTTCCGGAATCCCCCGATGCACCCGGCGAAAGCCCCGGTTAGGCTAAGGCCGGACATACTTAGAAATACGCCTTACACCTCCAGGGCCTCCTGAAGAACCTTCCGGATATATCCAGCCGTCCGCCGGATGGGCGCTTTTCCCGCTTTGCCGTACTGGACAGGTTCCACAGAGCATGGAGCGGGGAACCGCAAGACCTACCGGCTGGGGCCGGACTCAAGCCGCCAGGTCGCCCGACGCCGGCAGGGCAGATTGCAGGGGAACCCGCCCAGGCGGCGGGGAACTGATTCTCACATCAATGGGATTTTTTCTTACATCAAAGGAAACCAGCATTCATCAACTTTGAAGAAGTCCGGCCTTTTTCTATAGAAAAGGCAGACGCTGTGCGTCTGAGGGCTTCTTCCAGACCCTAACGCAGCGCGTTAGGGTTGACACCCGTGCAAAATAAAATAGTATGCAAATATCCATCGGGTTCAATCGGATCACAAGACTATTTATCATACATCAAAAGAAAATCGCTAGATTTTCATTCCCGTGTATCAAAAAATAGTATCCAACTATCAGCCGGGTTTCATTGGATCACAATACTATTTTTTATTCCGGAATCCTTCCCAGGGAGACAATCTCTTGTTCCACCCGTTTTCGGCCCTCAGGAATGTCCACCTCCTCAAAGGAGGCGGGATAAATTTGATAGAGGTTCTTCATGCGCTGAGGCGTCACCTTCTGCATGATGACATTTGCCCCGCAGGAGAACACACTGCGTTTTTCCTTGGCGTCCAGCACTCCCAGGGCTGTTGTGGCAGGCAGGTTTGCCCGGGGCAGCAGAAGCCTTGCCAGTGCCACAGCCCGCATGGTCAGCTGAGCGCTGCCATGGGCGGCATCCCGCAGCGGCGTGTCCGGATGGGGCAGAAACGGGCCAATCCCCGCCATATCACATCCAATTTCACGCAGCAGCAGCAAATCCCCCGCAATCGTATCCAGCGTCTGTCCCGGCAGGCCAATCATAAATCCGCCGCCGGTTTCCAAGCCCGCTTCCTTAATATAACGCTGGCACTGCACACGCTGCTCCAGGGTGGAATCCGGGTGCAGCCCGGCATACAAATTTGGATCTGAAGTTTCATGCTTGAGAAGATATCGGTCGGCCCCGCATTCGCGGAAGTACCGGTACTCCTCCCGGGAAAACTCCCCGCAGGAGAGGGTGACGGCGATGCCGCTGGGCTTTATTTTCCTTACCATCTCCCCAAGGATTTCCGGAGTATAATAGGGATCCTCCCCGGACTGCAGCACGATAGTACGATACCCTGCCTCCCGGGCCGCCAGGGCGGTTTCCACAATCTCGGCGGGCTCCAGGCGAAAACGCTCCAGCTTGGGGTTGCGGCAGTTGAGCCCGCAGTACCGGCAGCTGCGCCGGCAGTAATTGGAAAACTCCAGCAGTGCGCGAACGCGGATGGTATCCCCCACCTGCTCCCGGCGAAGCGTATCGGCCCGCTCAAAAATCTCGCTGAAGTCCTCCCGTGCCAGCAGCTCCCGGAGCTGTTCCCGATTCTTGTCCATCTGGTACCTCCATTCTTCTCTTTCGAGCCATGCCGCATTGGCACAGCGAAATTGTTGTCCTTTGTGCACTGCCAGCCTCCCGGCTTGGGGATACCGGCTCCACTCCCGTCCTGCGGCCAACGCAGACCGCGCGGCAGAAATTTACCGGGAGATACCGAAAAGAAGACGCCGCTGCCTTTTCGTGCATACTCTGGTATAGGAGGAACCCGCCCTCTCCCGTCATTCGCTCAATACCGGGTACACAGCGCCTGCACGGCGCAATCCTGATACAGAAAGGAACGACTTTTATGCACACGATTCATCCCAACTCAGGCAGGCTTCCCCCCTGTCCTCCCGGGTTCCCATGTTGGGGAGCCCCCGGAGCGGCAGGGCCCACGGGCCCAAGAGGGGCCGCCGGGCCCACCGGGCCTTCCGGCAGCGCAGGCATTCCCGGCGCAACCGGGCCAACAGGTGCTCCCGGCGCCTGGGGTACTATCACGGTAGGCACCACCGCCACCGGAGATCCCGGCTTAGCCGCCAGCGTCACCAATTCCGGCACTCCGCAGAGCGCCATTCTCAACTTTTCCATTCCCCGGGGCAGCACGGGCCCTGCCGGGCCGCGCGGCCAAACCGGGCCGGCTGGAGTTCCCGGCCCGGCGGGAACCGTGGCTGTAGCCATGACCCGCACAGGCCAGCCAGGCGGTCACGCTTCCGTTGTTAATACTGGAACTGCGCAGAATGCCGTCCTGGAATTTTATATTCCCCAGGGCCCAACCGGCCCGCGCGGAGCCACAGGAGCAGCCGGGCCTCAGGGGATCCAGGGCCAGCAGGGAATTGAAGGCCCCACTGGAATGACCGGCCCAACTGGCCCTGCCGGAACACCGGGAATTCCCGGCGCAACCGGCCCTACCGGCCCCGCTGGAGGATTGTCCGCCAGCTATGCGCAGCTGCAGGTTCTCCCGGGAACCTATCAGAACGCCGATATCCTGCGGCTGTATTTATATTACCACAACTTCACAGGCGACATCGTCCTGGAGAGCGACAACCAGACCATCCGCCTGGATCCGGGAGCCTATCTCATTACCTACCTGTTCCAGGCTTCCAGTGTCGCTCCAGGGGACTGGCTGCGCATCGTTCCCACCGTAGGGCGCTCCGACCGGGATCCCTATGACGCCACAGCCCACTCCTCCACCTCGGCTGAGCCGCTCTCCGCCGGCGGAAGTTTTATTGAACAGGGGCCGGTGCCCTTTTACATTCAGTTCCGTCTGGAATGCGCCGCGCCGCTGTCCATAACGGGTACTGTCGGCGTGGTGCGCATTGCCAGCCCCAACTGAGCCTCACCGGTACACCTTGCCCATGGAAAATCCCCTGCCCCTGACCTCGTTGACCCGGCTTATCACCAGAAAGGCCTTGGGATCCACCTGGTTTACCAGCTGATTGAGCTTGGGCAGCTCCCGGTTGGAGATGACGCTCAGGACGATGGGGACTTCCTCCCGGCAGTAGCCGGTCTGCGCCTGAACCAAGGTGGAGCCCCTGTCCAGCTGCTGGATAATCTGTTCATTGATTCGCTCATATTCCTTGCTGATAATTTTCACCTGGGTTTTGCTCTGTCCCAGCAGAAGCACCTTATCCAGCACCATCGTGTAAATCAGTACCAGCAGGATTCCATACAGCACCTGTTCCCGGTCGGCAAAGAGCATCTGGGAGATCAGGATAGCAAAGTCAAAGGCATACATGGTGCCCGAGACAGAAAGCCCCCACTGCTTATGCAGTACAAGCGGAGGAATATCCATACCGCCGGTGGAGGCCCCTGCCCGTATGACAATTCCGATGCTCACACCAATGAGCAGCCCCGCATAAACTGTGGCCAGCAGCCTGTCCGTTGTGGCCCCCCCAGCCGGAAGCACCGCCTGGAATACTCCGAGAATGACCGGGTAATAAAAGGTACTGATCAGCGTGGTGACGGCAAACCGCTTTCCCAGTACCAGGGCTCCCAGCAGAAACATCACCAGGTTGAATCCTGAGACAAACCAGGTGATCGGCAGCCCAAACGCGTGTTCAAATACCAGCGCAAGGCCGGTGGTGCCCCCGGTAATCAGTCCGCTGGGCAGAATGAAAAGCGTCACGCCCAGGGCGTACAGCGTATTTCCCAGCAGTACCAGCAGGACATTCCCCACTGCCTGACGGGCTCTGGTATGGCCGGATACTTGTTCCATATCTATTTTCCTTTCTCCTTTTAAGGGTTCCTTCTGAGAATATTCCGTGTCCGCATCGGAAGTCCAGGCGCTGCGAACTGTTTAAAAGGTGCTGCCGCAGCCTCCGCGAAGGGTAGAATCCTCACAGCAGCACGCAGAAGGCAAACGGCAGACACGCACCCCCGCAACAGCCTTTTAGGACAGCCGCTTTTTCTATTTTACTACAAGTTGAGCCGCCGCCGCAACGTTGAACCCAATTTTGAGCGGGCAGGCTCGATTTTCCAGGGACTCCCCGCTTTTTTAGGACCGTACTGGCCGCAAAAGGGACGCGGACCACACAGTCCGCGTCCCCTTTTTTCAGACAGCCGGTTATCCTATTTTAAACTGACCAGATAGTCCCCCAGGGACTTGAGCAGGCGCATTGCGTCGTCCTGGCAGGGAGAGGGCATTTTGCGCACCTCGGTATGGGCCTCGAAGGTGAAGGGGCCCTCGTATCCGATTTCCCGGAACGTATGCATGAGCAGCGGCCAATCCAGATTACCCAAATAGGGCGGCAGATGCTGATCCATCACACCGTTGTTATCCTGGATATGGATGGCCTTCAGGCGCTTCCCAATCTTTCTCAGGTCCTCCACCTGATTGGTATGCTCCACATTGGCGTGCCCGGTATCCCAGCAGATGCCCACCTTGTCACTGCCGAAGGCATCCACTAATTCAATCAGATCGTCGGTATTGCTGCAGTAGCAGCTTTTCGTGCCGTGGTGCTTTCCAAAGGCGGAAGCCATATTTTCGATGGCAAGCCCCACATTGTATTTTTCACAGGCCTCTACAATGGGCGCGAACCAGCGCAGGTTCTTTTCCTTGAGGGAGGCGATATGCGCCGCGTCAAACTCGCCGGGCTCGGTTCCCGCATGGTAAACAATCCACGGAATGCCCATGATGGCCGCGGCCTCGATGGACTGCACGCTCAGCCGGTCCAGCTGGCGCTTGAGGGGGGTATCCTCTCCAAACACATTGTATAAGGGGCCGTGGGCCTGGGTGAACCGGATGCCGTGGGCATCGGAGTAGTCCCGTACAGACTGCACCCACTCCCGCCAGTTTTCCTGGGCAAAGGGGGATTTTTCACTGTCAGACCAATCAGAAAAGTTAAAATCCAGATAGTCAAACCCGGCCCTGTGGATGCGCTCAACCTGCTCAAGCACCGGATACTTGAACTCAAAATCAAACATTAAGTTGATGGATGTGGTGACTTCAAACGCCATGATAGTTTCCTCCCTGTATTTTGATACCGGAGCGCGGACCGCGGACCGGCTCTGCTATGTTTTAGTTTACCACTGACCCCGGCCCAAGTACAGAGCGTTTCCGTCCAATCTTCGCCCCGGCTTTTTGACGATTTTTCCCAAAGGGCCGCCGGTGCTGCTATGGAAGTTTACTCCACCCACCGAGATCCTTCCGCACAGCGATTCATGTACAAAGGCGTTTTCCTGCCGATTTTGCCCCATGCAAGCTCAGCGCCGGGACACGTAGCGTCAGCCCCGTTCCGGGCGGGGGCTTGAGGCTTCCGTTAATCGTATAAAAACATTCGGTTGGTTTTATGGGAAAGCACCAAATATTTTTTTAAATCTGTACAGGTTTTTCAAAATATGCTATCATGACGGTATCTGTATCGGGAGGCTTTGGCAGGGCCGGCTATGTGGTATTGGAGTTTCTTCACCGGCGCCCAGAGGTTTCCTGTTCCAGCCTGCTTCGCTGCCGGCAGCGGACTTTCCGCCGGTCCGGCTGTATCTGGCGCAGGCTGTTTGAACAAATGTGTGTCCGGTTATAGGAAGGAAAGGAGCGCCGTGGACCGGAACGGCCTGCGTCATGTATTATAAGCAGTATGGAAACACCTCAATGAAGGTTTCCGCCGTCGGCATGGGAACCATGCGGTACGACGAGGAGGATATCCGTGCAAACCGCCTGGAAAAATGTGCCGAGGTGGTTCTCTATGCCCATGAAAAGGGAATTAACTACTTTGACACCGCTCCCTTGTACTGTGACGATAAAAGTGAAATTGTCACAGGCATGGCGCTGTCCCAGCTGCCCAGAGACAGCTACTATGTGGCCTCCAAGGTAAATTTGAGCACGCTGAACAACGACACCAGCCGGGACGCCTTCCGCCGCCGCCTGGAAGAAAGCCTCACCCGCCTGAAGGTGGATTACCTGGACTTCTACCACCTGTGGTGCGTGCTGAACCTGGATATGTTTGAGGCGCAGTGCGACGCGCTGTACGGCTTTTTTGAGGAGGCCAAGTCCGAGGGGCTCATCCGCAACATCGTGTTTTCCTCCCATATGCAGGGGGATGATCTGAGCACCGCCGTGGCTACCGACCGCTTCAAGGGAATGCTCATCGGCTACAATGCCTTAAACTACCGGTTCCGCCAGAGCGGCATCGAGGCCGCCCATGCCCGCGGAATGGGCGTGGTGGTGATGAACCCCCTGGGCGGCGGGCTCATTCCCCGCAACCCGCAGATGTTCCAGTACTTAACCGAGGGCACGGATCTCACCGTGGCCCAGGCCGCCCTGCGCTTTGTGGCCTCCCATCAGGAGATTACAGTGGCTCTGGCCGGATGTACCAAAAAGGAGCACGTGGATGACGCCTGCCGCGCTGTGGAAAACCTTCAGGAAAAACCCGCGCGCCAGATTGTTGCCGAATATGAAAACCGCGGCGTGGCTCTCAACGATCTGTGCACCGGCTGCGGTTACTGCAAAAAATGCCCCAAGGGGATCGATATTCCCAAGTATATGGATTCCTACAATGAGAAAATCCTGGGGAACTCCGCAAAGGCTCGCCTGGAGAACCATTGGAGAGTCCCCGTGGCGGCGGCCGGCGACTGCATTGGATGCAAAACCTGTGAGCGCCTGTGTACCCAGCATCTTCCCATTGTAGAGCGCCTGCGTGAGATTGCGGCAATGGCAGAATAGGTTTTCTGCCCCATTGCTGATGAAGCCCATCAGGCAGAAATGAAATCATGATGTTTGAGCGGCGGTACAGTCGACGGGCTGTGTCGCCGCTTTTTTGACGCCAAAAGACAGAATCAAAATTCTCGTTCTGTCCTCAGGTCAATAAAAAGGCCGTCACGAAAACCCTTTTGAGCGATTGTGAATCCAATCGGAAACGCTGGTACTGATAATTTTTTGCCGGGGCTCGGGATGCTTCGTGAAGTCCCCCCTAGGAACAGCGGCGAATCAAATGCCAATATATTCGGGAACAGCAGGGCCGGCGGCGCGATACTGGGGCTTGGAAAGATTCGTGAAGGTCTTCTATCCGCTGCGGCGAATGCAGTATGCAGACGAACCGTTCTGCCGGGAATAGGCCGAAAATGGTCTTTTTTAGGTCCCTTTCCCGGAGTCAGCGGGTAGTAAGCCCGAATGGGTTTGCCCCCACGGCGTCCTATTTCACGGTACAGCGCCTGCCAATCCTCTTCCAATCCCCTGTGCCAGATTTGACAAGTTTTCTATCTATAAGAAGCCGCAATCCCCCATGGAAACAGGGAAAACTTGACAACCCAAAAACGCCATGATACGATCAATACCAGTTCTGCCGCCGTCCGGTTTTCCTCCTTCCCAGGACACCGCGGGCCGTTAAAACGGGCCCGTGGGAAGGTGTTTTCCACGGCGCACGGCATTGTGAAAGGAATGGTTCCATCTATGGAGACTGCTGCCTCCGTTCTCTTTTTTGACGGCGCCTTCGGCACCTATTACTATCAAAAAACCTCAGACGACACCCCTTGTGAGCTGGCCTGCCGTACCAATCCCCAGCTGGTGGAGCAAATCCACCGGGAATATATCCAGGCGGGCGCTCAGGCCATTAAAACCAACACCTATGCCGCAAACTCCCTGCTGGGCCCCCGGGACGACGTTTTTGCGCTGATTACAGAGGCCTGGCGGATCGCTTCCCGCGCTGCTGCCGGCACCCAGACAGCCGTCTTCGCGGATATTGGGTATATTCCTCTGGAGCCCGAAGCGGCCCGGGAGGAATATTTGGCGCTGGTCCGCCATTTTCTCTCCCTGGGCGCCAAAAACTTTTTGTTCGAGACCCTGGCGGAATTTTCACCCATCCTCCCGGCGGTACTGGAAGTCCGCCGCCTGTGCCCACAGGCCTGTATCATCGCCTCCTTCGCTGTATCCCAGGACGGATATACCAAAAAGGGATACGACTACCGCTCCCTGCTGTCCCAGGTGCGGGACACCCCCCAGGTGGATGCGGGAGGCCTCAACTGTCTGTGCGGGCCCAGCCATATGCTGGCCTTAATTAAGAAGCTGGGGCCCATGGCTGCTTCCCTGAGCGTTATGCCCAATTCCGGATACCCCTCCACAATCAACGGACGCACGGTATACCGGGACAACGCCGATTATTTTTCCGACAAATTGGTACAGCTGTACGAAACGGGCGTGCGCTTTCTGGGCGGCTGCTGCGGCTCCACGCCCCGTCATATCTCCCTGGCAATCCAAAAAATCAAGGCCCTGCCCGCTCCCCGGGCTGTATCACTGCAAGCCGATAAGCTTCCCGCAGCAGCCCAGCCCCAAGCACAGCCAATATGCAAAAGCCCCAAAAAACTCATCGCGGCAGAGCTGGATCCCCCGGTGGATACAGATTTTTCCTTTCTTCTGGGCGCAGCCAGGCTCTACCGGGACGCCGGGGCCCACTATATCACCGTGGCGGATTCCCCGCTGTCCCGCACCCGCGCCGATTCCCTGATGACTGCGGCAAAAATCCAGCGGGAGGTGGGCATCTGTACCCTTCCCCATATCTCCTGCCGGGACAAAAATATCATTGCCCTCAAGGCCGGTCTGCTGGGGGCGAGCATGGAGGACATCCGCCAGGTTCTGGTGGTCACCGGCGATCCGGTGAGCAAGGCCCAGCGTTCCAGCGCCAGCTCTGTCTTTGAATTCAACTCCTTTGAGCTCATTGCATATATCAACACCCTCAATGAGGATGTGTTTGCCCATGCCCCCTTCTCCATTGCCGGGGCGCTCAACGTAAACGCCGCGAATTTTCCCCAGGAACTGGCCCGGGCCAGGCGAAAGGTGGAAAACGGAGCCTCCCTGCTGCTGACCCAGCCTATCTTCTCCCAGGCCGCCATCGAGAACTTCAAATCGGCGAAGGCCCAGCTCCCCTGCAAACTGCTGGCGGGAATCCTCCCGGTGGCAAGCTGGCGCAACGCCATGTTTTTGCTCAATGAGGTCTCCGGAATCGAGATCCCCCAAAGTGTGCTGGACTCCCTGGAGGGCCAGCCGCCACAGATGGTGATGGAGCGTTCGGCAGCCTATTCGATGCAGCTTATCGACCAGCTCTATGACACAGCGGACGGCTTTTATCTGATGACTCCTCTGAAAAAAACCGCCCTGGTACAGCGCCTTATCCGGGAAATCCGCCGGCGGGAGGATGGGCCCAGCGCCTAAAACACTTCTTTCAGCCACATAGGCTTGCCACCGCAGCGTTTTTCCCACACAACTCTTACACCTTTGGAAAGGAATGAAGCCTACCATGATCATTGTCGGCGAAAAGCTCAACAGCTCCATCCCCAGAACCCTGGCGGCCCTGCAGGCCTGGGATACCGAAACCCTCGTCTCCCTCATTGAGTTTCAGCAGTTGGAAGGGGCGCAATACCTGGATCTGAACACCGCCATGTGCGAACAGCGGGAACAGGAGCTCTTAATCCAGCTGGTGCAGCTGGTGCAGGAGCACTCCTCCTGCGGGATTATGCTGGATTCCACCTCTGTGCAGGTGCTCAGCGCCGCGGCGGCCCATGTAAAGGGACGCCCCCTGATTTTCAACTCTCTGACGCTTTCCGATCGCTTTGAACCGGTATGCCAGCTGGCAAGGGAGTATGGCGCCGGCGTTGTGGCCCTGCCCATCGACGCCGCCATGCCCCATGAACTGAAAGCGCGGTGCGACGCGGTGGACACCCTCATCGACCGTCTGCGTGGAAACGGCATTCCGGATGACAACATCTACCTGGACGCCTTAGTGGAAACCCTGGCGACCGATACCCAAAGCGCACGCTGCACGTTGGATACCATCCGTTACACCCGGGAGCATTACCCCCAGGTCCACTGTATCTGCGGGGTGTCCAATATTTCCTTTGGCCTGCCCAAACGCTCCCTTATCAATTCGGCATTTTTAACGATGGCCATGTACTGCGGGCTGGACAGCGCCATCCTGGATCCCACCAGCATCAGTGTTCAGGATACCCTGGCTGCTGCGGCTGCCGTGTGCGGACAGGATGAATACTGCATGGAATATATCACCTATATCCGGGAAACGAAGGATAACTGAGCCTTCCGCCCTCCAGGAAGCCCCATCCCATCACAGGGCAAAAACTGTAAAACCAATTGATTTTTTTTAGACAATCCCCTATAATAGAGAAGGAATCTCAGGATTCGACGTTCCTAACGGTTTCACAGGCGCGCTGCTTCCGGCGGCAGCAGCGCGGGCCTTTTAATTTTATGCCGCTGGAGAAATGGTGGTAAAATATGTTAGTTTCTGCAAAAGAAATGCTGACCAAGGCAAAGGCTGGCAAATATGCGGTAGGCCAGTTTAACATCAACAACCTGGAGTGGACCAAGGCTGTTCTGCTCACGGCACAGGAGTGCAATTCCCCGGTTATCCTGGGTGTCTCCGAGGGCGCCGGAAAATATATGGCCGGTTACAAAACCATTGTGGGTATGGTAAACGGTATGCTTCAGGAACTGAACATCACTGTTCCGGTGGCTCTGCACCTGGATCACGGCAGCTATGAGGGCGCTAAGAAGTGCATCGAGGCCGGGTTCTCCTCCGTCATGTTCGACGGCTCCCACTATCCTATCGAGGAAAATATCGAAAAAACCAAGGAGCTCATCTCCATTGCAAATGCCAAGGGCATTTCCGTTGAGGCCGAGGTAGGCGCTATCGGCGGCGAGGAAGACGGCGTCATCGGCAACGGCGAGGTTGCGGATCCTCAGGAGTGCAAACAGATTGCGGATCTGGGCGTCACCATGCTGGCTGCCGGAATCGGCAACATCCACGGCAAATATCCCGAGAACTGGGCCGGGCTCAACTTCGATGTGCTGGCAAAAATTCAGGAGCTCACCGGCGAGATGCCGCTGGTTCTGCACGGTGGAACCGGGATCCCGGCTGAGATGATCCAGAAAGCCATCTCCCTGGGTGTTTCCAAAATCAACGTAAACACCGAGTGCCAGCTCTCCTTTGCTGCGGCCACCCGTCAATATATCGAGGCCGGCAAGGATCTGCAGGGCAAGGGCTTCGACCCCCGTAAGCTGCTGGCTCCCGGTTTTGAGGCCATCAAGGCCACCGTCAAGGAGAAAATGGAGCTGTTTGGTTCTGTCAATAAGGCGTAAGCAAGTCCCCATCTCCTGAAAAAGAATCACCGTTTCAGAAAGCTATCAGGGCGTCATCGTGTTAAGCACGATGACGCCCTGATTTTATGCGGCCGTATATATTGCTCCTGCAAAATCGGCAGCCATGACTGCAAACGATTCCAGATACCAGCCTTTGGAAACCCAAATCGGAACTCTCGCAATCCGACCCGATATGGCGGAGCGGCCCTGCCAAAATTACCAGTGCCCGTAATGCGCCTTCCCTTGATCATACCGGGTTATCTTCTTGTCCTCTCCAGCTCCCCCCCCGCAACGATTGTCGCGACGGGGACAATCGTTGCCGGCAGGGACACTCCAGCTAATGTAGGCTGCAAAGCAGTCGAAGAGAAGCTCCGGCTCTGCACCAAACGGCGCCCAGTCCTAGATTGTGAATGCACAGCAGCATATTCTCAGCGCTTACCGCACAATCCTCGTGCAAAAGTCATGGTAAGGCTGCACACTCTTGCCGGCGCACACAGCAATGGCCAGCTGGGCTTCGGCAATCATCCCAGCCTCCCGCCTGCGAATCACAATAAATGAGCGGGATGCCTGTTCCCTGCGGTAGGCGCATGAAACCCCGCTGTTAAAATGGTTTTGAGCATTCCCCCGCTGATAGGTTCGTCCGTAACCTTCCGAATGCTTCTGCACGTTAAAATCGCCGTATTCGGATTTCTAATTTCCCTTCCAAAATTCGCATTCGTTACAGTCTGCCGCTTGGAGCTGCGGGGCAATTTCCACTTTCCTATGGTAATCCGGCATAAAAATCTGCTATAATAATACTAGCGGGAATTAAATTCCGGTAATTTCTTGTGCCAGCTGCTCCTTAGAATAGCGGAATTGCCTTCCCAAATCCACCGAATACATCCGGCGGAAATTTTCCCCCGCTGTAAGCCAGGGCTGGGCCCAATGAAATCCAGGCGGTTTCCTGACAGGCGGCGAGCACTCCGCCCTGAGCTTCTCCATCAATTCCCGGGAGGGTGCACTCGAGGCAATCAGTCCCTGCACAAGGGCATCCAGGCGCGCTTCATCCATTATACCTCCACCCCCTTTTTGATAAGGATCTGGGAAAATCTTTCCCTGGCCCCAGAAATCCTGGAGCGTACAGCGGAGGCGGAGATCCGGAGTACCTCAGCGATTTCCCTGCTGGTAAGCCCCATGTTCTTCATCAAAAGAATCTCCCGGTCCTCCAGGGAAAGCTGCGCGAAGGCTGCGGCAATCTGTGCCGATTCTACCATCGTCTCCTGAGAACTCTGTGAGTCGGACAGCGTTTCTATCAGCTCCTGGGTAGGCGGACGGCGCTGCTTTTTTCTCAGCTCGTCATTTTTCACATTCACCGCGATGCGGAAAATCCAGGCCCTCTCGTTTTCAATATGCCCATTCCACATTTTAGAACGGGCCAGCGCCTTCCAGACGTTTAAAAAGGTCTGCTGGGCCAGGTCCTGCGCCCTGTGCGGATCAAAGCAGAGAGAAAAGTAGCTGTACACCCTGGAAAAATAGGTTTTGTAGAGCGACTCAAAGCGCTTATTGTTCGTCATCTCCATACTCTCCGGCGGTTTCGTTTTCCAAATCCTCTAAGGAGAGAATCTTATTTCCGATCAACGCCTTGACCTTTAGGTATCCCATCAGTTCCTTGGGGCAATAGAGCTTGTTTCCCACAATGAGAACCACTTCCTTTTCCTTGAGTGCCTGCAGGGTTACATTTCGGGCAATTGTCAGCTTATTGCCGCACAGAACCAGAGTTTTAGGCTCCAGGCTTTCCAGCATATCGGCGTCAAGGGTCATTTTGTTCTGGAATATCACGTAATCCGAAAAGGATTTTTTGCAGTTGAATCCGTTCACCATGGCATACCGGATTCGGTCCAGATTTTTTCCGCCCTCCCGCATGATACAGATACCGTTGGCATTGACTGTTACGGTTCCCACATTGGGACCGTCTAAAAACAGGGCGACGCCGTTGATAATGACAACCCGGGTTTCGTCCTCGGCACAAGTGCTGTAGGTGTCGGCTTCAAAAACCTGAAACCCATTGCAGATTTGAACCTGTTCGTTTTGCTTTAAATACAGCACCTGCCCCACATCGGAAACGGGAATGGCGCTGATGGCGATCATGGTTTCATCGTCAGCGTCGCTGGGAAAAATAACAACTCCAATGTCGGAGATCTGCTCAATCTCTCTCATGGACTGCGCGTTTGCCATCCTGCGGAGATCCAAGCTTGCCAAATCATGGTACTGTGCCATTAATGATTCCTCCCTTTCTGAATCGCGGCTGCTTTCCCGTTTGGAAAGGCCTTCCCCAAGAAAGACGCCGCATTCGGCCGTGCTGTCCACATCCAAATAGTTTTTTGCCGGATCCTGCGGCGGACAACCGGATATCCTCATTGTGTATCTCCGCAGATTGTTTGTCAATCAC
The DNA here is from genome assembly GCA_021771035.1 of Marvinbryantia formatexigens. GTDB lineage: Bacteria > Bacillota > Clostridia > Oscillospirales > Ruminococcaceae > CALXEM01. The sequence goes on along the minus strand of JAETPU010000002.1, from coordinate 285,254 downwards.
CTATATTCTGGAAAGGAGCCCCGCCCATGACCACTTCCGTTCTGATTATCGGCGCCGTCATCCTTTTGCTGTGTGTCACCTCCAGCAAAGCCCTCTACCGGTTCGGAGTCCCCACCCTGCTCATCTTTTTGGGCTTGGGTATGGTTTTCGGCTCTGACGGACTGGTGGGCATCTATTTTGATAACTACCAGCTTGCCGGGGACATCTGTTCCATCGGACTCATTTTTATCATGTTCTTCGGCGGGTTTGGAACCAATTGGAAAACTGCCCGCCCCGTGGCGGTGCCGGCTGCCCTGCTCTCCACCTTGGGAGTGGTGATAACGGCTCTGCTCACCGGTATGTTCTGCTACTGGGTTCTGGGATTCTCCCTTTTGGAGGGCTTTCTGGTAGGCTCTGTCATTGCCTCAACCGATGCTGCCTCTGTCTTTTCCATTTTACGCTCCCGCAAGCTGGATCTCAAAAATAATCTGGCCCCCATGCTGGAAATCGAAAGCGGAAGCAACGATCCCTTCGCCTATATGCTCACCATGATTCTCCTGACGCTATTTTCCGGGGAGGGCAGTATTTCCTCCATCCTCACCATGCTGGCGGGACAGATCTTTGTGGCTCTGGCTATCGGCTTTGCCGTATCGTTTGCCACAGCGTGGATTCTGCGGCATATCGAATTGGAAATCGAGGGGCTCTACCCCATTTTCGTCACGGCGGTTGTGGTTCTCTCCTACTCCGTAAGCGAAATGCTGGGTGGAAACGGTTATCTGTGTGTTTACATCATTGGAATCGTGCTGGGCAACAGCCGGATTCTGCATAAACGCAGCCTGGTACACTTCTTCGACGGGATCAGTTGGCTGATGCAGATCCTTTTGTTCTTCACCCTGGGGCTGCTCTCCTTCCCCTCCCAGCTTCCTCAGGCCATTCTCCCGGGAATTTCCGTGGCGTTGTTCCTGCTTTTGATAGCGCGTCCCGCCGCTGTATTCAGTATTCTGAGCTGGTTTAAGGTTCCAGTCAAACAGCAGTTCTTTGTCTCCTGGGTTGGGCTGCGGGGAGCCGCCTCCATCGTCTTTGCCATTTTTGCGGTGGTGAACCCGGACGTCACCATGAAAAACGATCTGTTCCATATTGTTTTCTGCGTGGCAATCCTGTCGGTTGCCGTTCAGGGGACCCTGATTCCCCCGCTGGCCAAACGCCTGGATTTGGTGGAGGAGGATTCGCCGGTCTTAAAAACCTTCACCGATTATCAGGAACAGTCCGGCGCCACCCTATTGGAGTTCACAATTCAGGATGGGCATCCCTGGGCCGGCAAAACCGTTATGGACGCCGAAATTCCAGAGGAAATTTTGATAGTTCTGCTGACCCGCGGCAGTCAAACCGTACTGCCCAAGGGATCTACCGTGATAAAACCCGGCGATGTGCTCCTGCTCAGCTCCAGCCGTCCGGAACATCTGGAACGCCTCTCTGTCCAGATGGAAACCTCCCGCAAACAAAAAGTTTGATAATCATCTTTCAATCAGGAACCCTGGTGTACAATTCTACGCCGGGGTTCTCTGTATGTAGCTCAAGTTTCATTCCAATTTCGACTACTTTATGGAAATATTACGCCCTGTATTTCCCGATAGGATGCAACAAACGTTTTAGCAGGTTTTCCAGAATCGTCCTGTCACTGCGTCTCCGGGGAAGACAGCAGCGGGAGGCACTGGCCCCAAGGCGCCTTCCACCGCGTCGATTCCAGGATTAAGCCTATCACGGACAGCTACCCCTACTGTTTCATCCTGCCGCCAACGCGTTCTCCGTACTGACGGACAATGTCCCCGGCAGTCATTCAGCCGCAGTCCTATTCTCCCCCTGCATCACCTGCCGTTAACGGCCAGTGCAGGCAATCCTTCTGAGAACTCACGCGGAGCCGCTCCTTGTACCCGCAAAAAACCCGGTACAGATAATCTGCACCGGGTTTTCCTTGAAAATTTCAAAGCTTACTGAGCGGCAGCCTCTTTATCTGCTGCATTTGCACGGCGATATTTTTTCGCCAGCTGGGTGATATTCTTTTCAAAAGTGCTGCTGATGGTTCCCTCTGCTGCAAATTCAAAGGTTACATAACCATTATCAGAAATTACAACATACATGATAACATCTTTAGCAGCGCCTTCGTCCTTCGGAGTCATGGTCATACGCAGAACCCAAGCCATAGAACCGTTGATCTGTTCAATGCTGTCGCTGACAACCTCAACCTCAGCGGCCTCTTCCCATTTTGCCATCAAAGGCTCTTTGATATCGGCAATGGTTGCGCCAGCCTGCTCCACATAAGTAACCGTATAGGTGCCCTCGGAACCACAGGTGTAAACTGTAGAACCACCCTCTTCCGCCGCAGTCCATTCAGGCATATAGCGGTATGCCAAAGTATCGATCAGTGCAGTCTTGGTATCATCCTGCGCTGAGGAAGATTTTCCAGAACCCTGAGAAGTTTTGCTGCTAGTTCCACCAGCATTTCCGGAAGTCGTGGATCCGCCGTCATCGGAACAAGCTGTCATGGACAGCGCCAAAACCATAGCCAAAGCAAGTGCAGCTAACCTTTTCATCATTAGTTACCTCCAATTAATTGAATCATTTCGAATTCTGTTAACATGCCGTTTTGCCGGCCTGCTCTTCGCTTGCCCTCACAGTCATTCCCAAAATGATTGTCACGGCAAACGGCCGCTCAAAACAAAATTCCTGCTCCTGTGATTATATTCCACAACCTACCTGGATATGAACTTTCCCTGTCTGCTCCTCCTGCCCCAGAACCAACAAAACCGTTCCGGTGCAAAAGTAATAAAAAAATTCTTTTCCCAGATATGTTTTCATGGAATCTGTATCACTTTGTTATATTATAATGATTTTTGCCACTGAATTCAATAATTTTGAGTGTCTTTTGATTCAAAAAAAGCTTCTGATATTTTGTTTATTTTCACTATTGATTTCTCTCAAATTCAAAGATTCTTATGGGCAATATTATAATTTTAGCATATATCATTCAAATGTAAGCTGCTTTTTTCAGAAAAGCAAAACTGAATTTTATAATAAAAAAACAATATTTTATATTATAGAATTTCTTTTTTTCACTAATCATTCTCTTTTTTTAATCTAATGGAAGTCGTATTGATCCCTTTTTTTCTTGCACCGTCCTATTTCTGTTTAGAAATGAAGCATTTCTAAGAATAAATAATCTTCCAATTTTCTGAATTCCAAATCAGCATTTGAATCCTTTTCCCGATACTTTGTAAATTGCCGTGAACCGATGCCGCAACTATTTCATCCTATAGTAACCCGGGATACCGGGGAATCCGCAATGGGTACTGCCGCGAGCATTTGCATATAAAACCCCTTCCGTCGTATCCTTGCGGTAATCCGGGTGGGCACGGAAGCCGGTTATCTTCAAAAATACAGAAAGGAAAATCGCCGGGCCGTCATACCTATGGAGCAAAAACAATCGTATTGCGTTCGCCAAACGGGGCTGAATGCGAATTGCATCCGTAGAAAAGCGGAAAATTCCTTACCTGGGCCACAAAAAACAGGATCGAATCCTCTGCCGGAATTCATTCAGGACGCTATATAATTTTTGGCAGCAACCTCTTGTGTTTCCCCCTCATTTATGTTATAGTATAGAAAAATAAACTATACGGAGTTGGTATACAATGAGAGATAATATTATTGTCACAGGCGGAACGCTTTCCGAATCCGAAATCAAAGCCTACGTGGACTACGTCCATGAAAAGAACCCACATCAGCAGCTTCGCAGCATGACGATTCAGGTGGATGGCGACTTTGTGAATCTGAGTTACCAGATGCAGCCCATTCCCTTTGAGCGTATCCGTCGTATTACCGGCTACCTGGTTGGGACTACGGACCGTTTCAACAACGCCAAACGTGCCGAAGAGCGCGATCGGGTCAAGCACGGTGTGGGTACCTCTTTCGAACCTGAGCGTATCTAAAAAAAGCGGCGGCGTCCCATCTTTCCGGCCTCATTGCCAAAAAACGATGGTATAAACCGAATTCTCCTGCGCAACCTAGGAAAAGGATTTTCCCAGGTTGCGCTTTTTTGCATCTCATCCCGAAAATCTGCTTTCACAGCTTTCATAAAACGAATGATTACACAATCCGAACCTGAAAGGAGGCTCCACCATGTCCGATCCCATCGATATCGCCGACCGCACACTGCGGGAATACTTTGACTCCCTTTCGCCCTTAATTCAGAATAAAATCACTCAATCCTCGGCACATATTACAACGCTTGGAGAACTCATGATGATAGCGGAGTTCTATGCGCACCAGGATGTCCCAGAGTCCCGCCCCATCCAGACCCCTTCCGATTCCATCCCCCAGTAGGCCGAAGGTCGATAGTTTTTTCTAACGGCCGCACTTGCCTGGAACAAGCCGCAGTTCCCCGTTATCCCGGTAAGAGCGGCTGAAACCAGCCTTCGAAACGCCGGTTTCCCAATTGCCTGACAGGCTCGATCCTCTGGCAGCACGCACAGGAAGCCGCAGGCAGCCGGATAAGAATTCCATTGTCTCCGAGAGTCCATGGCCACCCTGTGGGGACTATCAATGAGGCAGGAAGTCTCACGAAGCCCATTGTGGTATTCTGAGGAGCTTGTCCGTAAATCCGGCCCTTCCACCGGCAAACTGCATTTTCAGTTAAGTTCCCTCACGCCAAAAAAATCCTTCGGCCAAAAACGGCCGAAGGATTTTTTTGATACCTGATCGCCTAGTGGAGCATTAAGTCCAGCGAACCCCATAAAATAAGGTTTATCGGCAAACGAGGTTTTCTGAAGCGAACCTGTTGCAGCGAAACCATGGTTCACCAAGAGCGCAGCTTCCCGCATTGCGGGCCGCAGCCGCCTTTCGGCCGATGCGTGACCGGTACGTTATGGCTGATAAACTGCTTTTATCACATACTTTCCACAGCCTGAATACCCAGCACATCCAAATGCTCCAGCAACAGCCTGCGGGTAAGAATAGCCAGAGACAGCCAGGTGGAGCGCTTCTGAGGATCCGCCTCGTCAATAATCCGGCTGGTGTTATAAAATCTGGAGAAGGCGCAGGCCAGCTGATAGGCGTTGTCGCACACATAATTGGGAGCCTTTTCCCGGATCGCGTGCCGGAAGGCCTCGGAGGTGGTCAGAATCTGGAACAGCAAATCCCGTTCCTCCTGGCCGTATATCGCCTCTATCTTCACCGGCGCATCCTGGGAGAGCCCCGCCTTGCGAAGGATCGAATTGATTCTGGTCACCATATACAACAGATAGGTTCCGGTTTTTCCCTCAAAGGAGAGGAACTTTTCCATATCGAAGCAGTAATCCCGGCTCCAGTGGTTGATCAGATCTCCAAATTTGATGGCGGCTACCCCAATCCGCTGAGCCAGTTCCTCCTTATGCTCCCCATCCACAAAGGGAGAAGCCTCGATTTTTTCCAGAGCGGACTGCGTTACCGTGTCAATCAAGTCACTCAGGCGCATCACGCCACCGTCCCGGGTCTTATAGGGCTTGCCGTCGCTGCCGTTCATAGTGCCGATGCCCAACAGCTGCAGCTCTGTGGAATCCGGCACCAGCTGGGCACGGCGGGCACAGCGGAACACCTGGGTAAAATGCAGTCCCTGGCGTTTGTCCACCACATACCAGATCTTATCCGGCGCAAAGTCCTTTTGACGCTGTAGAATCGTGGCCAAATCCGTCGTGGCATAGATGTTGGAGTTATCCGATTTCTTGATGATCACCGGCGGAACCGGCGCCTTGTCATCTTCCTGGGCCACATCCACCACCATGGCGCCCTCGCTCAGGTACATCAGCCCCTTATCTCGGAGGATCCCGACCAGCTCGTCGATATAGCCGTCGGAATCGCTCTCGCCGTACCAAAGGTCAAAGTCCACATTGAGCCTGGAATAGTTTTTCTTGAGATCCGCCACAGACACCTTCAAAATGGCCTGCCACAGCGCAATGTAGGCCGGATCCCGGCTTTGCAGCTGGGCTGTGATTCGCTGTGCCTTGGCTTTGAACTGCTCATCCTCCTTGCTCTTTTTGCTGGCAAAGGGATAAATTTCATTGAGAGTGTCCGCATCCAGGGTGGGAATCTCATCCCGCTGGGGATCAAAGCCCTCCTGGAAACAGGGCCACTGGGGATAGCGCTCCGAGAGCTCCGCAATCACCAGCCCGATCTGCAGCCCCCAGTCCCCCAGGTGAACATCGCTCACCACCCGGTAGCCGCAGGCACGGGCCAGGCGTTTGAGCGCCTCGCCGATAATAGCGGAGCGCAGATGCCCGATGTGCAGAGGCTTTGCCAGGTTGGGTCCGCCGTAGTCCAGTACGATGGTTTTTCCCTGGCCTTCCTGGGGAATCCCCAGGTGCTCATCCGAGGCAATCGCCCCGATGTGCTCCAAAAAACAGGCGTCCGTCAAAGTCAAATTCAAAAAGCCCGGACGGCATACCTCGGCCTTCTCAAAAATGGGGTTCTGCTGCAGGACGGCAGCCACCTCCTGGGCTATCACCAAGGGCGCCTTGCGGTACTGTTTGGCGCCGGCAAATGCGCCGTTGCACTGAAACTGGCAGAGATCCTGCCGGTCCGATACAGAGACGGTTCCCAACGCCCCATCATAGCCGCAGCTCTCAAAAGCCGCAGAAACTACCTGCTGCAACTGTTCCGTTATTGTTTTCATGCTTTTTCTGTCCCCTATAATTCATATTTCTTTCAGGTTTCCCAAATTCTTGTGCTTTAATTGCCAACCAGTTCCGAGAATCGCTGGGGCATTGGGCCCTGCCAACCTGCAAACATCCCGGTTCTTCCAGGCTTCACGCTAGCCAGCCATCTTCAGCAGCGATGGCTGCCACCGGCGATAATTCATAAACCGGAACATACCACGCACACAAATCCGTATGACTTGCGCCTACACCGGCACTTGGATTATCATATACCCCTCTATTATATCGCACAAGAAAAGCGACTGCAATTCCTGCAGCCGCTTTCCCAGTGAAAAAAACCGTCGCTGATTCCGCTAAAATTCGGTTAAATCGTCCTGTCCGATAAGCTGGACACCATGCTCGCCCAAAACCTCAATGGCCTTATCATTGTCCTGCACCCGCAGAATCATGTAGGCCAAATCCTTTTTACGGCTGATGAAGGCATAGGTGTATTCCAAATTGATCTCATTTTCCTGCAGGATATGCAGAATATCACACAGGCCGCCCGCCTCGTCCGGGATTGCCACCGCCAGCACCGGGGTAATGGAAAAAACATAACCCGATTCCTTGAGCAGGCAGGCGGTTTCATAGGAATTATCCACAATGACTCGCAGAATTCCAAAATCCTTGGCCTCCGCAATGGAAAGCGCACGCATATCAATTTGGTTTTTGCGCAGAAGGTCGGCAAACTCCGCCAACCGTCCCGGCTTGTTTTCCACAAATACTGAAATTTGCTTTACGGTCATCGCTCAGCCCTTCTTTCCAGTTTGTTTTTTCAAAGAGTACCGAAAGCCGCCATCCTTGAAAACACCCTCGTTCTCTCAGAAACCCAGCTGGCCTCAGTACAGCTTGCGCTTGTCTATTACCCGCACAGCCTTGCCTTCGCTGCGGGTAATGCTCTTGGGAGCCACCAGATGGACCTTGGCGTAAATGCCCAGCATAGCCTTCATGGCATCCACCAGTTCCCGTTCCCGGGAGCCAATCTGGCCCAGGGAGTCGGAGAACATCTCAGAAGTCATCTCCACCTGGACATCCAGCTGATCACTGTTATTTTCCCGGCTGACGATAATCTGGTAGTTGGCCGGATAGCCCTTGTTGAGCAGCACTGTCTCAATCTGGGACGGGAACACGTTGACTCCTTTGACAATGAGCATATCGTCGCTGCGGCCCATGGGTTTGGACATCTTCACATGGGTGCGCCCGCAGGAGCATTTTTCCCGGGTCAGCACACAGATATCCCGGGTGCGGTACCGCAGCAGCGGGAAGGCCTCCTTGGTGATGCTGGTGAATACCAATTCGCCCTTTTCCCCATCCGGAAGCACCTGTCCGGTGACGGGATCGATAATTTCGGCAATGAAATGATCCTCATTGACGTGCATTCCTGTCTGCGCGCTGCATTCAAAGGATACTCCGGGCCCGGAGATTTCCGTGAGCCCATAGATATCATAGGCCTTGATGTTCAGTTTATTCTGAATATCCTGGCGCATTTCCTCGCTCCAGGCTTCTGCACCGAAGATACCGGCCTTCAGCTTGATTTGATCCTGCAACCCGCGCTCACAGATATTTTCCGCCAGATAAGCCGCATAGGAGGGCGTGCAGCACAGGATGGTGGAGCCCAGATCGCACATGAACTGAATCTGTCGCTCCGTATTGCCGGAGGACATGGGCAGGGTCAGGCACCCTACCTTATGGGAGCCGCCGTTGAGGCCGGGCCCGCCGGTGAATAAGCCGTATCCATAGCAGACATGGACCACATCCTCCTTGGTGCCGCCCGCCGCCATGATGGCTCTGGCGCAGCAGTCCTCCCACAGATCCAAATCATGCTGGGTATAAAAGGCTACAACGCGCCGCCCGGTGGTTCCGCTGGTGGACTGAATGCGGACCGCATCGCTCAGAGGAACCGCCAAAAGCCCATAGGGATAGGCCTCCCGCAGATCCTCCTTGGTGAGAAACGGCAGCTTGTGCAAATCGTCCACTGAGCGGATATCCTCAGGGGCCACACCCTGCTTATCCATCAAATTGCGGTAATAGGGGACGTTCTCATAGACATGATGAACCGTTTTCACAAGGCGTTCATCCTGCCAGGCCCGAATCTGCTCTCTGGAGGCACACTCAATTTCGGGCTGGTAATAGTTTTCCATGGGTATTCCATTCCTTTCTTGGACCGCCCGCTCAGTCGCTGTGCCTGCGGGCTCTTTCATTCTGCCTCTATCATACCATTTTTAGGCCTTTGCCACAATAAAAATACAAAAAATTCCTTTTATAACAGCAGCTTTTCCGATTAATAGCCGCTGGGGCCCACCACCCGGCAGGGAACTCCATAGGCCTTCATTCCGGCCGGAATGTCCCGTGTCACCACGCTTCCCACGCCGACAAGGGCGTGCTCACCGATGGTGACCTCCTGCAATACAGTGGAGCCCGCTCCAACATGGGCGCCCCGGCACACATGCACCGCGCCGCAGAAGGTACACCCCGGCGCCACCGTGGCAAACTGCTCCACCACGCCGTTGTGTTCCACAATCGCCCCGGTGTTGATGCAGGCCATATCCTCAATGACCGCATAGGAGTTGACCACCGCATTTTTTCCGATAAACACATTTTTCCCCAGCACCGCGTTGCGCGCCACCGCCGCCGTGGGATCGATAATATTCACCAGCGTGAAGCCCAAATCCAGCGCCTGTTCATACAGCCGACGCTTCACGTCATAATTGCCGATACTCCCCGCCGACACAAAGGCATACCGGTATCCCTGCCGGAACAGCTCAGGCAGCCTGTCAAACCGGCCTGTCACCGCCCCGCCGCACATTTCCGTACCGATGGGCGTGTTGTCATCCAGAATCTGGGCCATCCGGTAGATCCCCTGGGCCAGCAGGCTGTCCCCCACGCTGCGCAGGTGCCCGGTGGCTCCCAGCATCACAAGATCCGTCATAGGCGTTTTCCTCCATTTTCCTAAAGAACAGCCCTGCCGCCCGCTTCAAAGGGCACAGGGCCGGTTTTTACCCGTCCTGCCGGCCCGGCTGGCCGTAATAGGCGCCCGCGCCATGCTTGCGGCTGAAGTGTTTTTCCAGAAGCTCAGGCTGCATTCGCCCGCCGCCCAGCATTCTGGTGTGCCAGGCCATCATGGCGACTTCCTCCAGGACCACCGCATTGTGAACCGCCTCTTTGGCATCGTTTCCCCAGCAGAATGGGCCATGGTTCGCCACCAGGACGGCGGGAATGGCCTGGGGATCCAGCTGGCCGAAGGTCTCCACAATCACCTTGCCGGTTTCAAGCTCGTAGTCCCCGGCAATCTCCTGAGGTGTCATCAGGCGGGTACAGGGTACCGCGCCCCCAAAATAATCCGCCTGGGTGGTGCCATAGGGGATGATGGGCAGATTGGCCTGGGCAAAAATCGTGGCCCACCGGGAATGGGTGTGCACAATTCCCCCAATCTGCGGAAAACTGCGGTACAATTCCAGATGGGTGGGCGTATCTGAGGAGGGATTGAGATCCCCCTCCACCACCCGGCCCTGCAGATCCAGCACCACCAAATCCTGCGGCGTGAGCTTCTCATACTCCACGCCGGAGGGCTTGATAACCACCAGGCCCTGTTCGCGGTCAATTCCCGAGACATTGCCCCAGGTAAAGGTGACAAGCTGGTGCCTGGGCAGCAAAAGATTGGCCTCATACACCTGTTCTCTGAGCTGTTCGAGCATAGATGGGTTCCTTCCTTTCCGGATGTTCTTTTGATAGATTGCATCAGCAGGTTACCGGAGATTTTTTCGCCGGCAGTTTTTTCAATACCTGTGCTACTTCCCCTGGCTTCCCTACAACCCGATGCATAAAGCCCCTCTGGACCCTGCGGCAAATCTTACCCCGCCACAGGACGGGGCCCTCTATTTTTTCTCCTGAACCTCTTTTTTCAGAGCCTTCAGGCGCTTCATCACATTATTTTCTCCCCGTCCGAAATAATCATGGAGCAGCTGGTATTCCGCGTACAGCCGGTCATAGACCGCCGCACTTTCAGGATCGGGCAGATACACCACATCCTTGAGCTTGCCCATGGCCATGGCGGCATCCTGGACGGTATCGTATCCCCCGGCCCCGCTGCCTGCGGCAACAGCCGCAAAGATGGCGCTTCCCAAAGCCGGGCCCTGGGTGCTCCCGGCAATCTTTACCGGTTTTCCCAGCACATCTGCGTAGATCTGCATGGTCATGGGGTCCTTTTGGGAAATTCCGCCGGAGGCATAGAACTCCTCCACCGGAACGCCGTTTTCCTCAAAGGACTGGATAATCCGGCGGGTTCCGTAGGCGGTGGCCTCGATGAGCGCCCGGTAAATCTCCTCGGGTTTGGTTTGCAGGGTCATGCCCAACAGCATCCCGGTGAGATCCACATCCACCAAAACAGAGCGGTTGCCGTTCCACCAGTCCAGCGCCACAAGCCCGCTCTCGCCAGCCTTGAGCTTCTGAGCCTTCTGACGCAGGAAGGCATGGATTCCCACTCCCTGCGCCTTGGCCTCCTCCGCATAAGCGGCGGGCAGGCAGTTGTCGATGAACCACGCGAAATGATCCCCCACACAGGACTGCCCTGCCTCATAGCCGTACAATCCGGGCAGAATCCCGTCCTCCACCACGCCGCAGATGCCGGGCACGCTGCACTCCCGCTCCCCCATGAGCATATGGCAGGTAGAGGTGCCCATAATTGCCAGCATCTTGCCGGGGCCGGTAATTTTCACCGCCGGGACGCACACGTGGGCATCCACATTTCCCACGCTCACGGCAATGCCGGGGGTGAGCCCCAGCGCCCGGGCCATCTCTGGGGTCAGCCCGCCGGCGCGCTGGCCCAAGGGGGAAACCGGACAGCTGCATTTTTCACAAATCAGGCTGCCAAGGCGAGGATCCAACGCCTCATAGAACTCCCGGGAGGGGTACCCGTCCCGCTTGTGCCACATGGCCTTGTAGCCCGCCGTACAGGCATTGCGGCTCTGAACCCCGGTGAGGCGCCATACAATCCAGTCCGCAGCCTCCACCCAGCAGTCCATCTCTTCATATACCTGCGGATCCTCCCGGAGCACTTCCCAAACCTTGGGGACCTCCCACTCTGAGGAAATTTTCCCGCCGTACCGCTGGATCCAATCCTCTCCCCGGGCATGGGCCGTTTCGTTGAGGGCGTTGGCCCTGTCCTGGGCGGCATGGTGTTTCCAGAGCTTCACATAGGCATGGGGCCTGTTTTCATACCCTGGCAGAAAACACAGCGGTGTGGAATCCGCCTTCACCGGCAGTACGGTGCAGGCTGTAAAATCGGTTCCAATTCCAATGACATCCCGGGGATCGATCCCACTGACGCTCAGCGCCTGGGGGATGGCGTTGGTGAGCACATCCAGATAGTCCTGGGGATGCTGCAGGGCATAATCCTGCCCCAGCCTGGTGCCATCCGGCAGGGCGGTATCCATAACCCCATGGGGATATTCATACACTGCTCCGGCCACTTCCTCACCGGTGGCGGTATTGACAATGACTACTCGCCCGGACAGGGTTCCATAGTCCACACCAATCGTATAGTTTGCCATTGTATTCTTCCTTTCCATAAAAACAGGTTCTGTCTTTTGGCTTTTTCACTTCGGGCCCGAGCACGGATCCCACGCTTTCTTCCGCCGCGCCCAAGGAAAACCCAGTGCTTTCCGCCGGCCTTTTCTTTGTTTCAGTATAGCGGATTTCCGGCATTCTTTCAATGGGGTTCCCCTGGAAATGCGGATTTTCTTCCCCTGGAATCCGCATTGAGCGGTAGACTTGACATTTTAGCCCGAGGCAGTTAAAATAATTATTTATGAGCAGGCGAGATGGCAGCGTGTGCAGCCCGAAAGGGCGTACATGAGGAAAGTCCGAGCTCCGCAGGGCAGGATAGCTGTTAACGGCAGCCGGGGGCGACCCTAGGGAAAGTGCAACAGAGAGATACCGCCGGAATTTTTCCGGCAAGGGTGGAAAGGCGAGGTAAGAGCTCACCAGCGCACAGGAGACTGTGCGGCTATGTAAACCCTATCCGGAGCAACACCGCAACAGAGGACAAGAAGTGCCGGCCCGGCGCGTCCTCGCAAAGGTGGCTGGAACTGTGCGGCGACGCACAGGCGAGATAGATTGTCATCCACGACAGAACTCGGCTTACACGCCTGGTCAAAAAAAGAGAGCGGAGAAATCCGCTCTCTTTTTTTGTCTGATGTGACATATTTTATTAGATTTTCACATCTTTTTTCCGCTTTATCGAACGTAAAATCTATGAGGTGTCTCTATAAATCTATATGAATTATATCTATTAAAATTCAACCTATTTACATCAATTTATGAAAATTATATACTATATTTAGAATTTTCTTTGGCCAAAGAAAACGGAACGTAATAACACTGGAAAGTCAAAAGGGGGTATCATCGAATGAAGTCCTGGACAAAACGATTCCTGCTGGGCCTGATGGCCTGCGTTGTGACCTTCTCTGTGCCTCTGGAGTCCCACGCGGCGGCCAGGCTGAGGAATGGGTATTATTGGGCTGGTAACTCTCCTACTGTTTATTTCCAATTTCAAGGCTTTGACTCTGGTCAAAAAACTGCAATCCGTTCTGCTATGACTACCTGGAACGCTGTGCGTAATTTCAGTGGAAATCCTATGGTAACATTGAAAGAAACAACCAGCGCCTCACAGGCAGACGGAAATATAATTCTCTCCATTAATGATTCTTTTATGAAGTATTACGGTTATACATATAAATATCCGATGGATAATCCAGGTCCCTTTTCATATTGCAAAATAGAAATCAATCTTGCAAAAAAACTTTCTCTCGGTGCAAAAAATGGCTATGTAGATTTTCAATCCGTTGTAGTACACGAATTAGGGCATGCATTGGGAGTTGCCCACTGTCATGAAAGTGAACAAAACTGTTCATTTTCCAACTGCTCAACTTTTGTTATGAATCCGGATGTTCCTATAGGAAAAAATCGGCGTGTCCTAACTTCCTATGACAAAAGTTCTTACCAAGTAATCTATGATTAAGGAGGCACTTATGGTACAGATTTTAAAGAAGAACTCCGTTCGTATTTCTTTGATAATACTGGCGTCTGCAATCGTGTTTCTGATTGCTGTCCCTATTTACCAACGAGCCACACGCAAGACAATGCGCTTTTACGAGAACGCGTTACTGGATACAGCAAACTTTGAAACTACCTGTCGTGATGCTGATCTTATCGTTCGGTGCAAAGCAAGTCAGGTAGGAGAGGCATTTGAACATTCTTCAGGTGGGATCTATACTCCCGTCACCTTCGAAATTTACAAAACGTATAAAGGTGATTCTTCTGTACAAACGGTCACACTATATGAGGAATATGCACTATATAAAAATACTGAGATGCTCTATTACCCGAAAGAAAGTACTCCCTTTCCAATACGAAAAGGAGAAGAATTTATTCTATTCTTCCAAACTACAGGATATTTCACCAAAGATTCGGCCAGATTATCACATTATGGTGGTTACAGTACAGTAAACGGTGATACGGTAACCCTCAATCCTTACATCCGGGAAGTGGAATCCCTCCCCGGCATCGGTGACGATCTCACCATGCCTCTCAGTGAATTTGAGGCCCTTATCGCCGACAACCTGTAATACGTCATTCCTATATTAAGGATTAAAAACCGGGGGGGGGATTTCTATTCTCCCGGTTTATTTTCTGCCAGATTATGAAGAAATGTGAATAAATCAGCTTATTAGTTGAAAATAATTAAGAATTATATATAATAAGAATAACAAATCTTTTAGATTCCTAGAGAGGAGGGTACTGATGCTCCAAATTTTGAAGAAGAGATCCATTCGTATTTCTTTGATAATACTGGCGTCTGCAATCGTGTTTCTGATTGCTGTCCCTATTTACCAAAGAGCCACACGCAAGACCCTTCATCTTTATGAAAACGGCATATTTGAAAGCTTTAACCTCACCGGGCTGTGCAAGGAGTCTACCTTCATCGCAAGAGGAACGGTATCCCGCGTGGAGGAGTCCCGCCTTATTGCGGAAGTGGATGCCTTAACTCCTGTGCATCTCTCTGTTACCAAAGTGTATAAAGGAGATGCTGATATCCAATCCGTTGTATTTTATGAAGAATACGGCATCTACGACAATACAGAATATCTCTACTATCCGCCCAGCTGTACCCAATTCCCCATAAAAAAGGGCGATGATATTATTGTCTTTCTTCGCACTGAACCTCCGCTCTCCCTCGATGCGGCCGGTGTCTGCAGCGGGGGTGTATGTTCCGTAAGAGGAACGACGGTTGAAATCAACAACTGCATTGAGAACATCCACTCCCTCCCCGGCATCGGTGACGATCTCACTATACCTCTGAGCCAATTTGAGGCGTTCATTGCAGATAAGATGTAAGTTCAGTCCAACCCCCCGCTTTCTCGTTTTAGGAGAAAGCGGGGGGTTGCCGTCAATATGTTTCCCGATGGATTTTTTCCGGCGTGACTTCCTCCATAGTATGGGCGGGCAGGCTCTTAGCCGGGTAACCCACAGCGAGAATATCCAGGACAGCCAGATGCTCCGGGATACCCAGGAGCTTTCGCACATAATCCTCGCTGCTCATCCCCTGGTTGGACTGTCTCAGACGGATCTGCACCCAGCAGGAGCCAAGTCCCAGGCTCTGGGCCTCAAGCTGCATGATGACAGAGGCAATGGAGGCGTCCTCAACCCAGGTATCGGCCTTGGCAGTATCGCCCAGAACCACAATAGCCAGCGGAGCCTTTGGCAAAAACGGCTGGCTGGGGGCCCGGCAGTTTCCCAGCTTCTGCAGGGTTTCCTTATTTTCAATGACAATAAACTCCCAGGGGCGGGTATTCTTGCCGGAAGGCGCAAGCTGCGCCGCCTGAAGGATTTTTTGGGTTTTTTGCGGTTCCACCGGCCTGTCCTCAAATTCCCGGCAGCTTCTGCGTTTCAGTAATAAATCCAGCATTGCCGTTTCCTCACTTTCTTTTCTCAATCAGTTTCATGAAAACAGGTGTTCTTTGGTACCTCCCGCTGCCATGCAGCCGGAACGCGCCAAAGAACGGTTGTCCCACCTGCCAGGCGGTTTTTGCCCCATAGAGATCGATGGATCCGCAGGCAATCCCGGTGGGCTTTTCCCTTCGGTTACCGGGGATTCCCCAAATCCCGCCGGGTTCTCCGCCGCCTCTCACAGCACTCAGGAAACCTTCAGAAGCCCCGCAGGTCTTACCCGATTTCCTGTTCCATAGGCTCCACAAGTTCCAGATAGCTCCAGGTGGCGCCCAAATCCTCAGAGACAAATTTTGCGCACACCCTGCCTCCCATATAGTCTCCGGAATCCCCCTGGTTTACCAGCACCACCAGCTTAGAGCCCTCAAAATAAGGGGCCTCGGCCTCTATGAAGACATCCTGGTGCTCCTCGTCAATGGGCAGGGACACGAGTTCGAAATTCTCTCCGCCGTCCTGGGTGCGGTAAAAGCCCAGCCGGTGTTCCTGCACCTGCCCGCTGGATTCATAGTTAATCTGAGGATAGCTAAAAAAGCCCACATCCTCGCTGATAAACCGGGCATCCAGCAGAATCCTGGTACTGGGATCATTGCCCACCACTTTCCAGGTGGCGCCCCCATCCTCGGTCTTATAGATGGTATGGCCCTCCTGGCTCATGGTTCTGCTGCCTGCAAGGACAAGGTACCCTACCTGCGGAGTGGGAAAACTGCAGAATTTGGCCCTTATCCCCGGGATATCGGTATCCAGCACCGTGGTTTTCCAGGATTTGCCCTGATCCTCGGAATACAAAACCTTCACCTGCATGGCGGCGCCGTAGACAAATACGGTTTTTTCCGGCGTAATCAGGTAACTGCCCTCCTGAAGCTGGTTATAATAGGGATTCCCGTCTCCCACGGCAGTCAAATCCTCCAAGGCGGCCGGAACCCGGGTCCAGGTGGCTCCCCCGTCATAGCTGACGCTGCACACCCCATCCAGGATCCGATAGGTATACTGCTTCTTTTCATAGGGTATCTCCTGGACGTGCTCCCTGTCATATTCCTCCTTTTCCTTGAGTTCACTCTGGGAGTACTGTGACAAGTCGTAGGCCGCAGGGCGCATCATATCCGGAACCTGGTACGTCCACACGGATGGTTCCTGCGCATCCTCCTGGCGCACCATAATCAGCACCAGCTGGCAATGCAGCTGGTTACCATTCCATGCCCCCAGCAAATAGTCGAAGGCTTGGCTGTTTGACCGTCTGGCGGTACAAGTGAAATCCACCTGGACGGCGGCCTCATTCTCAGAAACCTCCTCTATCAGCTGGACCACCCCAATTTCCCAGGCGTCCAAGCGGTTTTTGGAGGCGATATAGTCCTGTTGGTACTGGGCAAGAAGCCCATTGAGCCATTCCCCGGCAGCGCCTTCCCAGTCATCGCCGGCGCCTGTGATACGATACTCACTGGCCGGAGTGATTTGAACCTGGGACTGCCGGTAGAGGTAGTAGGCTGCATAGCCGCCGCCTGCCACCAAGGCCGACAAACAGACCAGGATTAGGATCCTGATCCAGAGGCCGGGATGTCTGCGCTGCTGTGTTTCTTCCATCTCAATCATCCTTTCCACAAGGCCCAAGGCCCTCTACAGGGCGTTTCGGGCGCTGAGAATCCATTTGGCCCGATCCCTGGGATCCACACCGCGGCGGGGGGTAACGGCCTCAAAACCCGGCGGGCACTCTCGGTACCCGTCAAATCTGGCGCTGAGCGCGGCCCGCCCGGAGGTCATGGCGGCCAGGCGGATGGGAAAATCCAGCGCGTCCGCCACTGGCAGCTGTGCCTGCATGGTGAGCGTATCCCCTGATATCACCGGGGAATCAAAGGTTCCCCGCCGGTGCAGAATTTCCCCCAGCAGACGGGAAGCGCAGTCGCTTGGCGCAGTGATGGTGCACAGCCAAATGGGCTCCAGCAGGGTTGTCCCAGTATGCGTCAGGGCATCCATCACCGCCATGGGCGTGGCCACAAAGAAATCCAGAGGATGCGTATGCACCAGGTGGTGTTCCCCATCCACCAGCCGTACCAGGATATCTGTCACCTCCCAGCCGTGGAGCCCCTGGCGCAGCGTTTCAGCCACACTGGCACGCACATGGTTTTGATATTGCGGGAACAGCTTGGTTTTATTGGCACAGCTTTCGAACTGAATCCCGCTGCCTCTGGGCAGAGGGGAGACCTCCAGCTTTACCACAGCCCAGCAGGGCTTGGGCATGGTGTAGGCTGCAAAGCCAATTCCAGCCTGGGAGGGGGTTTCCCGGTAAATAACAGTAGGGGGCGAAAACTCAGCTGCAAGCCCATACCGTTCCAGCAGCAGGGCCTCAAGCACCTCCAGCTGGATTGCCCCTGTCAGCTTCAGGGTGAGCTGCCGCGCCTGGGGAACCCATTCCAGCCCTAAGAGGGGATCCTCCTCGCCGAGTTCCTCCAGGGCCGCCTTGAGTTCCGGGAGTTTCCCCGGTTGGTCCGGGCTCACCTGTACCCGCAGGAGGGGGACTGCCAACTGCGGAATTTTCCAGGGCGGCGGCGTTCCCAGGCTGTCCCCGGTTTTTACGCTGGCAAGCCCATAGAGAATTCCATGCTCCCCGGCCCTGAGCACCCCGGTATCCTGAAGTTTTGTCCCGGCCAGGGTGCGGATCTGCGAAATTTTCTCCCGTACCGGTTCGTCCGGCCCGCCAATATTCCCCTGCATACTCCCGGCGGGACATATCTCAACCGTATCACGGTTGTGCAGGGTTCCGGAATACAGCCTTACATGGGCCGCCTTCCCCATGGCAGGGGAATGGCGTACCTGAAACACATACCCGCTCACCGGCCCGAGAGGCTCCCCCACATCGGCCTGCAAAAGCCCTGCCAAGGCCTGCAGCAGTTCCCGGACCCCTATTCCCAGCGCGGCGCTGCCGCACAGGATAGGCAAAGCGTTTCCCTGGGACAGTTGTTCACGCAGAACCGGCGCCATCTCCTCCCACAAGGGGATTTTCCCCTCCAATAGAGATTGTTCGATATCAGGAGAAAAATCCGCCAGCACATAGGCGGCGTCCTCCGCAGACGCCGGGACAATCCCGCAGCCGCGGCTCCCCTCCCCGACAGGAAGGGTAAGCGGTACTATATGACTGCACAGTTCCCGCAGCTGGGAAAGCACCTGGGCGCTGCTCGAACCCGCCAGATCAATTTTATTGAGAAATACCAGCACCGGGGTGTGCGTCTCCAAAAACGCCTGGTACAGCACCTTCACCTGGGTGTTGACCCCATCCGCGGCGGATATCACCAATACCGCCGCATCCAAGACCGCCAGGCTGCGCTGAACCTCCCCCAAAAAGTCGGCGTGGCCGGGGGTATCGATGAGTACAAACCGCGTTCCCTCAAAGGAAAATCCCGCCCCGGCAGCCTGCACAGAAATACCCCGGCGGCGTTCAATTTCCAGAGAGTCCGTCTGGGTAGTCCCGGCGTCCACACTACCGGCCTGGCGCAGCACGCCGCTGACAGTTAAAATCTGTTCCGTGAGCGTAGTTTTACCCGCATCCACATGGGCAAAAATGCCAACATGGTTCTGGGCCATCCCGCCATTCCCCCTTCCTTTGTATCATTTTGAGATGATTTACTATAGCACATCTGTATGGCTAAATTCAACAAAAACGGGTGAAGCCCTGCAGCCTCACCCGAAATTCCCGACAGAACTATTCAGCTCAATGAGCAATGACACCAAAATCCGGCGCCCATCCCGGCGCCTGCAACTTTTCTGCCGCTCCGTGCCTCTCGCCTGGATTGGTGAAGCCGCCCCGAAGGGTTTTGATTTTCATTCAGGCTGTGTCAGCACCAGTAAAATCAAAACAGCCCCGGAAACCATGGCTCAAACCGCCGGAATCCTCACTGACGTCCGGGGGAAACCCGCGCGGACACCTTTTGGGATACCTTCATCGCCAGCACCAAAAACAGCACTTCAATGGGCAGCACAATCAGGGTTTTGACAGCGCGCATGGGCAGGATAGCCGCAGCGGCCTTGTTATACATGATAACCAGCCACAGCGTGTTCAGCCCAATATGGGCAAATACATCCAAAAACAGCTGCGTGAGCACAATACGCAAAAGGCCCGGCTTTCTGCGGTAAAAGGAGATACCGTACACCAGCCCCGTCACCAGGGCAGTCAGGGTGAAACCTGGGAAAAAGCCGCCGGTAGGACGGATAAGGAACTTGAGAATATCCGCGGCAACCGCTACAAGCCCGCTGGAAACAGGGCCAAACATAGCCCCGGCCATGGCAATCGGCACAAAGAGGAAATTTACCTGGATTAAATCGCTGATGGGAATCGTAAACAGCTGCAGGATAACAGCCACTCCCGTCAGCATGGCGCTGCAGGAGAGGACAGATATTTTTTTCATCTGGGAAAACGAGCCCTGCAGCCGGCTCAGGTTCAAACAAAAGTGTTCCAAAAAGGACACCCTCCTTTCAAAATTGTTGCTACAAAAGAGGGTCTCCCCTTTTATGTAGCAGCGGGATGCGATACCTGTACCGCAAGCCTTGCGGCTATTCGTCCACCCGGCAACTCCCCGTCCGGATGACACTGCGCGCCCATTCGGCGCCGCGCACAGATACCTACTCTGCTAAAGACACTTTGTCTGAACAGTTCTATTCGATTGTTTTTATTATAGTGGATTCCTCCGCGGATTACAACCCCCATCCCCGCAGAGCCCAATCCTCCCCAGATCCCCACTCAGCCACCGGTAATCAAAAGATGGTGCGGTGTCTCCCGGCAGGCCTGTACAGCGCATCCGGGCCGCACCGCATTCCGTAACAATCCAGGTGGTAGCCTCTCTGCATCAAGAAAAAGACGGGCTTCATGCCCGGGGAATATCAGGCAATGCCGGAGCAAATCCCGGGGTTTATCGGGGCCTTCCGGTATCATTTATTTGGAAGGCCACTTTCTTTTTCGTTTTAACCACTCCCGCAAAAAAGCGCTGGGCTTCCCCGCTTTTTTGCGGCTGCAGTTTCAGCATCCCAAGGGATGTTTTTTCTGCATTGTGCGCGGCAGAGCGCAGCTGAAAACGTCTCCCGGCGCAGCCCCGGATCCTCCGATCCAAAAAGGCCTCTGTCCCAAACCGGAACAGAGGCCTTTCGTTTCGCTTCTAACGGTAGAGGCTGCCCTTGATCACCACATTCTGTACCTGCAAATCGCAGTCCAGCAGAACAATATCCGCAGTTTTTCCAACCGCCAGGCTGCCCACCTTGTCCTCCATACGGATGGCCTTGGCAGGGTTGATGGTCGCGGCCTTCACAGCGCTCAGGAAGGGAACACCGAAGGAGACAGCCACACGCATACACTGCATCACATTGGTGGCAGAGCCAGCGATAGTGCCGTCCTTGAGGGTTGCCAGGTTGCCCTTAACATATACCTGCTGTCCGCCCAGGTCGTACACGCCGTCCTTCATGCCGCAGGCGCGCATGGAATCGCTGATCAGAATCACCCGGTCGTCTCCCAGGGTTTTGAACGTGCTGCGGACAACACCCGCGTGGATATGGATACCATCGCAGATGAGCTCGGCGCGCACCTTATCATCGTCAAACACAGCTCCCGGTACGCCGGGCTTGCGGTGGTTAAAGGGGGTCATAGCGTTGTACAGGTGGGTGATATGGGTCACTCCCAATTCCATAGCCCGCTTGGCAGTCTCATAGTCCGCCATGGTATGGGCGATGGAAATGGTCACCTCATCCTTGAGCTGGCGGATAAAATCCTCGGCTCCCGGCTGCTCCGGCGCGATGTCCACAATCTTCACATTGTTGCCGCTGGCGGCGTTCAGGCGGCGGAACATGGCCACATCCGGATCCACGATGTAGTCCTCCTTCTGCGCGCCCTTTTTGGCCTTGGAAAAAAACGGGCCCTCCATATTGATTCCATGGGGATACGCCGCGTGGAATCCGGACTCCTTAAAAGCCTTGAATTCCTCAAAGATACGGGTCAAGTCCTCCTCGCTGAGGGTCATGGAGGTTCCAAGATAAGAGGTTACGCCGTTCTCCGCATAATATTTCGCCATTGTCTCGAAGGAATTGCGGGTACCGTCACAGAAGTCGCAGCCTGCACAGCCGTGGGAATGTACATCAATCAGTCCAGGAATCACAGTACAGCCCTGGGCGTCCAGAATTTCCCCGCCGGACAGGTTCTCCCCAATTTCAGTGATGATCGAGTCCTCGATACGCAGATCCGCCTTTTGCAGCTGGAAATCCGCATTGACAATCGTTCCGTTTTTAATAATCATTCTATTGCTCCACCTTTCCGGGTTCTTGCCGAACCCCGATGTGATATACAAAATCTGTACAGATTCATTTTACCCCGCTGTCCCCTATTTGTCCAGCCCTGAAATACGTTATCCCGCAATAAACTGCTGGAAATTTCGGAAAGCCCTTTTTGTCCGGCGTGCTGCAATAGCCAACCTTGTGTGCGAATATGCTGCAGCTGTGGGGGATTCCTTAGAAAGTCAAGCCTGGGCCCGCCGACGGGATTCCTGTGTCATGTGCCTTTTACCGTTTGAAACTGGAAACACACGGCAATTCACCGTGCAAATACGCTACGATGGGTTCCATACAAAAAGGACAGGCAGCCAACCCGCTGTCTGTCCTTCTCTTTTTTAAGAATTACCCGCTCGTTTTGGAACACAGGTACTCCGGCTTATTTATCGCAGCCGCAGTCCTCATCGCCGCAGCCGCACTCATCGTCACAGCAGCAGCCGTCCAAATCCAAATCGAACTCCAGCTGTTCGCCGCAGCTCGGGCAGGTCATCTCGCCTTTGTCCAGCATATCCTCGTCTACGCAGATTGCCTCTCCGCAACTGGGACAGGTGACCTCATACAGTTCGCCCTCATCGTCATCGTCGTCGTCATCCGAAGAAGAATAGAAGTCCTCCTCCAATGTGGTCAAATCCTCGTCGATGGTATCAACCTGCTCGGAAAGATCCTCCACGCTGTCCTCCAGATCCTCAACGCTCAGCGCCAAATCATCCAGAACCTCGACCATTGCCTTGATAACCCGGGCTTCCTTGGAAGCCTCGTCCAGCTCCAGCCCCTCAATCAGGCCGCGGATATATGCCACTCTCTCTGTAACGGTCATTCTATTATCCTCCTTCGCATCTGTTGTAGTGGAAGAGCCCGGTCCATTGGATCCGCCTCCTCCTTTATCCTTGCCCAAACCGCATGGATTCAATCACATTCAGCCGGGCATGGAAACCAATTTACATTCCAGGCCTCGGCAAAGGCCCGGAAATTGGGACACTGCAAACTTAGGCGCGCTCCATGTACTCGCCGGTACGGGTATCGATACGCACCATAGTTCCCTCATCGATAAACAGGGGAACCTTAATCTCGGCGCCGGTTTCCAAAGTAGCCGGCTTGGTGGCATTGGTAGCGGTGTCGCCCTTAAAGCCCGGATCCGTTTTAGTAACCAGAAGTTCCACAAAGTTGGGAACCTCAACGCCAAAGACCTCGCCTTTGTAGGAGAGAACCTTCACATCCGTGTTCTCCTTGATGAACTTAAAGCTGTCGCCCAGCTTGGACTGATTGAGCGGAACCGTCTCAAAGGTCTCGTTATCCATAAAGTAGTACAGATCCCCGTCGTTGTACAGGTACTGCATTTCTTTTCTCTCTACATAGGCAGTGGGGAACTTCTCCGTGGGGTTGAAGGTTTTTTCCACAACCGCACCGCTGATGACATTGCGGATTTTTGTGCGGACAAAGGCGGCTCCCTTTCCCGGTTTCACGTGTTGGAACTCAATAATCTGATAGACGTTTCCATCAATATCAAAAGTTACACCATTTCTGAAGTCTCCAGCAGATATCATAAATTTACCTCCAAATGTTTTCTTTCCTGACAGTCGGACATCGAAAACGGCCTGATTCCATCCAATTTTCGGCATCCCATCATATCATATCCAGTGTATCTTAAAATTCCGATTTTTTCAAGTCCTATTTGTGAATCCGGAGCCCCTATAACAGATTTTTCAGAGCGCGCACCGCCAAGAGATAGCTCTGTTTTCCAAAGCCCGCAATCTGTCCGACGCACACCGGAGCCAGCACCGAACGGCTGCGGAATTCCTCCCTGGCGTGGATATTGGATAAATGCACCTCCACACAGGGCAGCCGGACAGCGGCGATGGCGTCCCGGATGGCGTAGCTGTAGTGGGTATAGGCCCCTGCATTGATGACGATTCCATCGAACTCATCCACAGCCGCATGAAGGCTGTCAATGAGCGCCCCCTCGTGGTTGGACTGGAAAATCTCGCACTCCAGCCCCAGTTCCTGTGCACAGTCCCGGATTTCGGCGTTGATATCCTCCAGCGTCTCCCGTCCATAGATGCCCGGCTCCCGCTTTCCTGTAAGGTTCAGGTTGGGCCCATGCAGCACCAGGATTCTTTTCCCCATTTCCATATCCCTTTCCTACGAAAAATTGTGTTACCCGGCACCATAGCAGGATGCCTGTCCCGGTTACTGTTTAAACCGGCTCCTTCCGCTTTCGCCCTTCATACCTGTTTCTCTCTGGCCCGACGGCGCTCATAGCGGCGCAGCACCCGCCTCTGGGCCGCGCGTTTCAGCCGGATAAAGGCGTTTTCATTGGTATCGAAGGGTTCCACCAAAATGGTGTAAAGCCCGCACCGATTTCCCCCGGCGATATCTGTAAAAATCTGATCCCCAACGGCGGCAATCTGCCCGGGGGGAAGCCCCAGCCGGCGGATGGCCTGCTCATAGCCGGTTCGCCGCGGTTTTAAGGCATTGGCCACAAAGGGCAGCTTCAAAGCCTCGGCAAAGGGCTGTACCCGTTCTGGGGAATTGTTGGAGAGAATAATCATGGCTATGCCGTCGGCACTGCGCCGGGAGAGCCACTCCAATACCTGTTCATCCACCTGGGGATTGTTATGAGTTGTAAGCGTATTGTCCACATCCAGAATGAGGCCCCGAAGGCCGTGCTGCTCCAAAAATTCCTTTGTGATGGCCGTTACCCGAAAAAGGCGGGCGTCCGGATACAAAATTGACAGAAAGAACCCCTCCTTTGCCATCTCACGGAAAGCGGCTGTACCGCTGACGTACCTTCCGGCGGCGCCACAATCCAGCTGTTTGCAAACGGATCCCCAAGGATAATCCCCAGAAAAAATACAATTTGGTGCAAAACCCATGGTGCCCAGACAAATGGCCCGTTAAACCCATAATCCTGCGCCCATCACGTAAGGGGGAATAAAACACGAAACTTTCACCCATTGAGCCCTGCCGTCCGCGTCACGCGCCCTACCGGATTTTCCGGGCCCCGGCTGAACCCTCCAAAACTGCAGGGACAGCCTCCTGGGGCGGGTGGGGTTTTGCAACAATGAAAAAGCGAGCAAATTCTTGCTCGCTTTCATCGCCTAATCAACCATCAAACACAAATTACTTAAATTTGCGTTTACGGGCAGCCTCAGACTTCTTCTTACGTTTTACAGAAGGCTTTTCATAATGCTCTCTTTTCCGAACTTCGGCAAGTACGCCCGACTTCGCGCACTGTCTCTTAAATCTTCTCAGAGCACTATCCAAGGATTCGTTATCTTTAATACGAATTTCAGCCATTAATTATCCCTCCTTACACCCAGCAGGAGTATTTACACAAGTGTAACAGAACTTATTATACAGTACCCATCCTGGATCTGTCAAGCCATTTGAGAATTTTGCCGTTTTCACCAAAAACTAGCGCGCAACAATGTTCACCAGTTTGCCCGGCACATAAATCTCTTTGAGAATGTTCTTGCCTGCCAGCTCCGCAGCCACACTCTGAGCTTCCTTTGCCAGCGCGATGGCATCCTCCTTGGAAATATCCGCGGCCACATCCAGGCGCGCACGGATTTTTCCATTGACCTGAATAGCAATCTGTACGGCGGTATCCTTACACTTCTCCTCATCATATTCCGGCCAGCTCTGCTCAGTGACCATGCCTTCAAAGCCCAGGCGCTCAAACATCTCCTCCGTGATATGCGGAGCAAAGGGATTGAGCAGGATTAAGAAGGTTTTAAATTCTCCGCGGGAGGCTCCCTTATCGGAAAACTCATTGAGCAGGCTCATCATAGCGGCAATGGCGGTATTGAACTTCAGGCTCTCAATATCCTCGCCCACCTTTTTGATGGTACGGTGCATACTGCGCTCCATCTCAGGGCGATATCCCTCGTTCTCCAGGAGATTTTCGGACAGCGCCCAGATGCGATCCAGAAAACGCTTGCAGCCCTTGAGGGAATTGGTATTCCAGGGAGCGGTTTTTTCAAAGTCGCCGATGAACATTTCATACAGACGCATGGTATCGGCGCCGTAGTCCCGCACGATTTCGTCCGGATTCACTACATTGCCCTTGGACTTGCTCATCTTCTCGCCGTTTTCGCCCAGAATCATACCATGGCTGGTACGCTTCTTGTAGGGCTCCGGAGTTCCCACCACGCCGATGTCATACAAAAACTTGTGCCAGAACCGGGAATACAGCAGGTGCAGGGTGGTGTGCTCCATGCCGCCGTTATACCAATCCACCGGCAGCCAGTAGTCCAGCGCCTCTCTCGAGGCCAGGGCATCCTGGTTGTGGGGATCGCAGTAGCGCATGAAGTACCAGGAGGAACCGGCCCACTGGGGCATGGTATCGGTTTCCCGCTTGGCAGGCCCGCCGCAGTGGGGACAGGTGGTGTTCACCCAATCGGTCATGGAAGCCAGCGGGGACTCTCCGTTCTCCGTAGGTTCATAGGAATCCACCTGGGGCAGGCGCAGGGGCAGTTCCGTTTCATCCAGCGGCACATAGCCGCACTTTTCACAGAACACAATGGGAATGGGCTCGCCCCAGTACCGCTGGCGGGAGAACACCCAGTCCCTAAGCTTGAAGTTGACCTTGGGCTCGCCCTTATGGTGCTCCTGCAGCCAGGCGATTATTTTTTCCTTGGCTGCATCCACTGTCAGGCCGTCCAAAATACCGGAGTTC
Source organism: Marvinbryantia formatexigens (assembly GCA_021771035.1). Lineage (GTDB taxonomy): Bacteria > Bacillota > Clostridia > Oscillospirales > Ruminococcaceae > CALXEM01. Next base: position 258,572 of record JAETPU010000002.1, on the reverse strand, counting down.
ACCATCACGCCGGTGGCGCAGTCCGTGAAGGCTTCCTCCTGGACATTTCCTCCCTTGACCACCTCGATAATGGGCAAATCAAACTTCTTGGCAAACTCCCAGTCCCGGGTGTCATGGGCCGGAACCGCCATAATCGCGCCGGTTCCATAGGTCATGAGCACATAGTCGGAGACAAAGATGGGAATCTGGGTGTCGTTGACGGGATTGATTCCCCGCACGCCCTTGAGCATCACACCGGTTTTTTCCTTGACGACCTCGGTGCGCTCAAAGTCGGATTTCCTGGCGGCCTGCTGCTGATAGGCCTTAATTTCCTCCAGGTTTTCCAGCTTGCCGGCCCATTGCTCGATAAAGGGGTGCTCTGGGGAGATGACCATATAGGTGGCGCCGTACAGGGTGTCCGGACGGGTGGTGTATACCTTGAGCTCGTCCCCCGCCGTGGTCTGGAAGATCACCTCGGCACCCGTGGAGCGGCCAATCCAGTTTTTCTGGGACACCTTGACCCGGTCAATATAGTCCACCAGGTCCAAATCATCAATCAGGCGCTGGGCATATTCCGTAATTTTGAGCATCCACTGGCTTTTGACCTTGTGGACCACCTCACCGCCGCAGCGCTCACAGACGCCGTTTACAACCTCCTCGTTGGCCAAAACAACCTTGCAGGAGGTACACCAGTTCACGGACATCTCTTTTTTATAGGCCAGGCCCTTTTTAAACAGCTGCAGGAAAATCCACTGGGTCCATTTAAAATACTCCGGATCCGTGGTGTTGATTTCCCGGTCCCAGTCAAAGGACAACCCCAGGGATTTCAGCTGGGCTTTAAAGCGCGCTACGTTATTTTTCGTTACCACCTCGGGGTGGATATGGTTCTTGATGGCATAGTTCTCCGTGGGCAGGCCGAAGGCGTCCCATCCCATGGGGAACAGCACGTTGTAGCCCTGCATCCGCTTTTTGCGGGCTACGATATCCATCGCCGTATAGGGGCGCGGATGTCCCACATGGAGCCCTGCCCCGGACGGATAGGGAAACTCCACCAGTGCATAGAATTTGGGTTTGGTAAAGTCGTTGTCAGCGGCAAACACGTTCCGGGCATCCCAGACGGCCTGCCATTTCTTTTCAATTTCCGTAAAGTTATACTTCAAAATTGTCCCTCCTGCAGATACGAAAAAAGCGCACAGGCCCCAGCTGGTCCAACATGGGACTCCCGCCGCGGCCTGTACCCGTTATCCGGCAAAATTCCTGCCTTTTATCTTACATCATTTCTCAGCGTTTGACAATATCTGAAAGGTCAATTTCACGCCCGTCGGCCCACAGCCGCTCCAGAGAATACATCTCGCGGGTCTCCTCAAAAAAGATGTGCACAATCACGTCGTAGTAGTCCATAAGGATCCAGGACGCGGACTGGTATCCCTCGATGCGTTTGGGTTCCAGCTTATCCTCCTTGGAGAGCTTTTCCTCCACCTCGTCCGCCAGGGCCTTGCTCAGGGTGGTGTTGGATGCCGACGCCAGGACAAAGTAGTCCCCCAGGGAACTGAGTTCCCCGATGCCGATTATTTTCAAATCCGTGGCCTTTTTCTCGTCCAAAATCCGGGCGATCTTCTTGGCCAGAGCTAAAGAATCCATCAATAACATTCCTTCCTTTCCGGGATTGTGCCGGTCCGACTATGCCGGACTGGAAACCTGCCTTTTCGGTTTTCAGAGGCGCAATCCCCTGTTTGCAGACGCGAAGCGGCTGCAACGCCTTCCTTTCCGGGATTGTACCGGTCCGGCTATGCCGGACTGGCTACCTGCCTTTTCCGGCTGATTCCAACCCATTTGTGTGGTTTATGCTGCCTGTGAGGAGGAACTGCTGCCTGTGGACGCTCCTCCGCTGGAAGATGACTCCTCGCTGCTGGAGGGTTGACTGGGAGCGGACTCCGGCTCCGGCTCCGGTTCCGGTTCCGGCGTACTGCTGGAGGAGGGCTCCGCCTGAGAAGAGGAGCTGCCGTGGGTACTGGAAGAACTGTGCGTACTGGAGGAACTCGTCCCGCCCCCGGTGTTGCCTTTGGAACCGCCGGATCCCGAACCCGAACCGGAGGAGGTTCCGGAGCTCTTACCGGAATCCGCCGCGGGGGTCGGCAGATCTATCACATAGTCTTCCTCATCCTCGACTTTAAATTCCGTGTTCAGCATTTCAGCATAATCTTCTGTATGGCACACATAAACCGAAAGGCCGTTGACGGTACGCCCCTCTCCGGGCAGCATCAAAAATCCGATGTTGTCCGATTCCAAATCGAAGGCCGCATTGGCAAAGGAAGCCGCCTTCATCAGAGGCATATCTGTTTTCAGATCCCCGTAGAACTTAGTGAGAATCGCCAGGCATTTTACCTTGCCCAGCTCCTTGGCCTTGTCAAACAGGCCCATAAAGAACAGGCGCTGCGCATTGACACGTCCAATATCGCCCATGGCATAGCCTGCACGGTAGCGCATAAACATCTCGGCGTCGCCGCCGTTGAGCGTCTGCAGGCCGGCTTCCAGGCGCCGTCCGTTGGACCACACCACCGGAACCGGTACATCCACCTCAACACCGCCCATCTCGTCCACAATCAGGCGCAGCATGGGGATGGTAAAGGTGACGTAATAGTCGATATCCAGGGACATTTTTTCATTGAGAACGGCGCGCAGGGTCTGGATCCCACTCATATTTTCACGGGGATGGCCGTACACCGCGTTGATTTTCCCGGTGGGGAACTCGGTTCCCACATAGGTATCCCGGGGAATCTGCAAGAGTTTCACCGTATTCTCTTTAATATTGTACCGGGCTACCAGGATGACGTCCGTGAGCTTTTCGGAGTTGTCCACACCCATAATCAAAACGTCGATCATATCCTCCTCCGGCTTTCCGACACGGTCAGTGTCCGGAATAATGCTCCCGGAGGATTCCTCTCCCCGCAGGGAGTTCTGCAGTGAATTATAATAATACGAGAACACCGCTACGCCGGAAAACACAAGCACCAGCACCACCGCCAGCACAATCCCGATATTGCGGCGCCGTCTCTTTTTAGCATTTCCTTTTTTATTTCCCTTGCCAGCGGCAGGGGATACCGAATTCTTTACCGTTCTCTTCGGTCCATTTTGATTCATTCCCATTATGTTCCTCCCTTTCACCGGCCCCCAAAAGGAGACACCGGATGGCGCTGTAAAAGCGCCTTTTCTCGAGGCCCGAGCCGGATTTCCGGCAACCGGCGCCGCGGTCCTAAAAGCAGAGCGCCTGAATCCAGGCACAGAAACTTCAGCCGTACTGACTTGTACGGCTCCTCCTAACATCCAGCCGGCTTGCCTTGGCCCTGTTGCGCGGCTGTCCGCTAAAGGATATATTCATTATAGGCTTCCCAGGTATCCTGCACAATCTGAAGGTTTCGCCTGGTTAAATCGCCTAGGATGAACTTGAGTGATTCCCGCATAGCTTCCTTCAGGGATTTCTCCGCCAAAAGACGCATCCGCTGAACGTCGGGATAGTCCCGTTCGCTGCTGGTAACGTCCGCCAGATAAATCACCTGTTCCAGGGGGGACATTCCCCGCCGTGCGGTGGTATGGTAACGGATTGCATTCAGGATCTCCGGGTCATAGATATCCAATTCGTTCTGCGCGTAGGCGCTGCTGGCAACCGCGTGCCACAGCTGCTGCTGGCGCAGGGTGATGTTATCCATGGCAATTCCGCTCCCGGTGATCCACTTGAGCATTTCCAGAGTTTTCATATTTTTGCACACGTCATGGAGCAGTCCGGCAATCTGGGCCTTCTTCTCGTTGACGCCGTGTATTTTGGCCAGATGTACAGCCTGCTCGGCCACATTCAGGCTATGCTGAACCCGTTTTTCCCGCAGCATACTGCGAATCACCTGCTGATAGCGCTCCACGCGCCTGGCATGGGATTCCTGGTATAAGTCCTCCTTCAGGATGTACTCCTCCACCGGCGCCGGCACCAATTCATGGATGGACTGCCCATGGCGGACAGCCTGCCGGATCTGTGTGGAGGAAATCTCCATCACGGGGACATTGAGTACGATACACCGCCCTCCCCGCTGCCGGTACTGCTGGGCAAACTGGGTCATCCGGTGAAAAATACCGGGCTCCCTGGCGGCGCAGCAGATGGTGGCAAGGGAAAAGATTTCATCGATGCAGTACCACTGATCCAAGGTAAAAAACATATCGCTGCCCACAATCAGGAACAGCTCGTCCTGCGGGTTTTCCCTGTGAAATTCCCGCAGGGTGTCCACCGTGTAGCTGAGTCCCTCCCGGGCCAGCTCCACGCCGCTCACCTCAAAGCCGGGAATGCCGTCAACCGCCAGCTGCACCATCTGCAGCCGGTACTGGGGCGCGATTAAATCCAGAGCATCCTTGTGGGGCGGAATCTTTGCGGGGATAAATACAACCCGCTCAAATCCAACCTCACGGACAAATTGGGCGGCCAGGTTCAAATGCCCGTTGTGAATGGGATTGAACGTCCCGCCGAATAGTGCGAGCTTTGCCATTGATTCTCCATCCTCAGTCCAGCTCAATGACTGGTTTTTTGGGGTTGCGGCGGTACAGCACAAATTTGGTGCCAATCACCTGTACCACCTGCGAACCTGTTTTTTCGGCCAGCTCCTGGGCCGCCTCACGCGGCAGCACCGGCGCAGTTTCCAGGGCGCGCAGCTTAATAAGCTCCCTGGCGGTCAATGCCGAATCCACCTGCTCCACCAGTGCGGGGCCGATTCCGCCCTTACCCACCTGCAGGATGGTGTCCTCCCGGCTGGCCAGCCCCTTGAGCTTGGCCCGTTGTTTACTTGTCAGCACAGTTCAGTTCTCCTTCCAAATCTCCGAAAGCCTGCGGGCAAAGGCGCGCAGGGCGCGCCCCCGGTGGCTGATGCGGTCTTTCTTTTCTCCGTCCAATTGGGCAAAGCTTTGTCCCTCCACCAGAAAAACAGGGTCATAGCCAAAGCCGTTGTCGCCCTGCTTTGCCATGGCGACGGTGCCCTCACAGGTTTCATACACCTGCAGCTGCTCCCCGCCCGGCAGAATGCAGCAGATAGCACAGGCAAAATGGGCTCCCCGCTGTTCGGGCGCGACATCGCTCAATTCCTCCAGCAGCTTGGCGATACGCTCGTCATCCGTGGCGTCCTCGCCGGCATAGCGGGCGGAATAAATTCCCGGCGCCCCCTGAAGGGCGTCCACGCACAGCCCGGAATCATCGGCCACAGTGGCCTCGCCGCAGCAGTCAAACACCGCCTTGGCTTTAATAGCGGCATTCTCCATAAAGGTGTTCCCGTTTTCCTCGGGATTTACAAATACCCCCATCTCCCTCTGGGATACCACCTGGATTCCCAATGGGGCCAGAATCCGGGAGAATTCCTGGAGCTTATGGGCGTTGTTGGAGGCCAGCACCAGCCTTTTCGGCAGCTGATTCATTCCTGCCACCATCCTTTCTATTCAAAACAGGACGCTCTATCCGGTTTTTGGAACGCTGACAGCCGGCTAAGCGTCCCCTTCACTCTCCTGTGTGATGCCGGGCATTTCCTCAAAGAGCGCATCCACAAACTGTTGGGGGGAAAATTCCTGCAAATCGTCAATCTGCTCTCCCACGCCGATATATTTCACCGGGATCCCCAGCTCTTCCTTGATGCCGATTACCACGCCTCCCCTGGCTGTGCCGTCCAGCTTGGTGAGGACAATACCGGTGAGTCCCGCGGCCTCTTTAAACTGCCGGGCCTGGTTCAGGGCGTTCTGGCCGGTGGTGGCGTCCAAAACCAGCAGAACCTCCACCGTGGCGGGATCCACCTCCCGGGAAATCACTCTGGAAATTTTAGCCAGCTCGTCCATCAGGTTTTTCTTATTGTGCAGCCGCCCGGCGGTATCGCAAAGAATCACATCTGCACCCCGGGATTTTCCCGCCGCGATGGCGTCAAAGACTACCGCAGCCGGGTCGGAGCCCTCCTCATGCCGGACGAGATCGGCCCCCGCTCTCTGGGCCCAGACAGCCACCTGATCGATGGCGGCGGCCCGGAAGGTATCCGCGGCGGCAATAATGACCTTCTTGCCCTCCTGGGCAAAGTTGGCGGCTAATTTGCCGATGGTGGTGGTTTTTCCCACTCCGTTGACGCCGATCATGAGAATCACCTTGGGTTTCGCGTCAAAGTGGATTTGAGAATCCCCTTCCAGCATCTGCGCCACAATCTGGCGGATCTGGGCCTTCACCAGGCTGGGATCCGTGATGTCCTGCTCCTTGACGCGCACCCGCAGCCGGCTGCAGATTTCACTGGCCGTATGGGCGCCCACATCGGACATAATCAGCAGTTCTTCCAGTTCTTCAAATAGCTCCTCATCAATCTTGGTGAAGGAGTGGAGCATATGGTCTAAATTTTCCTTAATGGAATCCCGGGTCTTTTTCAGGCCCTGGGAAATTTTCGAAAAAAGTCCCATTCCCTATCCTTTCTGCTCAGCTGAGCTGCCAGCGCTGCTGCACCTGCGCCATGGAGAGCTCCAGCAGCGTGGAGACGCCCTCCTCCTGCATGGTGACGCCATAGAGCACATCCGCCTGCTCCATGGTTCCGCGGCGGTGCGTGATGGCAACAAACTGCGTGTCCACATTGAGTTTGTGCAGATACTGGGCGAACCTTGCCACGTTGACGTCATCCAGAGCGGCTTCAATCTCATCCAGCACGCAGAACGGCGCCGGCTGGACCTGCAGAATCGCGAAATACAGCGCAATGGCCGTGAGCGCCTGCTCGCCGCCGGAGAGGGCCGCCAAATTCCGGATGAGCTTTCCGGGCGGCTGTACCCTGATGAGGATACCCGCCGTTAAAACGTCGTCGGAATCCATCTCCAAGGCGGCCTGCCCGCCTCCGAAGAGATCGCGGAAGCTTTGAGAAAAATTATAGTTGATTTTGCGGAATTTTTCAACAAAGATCTCCCGCATCTGGGAGGTGAGCTCGAAAATCATCTTCGTCAGGCGATCCTTGGCGCTCTGAGCGTCGTCCATCTGTTCCTTCATAAAGTCGCGCCGTTTGGATACCTGTGCGTATTCCTCCACCGCCTCAAGGTTCACCGACCCCAGGTTCTTGATGCTCAGCCGCAGCTGCATCAGCCGTTTCGAGGCCTCCTGGGGATTCTCCAGGGGCTTTGCCGCCTCAAAGGCCTTGGCCTTGGACAGTTCATATTCCTCCCAAATCTGGGAGACAACCCGTTCATAAGCCTCCACCCGGGAACCCAGCTTCTCCTGAACGGCGGCCAGGCGCCCGATATACTCGTCGTGAACCGCGGAGATCCGCTTCTGTTCATTGCGCAGTGTGACAGACTGGGCCTCCAGCCTCAAACGCTGAGCAGAGGTTTCCTGCAGCGCCTGCCGGCTCTCTTCAATCCTTCGGGAGGCCTCCTGGGCCTGCAGACTCAGCTGTTCCTTCTCCTGGGCAAGCTCACGGCTCTGCTGGGAAAGCAGCTGGCATTCCTGAAGCTTTTCCTGGCGTCCCCGGGCCAGAAGCGCCTGCTCATCGGTGAGCCGCTGCATTCCCTCCCGGGCGCTCTGCAAGTCCTTCTGCAGCCCCAGGTGCTGGATAGCCTCCTCATTTTTCTCCTGAACCAGGCCCTGCCGGCGTTCCCTGACCTGCTGCAGCTGCTCCAAAAGCAGCGCATATTCCCGGGCGCTTGCCGCGGCGTTTTGAGCCAATTCTCGTTCCCTTGCCGTTTGCTCCTCTAAAAACGCCTCTTGCTGTCCCCGGGCCTGCACAAGCAGTTCCCGCTGCCGGCGGGCATCCTCATGGACAGCCGCCAGCTCGCCCAGCTGACGCAGCACGCGCTCGAGTTCGCCCTGGGCACGGATCTGATCCTCCCGTGCCGTCTGGATTCCCGCCCGGCGTGCCTCCAATTCGGCATCCAGCTGTACGATTTCCCGCTGCCGGGCCTCCAGCTTTTCCCTCCCGGATTCCCACTGGGGCTGCAAATCCTGCAGCTGGTGTGTGAGCTTCTCGATGGTGTGCCGCCGGGTGAGCACCCCGGTCTGGCGGGAAGCGGAGCCGCCGGTGAGGGAACCGCCGGGGTTCACCACCTGCCCGTCCAGGGTGACCAGCTTAAAGGCAAACCGGTATTTTTTCCCCACATTCAGCGCGGTATCGATAGTTTCGGCCACCACCGTGCGTCCCAATAAAAACCGGATTGCGGGACGGTAGCGCTCCTCGCACTGGATTAGGGAATCCGCCGTTCCCAGCACGCCGGGCTCCTGTGCCAAGCGGCTGAGTTCGGAAAGGCTGCGGGGCTGCAGGGTATTCAGAGGCAAAAAGGTGGCCCTGCCCTGTCCGGATTTCTTTAAAGCGGCAATGGCCTGCTTGGCGCATACCTCGTCCTGGGTGATAATATTCTGCATGGCGCCGCCCAAAGCTGTCTCGATGGCCACAAAGAACTCATCCTTCGTGGAAATCACCTGGGATACCGCCGCGCAGATCCCCTGCAGGCGCCCGCTGAGCCCCTGTTTGAGGATATACTGGACGCTGTGGCTGTAGCCCTCCAGGTTGCGCTCCAGATCCTCAAGAATCTGGATGCGCTGCCGCAGCTCCGCCATCGTCTTTTCCATTCCGGCGTGGGTACGGCGCAGTTCTTCCAGGGAGCCAAGGCGGCTTTCCCGTTTCATCTGAAGGCCCCGCAACACATTCTGCGAACCCTCCAGCACCCCGGCAAGCTGATCCAGGAGCGCCTGGGCCTCTCGCTGCTCCTCCAGCAGGGCCTCCCGTTTTTGCCCCCGCTGCTGTTCGCTGGCGTCAAAGGTGTCCAGACGCTCGCGCAGCTCCTCCAGCTTTGCCGAAGCCGAGGCCAGCACAACCCGTACCGCGCCCGCGGCGTTTTCCTGTTCCTGGCGCTGCTGCTGCTGTTCCTGCAGCTGCTTTTGCAGCTGCGACTCGCTCTCGCCCAGGGACGCCTCTTTTTCCTGGAGAGAGCCCATCTGCCGGGAAAGCTCCTGCGCCTTTTCCTGCAGGGCGCACACCTGCTTGGATTGTTCTTCCATCCTGGCGTCCAGCTGCCGCACCGCGGCCTCTCCCTGGGCCAGCTCCTCCTGCAGGCGCCGGATTGCCTCCCGCTTATGGCTCGCTTCATTCTCCAAAACTGCCTGCCTGGCGCCGGACTGCGACACAAAGGCCTCGTCCCCGGCCAGGGTCTCCCGCAAATTCTCCGCCTGGGCGGCATTCTGCTGCATGGCAGTGAAATTTTCCTCCATAGCGGCCTCGCACCGCTGCAGCTGGGCGGCGGCTTCCTCCTTTTGCTGCTCGATGCGGTCCTTTTCGTGGCGCATCTGGCGCAGATGTTCCTCCATCTGGTGCAGCTGGTGCACCCACAGGGAAATTTCCAGCTCCTTTTTCTCGGCGGAGAGCTCTAAAAAGCGCTGGGCCTTCTGGGCCTGGACCCGCAGGGGTTCCAGGCGTTCTTCCAGCTCGCTGAGAATATCCATCAGCCGCAATAGGTTTTCCTGGGCGGATTTCAGGCGCTTTTCGGCCTCCTCCTTGCGGAACCGGAATTTGGAGATGCCCGCGGCCTCCTCGAAAATTTCCCTGCGTTCCTCAGAGCGCTGGTTGATAATCTGCCCGATTCGCCCCTGGCCGATTAAGGCGTAGCCGTCCCGGCCCAGGCCGGTATCCATAAACAGCTCATGCACATCCCGCAGACGCACGCCCACGCCGTTGATACGGTATTCGCCCTCGCCGTCCCGGTAGAACGTGCGCTCCACCGCCACCTCGTCCTCCTGAATTGGCAGGGTTCGGTCGGTGTTGTCCAGCACCAGGGTCACCCGGGCCCGGCCCATGCTCCGGCGCCCCGGCGTCCCGCTGAAAATGACCTCATCCATCTTTGCGGAACGCAGCGTTTTGGTGGATTGTTCCCCCAGCACCCAGCGGATGGCGTCGCTGATGTTGCTTTTCCCGCTGCCGTTAGGGCCCACAACGGCAGTGATGCCGTGGGGGAAACTCAGCCGGGTTTTATCGGGAAAGGACTTAAAGCCGCTGATCTCCAGTGATTTTAAAAACACGCGCCATACCTCCTGTTTCTTGGAGTTTCACACACACGCGAAGCCCCCGCGAACGAGAGGATTTTGCGTCTGTATGAACAGAGTCTGCCCGCCTCAGCCTGCGGCGGGCCGTATTTGAATGTCTGCCGCGCCCGGGGATTCCTGCACACGGATTTGCACACGATACCCCAGCTCGCCCAGCCGCTCGATGTTCTGCCGTTTTTGCCCGATGGCCATGGACAGCTGGCGCTGCGGCACCAGCACCTCCCAGTTTCCCTGGGGAAGTTCCTGCAGCGCCGCCTTCATCCGGTAAAACAGCCGCCGGGATTCGCACAGCTCCCGCAGGGCGGGATGATAGGGGCCTGCCAGCAGGTTTTCTTCCACCTCTCCCGAGGCGTGAAGCCCCAGGCGGATTACCCGGATTCCCTGCCCTTCAAAAAATTCCAGGAGCCGTGAGCCCAATTCCACTGTCTCTTCAAGGCTCAAGGGTACATACCGTCCCTGGGCGTACCACTGGGCCAATTGGGTCCCCCTTAATACCAAAGTGGGATAGATGCGCACCGTCTGAGGCTTCATCAGCGCTATCCCGCGGGCTGTCTGCATGACCTCCTGGGGGGAATCCCCCGGCAGTCCCGGCATCATCTGGTGCCCCAGCTCAAGCCCGAACTCCCGGATAAGCGCGCTGGCACTGCGGACATCCTCTGCCGTATGGCCCCGGGAATTTTCGACGAGCACCCGGTTATCCAGGCTCTGCACTCCCAGTTCCACCGCCGTCACCCGGTAGCTGCGCAGAAGCGCCAGAATGTCCGGGCTGATACAGTCCGGACGGGTGGAGCAGCGGATGCCGGTGACCGTTTCCCCATCCACAAAGGGGGCCGCCGCTTCCAAAAGGGAGAGCATCTGCTCCCGGGGGATAGCGGTGAAGCTGCCGCCGAAAAAGGCAATCTCCCCGCGGCGGGAGGTGGTTCTCCAATGCTCCAGGGCCTTCTCACACTGCGAACGCACCTGCTGGGGGGTGACGCTGCACACACTCCCGGAAATCGCGCGCTGATCGCAGAAGCTGCACCGGTGGGGACAGCCCGCATGGGGGACAAAAAAGGATAAATTGGCGTGTTTCATTCGCCCATGAGCTCCAGGGCTTCCTTGGCTGCCATCTGTTCCGCGTTCTTTTTGGAGCGCCCCATCCCCCGTCCAATCACGTTGGAATTGAGATGGACCTCCACCACGAAGTGCTTATCGTGATCCGGGCCGCTCTCCTCCACCAGCTCGTAGGTCAGGCGCTCCTCCGGGTTCTGCTGGATAATCTCCTGCAGCATGGTCTTGTAATCCTGAAAGGGCGCCTTCTGCTCTTCCTCGATGAGATGCCGTGCAAAGGGCAGCACAAAGCCCCGGGCCGCCTCGATTCCCCCATCCAGGTAGACGGCGGCTATCACCGCCTCAAAGGCGTCCGCTAAAATAGAAGGGCGTTCCCGTCCTCCGGTGAGCTCCTCCCCGTGCCCCAGCTTCAGGTATTCCCCCAGGCCGATGCTCTTGGCAAACTCGCACAGGGCCTTTTCACACACTAAGGAAGCCCTAATCTTGGTGAGCTCCCCTTCGGGCAGATGGGAGTAGTGCCGGAACAGGTAATCCGACACCACAATGGAGAGCACTGCGTCCCCCAAAAACTCCTGGCGCTCGTTGCAGGGCAGCCCGCCCTTATTCTCATTGGCATAGGAAGAATGCGTTAAGGCGATCTTTAAATATTTGGGATCCCGAAACGTATGTCCCAGCCGCTGTTCCAATTCCTTCATGTTTGCTGTTTTCCTCTCCGCCGCGCAGGGCAAAATCTCTAGTCCTGAGCTTCGCCGCGCTCCTTGAGCGCCTGCAGTTCTGTAAGAATCCGCGCGTTGACATCGCCCTTGACAAACTCCACCGCCTGGCGTACCGCGTTTTTCAGCGCCCGGGCGTCTGAGCTGCCGTGGGCCTTAATCACCGGCTTGGCGGTCCCCAGAAGAGGCGCTCCGCCGTGTTCCTTGTAGTCCATCATCTTTTTAAAGCCGTCCATGTCCTTTTTGATGACAAGCCCGGCCAGCTTATTCTTGGTGGATTTATACAGGATATCCTTAATCTGCCCCGCAAGGGCCTTTCCTAAGCCCTCGGTAAGCTTGAGCACCGTGTTTCCGGTGAACCCGTCGGCCACCGCCACGTCACAGCCGCCGGTGGGCAGGCTGCGGGGCTCGATATTCCCGGTAAAGTTTACCGGCGCCTTCTGCAGCATATGGTACGCCTCCTGCTGCAGCTGGCCCCCCTTGGACTCCTCAGCGCCGATGTTGATGAGCCCCACCCGCGGGGACTCAACGCCCAGCACCCGGTTCATGTAGGCCGAACCCATGATGGCAAACTGGGTGAGCATCTCCGGACGGCATTCCACATTGGCTCCGCCGTCCACCAAAATATAGGGGCCCTTGGTTGTGGGGATGATGGGGGCTATCGCCGGACGCTTTACCCCCTTCAGGCGGCGTACAATCAAGGAGGCCCCCACCACCAGGGCACCGGTGCTTCCCGCACTGACAAAGGCGTCGCCTGCGCCCTGGGCCAGCAGCTTGAGACCCACGGCCATGGAGCAGTCCTGATAGCTCTTGAGAATCTCCGTGGGCTCGCATTCCACTGGGATGACCTGGGGAGCATGGACGATGGAGATCCCCGCAAGGGAAATCCCGTTTTCCTCAGCACAGCTGCGGATTTTCTCCTCGTCGCCGGTCAGCGTAATCTGAATGCCGTACTCTGCCACTGCCTGGGCACAGCCCTTAATAATTTCCAAAGGTGCGTGATCGCCGCCAAAGGCGTCTACAATGATGTTCATTACCCTGTCCCTTCCTTTCTGGGGCTGCCGGTAAAACCCACCGTAATTGTGGTTTTGGCTCCACCCCGCCCGAGAGCCTCCTCAAAGGGCCGGCTCCCTCTCTGTCTGTGCGCAAACGGATGGCTTACCATGAAAAATCTGTAAAAGCCGTCGCCAGCTTGCCGCACTTTTCTTTTTTCAAAGCCAAAGCTCAGACAACAGCCGCGTCAGGGCCGTACTATGAAGAATTCGGTTTTGCAGCCGCCCCGTTCGGGGTCTTGAGAAGCCCCTGGAACCCGCAGCGGAATTCCAATGGGTTATAACGTTTCACAATGCCCGGGGCAAAATTCCAAATATTCGGCTCAGTTTATCGTGGAAACTTCCTCATTTTCCTGCCACTTTCCAAATTTGCGCTTATGCTCAATGGGCAAAACGCCCGCAGAATACGCGTTACTCCTGTGCATTCGGGGAGAGGAGCTCCTCGAGCCCGGTTGGGCCGGCAATCCCCGGGGCCAGGCCATCCAGCAGGCCATCCCGGTCAATCGCCAGCTGCAGGCTCTCCAGCGCCCGAAGCGCCGCGAGCTCATACCGTTTGGCTTTATCCCGGATACGCTGCGGCGACGGCGGCAAGATTCCCATATTGGCGCCCATTGGCTGGAAGTTCTCCACCTGTTCGTCGCTGATATAGCCCATCAGGGCCCCCAGCATGGTGTCCCGGGGCAAAACCGCAAGGGGTTTCCCCTCCAGGAGGCGTACCGCGTTCATCCCGCACAGAATGCCGCTGGCGGCGGATTCGATATATCCCTCCACGCCGGTCATCTGTCCGGCAAAGAAGATCCTAGGCTCTTTTCTGAGATTGCCTGCGGCGCCCAGCAGCCTTGGGGAATCCAGAAAGGTGTTGCGGTGCATCACGCCGTAACGCATAAACTGGGCGCTGCCAAGCCCGGGAATCAGGGAAAAAACCCGCTTCTGTTCGGGAAATTTCAAATTGGTCTGAAAGCCCACCAGGTTGTAAAGGCTGCCCGCAGTATTTTCCCGCCGCAGCTGCACCACTGCCCAGGGCCGCTTTCCCGTTTTGGGATCCGTGAGCCCCACCGGCTTGAGCGGCCCAAAACGCAGTGTATCCGGCCCCCGCTTGGCCATAACCTCCACCGGCATACAGCCCTCATAGACCGTCAGCCCCGTTTCGAACTCATGCAGGGGGGCGCTCTCGGCATGGATGAGCTCCTGATAAAAGCGCTCGTATTCTTCCCGATCCATGGGGCAGTTGATGTAATCGGCATCCCCCCGGCCATATCTGGCGGCAAAGAATACCTTGTCCAAATCCAGGCTGTCATAGGACACGATAGGGGCCGCCGCATCATAGAAGCTCAGGGTTTCGCTGCCCAGATACTCCCGGATACTCTGGGCCAGCCCATCGGAGGTCAGCGGCCCGGTTGCCACCACAACAATCCCCTGCTCCGGGATTTTCGTAACCTCCCCGGACACCACCGTGATGTTGGGGTGGCTTTTGATCCTCTGCGTTATGCTGTCGGAAAACTGTTCTCGGTCCACCGCCAGGGCTCCTCCGGCCGCCACTGCGGTCTCAGCGGCGCTGCGCATACTCAGGGAGCCCAGACGGCGCATCTCCTCCTTGAGAAGCCCCGCCGCGGATCCGATTCTGGCGGCCTTCAGGGAATTGGAGCACACCAATTCCGCAAACCCCGGATAGTGGTGGGCGGGGGAATACTGCTGGGGCTTCATCTCGCATAAAGTTACCGTAACACCCCGGTTCGCCGCCTGCCAGGCCGCTTCACAGCCCGCAAGCCCCGCCCCGATTACGGTAATGGATTTCTGATTTTCCCGCAATTATGATTCCTCCTGCCCGTTTGTTCCCGCCGCCGGATCCTTGAGCCCGCGCTCATAGCCGCAGCCCTCCTTGGCGCAGTAAATCTTTCCCTGCCGTCCCCGCTTTTTAAACAGGGTTGCGGAGCACTTGGGGCATTTTTCCGCCAAGGGCTCGTCCCAGGTCATAAAGGAACAGGTGGGGTTATGTTCACAGCCGTAATAGGCCTTGCCGTGCTTGGACTTTTTCGCCAGGACCTTTCCCCCGCAAAGGGGGCAGATGCCGCCGGTCTCCTGTACGATTTTCTTGGTATTGCGGCACTCCGGGAAGCCCGGGCAGGCCAAAAATTTACCGTACCGCCCGTTTTTAATCACCATATTGCGCCCGCACTTTTCACAGATGACATCCGTCACCTCGTCGGGCACCTTGATTTTTGTATCGCCCAATACTTTTTCCGCCTGTTCCAAGGACTGGGCAAACCCGCCGTAGAACTTATCCAGGATTTTCACCCAGTCGGCCTTTCCCACTTCCACGGCATCCAGCTGTTTTTCCAACCCGGCGGTGAACTCCACATTGACAATCTCAGAAAAATGTTCCCGGATAAGCTGTGTGGTCACTTCGCCCAGCACAGTGGGCTTGAGGGCCTTGGCCTCCCGTTCCACATAGCCGCGGCTGAGAATGGTGGTGATGGTGGGGGCATAGGTGCTGGGGCGCCCGATGCCGTTTTCCTCCAGGGATTTGATGAGGGACGCCTCCGTATACCGGGCGGGAGGCTGGGTGAAGTGCTGGGAGCCGTCCAGGGATTTGAGCTTGCAGACATCGCCCTCCTTCAAATCCGGAAGGGCCCCGCTCTCCTCGCCGCTGTCATCCCGGCCCTCCTCATACAGGACGGTGTAACCGTCAAACTTCACCGAATAGCCCGAGGCCTTGAAGGTGTAGCCGTTGGCTGAAATATCGCACTGCATGGTGTTGAGCAGAGCGTTGGCCATCTGGCTGGCGATAAAGCGCTCCCAGATGAGCTTGTACAGCTTATACTGATCCGCGGTCAAATCGTCCTTGACCTGTGCCGGAGAAAGGCTTGGCATAGTGGGGCGGATGGCCTCATGGGCGTCCTGGGCGTTGCTCTTGGATTTATACACCCTTCTGGACTGGGGCAGATACTGCTTGCCGTAGCTCTCCTCGATATAAACGGCCGCGGCGTCCGAAGCCTCCTGAGAGATGCGCAGAGAGTCCGTTCTCATATAGGTGATAAGGCCCACCTGTCCCAGTTTTTTCACAGAGACGCCCTCGTAGAGCTCCTGAGCGGCCTTCATGGTGCGCCGCGCCTGGAAGCCCAGCTTCCGCGAGGCCTCCTGCTGCAGGGTGGAGGTGGTGAAGGGCGGCGCCGGGGATTTGCGGCGGGTGCCCTTTTTCACCATGTCCACCACATACTGCGCGCCTTCGAGGGCGGACAGGATGGCGTCGGTGTCCTGCTGGGTTTTCAGTTCTATTTTTTCCCCGTCCTTGCCGTAGAACTTGGCGGCAAAGGCGCGGCGGGACCCCTTGGCAAGAAGCTTTGCGTCAATGCTCCAATACTCCTCGCTGACAAAGGCCTTGATTTCATTTTCCCTGTCCACAATCAGCCGCACGGCAACCGACTGCACACGCCCGGCGGACAGGCCGCTGCGCACCTTTTTCCACAGGAAGGGGGACAATTTGTACCCCACAATCCTGTCCAGAATCCGCCGGGCCTGCTGGGCGTTGATTCTGTCAAAGTCCAGGTGCCGGGGATTGGCCATTCCGCTTTTAATTCCGGTCTTGGTGATTTCGTTGAAGGTCACCCGGTTGTCATCATTTAAATCCAGCTTCAGCAGATGGGCCAGATGCCAGGCAATGGCCTCGCCCTCACGGTCCGGGTCCGTTGCCAGAAAGACGCGTTCCGCATTCTTTGCGCCGCTTTTGAGTTTCTTGACAACATCCTCCTTGCCCCGGATGGCGATATATTTCGGCTGAAAATTGTTTTCTATATCAACTCCCAGAGTACTTTTGGGCAAATCCCGGATATGGCCCATGGAGGCGATAACCTCATAGCCCTTCCCCAAGTACTTCTGAATGGTCTTTGCCTTGGCAGGGGACTCCACAATTACCAGTTTTGACATTGCATTACCACCTTGTTCTTTCATCCATTTCAGTCAGGTCTTACCCTGCGTAAACTCAGGGAAACCAGCAGGAAACGCCAAAAGCGCTGTCAGCACCGCGGCTTTGCAGCCGGGCTTTCCGGCTGTTTTCCCACTCATTTCCAGTCAAACAGCGAACGCAGCGCAGCACCGCGATTGATGCGGCACCGTGCACTCGCCGGGCTTTTCTTCAGGTTCATTTTCCATTTCTTCCGGCAGCTGTGCCGGTGTGCAAAAACTCCCCGGAAGCATTCAAAAACCCGCCGGTTCTTTTCCCGGCGCAGGCTTTTGAACACCTCCGAAACCATCGTTTCCTTTAATTTTTCTTCACCCTCCGCCCGGGCAGCAGCTGGGCCATGCCGCTCAGCTCCAGCTCCGTTGCCGCTCCTAAAAGCTGCGGGATACTAAGCCCGGTCCGGTCAGAAAGCTCGTTGATGCTCTTGGCCTCGCTTCCCAATTCCCGCAGCACCTGCTGCGCCTGCTCCGAGAGCCCCGCTGCCTGCTCGGCCGCTTTTGGCGGTGTGCCGGAACATACCGGTGAAGGCTCCTGCGGCTGTGCAGCGGTGCGGGGATTTTCTGCTGTATCGGTACCGCCTGTCTGTTGAGCCGGCGGTTGCGCCCCGGTTTGGGCCCTGGGCTCCTCCCGGACATTCCCGCCCTTTGAGGAACGAACAGATTTTTCCAGCCGGGATAACTCTATTGTGCCTGGAAACCTGGGTTCGTATTCCTCCAGGATATGCCTGGCGCAGCCCACCGGGATCACCCCGTCGCGGATGAGCGCAAGGGAAACCGCCGCATGGGGATCGTACAGCCCATGGGGAATGGTGAAAATATCCTTCCCCTGCTCCATGGCGTCCCGCACTGTCAAAAGTGCGCCGCTTCCATAATCGGCCTCCACCATAAGTACGCCCAGGGAAAGTCCCGCGATAATCCGGTTGCGCTGGGGAAAGTGGAAAGAGGCAGGCGGCGTTGCAGGGGCATACTCGCTGATGACGGCTCCCTCTTTGGCAATACGCTCCATCAGCTCCCGGTTCTGCGGCGGATAACAGATATCCAGGCCGCAGCCCAGCACAGCGATGGTCCTGCCCTTTCCCTCCAGCGCGCCCAAATGCGCCTGGGTATCGATCCCCAGCGCCATGCCGCTGATGACAACGGCACCGGCCCGGGCCATATCCCGGGAGAGCCGTCTGGCAACAGTGCGGCCATATTCAGAGGATTTCCTGGTTCCCACCACGCCGACTGCCGCCGTATCATCCAATCCGTCCAGGTTCCCCCGGACAAACAGTACCAGCGGCATCCCGGGAATCTCCCGCAGGCGCTGGGGATAGCCCGGAGATTCCGGCGTCAGTATCTCCATCCCCAGTTTCCTGGCATTTTCACAGATTTCCAGGGCCCGCAGCATAGGGAACTTTCTCAGGGCCATGCGCTCCTTTTCCTTGAGATCCACCCGGCGCAGGCCCTCCTCCCCGGCTTCGTAAAACTCTCTGGCGCCGCCGAACTGTGAGAGGATGCGATCCGTGCGGTAGCTGCCGGCGCCCAGCGCCTGGGACATCCACACCCAATACTGCTCCTGCACTTCTGCATTCCCCCCTTCCGTCGAGTCTGCCGCGCCGGTACGGCCTGTCCGCGTCCATGTCCGGCTAAGATTTACTGTCACACTCCGCACGCTTCCCGCTGATTTCCCCCCGAAGGCCGCATCAGCTGTGGAAAAACGGCTTCCTCCATCAAAAGAACACACTTTCCATAATCGAAGTCTTCTATTAGGTAAGTATTTTCCCATGCTTCGTCAGCAAAAAACTGCCCCAGCAGAGAAAAACAATACCGCAGGGAGCCAGCTCCGCTGAACCAAACCCAGGCATAGTCCTTGGATGGTCCTCCGTCGGCTTTCCCCCTCAAGGAGGGCGCCGCCCCCGCCTGCACACAGCGCCAGCCGAACCGGCCCGGCCGGTCTGCTGCTGTTTCTCCTTCTCTGGAGGAACAGCCTCCGTGGATTCCTAGCCAAACCGATTTCAGCCTTCAGAGCCTTACAGCGACAGCCTGGCCCTTGCCATCTCCCAAACGATAATCCCAGCGGCCATCGCCGCATTCAGGGATTCCGCCCGCCCGGGCATCTGAATCATCAAAGGTGCGTCGCAGGCCTGCACCACGGCATCCGGCAGCCCGTTTCCCTCGTTGCCGATGAGCACCAGGCTGCCAGGGCCCAACCCGGTCCCCGGCAGCAGGCAGGCCTGCCGGTGCAGCGCCGCCGCATAGCTCTTTACTCCGGCGGCGCGGGCCTCCTGCAGCAGAACCGCCTCGTCCCCTGCCACGCGGATAGGTAGCCGGAACACGCTCCCCATGGTGCTGCGCAGAACCTTGGGACTGTAGATATCCGGGCAGCTGCCCGCCAGAATCAGCCCGGTGAGCCCCATTGCCTCCGCCGTACGGATAATCGTTCCCACATTTCCCGGATCCTGAAGGCCGCACAGCGCCAGGTACTGCCCGTCTGTGTCTATTTTAACAGTGTGCGGGCCGTTGTCAAGCATCCTGCACAGACAATACACGCCCTGGGGCGTGTCGGTATCGGAAAGCCGATTGCTGAGCTCTGGGGTAATCTCCACACAGTCACAGGGTGTTTTTGTTAGCGCCCTGGCAAGCTGAGGATACCGTTCCAGCGCACCGGGCACCAGATAAGCCTTTAACACCTCAACCCGGTTCTCCAGCGCCTCCGCGCACAGCCGGGCCCCTTCCGCCACAAACATTCCGGCGGCGCGGCGTTCCCGTTTGGAGCGCATCAGGCGGGAGAGATATTTTATCTGTTCATTCTCCCGGCTAGTGAGCCTTTCCACAAAAATCCCCCTTATTCCAGGCAAAACCTAAAAAATTCTGAAGATTCCATTTTGAGCAAAAAACGCCCGTGAAACTCACGGGCGTTCATATCTCTCTTACAGAGCAGCCTTTGCCTTCTCAGTGAGAGCAGTGAAGGCGGCGGCGTCATGAATCGCAATCTCAGAGAGCATCTTGCGGTTCAGGGTGATGCCGGCCTTCTTCAGGCCATTCATAAAGGTGGAATAGTTCATGCCATTCATTTTGCAGGCAGCAGAAATTCTGGTGATCCACAGGCTGCGGAAGTTTCTCTTCTTCTGCTTTCTGCCGATGTACGCATACTGGCCGGATTTATAAACAGCCTGCTTGGCCATCTTGAAGTGCTTGCTCTTGGAACCAAAATATCCTTTTGCCAGCTTGAGAACTTTCTTTCTTCTCTTGCGGGTCATCATCGCGCCCTTAACACGAGCCATATCGAAATACCTCCAAATTGTTCGTTATGTTGCGTTTCACGTCCACGGATTAGGCTTTATCTGCCCGGCATCAAAAGCTTGATTGCCTTTACGTTGGTCTCGTTGGTGTAAACACCCAGACGCAGGCCTCTCTTGCGCTTTGTGGACTTCTTGGTGAGGATATGTCTTCTACCAACCTGAGCGCGTTTGATTTTACCGGATTTGGTCACGTTAAAACGCTTCTTGGATCCGCTGTGAGTTTTCAATTTAGGCATAACTGAGTTTCCTCCCTTAATCTTTCTTGGCGGGCTTGGGTGTGATGAACAGAACCATGCTGCGTCCTTCCATCTTCGGTATTTTATCCACACTACCAACCTCAGAACAAGCTGCGATAAAACGCTCCAACAGCTCCCGTCCCAGTTCGGGGTGAGCCATCTCGCGTCCGCGGAATCTGACAGAAACCTTCACCTTGTTGCCAGCCGTCAAAAACTTTACGGCGTTGGCCGCCTTGGTGTCAAAATCGTGCTTGTCGATGTTGATGGAGAGCCGAACCTCTTTCACCTCGATGACACGCTGATTTTTGCGGGCTTCCTTCTCCCGTTTCGCCTGCTCAAACCGATACTTTCCATAATCCATAATCCGGCAGACCGGCGGAGTTGCCTGAGGAGCAATCTTCACCAAATCCATGTTCTTTTCAGCAGCCAGCTTCAGCGCATCCCGTGAAGACATAATTCCCAGCTGCGAGCCGTCCGGTCCTACAATGCGAAGCTCTCGATCACGAATTTCCTCATTGATCTGTTGTTCTTTGTTGCTAATGTCAAAACACCTCCAAGTAAATATCAAGCCCATAGATGAACAAAAGCGTGGACGAATTTCGTCCACGCTCAATACACCAAAACACAGTTCGAACCTGTGCCAATTTGTATTGACCACGTACATTCAGATATGCACGGGTGAGAACGAAGTCCTGTTCTGCTTTGTTTTCTAAATCAGTTTAGCACATCATCCGGCCTGTGTCAACAGTTTTTCCCGCCTCGCCCGTCCCTATACCCGGAATACCGCAATTTTGAATGGAGATAAGCGAAATTTATTAAAATCAGCCTCTGCCGCGGCGATTTCCAGCCATAGGACGCTGTCCCCAAACACCGGCTTATCGACAGCTTTAGATAGAATCCGTGAGGACAAACGGGAACTTTGCCTCCAAAAACGTCCGATAATCCTCATGCTCCAGCATCGCTGGCCGCGTATTCCCCCTCAGGCACGCAAAATCCGGTACATTATATAAAGGAAGACTAAGTCTGTCCAGGCTGTAATCGATGAACCCGGAGACGCCTGGATCCCCAGCCTTTGATAGGGCATTTTTTCCAAAATCAAGATGCCTTTTTCCAATTTTCTTAAAATATATGGGAAATTGCGACATTTTCTTTCCATTTATTAAATAGAATTTTTAAATTATACTGGAATTTAAAAAAGGTTGTGCTATACTGATACTGGTGTCACAGTTCCAAATTGCCGTGAGAATCCGTTCCCGGTCACACGAGGACGGACTGAGCGGTTTTTTTCTGTCTGGAAGTCGTTATCCGGCCGGGAACCGCTGCGGCGCTGTGGAAACTTCAAAACAATTCCAGAGGAGGTGGAATCCTATGAATTCTTCAAAAAAAGCAGAGTCCAAGCTGGCTCCCTTCGGGATGCTGCTGCAATTCTCCAAGGGCTTGCGGGGAACCTTTGCGTGGTCCATCGTCATCACGGCGGTGAGTATCCTGCTGAGTTATCTCAATCCCCAGGTCATTCGGATTATTGTGGACTCTGTCATCGGGCAGGAGCCCTTTAACCTGCCCAACGCGGTGGTAGGCTGGCTGAACACCTGGGGCGGCCGGGAATGGCTGCGGGCAAATCTCTTGTTCTGCGCCGCTTTTGTGCTGATTTTTGCCGTCCTCTCCGGCATCACCAGCTACTACGGACGTGTGGGCATGGCGAAATTCTCCGAGGGGATGATCCTCAACCTGCGCAACCGCCTGTATGCCCACATCCAGCACCTGCCCTACCGCTGGCACGTAAGCAACCAGACCGGCGATACCATCCAGCGCTGTACCTCAGATGTGGACGTTGTGCGTAACTTCGTGTCCGGACAGCTCATGGAGATGTTTCGAACCATCTTCCTGCTGGCGGTATCTCTCTCCTTAATGTTCGCCATGAATGTGAAGCTGTCGCTGATAGCCTTAGCCTTTATCCCGGTCGTCATGCTGTACTCGGGCGGCTTCTTCAGCGTCATCCGTAAACGCTTTCAAGAGGCGGATGAAGCCGAGGGCGATCTCTCCGCCATGGTGCAGGAAAACTTCACCGGCGTTCGCGTGGTCCGGGCCTTCGGCCGTCAGTCCTATGAGATTGACCGGTTCGATGAGAAAAACAACAAATTTGCCAATATGTGGATCCGCCTCGGCTATGTGCTGGGTACGTATTGGGGCGTGGGAGACCTGGTCTCCGGCCTGCAGGTGATGGTGATTATCGTGGTGGGCGTCCTGGAGGCGGTCAGCGGTTCCATTACGCTGGGAGAATTCCTGGTGTTCGTCATCTACAATAATATGCTGGTGTGGCCCATCCGCAGCTTCGGACGGATTCTCTCCGAACTCAGCAAAACCAGCGTATCTCTCAAGCGTATCCATGAAATTTTAAACGAACAGGAGGAGGAGGACTCCCCCGAGGACGTCACCCCCCCCATGAACGGCGACATCCGCTTTCATCATGTCACCTTCGATTACGCCGGGATCAAACCGGTGCTGCGGGATCTTGACTTTACCATCAAGGCCGGTACCACCTTCGGCATCCTGGGCTCCACCGGCTCGGGCAAATCCACCCTGGTGGCCCTGCTGGACCGCCTGTATGATCTGCCCGAGGGCTGCGGGGAAATCACTGTCGGGGGCGTGGATATCCGGCGCATGAAGCGCGACTGGGTGCGAAGCAACATCGGCGTGGTTTTGCAGGAGCCGTTTTTGTATTCCAAAACCATTAAGGAAAATATCGGCGTAACCCTGGAGCAAACCGATCTTCGGGAAATCCGCCATTCCGCCCAGGCGGCGGCTGTGGACGACTCCATCATGGGCTTTTCCGAGGGCTACGACACCGTGGTGGGCGAGCGGGGAGTTACTCTCTCCGGCGGCCAGAAGCAGCGCGTGGCCATTGCCCGGATGCTGATTCAGGATACCCCCATCAAGGTGTTCGACGACTCCTTCTCCGCCGTAGACGCCCAGACGGACGCCCAAATCCGGCAGTCCCTGCGTCAGAATACGGCCAACAGCACGGTAATCCTCATCTCACACCGTATCACAACGCTGATGCAGGCGGATCAGATCCTGGTGCTGGACGACGGAAAAGTGGTGGAGATGGGAACGCACCATGAGCTCATGGAGCAAAACGGAATTTACCGCCGGATTGCCGACATTCAGGGAAGCATGGAAAGCGAACTGGAGGAGGTGGAATAATGCCGGTTGCAGAGAACGTAGTCACGCAGCAAAAAAACTTTTCTCTGAAAATCTGGAAAAAGATCTGGCCCTTTATCCGGCCCTATCGGGCATATCTGTTCGGGGCCATCGCCATGATGATGGTGACGGCCTCCATCGATATCTGCTATCCGCTTTTTCAGAAATATGCGGTGGACAGCTTTATCAGGCCCATGCAGTCCCAGGGGATTGTCCCCTTTGCGCTGCTGTACCTGGGCGCGCTGCTGCTGCAGACCTTTTTGGTGGTCATGTTCTCCCGCTACTCTATGGTGGTGGAGATGAACATCGGCCGCGGGCTCAAGCGGGCGGCGTTTGTCCACCTGCAGAAGCTCTCCTTTTCCTACTATAACACCACCCCCGTGGGCTACATTATGGCCAGGGTCATGAGCGATACCGGGCGCATCGGCGGCGTGGTGGCCTGGGGAATCACGGATATCTTCTGGGCGCTGGTGTACGTCATCGGGGTATTCATCTCCATGCTGTTCCTCAACTGGCGCCTGGCGCTGCTGGTGATAACAGTTGTGCCCTTTATCGCCCTTTTGACCGTATACTTCCAGAATAAAATCCTGCGGGTCAACCGGGAAATCCGAAAGGTCAACTCCCAGATGACCGGCGCCTTCAACGAGGGGATCGTGGGGGCCAGAACCTCCAAAACTCTCGTAATTGAGGATAAAAACTCCCAGGAGTTTGCCGATATCGCAAGCAATTTGTACCACCGCACCATCCGCGCCACCATGCTCAATGCCTTCTATATTCCCCTGGTGTCGTTCTTCTCCTCAGTGGCAGTGGTATTCGTGCTCACCCGCGGCGGCTCCATGGTACTCAGCGACGCTTTGCAGCTGGGAACCCTCTCCGCCTTTATCACCTATGCGCTGGGTATCTTTGATCCCATTCAGCAAATCGCCAGGGGGTTGGCGGATTTTGTGGCAACCCAGGCCAATATCGAGCGGGTGACCGATCTCTTGGAGCACGAGCCCATCATCCAGGATACCCCCCAGGTGGTTGCCAAATACGGCGATACCCTGAGCCCCAAAAAGGAAAACTGGGAGCCCCTCAAGGGGGATATCGAGTTCCGGCACGTCTGGTTTAAATATCCGGACGGCGGGGACTACGTGCTGGAGGACTTCAACCTGACAATCCCCGCGGGCACTACCGTGGCCATCGTGGGAGAAACCGGAGCCGGGAAATCCACGTTGGTGAATCTGGCGTGCCGGTTCTTTGAACCCACGAAGGGTGAAATCCTTATCGACGGCGTGGATTACCGCCAGCGCTCCCAGCTGTGGCTGCACAGCAACCTGGGCTATGTGCTGCAGAATCCCCACCTGTTCTCCGGATCCGTACGGGAGAACATCCGCTACGGCAACCTGGAGGCCAGCGAGGAGGATATTCGAAACGCGGCGAAAATCGTCAGCGCCGACCATGTGATCGAAAGCATGGAAAAGGGCTATGACAGCGACGTGGGCGAGGGCGGCGACCGCCTGTCCACGGGAGAAAAACAGCTGATCTCCTTTGCCCGGGCGGTCCTGGCGGATCCCCGCATCTTTGTCCTGGATGAAGCCACCTCCTCCATCGATACCCAGACCGAGGAGCTCATCCAGCACGCCATCTCTCACTTGCTCCAAAACCGCACCTCCTTTTTGATTGCCCACCGGCTCTCCACCATCCGCAAGGCGGATCTGATTTTGGTGGTGCGCGCCGGAAAGATTATCGAACAGGGCACCCATCAGGAACTTTTGCGGGCAAAGGGATACTACTATTCCCTGTACCGCAAGCAGTTTGAACAGGAGTCCGGAGAGACGGTGTTTTCCAAGCCATAAACACAAGCAGAAGGGGCCCCGCAGGTTATTGCCTGCGGGGCCCCTTTTTTGTTACAGCTTTCACACGAAAAACTCATCGGATATGCGGTGAAATGTCAAAACCGTCAGCGCCAGACAGCGTCCACCGCGCGCCGCGGGGCAATCCGCCGGTACCGTACGTCGGGATACCCCACCAGCATACTGAGGGCCGCAGGTTTTTCACCAATCCCCAGCCATTCACGGGCTGCCGGACAGGCGCTGACAGCCCCTGCCAGGTAACCATTGTACATCACACCCAGCCCCTGGCACACCGCCGCCAGCTCCATATCCTGAGCCGCCAGCCCGGCATCCACCTGGGAATGGGCCGCCACAACGAGCACCGCCGGAGCATTGCGGAATAGAAAATCATCCTTGGGATCCCGGCGGATCCGATCCAAAAAGTCCCTCAGATGCTCAGCCGGAGCGGGATCCTCACTGGACAGGGTGTCTTCAATCCAGGACCACAGGATTCTTTTAAAGGTTTCCAGCTCCTGCTGCACCACCACAAAGGTACAGTCCTGGCGGTTGGAACCGGTGGCGGTGTATCGCCCGGCCTCCAGGATTGCCTCAAATTTTTCCCGCTCAACCTGCCGGGGCTGATAATACCGGATGCTGCGCCTGGAGCGGATGGTGGTGAGCAGATCCTCGATTGTGATGGGGAAACCCGGCTCCCCCGCGGGGGCGTCATACTCCGGGATGCTCACCGCGCCGGTGGGGCAAACCGCAACGCAGTGCCCGCACAGGATACACTCCCCGGTTTTGACAGCCTTTCCATCTTCGAGCCTGATGTGCTTGGAAACACAGTCCGGCACGCAGGCCCCGCACCCGATGCAGCGCTCTTTGTCGATGATAACCATACTTTTTCTTCCTCCCTTTTCAGCAGTTCGGCGGCAAATGCCTGTCTGGTTTTACTATAGCACGCTGCTTCACAAAAGTCACGCTATGTTTTCCCGGCCAAATTTTCCCCGGCCGGCTGCCGGGAACGGCATTCCCGCGGGCCTACAGGCGCTTTAACGTACCTTCGGAAAAATAATAGATATCCTCCCGTTTATATCCATACGGAGAGTTCTTTCTCCCAATATGCGGCTCAAAGGTGAACAGCCCCGCCTGGGAAAGCAGAGCGGTATTGCCCCGTTCTATATAGATCCTGGCCTCTTTTGACGTTTCAATGGAGTGTCCCAAATTTCCCATGAAATCCAAATTGCAAAAGCCCCGGGCTGTAATCAGGCTGTTGATAAAGAAATACAGTTCCTCAAAGGTGGTGGCGGGGCGTACGAATTTGGTGAGCTCCCAATGCAGCTGTTCTTCCATCAAAAGCCCGCTCTTCCACTGCGGATTAGAGATATCCCCGATAGTCTTCACGACTTTCCCGTGTTCCAGCACAATCGTTCTGGCATAGTCCCCCCATATGCCTCTCACCTGCGGGCTCAAATCCATGGTGATCATATCATCTTCCTGAATCCGGCGGTCCGACACCCGATAGTCTCTCCCGGACACGGACCGCGCCGTCTCATCTCCGGAAAAGCAGAATGCCCCAATGTCCCAATACCAAAAGGAATCTGCGCCCATTCCACGCATCATTTTCTCGCACAGGGCCTTGGCTTCCCTCAGGGGCATCCCAGGCTCAAGCCTGGTTTCCATCTCCTTCATGGCCGCTTTTGCGATGGCCTGAACCTGCCGGTATTGCCGTATCTCCATACCCGTCCTCCCATTACCGGCCCATACGCTGCCGCCCGCCCAAAAGGCCGGTGTTTTCTCCAGCATACTCCTGTCAGGCGCATCCTGTCAATTCCGATACCATGTTTTAAAATTTAGCGTCCTAACTCAGGCGGGCGCCGGGTAAAACGAGCGCACATCCCATCAGCTGACAAATACCGTCCGGTCAGGCTCTCGAGCATCCGCCGCTTTAGTTTCCCAGCAGCATCCTTACGGTGAGCACGCTCATGAGAAAGCCGGTCAGGTCGGCTGTCAGCGCTGCGGGGAGCGTCTGGTGAGTCTTTTTAATTTTGACCGCAGTACAGGAATAGTATACTGCGATGGTATAAAAGGTGGTCTCTGTGGAACCCATCATCACGCTTGCCATGCGCCCGATGGTGCTGTCCGGGCCGTACTGCCCCAGCAGGGACTGAAACATGGCCAGCGCCCCGCTGCCGGAAATAGGCCTCAGTACCGCCAAGGGCAGCAGTTCCCCGGGCAGCCCCACTGCCTGGGTGAAGGGGGCAAGGATACCCGCCAGCAGATCAAAAAAACCGCTGGCACGCAGCATCGCCACCATGGTCATCAAAGCTACCAGGGCCGGCAATACGGAAAAGGAGGTCTTAATCCCCTGGGAGGCCCCGCTTAAAAAGCAGTCGAACACATCCACTTTTTTTACCATGCCATAGATGAGAACGCCGATCAGAACCCCCGGAAGAATGGCGGAGGATAAAAACCCCATCACCCTGCAGTCACTCCCCTTTCCCGCACCCGCTGTTTCGGGATATGTTTCGCCGAGGCCGCCCGCGGCGTCAGGGCCTTTACCATGAGAACTCCGGCGCACACCGAACACAGGGAGGACAGCCACACAGCGGGCAGAATTTCCAAAGGATGGGCGGATCCCCCTGCCAGTCTCAGGGCGGCAATCGTGGTGGGGAGCAGCTGCATGGAAGCGGTGTTGAGAACCGTGAGCATCACCATCTCCTGAGTGGCGCTGCCCGGTGTATTCCCCCGCTCTTCCAAGCTGCGCATCGCGGCAATTCCCAATGGCGTGACCGCGTTTCCCAGCCCCATCAGGTTTGCCGTAAGATTCAGGGAAATGGCCTGTGCCGCTTCAGATTTGGCCTCCAGCTTGGGGAACAGGACCCGGAACAGCGGTGAAAAACAGCCAGCCAGCTTGCGGGTAAGCCCGCTTTTCTGCGCCACATTCATCACGCCGCTCCACAGGCACATCATTCCCATGAGTTCCAAAGTCATTTTGACAGCCTGCCCGCCGGCGTCAATGGCCGCGTTGGAAACCTGCTCTAAGTTACCAGTTAGGATTCCGCTGATAATAGAAATTCCAACTAAGATTGTAAAAACCCATTTCATCATATTTAATCACATTCCATTTTTCAAATTATAATTCTATAAACAAAAATTTTCTCGAATATATTTTTTTATTTTAAAATATTCTGAAATTATTATTTATATTACAAGTCCAAATTGAAAATTTTTGCTGTTAGGATTTGACATATTTGCAAAAATAGATTATACTGTACCAAAAGAGTGCAAAAGCGACACGTTTTTTGATGAAAAGGAGGGATTTAGACATGAAATCGACCGGAATTGTACGAAAGGTAGACGAGCTGGGGAGAATTGTCCTGCCTATCGAACTCAGACGTACACTGAACATCAACGAAAAGGATTCCCTGGAAATCTATGTAGACAGTAACCAAATTATCCTTAAAAAGTATGAACCCGCCTGCATTTTCTGCAACAACGCTGGAAATATTGTCAGCTACAACGGAAAAAACATCTGCACCGATTGCCTGAAGGATTTAGCGAACCTTCTGTAATGGGGCAGGTTTTTGCCAGCAGGCCTTAACGGTGCTGAACGTCAAGTTTGGCGCCGTTTTTTGTATTCAAATCCCCCGCCTTCTATCGCTGCCGCAGACGCGCGTTCACCGGGAATCCCAAGAGCCAAACCGTCGGAAATTGGCGCCCGGCAGTTTCCGGTTCCGTCTTGCCGCGGCAGCATCGCCTCAAAATTCGGAAATGCCAAACACAGCCAGAACTGGGCTGATACAAACGGTGCAAAACAAAAAAACCGTCCATTATGGTCCAAAGAAGGAGCCGTCGCCGCCATGATACGAAGTTTTCGTCCCGCCGATCTTACGGCGCTGTGTGCCCTGTGGCTGCAGGGGAATCTGCAGGCGCATCCCTTCATTCCGGCAAGCTATTGGGAAGAAAGCCTGGAACTGGTACGAAGCCAGCTTCCCCAGGCGCAGGTGTTTGTCTGGGAGCAGCAGGGGGTTCCCAAGGCGTTTCTGGGCCTAACGGGCAGCTATATCGCCGGGCTGTTTGTCAGCAGCGAATGCCGTTCGCAGGGAGTGGGCAGCCGCCTTTTGGATCTGGCGAAGGCGCTGTGCCCCCAGCTGTCCCTGAACGTCTACCAGCGCAACACCCGCGCTGTCCGCTTCTATGAGCGGGAGGGCTTTTACAGGGCCGCTTCGGGAACCGATCCCAACACTGGACAGGCGGAATTCACCATGCAGTGGCCTTCTCCCGGGGAAATTCCCTCCCAGCTGTAGCCTCAAGCCGGCGTTTGCTTATCTTGACAGAAAAGAGCATATTTGATATAATTTTAGTCGAAAAAAGAATATTCCCTTATCAAGAGTGGCTGAGGGACAGGCCCTGTGACGCCCGGCAACCTGCTGTTTTAAATAGAAAGGTGCCAAATCCTGCGGAAAAACCGAGAGATGAGGATGGTTCTGCGCTCTTGGTTTGCAAGAGCGCTTTTTTATTCCCCGCTTTCAGCAAATCCTTTCGGAATGCTTTTTTCAGGAATTTTTTTAAGAAAGGAAGTACCATTTATGTCAAGAATTCTTTTTACCTCGGAATCCGTTACAGAGGGACATCCCGATAAAATCTGTGACCAGATCTCCGATGCTGTTTTGGATGCCCTTCTGAGTCAGGATCCCAATTCCCGTGTGGCCTGTGAAACCGCCACCACCACCGGCATGGTGATGGTCATGGGGGAAATCTCCACCAACTGTTATGTGGACATTCCCAAAATCGCCCGGGATGTCATCCGGGATATCGGCTATGTGCGGGCCAAATACGGTTTTGACGCCGACACCTGTTCGGTAATCTCCTCTATCCATGAGCAGTCCTCGGACATTGCCCTGGGCGTGGATCGTGCCCTGGAGGCCAAGGAATCTGCCAGTGCCGTGGAGGAGGATTCCACCGGCGCGGGCGATCAGGGAATGATGTTCGGCTTTGCCTGTGATGAAACTTCGGAACTGATGCCCATGCCCATCTCCCTGGCCCATAAGCTGGCCCTGCAGCTCACAAAGGTCCGCAAAAACGGAACCCTGAGCTACCTGCGCCCGGACGGCAAAACCCAGGTGACGGTGGAATATGAAAACGAGCGGCCGGTGCGGGTGGATACCGTAGTTGTCTCCAGCCAGCACTCCCCCAATGTGTCTCTGGAACAGATCCGGGAGGACGTTATCCGGGAGGTGATTCTCCCCATCATTCCGTCTGAGCTTCTGGACGAACATACAAAATACTACATCAATCCCACCGGGCGCTTTGTCACAGGCGGCCCCATGGGGGACAGCGGCCTGACCGGACGCAAAATTATTGTAGACACCTACGGCGGATATTCCCGCCATGGCGGCGGTGCTTTCTCCGGCAAGGATCCCACTAAGGTGGACCGTTCCGCAGCCTATGCCGCCCGCTATGTAGCAAAAAATGTGGTTGCCGCGGGATTGGCGAAAAAGTGCGAAATCCAGCTGGCCTATGCCATCGGTGTGGCGCGCCCGGTCTCTGTTTTGGTGGACACCTTCTCCACCGGAACGGTATCCGATGATGTGCTCTCCCAGGCCATCAGCCAGGTGTTTGACCTGCGCCCGGCCTCCATCATCCGGGATCTGGATCTGCGCCGTCCCATCTACCGCCAGCTGGCCGCCTACGGCCACATGGGCCGCGAGGATTTGGGTGTGAACTGGGAAAAAACAGACCGGGTTCAGGCGCTCAAGGCGGCTGTTGCCAGCTTAACCCAGAAATAATCAAACGCTAAAAATGAAAGACAGCACCGGAAATCCCCGTTCATTCGGGGTACCTGGTGCTGTTTTTATTTTGAAATACCGCCGGCTGTACCAGAAAATCACTGGTTCCTCTCTTTGGCACATATTTCTTCCCGGGACGGAAACACTAGAATATGTTTTAACGCCGCCGTCAGCTGCATCTGTGCTGCAGCTGGGCTTGGGCTTCCCTGCAGTCAGCCTGTCGGTTCGCAACGCGGCTTTTTTGGGAGCCCCATCGTTCGCAGGAGTATCAAAACAAATCTCAGTCCGCGAACCCGGATCAGGTTTGAAGCCATCTGCACAGGCGAAACAGTTTCATACCGGCTTTGCCGGGCCCCGCAGCTGTGCCATACAATACAGAGGTACCTCAAAAAAGGGAGGCTTTCGATTGGATAAGAAAAAATCTACCTGGCTCGCCGCGGCCTCCGGGCTTGGAATCGGCTTTTTAAATGGGATTTTCGGCGCGGGCGGCGGGATGCTGGCAGTGCCCGCCCTGCGCAAGTGCTCCGTTGAGACAAAACAGGCCCATGCCACCTCCATCGCCGTCATTTTTCCTTTAAGCCTCATCAGCGCGGTCATCTATTATCTGCGGGGAGCGTTCACCATTGCGGACTGCCTTCCCTATCTGCCCGGGGGAATTCTGGGCGCCCTGGCCGGCGCATTCCTGCTGAAAAAACTGCCGGATTTCTGGATCCGCAAGGCCTTTGCCGTCATGATTCTTTACGCCTCAATCAAACTATTTTTCCGCTGAAAAGGAGGAATCCACGTGCAGAACATCGCCATTTGGATCGCCGCCTTTCTCTCTGCCGTTGCCGGCAGCCTGGGGCTGGGCGGAGGCGGAATCCTGCTTTTATACCTTGCGGCCTTTCTAAACATGGAGCAGCTCAAGGCCCAGGGAATTAACCTGGCCTTTTTTCTGCCCATCGCCGTTATCTCCATTCTCATTCACGCGAAGAACCATCTGATTCAGTGGAAGCTGGTGCTGCCTATGGTACTCACCGGATGCCTGGGAGTGGCGCTGGGAACTATGAGTTTAAACTGGATTCCCACCGGGATCCTCTCCAAATGCTTTGCCGCGTTCCTGTTCTTCCTAGGCATTCGGGAATTGTTTTCCAAAAAGGCCCCTGACGCCCTGGACAAGCCCTCTTAAATGGTGTAGGATGTTTCTTGCCAAATGGAAATGGAAAGGAACATACGCCATGCCTAAAAAAATACTCCTGCTCACAACCGGCGGAACCATCGCCAGCGCCCCCACCGCACAGGGGCTGGCTCCGGCTATCGGCAGCGATGATATTACAGAAAAAATCGCCCCCATCGCCAGCCTGTACCAGGTGACCGCCCGGGATATCCTGCATCTGGATTCCTCCAACATCCAGCCGGAGGAATGGAGGCTGATCGCCCGGGAGATTTATGCCGGCGCATCCGGCTATGACGGCATCGTGGTGACCCACGGCACCGATACCATGGCCTATACCGCCTGTATCCTCTCCTTTTTGCTGCGCAATATCCCTATTCCGGTTGTGTTCACCGGTTCCCAGCTTCCCCTATTACATCCGCTGACCGACGCCATGGATAACCTGCGGGCCGCCTTTGCCATGGCTGCCAGCGGCGCACCTGGCGTGTTTGTGGCCTTCAACCGAAAGATTATCCTGGGCTCCAGGGCGGTAAAGGTGCGCACCACAGGCTTCGATGCCTTTGAGAGCGTCAACGCGCCCTACGCCGGATCTGTAAACTCCGCCGGCCTCGATCTGAACCATGCTGTGCTGCCCAAACCCAAGGGGCCCTTTTTCCTGGATGACGCCATGGAAAACAGCGTCTTTCTCATCAAGCTCACTCCGGGGCTTGACCCGCAGATCTTCGATATGCTATTGCAGATGAAGTACCGCGGCATTGTGCTGGAGGCCTTTGGTGCGGGCGGGCTCCACTTTATCCACCGGGATCTGGTGTCCAAGCTGCACAAGATCGTAGAACATGGCATTTCTGTCGTGGTGTGCAGCCAGTGCCTGTATGAGCGCAGCGATTTTTCCCTGTACCAAACTGGCAAAAAGGTGCTGGAAAACGGCGCCATCCCCGGTTGGGATATGACCACGGAGGCTGCGGTGACAAAACTCATCTGGGCTCTGGGACATACCCACGACAGCGCAAAAATCCGTGAAATTTTTGCCACCGACTATGTGGGAGAAATTCATCTGCCAAAGACGCAATAGCCGCCTTCCCTGACACGTTTGAAAACAGCCGGGACAGTTTCCCGGCTGTTTTCAAGTGTTCCCCACGCTTTTCTTCCTCCAGCTGAAACTTCCGCTGCTCCGCCAAAAAACCATTTCCACACAGCTTTTCCATGGGCAGCGGTATCCTCCGCCATTCCTTGGAAATAGGCCCCCTTTATTCAAAAGCAACCGTCCGCCGCGCCACTGCCAACCCTAAAACGTACAAATGTCCTTTACGGGTGAAAAACGGGGGTTAGAAAATTTCTGCGGTCGAGCGGCTTAAAAAGCTTGACTGCTCCCCTGGGGAATGGTTTATGCTGAGAATGGAAACGGATGCCTGGCCCGCTTGCCGCATATCCGGCCTATCCGGCAATGAAATCTTTTGCACCCCGGACTGGGACAAAGGCCGTAAGGCATCCCCTCAAGGAAAGGAGCCGCAATCACGATGTTCATTCAAGAAATCTGCCGCCGAACGGGACTCACAAAAAAAGCTGTGGAGTACTATATCCAGGAGGGCCTGGTATGCCCTCAAACTTGCGAAAACGGATACCGCCAGTTCACCCAGCAGGACGCGGACCTCCTGGAGCGTATCCGCATTCTGAGGCAGCTGGGTCTCTCAGTCGCCCAGCTCAGACAGGCCCTCCCGGAGCCTGGCGGGGAATATCTGCGCCGGCTGAGCATTCAAAACAAGCTGGACGCCCAGGATCAGGAAACCCGCCTGAGTATCCTGGAGGAGCTCTCCCGTACCGATGACTATGAAAGAGCCGCCCAGCGCCTACGGACGATAGCCGAGCGCGCCACCATCACCCAGAGGCTGCTCCAGGCTTTTCCAGGCTACTATGGCCGGTTTGTCTGCCTGCATTTTGCCCGGTTTCTGGACGAGCCGGTGCGAACGCAGCAGCAGCAGGAGGCTTACCGGGTGATTTTGGAATTTTTGGACGGCCTGCCCGAACTGGAAATAGGCCCGGAACTTATGGAACATTTCACCGAATGTACCTCACAGCTTGGTTCCAGGCAGATGGAGGAATCCCAGCAGGCTCTCCGCCGGGCGATTGAACAGCCGCAGGAATATGTCAGCGAGAACCGGGATTGGATTACCCAGTATCTGGCCTTTAAGGAATCGGAGGAATACCGGGCTTCTCCCGCATACCAGCTGGAGAAGCTCTTCCGGGAGTTTAACGCCGCCAGCGGCTACAACACCGTATTTCTCCCCGCCATGAGGCGCCTGAGCCCAGCCTATGACGCATACTGCCGCCAGCTGGAGCAGGCAAACGAGCTTTTTCTGCGGGAATATCCCCAGGCAAAGTGACATCCCAGCTTCAAAATCAACCCCAGACGGAAGTTTTCCGCCTGGGGTTGATTGGATGATTTAAAAGAACAGCATCGGTCTTAGTTTGTAGTATTGGAGTCATGTAACGAAGGCTCATGAACAGGGCATTGAACGGCTTTCCAGTTTGTGCTGTCAGATGGTTACAGGCGGTTATTTCACCAGAATCCCGCCCTATTCCCGCCTTGATTTCGTATAGACTTGGAGCAGAAGATTAGAGCAGGTAAAGCAGCTTGACAAATTCCACATCAAATTTTAGAGTAAAAGAAGCAGGACTATTCGCCTCAGGCGGATAAGGCATCTTTGACAAATTAGGATTCGGATGGTGACTAACTATGAACCAGGAATGGTCTGAGCTGAATAAAGCAATGCAAACACAAATCAGGAAGAACGATACCTATCAAGTGGGAATTCGTACTTTATTTGAGTTACGAAAACGGTTAATGCAAACCTTGCTATCTATCAAAGAGGAACTATGCAGAGAAGATTTTGACGCAATACCCTTTATCAATGCAGACGGTTATCATAGTAAAACGATTGCCTATTCTATTTGGCATATATTTCGGATTGAAGATATCGTTGCACATACCGTAATCAGCGGAAATGAGCAAGTATTTTTTGCGGGCAATTATCAAATGCGGATAAATTCGCCAATCATTACAACAGGAAATGAACTTGTAAAACAACAGATTGCAGATTTTTCAAAACAGCTTAATCTGGAAGAATTATATGCATATATTTCTGAAGTACGGGAAAGCACTGAGAGAATCCTGGAACGATTATCTTACGGCCAATTAAAAACAAAAATACCGCACGAAAGAAAAGAAACCTTAAAATCGTTAAATGTCGTAAGCGACAATGAAAATGCAATTTGGCTGATTGATTATTGGTGTGGCAAAGATGTCCGGAGTTTAATTCAAATGCCATTCTCAAGACATTGGATTATGCACGTAGAGGCTTGTTTGCGTATTAAGAATAAACTACAGTTGTAAATAAAATTCGGCCGGCCTTTTTCTGTGGAAAAGGCCGGCCGTCTTGAACGCTGATGAAAGAAACTCTGACGATTACCCTTTGATGGAACCAATTAACAGCCAAGCCCTCGAATCTGTTCAGGTACAGCCGAAAAGCCGTTCGCGAAGCGATAAAAACGGCGTTTCTAAATAAACTTTTCCTGGGGAAAAATCCAGCCGTGCGCATTTTTAGACGGGGCACAGGCCATTGGGGCTTCCTCTGCCAGGGAATGCCTGGCACCCTGCATGAGCTGCCCGAAGGTTCTCTGCAGCAGCTGCCGGGTTTGAGGTGAGGTGTCCCGCCATTCCTGACGCACCTGGTCAAAATTTTTAATCCATGCCCCCGGCAGCTGTGCCAGGGTGCGGGCATCTCCCACAGCGAACAGCCGGAATAGGGTATTCAGAAACTCCTCCCGCTGCTGCTGGCTCATCTGCCGCACCCAATCCTTGAGGGTACGATCCAGGATCCTGCTGGTGGAGGTAATCTGTTCCAACCGGATAAAATCCCCTCCCAGCACCTCCCAGGAATAGGGATCGTGCTGCATAATGCCCACCTGGCGGCTGTGCACCACCGTATAGTCCTCCTCATGCTCCAGAAGCATCCCCACAATGGAGGACTGCGGCAAAAAGGTGCTCAGCTTTGGAAGGATCTCCAGATACCCCCTGCTCTCCATCATGGACGCCCCAAAGCCCGGACCGTCATTGTTGAAGACCTGCCGAATACGGGTTCTGACTTCTCCGGAAGTGTTGGCAGCGGCAAACACGGCTAAATTCCCGCCCTTGGAATGCCCGCCAACCCACAACGGGCCGTCAAACCGCCGGGCGGCTTCCTCCAAATAGGCGGCGGCATCCGCCTGCGCGGGCACTACCGGGAGAAATGCCATGTTAAAATCCTCTTTCCAGCCCACCAGAGTGCTGTCCGTCCCCCGAAACGCCACGTAGGCCCCAATGTCCCCCAGCCGCACCGTCACTGCGGCGAATTGCTTTTCCAATACGGGATCCGTATGCCCTGTGGGATTTTCCAGCCGCAGGCCGCCGAATCGTTTGGTGAGCGCCAGCCGGCTTAAAAGCTCTTCATCCCGCTTTGTGCGCATGAGGGCCTCCCGCTCCTTTGCGGGGATCTCCATCAAACGCGCAGCCGCCTGAGCCACTGTCACCGGCTCATCGCTTTGAGATAGAAGGAAGTCCTCAAAGTGAATATAGCTCAGACAGGACAGCAGAAGATTATCCACCGGGTTCAGCCCGTCCTGCGAAAACTCAAGATCGCCCCTCCAGGCGACATAATCGAACAAATCCGGCATCCTGATTCCCCCTTTATCGTTTTCCAGAGCCTCAGAGCTCCGGTATTTCATATTACGAAGCAACCGGCAAATGATGAACCCCCATCTGGATACACGCCCGGTTTTCCGCCGCTGCCTCTTTGCATCGCCCGCACAAAGTGAGCCAAACCGTTCCGTGCCCTCAAGGGGTTCGCGTTTGGCCCGCCCAGAAATGTGGAAACGGCATCCTTTACGGCGCCGGGTTCCACCAGCCAAAGCAGAAGAGCCGGGGAACGGTGCGTATTCCGGCGTTGCCAAGAGCTTTTCAGACGCCGCAAAAATCCAGCCGGTGTCCAAAGCAAGAACAGCCGCGATACCCGTCCGGGCCGTCCCAATACCGCAGTCCAAGCGGCATCCGATAAAATGAAGACACCTGCGCACCCCAGCCGCACCGGGAGTACGGCGCTTCCCTGGTGTATGATACCGGCCGGCTGCCTAGAGGAAAATAGCACACCACCCCGAAGCATATCCCTATGGGGGAAACCTCAGCTTATCGGATTGGTTTCCTCCAGTATAACACAAAAAGGGGAGCATCGCTCCCCTTCCAGACAGATTCCATCTTTTCTTATAGGCTCGGATGGTATCCAAAGAAGCCATCCCAGGCACAGCCCGTCCCATTCTCTCCCTAAATACCCACAAGGAAACTGTAATGGGGGATTCGATACCCCCACATACGCAGTCCCTGGGCGGGAGCGTTTCCCTGCTCCGGCGGTTTGCCCTATTCGGGACGGGAACTTCTGCGCAGATGCAGCCAGAAAAGCACGCCCGCCCCCGCCAGCGCCAGGGAGCCCCCCAAGAGATCCCACACATCCCAAAAAGCGCGTCCCCCAGCAGGTTTGCCATGACCAGGTTTATCAGAAACGATACCGGAACAGCCAACACCAGGGAGATTGCGCCCGAAAGGCACCGTTTGTGAGGCAGAAACCGGAACAACAGGTAAATGGCCCATAAATAGCCCATCCCAATCGCCGCGCAGGGGATGCTCAGGGCCATCATCAGCCTGGAATCCCCCACAAGAAGGCTTAAAACATAGAGATAGGGCAAAATGAGCAAAGTGAGAACCCCTAAGGATGTCCCAACGC
This sequence comes from Marvinbryantia formatexigens, assembly GCA_021771035.1. Taxonomy (GTDB): domain Bacteria; phylum Bacillota; class Clostridia; order Oscillospirales; family Ruminococcaceae; genus CALXEM01. Next base: position 220,468 of record JAETPU010000002.1, on the reverse strand, counting down.
CGCCGCGCTCCATGAGGACAGCGGGCGCCAGAACCGCCCAGGCAAACAAAATGGAACTAACGGGGTACCAGGACCAGGTGAACGCCCCCTCGATGCACCAATCACAGATGGCACAGGTGAGAATCCCGATGAAAAACGCGGCGGACAGGCTGGCAAATGAGATGAGCCGCACCCTGCGGGATACCCGGCGAACCGAGTGGGCCGCATATGCCAGGGTTTGTTCCACCGCCTTCTCCCGCTGGGTATCCGTCCCATCCGAATTCTGCCGGGGATCCAACAGCTCCCCCGTGCTGATTTCCAGCGCCTGTGCCAGGCCGGCAAGCAGCGTTACATCCGGACAGCTCAGGCCCCGTTCCCACTTGGAGACAGCCTTATCCGTAATATTCAGTTTCGCCGCCAGCTGCCGCTGTGTCATCCCTAGCTCTCTGCGCCTGCACGCAATCAGTTGTCCCATAGTGGAAGGTTCCATCTGTGCACCGTCTTTCTCTGTTTTATTTCCGCCGCCCCTGCCCATGTGCCATAACAGCTCGTATAAAGAGGGGGGCAGCGGATTTCTGCCACACGGGCTTTGCCGCATCTTTGAGGTGCCGGGCTGCCGCCCAGCCGTGTCCAGGCCTGCCTGCCAGTCCAAAAGCTCCCGAACCCGCTCACGGTAAGCCGATATTTTCCCGGGCCAGAACGCCGGGCCACAGCTTCATTGTAGCCAATCCCTCCCGGCACAGCAAGGGGATTTGCCCTGAATTCCCCCAAGTAAACCAACGGTCGAGTCCGTTTATATGGGAGAATGCCCTCGGTAGAATCCCTCTACTCCACCAGGATGTCCCCAGAAAGGTGCAGGGAATAGATCCGGCACTCCTTGACGGGAATCCCCAAACTGTCCTGCACCATCCTGCGGTACCAGCGCAGCTGTGGGGCATAGCGTTCCACCAGCTCCTCCAGGGTTTTTACCCGGTCCGTTTTGTAGTCGATGAGCACCGCGCCGTCCTCCTCCTGGAAGACACAGTCCGCCACGCCCTGTACGGTGATGGTCTCGATCCCGGTGTCATAGCCCAGCTCGCTGGCCTTCACCTGCTGCAGGAATTTTACCTCCCGCCATACGGCCTTGGCCGCAAACATCCGCTGGGCCAAAGAGGAAGCAAAGAAGGCCCGCAGCCTTGCCGGGCGGATGGTCTGTGCCTGCTGGGGGGACAAAAACTGCAGGCGCACCATGCGCTGGAGCTCCTCCTCTACATTCTTTCGGGCCAGGTCATAGTCGGCAAACTGTAAAAAGGTGTGCATCGCCTGGCCCTGCTGAGTTGCGGAGAGCTCCTCCCCGCTGAGAAAGGCGGGCCGGCGGCGAAAGCGGAACTGGGCCTGGGACTGCTGATGGGCCAGCTCGGACACTCCCAGCTTGGAGGGGATGCGCGTGGCCTCCTCATGGGGATAGCGGCAGGAAATCTCTCGGGCCAGTTCTTCTACCAGCTGCTCGTCGGGCGCGGTAAATTCCCCCATCCGCCGGGCCTCCTCCCGGGAGGGGGCCTCCCCCGGCACAATGGAAAATTCCCAATGGGCCCCGTCCTCCAAGACGATTTGCCCATCCGCCGAGGCCATCTCACGCAGCTGTGCCGCGTCGGGATGGCGCAGCAGGCACTCCAAAAGCCAATCCAGCGGGCAGGAGGCGCTGCGCAGCAGATGCGGCGGGAGCTTGGGGGAATCCGTCAGGCTCATGGCCAGAGCTTCCAGCTTTTTCTGCGGGTTCTCCAGGGCCCCCGTGAGAATCAGCGTCTCCTTGGCCCGGGTGAGCGCAACATACAAAACCCGCATTTCCTCGGAGAGGGAGGCGGACTCCAGCTTTAATTTGAGCGCCTCGTGGGGAACAGTGGGATACTGCACCGCCAGCTGGGGATCCCTTCCCATGCAGGCAAAGCCCATCTGGGAATGCAGCAGGGTTGGGCTGCGCAGATCCTCCCGGTTAAATTGCCGGGCCGTATCCGCCAAAAACACCACGGGAAACTCCAAGCCCTTGGAGCGGTGCACGCTCATGAGCTTAACCACGTCCGCGGATTCCGAGAAGGTGACCGCCGGGGAAAGATCCGCGCCCTGCTCCCCCAGCTCGTCCAGGAACCGTACCAGGCCCCAAAGCCCCCGATAGCCCATCTGCTCATAGCGGGCCGCGTATTCCATCAGTAAAAATAAATTTTCCCGCCTGTCCTGGGCATCCGGCTGCGCCTGGATGGACTGTACAAACCCAGTATCGTCATAGATTCTCTGAATCAGCCGGTCAGCGGGCAGGACGGTGGCTAAGGTGCGAAGCCGTTCAAATTCCTCCAAAAATCCAGCTGCCTTCTCCCAACGGGGATCCTCCCGAAGGGCCAGCAGAGAGAGGTACATGGGGCGTTTACGGTCTGTCAGGCGGATTTGGGCAATTTCATCCTCGCTGAACCAGAAGAGCTCCGAGAGCATGGCCGCCACCAGTGGGATATCCCCCAGCGGATTATCCAGCGCCCGCAATAGGGATACCACCGCCAAAATCTCCCGGTTCTCCAAAAAGCCCGCGGGCAAATCCGCCCACAGTGGCACGCCTGCCGCCTGCATGGCACGGATGTAGGTGGCGCTGCGAAAGGAGGGCGAGCGCATGAGCACCGCGAAATCCCGGTACTTGGCACCGCGCAGCACACCGTTCTCCGAAACAGGATACCCCTCCTGCACCATACGGCGGATCTGGGATGCGATATAGGCGGCCTCGGCCTCCTCCCGGGTGTAATCGTCCCCCTTATCCGTACAATCTATCAGTGTCAGCCGGCAGCCCCTGTCAGACGCCGGCGGATAACTGGCGCCGCACACCAGGCACTCCGAATCGTCATATTCAATTTCCCCCAATTCCCGGCTCATCAGCTGGCGGAAAATGAAGTTGACGGAATCCGTAATCTGAACCCGGCTGCGGAAATTGCGGTCCAAAACCAAAACCGCCGGAAACTGCGGGTTCTCCCCCGGAACAAGGGGATGATAGCTGCGCTTTTTCTCCAGGAATATTTCCGGCATGGCCTGGCGGAAGCGGTAGATGCTCTGCTTGACGTCCCCCACCAAAAACAAGTTTTCCTCATCCTGGGAAACAGCCCTGAAAATGAGATCCTGCACTTCGTTCGTGTCCTGGAACTCATCCACCAGCACCTCATGAAACCGCTGTGAAAGCTGCCGGGCAAACTCGGTGCGCCTGGCCCCATCCGGGGTCTGTTCCACCAGAAGCTTGAGCGCCAGGTGTTCCATGTCGGAAAAATCAATGATGCGGCGTTCCCGCTTTTTCTCCCACATACGCCTGCACAAGAGCTGCACCGCCTCAAACAGGCTCTTGACCTTGGGATAGGCCGCCCCGATATCCTCCAGGGCCTCCTCCCCGGTAGCGCAGAACTGGTGCTGCGCCAGCTGGGTCAAAAGCTTTTTCACCTGGGCGCGCAGCCCCTGGGTCAAATCCTTTCTGGCGGTATCCTCATAGTTGCTCAAACGCCCTAAGGGAGAAAATTTTAACGGATGCAGCAGCGCATAGACGCCGTCCCAGTCCGCCTGGCCGCAGCGCCCCAGCAGCTCCTCAAGCAGCTGACAATCTGCCTGGAAAGCCCCCAAATAGGCCTTTTGCAGCGCCTGGTCCCCCTGCATAAGCTGGATTCCCCGCTGGCACAGCCCCATGGCATAGCGCAGCACATCCTTTGTGTACTCCAGGATCTCTTTCCCCCATACGGTAGCGCCTAAGGGCCTCTGGGTTCGGTAGAAGTCCAGCTTTTCGCGCAGCCAGTCCTCATAAAAGGGATGGGAGCGCACAAACGCATACAGCCTCAGGATGGTTTTAATGAGCCTGCTGTCGTCCCGCCCGCTGGAGATAAGCTCCGCCAGGGCGCAGAACTCTCCGGATTCATCGCGTTCATAGCACTGCTCCACACACTCATGCACGGTGGTGCTCAACAGAATTTTCAGCTCGTTGTCATCCGCAATGCGGAAATCCGCCTCCAAATCCAGCGTGTGGGCCTCTTCCCGAATGAGATCCAGGCAGAAGGCGTGCACCGTGCTGATGTGAGCCTGCTCCATCTTGAGGATCTGCCCCTTGAGCCGCAGATTTTCCGGCTGCTGCTGGGAAAGCTCTGCGAGCTGGGCCACAATGCGCTCCTTCATCTCGCTGGCTGCCGCGTTGGAAAAGGTCACCACCAAGAGCCTGTCGGCATCCACCGGATTCTCTTCATCCAGGATTTTTTGTATCACCCGCTGTACCAATACAGCGGTTTTTCCGCTGCCTGCCGCTGCGGACACCAGAAGCGTGCCGCCGGCTGTGTCAATCGCGGCCTGCTGCTGAGGAGTCCAATTCCTGACCGCCATCCTCATCTCCTCCTTCCTGTAGGGATTTTTCAATCTGCTCCCACACCTGTTTGGGGCCCATGGTGGGAATTAAGAGCTGCCGCTGGGGATCGCTGTGGGCACAGATGGGTTTAAAATCGCAGTACTGGCAGGGCAGTACCGTGTGCCCTACGGGGAAATCGTCGATCTCCCCCTGGTGCAGCGCCTCCCCCATCTGGATGATGGTGCGCTCCACATATTTTTTAAGTTTTCCCAGCTGCTCCAGGCTCGCCACACTGGAGGCGGAATCAAAGGAGCCGTCCTTTTTCAGCTTTGCCGGGATAAATACTCCAGCCACCTCCTGTTCCATGCCCTGGATGCTCTCCAGGTTATCCAATAACAGCCCGTTCATTCGCCAGGCCCGCTGCAGCTCAGCCTGGGGCGGGGCCGAAGCCTCCTGGCGGGAGATGCTGGTGATGGTCTCCCTGGCCGGGACATAGAGCACTCCCGCGGGGATAACCCCCGCCAGGGAATCCTCTCCGTTTTCCCAGATGGAGAACAGGTACACCAGCATCTGCAGGTTCATTCCATACAGCACATCGCTCAGGCTAAATAGCTTGCTGCCGGATTTATAATCTACAATGCGCACATAGCGTCCGCTCTCCCGCTCCATGATGTCCACCCGGTCCACCACGCCCTCCACCAGGATCTCCCCGCCGGAGGGGATTTTCAGCCGCAGGCTTTGCACCTCGCCCTTGGGGCCGATGGGCATTTCATAATCCACAGGCACAAAGCTGCTTTGGGAAAATTCCCGGCCCAAATTTTCAATCAGGCGTACCAACAGCCTGGCCAGCCTGGCCAGCAGATAGCGCAGACGGTTGTTTTTTAAGGCATCCTCCCCCATCTGCTGGGTGAGAAAATCCCTGAGAATCTCGTTGACCTCTTCCCGCAGCGGTTCCAATGTAAGCGAAAACAATTCCTGCGGGGAATGCCGCTGCAGCATCACCTGCAGCACATGATGGATCACCGTTCCCGACTCCAGCGGGGAGAGCTGGGCCCGCCGCCTCGGCCTCAGGCGCAGCCCGTCATAGCAGAAATAGGAGAACCGGCATCCATAAAACCGGTCCAGCTTGGAGGCCGACAGGCGCATGGTTTCCCCAAAGAGGGCCCTCGCCGTCTCGGGCCGGCGCAGACGGTGCCCGGGATTGGCAATCCGATCCTCTATTTTTCTAAGCAGCGGCCCGGTGTCCTCCCGGCGCAGAAACACCTGGCGCAGGGACGAAACCAGCACGTCCTCCCGTTGGGAATACCGGCTGGTCAGCCGATCGAACGCGCCGGACTCCCCGGTGAGATAAAACCGGTCCGGCAGGTTCAGGGTGTCCTGAATCTTCAGATCCTCAAACTGAGACAGCAGTTCCCTGACAATGGAGGATTCCACCATCCCGGCCCCGGACAGGGACGCCTTGTCATAGCTGACAAACAGCCTTTCGCTGGGGGAAGCCACTGCCATATAGGCAAAATACCGTTCTGCCAGCACCTGCTGGGAGGTATCCTCCGCCAGCTGCAGGCCCAGTTCCAGGAGAGCCTTGCGCTCATTGTCCGTAAGCAGCCCGGCACACGCCACTGCCTGGGGGAACACCCCTTCATTGGCCCCTAAAAGGAAGACCACCTTCGGGGAATTGGGCCGTACCCGGTCCGCCGCGCCAAAGAGGACCTGATCCACGGTCTGGGGCAGCTGCCCCAAATCCAACTGGCCTATCACCAGGGAAAACAGATCGATGAGCCGCTTTTTCGGCAAAAACACGCCGCCCAGCGACAGTGCAAACTGATCCAAAACCTCTATCAGGGCGTCCCAAAGGGCGGAATCCTCCCGGGCCATGGCCTCCTCGCCAATTTCCTCCAAAAGCTGGGCGTGCTGGGTGATGGTCTGCGTGATTTTGATTTCCTCTAAAAAATAGTACAGTGCTTTGGCAAAGCCCAGGCCGTCACAGTGCTCCAGGCGGAGCCTGAGCCTGCACAGCGGCTCCATCACCCGCCGGCGCAGGGAATTTATCTGCTCCAGGCGCTCCTGGGCGTCTGCCAGCATGGCGCCGAACCCGTCCGGGTTGCCGGTGAAATCCTCTTCCCAGGCCTGTCCCCGGATTTTCCAGACAAAGCAGTAATTCTCCAGCTGGGCTGTTTCCTGTACAGATAATCCAAACAGCCCGGTTTTTAAGGCCGCAAAAATCGCAGCGGTATCCCAGGAGCCTTTTACGGCATCCAATGCCCCCACCAGAAGCGTAATCAGGGGCCTGGAGAGAACCTGGGTGCGCTTATCGAAGAAAACCGGGATTCCCTGCCGGTGAAAGATGGATTCCACCGCCTGCTCGTAGGGGGCCGCGCTGCGGGCAATAAGCACAATGTCCCGGTAGCGGTACCCCTGATGCAGTACCAGATGGGAAATCTGCGCCGCGATTGTCTGCACCTCGTCATAGGGGTTCTGAGCCGCAAATACGGAAATCCCCTCACATGCAGGGCAAGTTTGCCCTGCGCGAGCGTGTTCCTGGTAATAGGTGCGTTCCAGATGTGCCAGAGCTGCACTGCGGTACCGCCTGCCCCGTGGCAGCAGCTGGGGCTGAGCCACCGGGATGGAATTTTCCTTGGCCATGCGCGCCAGGCGGCCCATGGTCTGCTTCACCGGCGAAAACAGGCCCATTCCGGCCTCGCGGTCCTCCTGGCTGTCCGCACACAGCGCCGCACACACCAGCGGGGAATCCACCAGCATCGTCTCAATCAGCCGAAGCTCCACCGCAGTAAAGCCCTTGAAGCCGTCCAGGAAAACGGCTGTGTCCGCAAAGAAATTATGCTCCTGCAAAAGGGCATTCGCACGGCTCAGGTTGTCCCGCTCGTCCACATAGCTCCTGGACACCAGCGCCTCATAGGCTGCCGCCACCAGGGAAAGTTCCCCCAGCTTTTTCTGCAGCCCCTCCTCATTGACCTGCTGGGAGACCGCCCTGAGTTCTTCGGGAGAAATCCCAGCGTTTTTCATCTCATCCACAAATTGAAGGACACTGGACAAAAAAGCGCTGGACTCCAGGCTGCCCTCATAGAAACTCAGCGTATCGCGCATCTCCTGCACGGCAACGCTCATCAAAATCAGCCTGGCGCTGTCCTGCAGCACTTGGCCTGCCAAGCCTCCATATTCCCGGAAAACCGCATTGCAAAGGCGGGTAAAGCTGAGCACCTGAACCAGCAGAACCTGGCCGGGAGTCAGCGCCTGGTAGAGAGCCCGCTCACTCTCAAAGGAGAACTGCTCCGGCACCAGAAGAATGCTCTTTTCCCCCTGACGGGCCCTCTGGCACACCCGGTTCAGAATTTCCCTGGACTTGCCGCTCCCTGACGGGCCTAATAGAAATTGCAGCATCGTTTGATCCCCTCCCCTGTCCCGGCCGCCTTTCGGCCGGCTCTCGCGCAAACCGATAGACTAGTGACGGCCTGTATCCGCTCTCCGGACGTCTGCCCTATGAATACCTGCGGTTTGCATCCGAATGCCATGTCCGGCAATGATGCCGTCAGCGGCTGCGCTTTCCTTTTTCACGATAGTTTTTCGCATCCATATTAAAAATTTGACCTTCCTGAGTCCTTCTGGATGATTGACTCACGTTGTATAAAATCATCATATCATAATTTTAAAACGAACCGGGATGTTTCGGGCTTGGCTTTGCCAAACGCCGGCCATACTTTCGGACCAGTGAGGGAAACTCCCCCAATCATCGAAGATGATTGCATTTTCGAAGATGATTGCATATCCGCAGTCTTTGCGAACATTGTACCATAATTTTAGAACCTACCAGGACATTTCACAGTTTGGCTTTGCCAAACGCCGGCCGTGCTTTCAGGCCGGTGAGAGAAACTTCGAGATATTCACGTTCCACGCGAATATTGTACCATAATTTTAGAACCTATTGGGACATTTCACACTTTGCCCCTGCCAAACAACGTCCATACCTTCGGACCAGTGAGGGAAACTCCCCCAATCATCGAAGATGATTGCATATTCACGCCCTGTGTGAACATTGTACCACAAAAACCACTCCATCCAAACCCCTTGCCGTCCGGTGCGAACAATTACCAGGAAGCCCGATTCCCCCTAATGTCCGCATACCGCTTTCCCGAAAGCAGAATACAGCAGGGCCCCATCCCTGCATCTTATTGGACAGCGGTGGAATCTTTTGCTCTTTTCTGATACAATAGAACACAGTTTCACCCCCTTGTGAACCGGTATTCCGGCGGCTTTAGCCCGGGCAGGCTGAACCGGAATCACAAAATATTTCAGAATTATCAACAGCCCATCGGAGCCCAAAGCAAAATGACAAAGGAAAAAGGAGTTTGACGATGAATCAAAGGACTGAAAAAATCATACATATTGCATTTTTCGTGCTGCTGTTTGCGGCGCTGGGCATTATTTTTTTCCTCAGCCCTGTCAATGGGGACGACTGGTTTTTCAGGACCTATCATATCGATTCGTTCCGGGAAATCCTAAGCGTCATGAAAGATCAGTGGGTTCACTTAAACGGACGGATACTGGGAAATATCTGTTCCGTTGTACTGGCCAATCTCCCCATTGCCCGGGAACTGATAAAAACCGTCATTGTGTTTTTCTCCATTCTGCTTTTGGAAAAGCTCTCCTTTTTTAGCCGAGGAAACCGGATGCTGGTGGTTCTCATGGGAATTGTCGTCCTTGTGTTTTCCATGCCCCGGGAAATTTACCGCCAGACCTATGCCTGGATGGCCGGATTCTATAACTATGTCCCCTGTGTATTTTTGTTTTTATGGTATCTCTACCTCATCCGGGAGCACTTTTACCAAAAGCAGCTGCCCAACCGCGCCTCAATCAGCATCCTGGCCTTTGGGCTGGGAGCGTCGGCCTGCCTGTTCGCTGAAAACATCACCATTTACCTGGTTGTCAGTGCTCTGGGACTGTTGATCTGGCATTTTTGCGAACACCGGAAACTCCCCTGGGTTATGCTCTCCCATTTTATTGGAACCGTATGCGGCACAGCCATGATGTTTCTCTCCCCTATGTATGGCAAAATCGCAACCGAGGGGGACTCCTACCGCACCATGTTCAAGGGCTTAGAGGGGCTTCTCGAATCTGCGCAGCTCAACTATGGCACCATCACTCACTATATGCTGCGGGCCCAGGTAGTTCTGCTGACTTTGGTTTCTGTGGCGTGTATCATTCTTCTGTTCTCCTCCAAAAAGCCCGCCGGAAAGCTTCTGCGTTATTTCAACTGCGGCCTTTTGGTACTCGGGCCTGTCTACAGCTATCTGACCAAGGATTTATTTTATGCCAGTCTTCAGTTTTCCGATCACACTGGCCGGCTGTTCTTTGACTTGGCCATCTGGGGGCTGTATCTGTTTGCGGTATTCTGGAGTATCGCACGCGGGGATATGGACAGCAGCTGCCGCAGACGGGCCGTATTCTTTCTTTTGAGTATGCCGGTTTCCGTTGGGGCCCTGCTGGTTGTGCGCCCCATTGGTCCCAGATGCTTTTATATGTGCCTTATCTTTCTGATTGCCGCCGTATTAAACCTTTGGGCTTCTTTACTTTCCAACCAGCTCAAGAACTCCATGCTGGAACGGATTTTGCCGGCTGCCTGCACCACCCTGTGCGCAATCGTTTTTATCACCTATGGCATATTGTATTACCAAATCTACCAGGCAGGTCAGCAGCGCATACAGGCATTGGAGGAGGGAATGGCCCAGGGACAAACCACCATCTATATTCCCCGCTATCCCCATACCGATTTTGTCCATGAGAGCAATCCCATGAAGATGGGAGAATACCAGTATTACTATGAAACTCCCGGTGATATCGAAATCAAGGAAATCTACAGCGAATATCGATAAAACCGATTGAAACGGCGCCATAAAGAGGCGCTGGACGGTAATTTAACTATAACAGACGGGATCCTCCAAAAAAATGGAGGATCCCGTCTTTCTGTTATTTACTGCTGTGCCTGGGCAAGATATTTCTGTTTGGCCTGATTGATTTTTGTCTGTTCGGCCGCTTCGGTCTGATACCAGCCGCGCTTTTGCATCTCGGTAAAGATCTCGTGCTGGATCTGGTGCTCCTCATTGAGCAGGTTCATAAAATCTGTTTTCAGCTGAGCGCTGGCACATTCGTTTGCAAAGGTATTGTAGCCGTCGGTAATGAACTTCTGAGAGGACAGGGAATCCTCCAGCATCTCCTTATCGCCGAACTGTCCGCTTGTCTGCAATGCCATGGTAAGCACCTCCTAGTTCAAGTGGCCCATAAGCTTATCAAAATGAGTTTGATGCTTAGCGGCAATTTGTTCACACTTTGTTTTAATTTGGGGATCGGTTGCTGTCTGGGAATAAACCGTGTATTTCTTAATCAGGTTCATTTCGCAGGAAAGCTGATCCTCAATTGCACTGAGCTCTTTGGAAGTCAGGTTCGCCATACGTTTCACATCCTTATTGATTTTCTTCTACGGCAAAAACAAAAAGCAAGGAACAAACGCAGAAAATCCTCTTTTTGCTGTTCCCGTATGTCTTTAGTTTTCCTGACGGCAGCGGGACTTATCCGCGGTACATTTTTCAAAAGAAGTATGGGAAAAAATGAAAATCAAGCAATTCCACTGGACGTTTTCACATTTTTAAAGCCCACGGAAAAGCCCCTGCGGAAAATTCCGCAGGGGCTTTATTACAATGTGATTACCGCTGTGTCGCCGTGCTGGGATCCACCGCCTGGGAACTGCTCTGGGAGGATTCCGCAGAGGATGTTTGGGAGGAGGAGCTCTCCGAACCGGAACTGGAGGACACCGCGTTCTTTTGATCCTCCGGGAGATCCCGGATGGCTGTGAGAATATAGGATTTTCCGGACTGTTTGAGCACATAGATCATGTATTTATCCGGATCCGGCTCAATTCGTTTTCCGTCCAGCTTCATAGTCCACAGATTGCTGGGGGGAATATAGGCCACTGTCAGCTCATAGCTGTCCCCGTTTTTCACAATCTTTTCCACTCTGGGCGTATACAATCCAGTTTGCCCCATCACCGGGACATGGTAGACCTTGGTTTCCTCGTCGTAGACATAGCTCACCTCATAGTCGCCAAAGGTCTGATGCTCCAGCTTTACGCTGTCGCCATACAGCTGTTTGGCGGCAACATCCACATCACTGGCCGGCACCACCAGCATCCCCATCTCGTCGTAGACATATTCCTTTTGATCCCGGTTGAGCAAATCCGCCCACATGGAGGATTCCAGCAAAAACAACGGATCCGCCTTGCTGGCGTCCTCAAACGTCATAGGGTCAAAGATGATAGCGGGCGTGATAATTTTTTCAAACTTTGTTTTTTCACCCTGGTTATCCAAAATCTGCCCTGTCCATTTGACACTGGTGACGATCACCGCAACCGCGCCAATCACCGCCAAAATCATGAAAATTGCTCCCAACGGCGCCGCATACCGGTGACGCCGCCTGGCTACATAGTGTTTTTCTCTCATACCTTCACCACACGCCCGGCCTGAACCACTCATCGCTTCGGCCTGTCCGCGTTTCCCTTCGTTTTTATCAATCGCCGTCTTTCCAGAATCCTTAGGCCCCGGCAAACGGTACAATTCCGCCCGGGATCCAAAAATGCCGGAATGGTACGGTGCAGTTTCCCTTTGATGCTGCTGAACCCCCAGCGCTCTCCCCTGATTAAAAAAACAAGAACCAGCCGGGAGAATTGCGGTTTTATTGTGCCAAACACCAGCCATGCCTTAGAGCTGTGAACAAAACTCCCAGATATTCGCGTTCCACGCGAATATTATACCATAAATGCAAGCCGCCTATCGGCTTGTTACCAGAACGGTAAAAAAAACGCATCTGCAAAAACGGCCAATGCCGTTTTACCGCTATTTGCGTTTATTATACCATAATTTTAGAACCAACCGGGACGTTTTGCGTTTTGGCTTTGCCAAACACCGGCCATACCTTCAGGCCGGCAAGCGAAACTCCTTGATAATCACGCTTTGCGTGATTATCATACCATAAAAGCCCGAACCAGCCCGGATGTTTTGCGCTTCAGCGATAGCTGAATGCCGGTCGTTGCTTGACCGGCAAGCGAATCTCCCCCAATCATCGAAGATGATTGCATTATCGAAGATGATTGCTTTTTCAAAGAGAATTGCTTGTTCATGCTTTACATGAACATTGTACCACAAATCCCGCCAAAACAAAAGCCGCCTAAGTCCCGGCTATTCCTCCTGCTCCCGCTGAGGTTCCTCTTCCCCCTGCAGGCTCTGTACCTGCTGGGAAAGCTGCCGGGTGCTGCGCACCAGTTCTTCAATCTGCTCCCCCTGCTCCTCCAGCTTTGTGACAACAGAAGCCAGGATAAAAAACGGAAGAGCGCTGAGAATCCCAATCATCATAGACATAATGCCGGAAAACAGGTTGGTCTGAAGGCCGCTGAGCAGCCCAATCAGGCTGGCAAACAGGTTGATAACACCGACAAAGATGCAGATCGTCCGCTTTGTGGAACTATTCATCCTTCTTCTTCCCCTTTTCTTTGGGCTGTGAGGGCTCATCTTCCTCCTTGGGCAGCTTTTCCACCAACAGCTTGGTGATCCGCTGGTCCTCCAGCTCCCAAACTGTCACCCGCACGCCGCAGAACTCAAAGCTCTCATTGCGCTCGGGAATATGCTCCATCACATCCAGCACCCAGCCGCTGACCGAGGTATAGTTGCCGCTGAAGTCCCGGGGCAGTTCCACGCCGATTTCCTCAAACATCTCGTAGACATTCATATCGCCGCTCACCTCAAAGGAATCCTCGGTGATAGGCCGGAACTCATTGACAACCTCGTCGCTCTCATCCCAGATTTCACCCACGAGCTCCTCCAGGATGTCCTCCATGGTCACCAGGCCCTGGGTTCCGCCGTAGTCGTCGGTGACAATGGCCATATGCTGCTTATGCTTTTTAAACACGTTCATGGCAGCGGAAATTTTCATGGAACGGTGGATAAACACAGCGCTGTTGAGCAGGCTGCGGATATCAATTTCCTCCCCCTTCACCCGGGCCTCCAGCAGATCCCTGGCGGAGAGAATCCCGATAATATTGTCGATGCTCTTTTCATACACCGGAATTCGGGAGTAGTTCTCCTCCATCACCTGATCGAAGATCTCCTGGGGAGTGTCCTCAATATCCACAGCGAACATATCCACCCGGGGAACCAAAATTTCCTTCACGGAGATATCGTCGAAATCCAAAGCGCTCTGTACCAGATCCCGCTCCGCCTCATCGATAACGCCCTCGGTTTCGATGGTTTCGATAATATATTTCAGTTCTTCCTCTGTGACGCTGGGCTCACTGGCACCGGCGCGTCCCAGACGGGAAGCTAACGATTTGAGCCCCTTAAAGAACCAGACAGCCGGCTTAAAGAACACCATCAGCGCGTGCAGAATGGGGCCGACGCCCAGCGCCACCTTCTCGCTGTTCTCCTTTGCCAGGCTCTTGGGCATAATTTCACCGAAAATCAGCACCAATATTGTCATGACAACCGTGGAAACCGCGGCGCCGGAAGCGCCCAGCAAATTGGTAAACAAAACGGTGGCAATCGCCGTGGAACCGATGTTTACGATGTTGTTTCCAATCAGGATAGTGGTGAGGGCAGCGTCAAAATCATCGGCAATGCTCAGCGCGGTGGCGGCCCGGGGATCTCCCTCATCCGCCTGATGCTTCATACGGATACGATTCAGGCTGGAAAACGCTGTCTCCGTTCCTGAAAAGAATGCGGACAGTCCAATGAGAACAACAATCGATGCAGCCATAAGCCAACTGGGATCCAAAATCAACTCAACTCCAAATTCAAATTTTTCCTGCTCAGCGCACAGAATATCCCAAAACCCGGGAAACCGCCCAAGAACCTCGTTTTTTAACCAGCGTTTCACCGGACGGCCCTGCCTCAGCCAATCTATTTCGCCGTTTACGGCAGGCATATCCTCTGTCCAGGCACACTCTGTAAGCCTTCGTGCAAGAGTTACTTCCATTTTATCAAAGATTTCACCGGGAAACAACTCGGATTTTCCCGCCTTTCGGGCTCAAAAACGCCTTTGCCGACCAAAAACAGAAAAGGCATCCCTGTCAGGGATGCCCAATCCTCCGCAGCCCGCCGCAGAGGCCTTTTTCTGTTTTTAGTGTAAACTTTATGCCTTCTTCTTGGCCTCCAGATCGGCCATTGCGTCCCGGCGGGAGAGGTTGATGCGGCCCTGCTGATCAATCTCTGTCACCTTGACAAAGATTTCATCACCCGGCTTCACCACATCCTCCACCTTCTCAACCCGGTGGAAATCCAGCTTGGAGATGTGAACCAAGCCCTCTTTTCCAGGGGCAATCTCAACAAACGCGCCGAAGTTCATCAGGCGGGTCACCTTGCCCTTATAGATGGCGCCCACCTCGGGATCCTTGGCAATGGTCTCGATCATCTGAACCGCACGCTTGGCGTTGGCGGTGTCGATGGCAGAGACGAACACGCTGCCGTCCTCCTCGATATCGATCTTGACATCGCACTCCGCACAGATCTTCTGAATCACCTTTCCGCCGGATCCGATGACCTCACGGATCTTGTCCACCGGAATGGTCAGGGAGATCATTTTGGGAGCATACTTGGAGAGCTCCTCACGGGGGGCCGGGATAGCCTTGAGCATAATCTCGTCCAGAATATACAGGCGGGCCTTGCGAGTCTTTTCAAAGGCTTCCTTGATGATATCCAGCGTCAGGCCGTCCACCTTGATGTCCACCTGAATAGCGGTAATACCCTTATGGGTTCCGCCCACCTTAAAGTCCATATCGCCGAAGAAGTCCTCCAGGCCCTGAATGTCCACCATGGTCATCCAGCGCTCGCCCTCGGTAATCAGGCCGCAGGAGATGCCCGCAACCGGAGCCTTGATGGGCACGCCGGCATCCATCAGCGCCAACGTAGAGCCGCAGATGGAGCCCTGAGAGGTGGAACCGTTGGAGGACAGCACCTCGGACACCAGCCGGAACGCATAGGGGAACTCCTCCACGGGAGGAATGACCGGCAGAAGCGCGCGCTCCGCCAGAGCGCCGTGGCCGATTTCCCGGCGGCCCGGTCCACGGCTGGGACGGGTTTCCCCTACGGAGTAGGACGGGAAATTGTACTGGTGCATATAGCGCTTGGACTCCTCGTCGTCGATGCCGTCCAGTATCTGGGCGTCGCTCACCGGGCCCAGTGTGGCAATGGTCATAACCTGAGTCTGCCCGCGGGTAAACATACCGGATCCGTGTACGCGCGGGATCAGCCCTACCTCAGCTGCCAGCGGGCGGATTTCGTCCAGCTGTCTGCCGTCCACACGCTTGCCCTCGTCCAAAAGCCAGCGGCGCACCACAAACTTCTGCAGCTTGTAGATACACTCGTCCAGCATGGCGCGGTTATCGGGCTCCTCGGTATCGAACTTCTGGTGGACAGCCTCCACCACCGGAGCCAGCCGGGCCTCCCGGACGTTTTTGTCGTCGGTGTCCAGAGCGGCCTTGATGTCCTCGATGGCGAACTCCTTGACAGCCTCAAACAGGTCGCTGTCCACCTCTTTGGACTGGAAGGTGAACTTCGGCTTACCAATTTCATCGGCAACCTTCTGGAAGAATGCCACCATCTTCTTGTCTTCCTCATGGCCCATGGCGATGGCGCGCAGCATCACATCCTCCGGGACCTCATTGGCGCCGGCCTCGATCATGACAATCTTCTCAGCGGTGCCGGAAACGGTGACCGTCATCTGGGAACGCTTGCGCTCCTGGGCCTTGGGGTTGATGACGGGCTCGCCGTCCACCAGTCCCATGGAAACAGAGGCAATCGGGCCGTTGAAGGGGATATCGGAGATGCTCAGCGCAAAGGAGGTGCCCAGCATTCCGGCAATCTCGGGGAGATAATCCGGATCCACAGACAGGACCGTGACCACCACGCTTACATCATTGCGCATATCCTTGGGGAACAGAGGGCGGATCTGGCGGTCGATGACCCGGGAGGTCAGGACAGCCTTTTCACTGGGACGGCCCTCGCGCTTTAAAAAGGATCCGGGGATTTTTCCCACGGCGTAGAGTTTTTCCTCATAGTCCACAGACAGCGGGAAAAAGTCGATGCCGTCCCGGGGCTTGGCGGAAGCGGTGACATTGACCATGACGGTTGTTTCGCCATAGCGCACCAGCACGGAACCGTTGGCCAAGCCGGCCATTTTCCCGGTTTCAAAGCTGATTTTGCTGCCGGCGTAGTCGGTTTCAAACACTCTGAAGTTTTCAAACATACTGTTTCCTCCTTGGTTTCAGCCTTTGAGATGCCGGACAGCGGGGTTTAGCAATTAATCCTGCGCCGCCAGACTGGCGGAACACGATTCACTGCTAAACAAATCAGGCTGTCCAGAACAATAACCCTTCCCTGCCGCCGGAGAACCCAGCATCAGAGAAAGCATAAAAAGGCAGACGTTTCACGCCTGCCTTTTTAGTCCCAAACTTACTTACGCAGTCCGAGTTTTGCCACGATGGCACGATAGCGCTCAATGTCCTTCTTCATCAGGTAGTTGAGCAGGTTTCTTCTGTGACCAACCATCTTCAGCAGTCCGCGTCTGGAGTGGTGATCCATCTTGTGCACCTTCAGGTGCTCGGTCAAATCGCTGATTCTCTTGCTCAGAATGGCAATCTGAACTTCGGGAGAGCCAGTGTCGCCCTCATGGAGCTTATTCGCTTCAATGACTGCGTTTTTTTCTTCTTTGAGCATCATAGTGAAAAATCCACCTTTTTTAAAATTTCTGCTTTCGCCGGTGCACCTAGCATACGGATGGTGAACCTCCCCGTTTGGGGCTGAACCGCAAGCCAAGAAACACGGTAACAATCGCCTAATTAGTATAACATACTCCACATAGCTTGTAAACAAAAACTTTTGCCCTTTGCCAGGCATTCAGCCAGGGCCGGACTCCCGGAGTATCCCCAGGAAAAACGCTTCCCTGACGGTATCACCTGTTTTGCGGGCAATATGGAAGCGGCGCCGCAAGCCCGGCTGAAGCGGCAAACCTGCCGCCCCGCGGAAGACTTACAGCAGCTTGAGCTGTTCCTCCTGGCGCACAATCACTCCGGCGGCAGGCAGGGTTTTCACCCGCAGCTTCTGTTCATTTTCATAGGTGCCGGGCTCATAGACCCGTCCAAAGGCCAGGCGCGCGTTCTTCTTCACACTCATGGCGCTTACGCCCTGGGTATCCTTGGCGGCCTTCTCGGGAATCTGCGCGGATTCAAACAGAATGGTCCTTCCCGTTGTGGAGGCCATCACCAGCGTACACTCCCCAGGGATGCAGCACAGATCCACCAGGGGGGATTTGTCCGAATAGGCCTTGAGCAGCTTGCGCCGCCGGGTTTTGGTCTCATAGGACTTCAGCGGCACCTTCGCCGCCTTGCCGTTCTCGAAGAAGAATACCATCCATCCGCTGTAATCCGACGTGACCGCCAGATACCGCACCGATTCTCCCTCATCAAAGCCCAGCTTTGCCGGGAGATAGTCCCCCAAAACGCTGGCCTTGGTGTCCTCGAAATCGCTGGCCTGGGCCTTATACACCTGCATTCTGTCGGTAAACACCAGCAGGTAGGCGCGGTTGGTGGCCTCGATGGTCTGGCAGATTGCGTCCCCTTCCTTGAGCTTCTGCTCGGAACTCATACGCAGGGACTGGGGCGTAATCTTCTTGAAGTAACCCTCCCGGCTCAGGAACAAGTGGACCGGGTAATCCGGCGCCTCCTCCTCGGGCAGCTCCGCCGCCGCAGGGGCGTCGTACAGGATAAAGCTGCGCCGGGGCTGGGCGTATTTCTTCATCACATCCCGCAGTTCCTTGATAATGACCTGGTTAATCTTTTTAACATCCTGAAGCAATTCCTCCATCTGGGCAATGTCCTGCTCCAGCTGGCTGATTTCCGCGGTACGGTTGAGAATGTACTCCCGGTTGAGGTGGCGCAGCTTAATCTCCGCCACATAGTCGGCCTGGACTTCGTCAATCCCAAAGCCCACCATCAAATTGGGAACCACGTCGTTTTCCTGTTCGGTTTCCCGGACAATACGCACGGCCTTGTCGATATCCAAAAGAATTTTTTCCAGGCCCTTTAACAGGTGCAGCTTTTCCGACTTCTTCTGGCGGTCAAAATACACCCTGCGGCGCACGCACTCCTGGCGGAAGGCGATCCACTCGCAGAGGAGCTCTCTGACGCCCATTACCCGGGGCACGCCCCCGATGAGCACATTGAAGTTGCAGGAGAAGGTGTCCTCCAGGCTGGTCATGCGCAGCAGCTTTGTCATGAGACGCTCAGGATCCACGCCGCGCTTGAGATCCATGGTGATTTTAAGCCCGGAGAGATCCGTCTCGTCCCGGATATCGCTGAGTTCCCGCACCTTGCCGGATTTGACCAGTTCGATAATCTTGTCGATAATGACCTCCACCGTGGTGGTGGGGGGGATTTCCGTTACCTCGATGCAGTTGTTGGCTTTATCGTACCGCCAGCGGCAGCGCACCCGCACGGATCCACGTCCGGTCTCGCAGATCTTCTTCATCTCCGCGGGGTTGTGCAGGATAAAGCCCCCGCCGGGAAAATCCGGCGCCTGAATCACGCTGGTAACATCAAAGTTTTCATTGCGCATCATCTGGATGGTGGCCTCGCACACCTCCTCCAGGTTAAACGGGCAGATGGAACAGGCCATACTTACGGCGATGCCCACATTGGCGTTGACCAAAATGGTGGGGAATGTGACAGGAAAGAGGGTGGGCTCCTTCATGGTGTTGTCGTAGTTGTCCTCAAAATCCACCGTGTCCTTGTCGATATCCCGGAACAATTCCGCGCAGATGGGATCCAGCTTAGCCTCCGTATACCGGGACGCCGCATAGGCCATGTCCCGGGAATAGCTCTTGCCGAAGTTTCCCTTGGAGTCCACATAGGGGTGCAAGAGCGCCTGGTATCCCCGGGACAGGCGCACCATGGTGTCGTAGATGGTGGCGTCGCCATGGGGGTTCAGCCGCATGGTTTGGCCCACGATGTTGGCGGACTTGGTACGGGCGCCGGTGAGCAGCCCCATCTTGTACATGGTGTACAAGAGCTTGCGGTGGGCCGGCTTGAAGCCGTCAATCTGCGGGATGGCCCGGGAGAGAATGACGCTCATGGCGTAGGGCATAAAGTTTTTTTCGATAGTCTGTACAATGGGCTGCTCCACCACGAGCCCGGCGTTTTCAATGACCGCGCGGTCATCGCTGCCGCGTTTGGGTGCGGCCTCCTTGCGTTTTTTTGGTGGCATCTTCGTAACTCTCCTTTATTGTCCGCTTGAAAAACAGGCATGGAACTGCGGGAAAACCCTGAAAGCATACTGCAATATGACAAAAACGGCGGCCTCTGCATGAACCCTCGGATCCACCGTAATTTCTGTAATCCCCTGCCATGAACCTGTTTTCCTGCCGTTCATCCATGGAAAGGGACCCGCCGCAAAGCCGCTGCGGATACAGCCCCGCGGGCCTTCGGGCTCCCGGTATTACGAGTACGCATTACGATACATCCAGGTTGTCCAGGTACAGACTTCCATTTTCCGCGATGAACTCTTTTCGCGCTTCCAGGTTTTTCCCCAGCATCATATCAAACATCGCGGCGGTAGCCTCTGCATCGTCCGGGCTTACCTTGATCATCCTGCGGGTTTCGGGATTCATGGTGGTCAGCCACATCATATCGGGCTCATTCTCGCCCAGCCCCTTGGAACGCTGCAGGGTATATTTTGTCTTTCCCAGTTTTTCCAGCACCTGGTTTTTCTCCGCATCCGAATAGGCAAAATAGGTTTTGTCCTTGGTGGCAATCTCGTACAGAGGAGTCTCCGCAATGTACACATAGCCCTCCTCGATGAGCGTGGGCACCAGACGGTACAGCATGGCGAGAATTAACGTGCGGATCTGAAAGCCGTCCACATCCGCGTCCGTACAGATCACCACCTTGTTCCAGCGCAGGCCCTTGAGATCAAAGGACGCTAAATCCTTGTTGGCCTTGGTTTTGACCTCCACCCCGCAGCCCAGGACCTTGATGATATCCGAGATAATGTCGCTTTTGAAGATTTTATCATAGTCCGCCTTCAGGCAGTTGAGGATTTTTCCCCGCACCGGGATGATGGCCTGGAACTCGGAATCCCGCCCCAGCTTACAGGCGCCCAGGGCGGAGTCTCCCTCCACGATATAGATCTCCCGCTTGTCCACATCCTTGCTGCGGCAGTCCACAAACTTCTGCACCCGGTTGGAGATATCCAAGGTGCCGGCCAGCTTCTTTTTTAGGTTAAGCCTGGTTTTCTCCGCGTTTTCCCGGCTGCGTTTGTTGATGAGCACCTGCTCCATCACCCGTGCGGCGTCATCCGGATTCTCGATGAAGTACACCTCCAGCTGGTGCTTTAAAAACTCCGTCATCGCCTCATAGATAAACTTGTTGGTGATGGATTTTTTCGTCTGGTTCTCATAGGAGGTCTGGGTGGAGAAGGAGGAGGACACCAGCACCAGGCAGTCCTCCACGTCCTGGAACGTGATTTTACTCTCGTTTTTCAGGTATTTTCCACCCTGTTTGAGCAGGCTGTCAATCTGGGAAACCGTGGCCACCTTGACCGCCCGCTCCGGCGCGCCCCCGTGCTCCAGATGGCTGGAGTTGTGGTAGTATTCGCACACCTTCACCCGGTTGGAGAAGCACAGCGCCACGGAGAGCTTCACCTTATACTCCGGCTTGTCCTCCCGGTCCCGGCCCCGGCGCTCGGTCTGCCAGAACTGCACCGGCGTGAGAGGTTCCTCCCCGGCCAGTTCCCGGGCAAAGTCGGTGATGCCGTCCTCATAGCAGAAAACCTGCTCCTCAAAAGAACCGTCCTCCCGCTGCAGACGCAGGATAAAATGAATTCCCGCATTGACCACCGCCTGGCGCTTGAGCGTGTCCTCAAAATATTCCCGGGGGATATCGATATCCGTAAACACCTCCAAATCCGGCAGCCACCGCTGGCGGCTTCCCGTCTTTTTGGAGTCGGTCGGAGTCTTTTTCAGTCCGCCGATATTCTCCCCCTTTTCGAAGTGCAGATCATACTGGAACCCATCCCGTATCACCTGTACGTCCATATACTGGGAGGCATACTGGGTGGCGCAGGAGCCCAGGCCGTTGAGCCCCAGGGAGAACTCATAGTTTTCCCCCTCGTTGTTGCGGTATTTGCCGCCCGCATACAGTTCACAGAACACCAGCTCCCAGTTGTAGCGCTCCTCCACCGGGTTATAATCCACGGGGATACCCCGTCCGAAGTCCTGTACTTCGATGGAGTGATCCCGGTAATAGGTGAGAATAATTTCTTTGCCATAGCCCTCTCTGGCCTCATCGATGGAGTTGGAGAGGATTTCAAATACCGAGTGTTCGCAGCCTTCGATGCCGTCTGAGCCAAAAATAACCGACGGGCGCCGGCGAACCCGGTCCGCTCCCTTCAGGGAGGAAATACTTTCGTTGGTATAACCACTTTTCTTTTTTGGCATTTCTGTCCTCCTTTTCCGGTACTATCAGAGCAGTTCCTCCATAAAGCTTCCAGCACAGCTTTCCCGGCCCCGCAAATTCTGCCCTGCGAAGCCTTTTCCCGCTGCCGCTATGGGGGCGCACGGATCCCTTCCAAAGCCCGCCTTATCCGGGCTCCTGACCGCAGGCGGGCGCCCAGGCCCGGGGATTTTCCCCACAGGCGCAGCGCACAGCGTTTGAATCGGAACCCAAACGGCCGGCTTGGCTGTTTGAGATCGACTCACAGCCTTAAAAATGCTCCAAAATCCGGAAGCCATGCGGAAAACACGATCCGTTCCTGTTGCCGCATACTTTATTAGAATATCACAAAATTTGTCTTTTGAACACTCCCCCGGGGGAAGACCGCGAACAAACGGGCTGTTTTTAACCGGAAAATATTTCCGTTTGGGGCTCGGATATCCTCACACCGGCTTAATTTCGGTGTCCCAACTCCCGCCATGATCCCCTTTTCTCAGGCGCCTGTGCTGCACGGCGCCTCGGTTTCTCAAGAAACCGGCAGTCCTGGGGCTGCGCGCGTCTCTTTACAGGGCAGGAGCATCCCCCCCAAGTCTGTTACCAGCTTCCCCACTGCCATACACAAAAATACAAAGGCGCCGCGGCGCCTTTGTATTTTTCATTCCGGCTACACCGGATACTATTCCTCGTTCGGGTCTTTGGAGGAGCCGTCCTCCTGGGAATCCGGGAAAATCTGAACATCCAGATCCTCCAGCAGAGAGGAGGAATGATCCTGGGCATCCTCCTGGGGGGCCTGGGATTCCTCAGGGAGATCCCCTGGGAGATCCTGAGCCGAAGTCTCCAGGATTTTTCCCTCCATCAGATCCTGAAACTCCTGCGCGTCAATCTTCTCATGGACAAACAGGTAGTCCGCAACCCGGTGCAGATCCTCCATGTGCTCGCTGAGAATATCCTTGGTGCGCTCATAGGCGGTATCAATCAGCTCACGGATCTCAGAGTCAATCTCCGCGGCCACACTCTCGGAGTAGTTGCGGGACTGCCCGAAGTCCCGGCCCAAAAAGACCTCGCCCTCATCCTGGCCATAGACCACCGGGCCCAGCTTCTCACTGAAGCCGTAGCGGGTGACCATGTTCCTGGCCAGCTTGGTGGCGCGCTCAATATCGTTGGAGGCGCCGGTGGAAATATCGTCCAGTACCAGCTTTTCAGCCACACGGCCGCCCAGCAGTACCACGATTTCCTCCTGCATTTCCTGCTTGCTCACATAGTTTTTGTCATCCGTGGGCAGGGACATAGTATAGCCGCCCGCCATTCCCCGGGGGATAATGGACACCTGGTGGACCGGATCCTGCGTGGGGCTGTAATAGGTGCACACCGCATGGCCCGCCTCGTGGAACGCCGTGAGGCGCTTATCCTTATCCGATACAATGTGGGATTTTTTCTCCGGCCCGGCCACAACCTTGATGGTGGCTTCCTCGATTTCCCGCATGGTGATAGCCTTGCGGTTGCGCCGTGCCGCCAGAAGCGCGGACTCGTTCACCAGGTTTTCCAAATCGGCACCGGTGAAGCCCGCTGTGGTAGCCGCAATGGTACGCAGGTTCACATCGGGGGCTAACGGCTTGTTGCGGGTGTGGACCTTCAGGATTTCCTCCCGGCCCTTTACATCCGGATAGCCCACCACAATCTGGCGGTCGAACCGTCCGGGCCGCAGCAGCGCCGGATCCAGAATGTCGCGGCGGTTGGTGGCGGCGATAATGATAACGCCGATATTGGCGCCGAAGCCGTCCATCTCCACCAGCAGCTGGTTTAAGGTCTGCTCCCGCTCGTCATGCCCGCCGCCCAGGCCTGCGCCTCTCTGGCGGCCCACGGCGTCAATCTCGTCGATAAAGACGATGCTGGGGGCATTTTTCTTGGCCTGCTCAAACAGATCCCGGACACGGGAAGCGCCGACACCCACGAACATCTCCACAAAGTCGGAGCCGGAGATGGGGAAAAACGGCACGCCGGCCTCGCCGGCAACCGCCCGGGCCAGCATGGTTTTACCGGTACCGGGAGGGCCCATGAGCAATACGCCCTTGGGGATTCTGGCGCCCAATTCATTAAACTTGGAGGGGTTCTTTAAGAACTCCACCACCTCCGCAAGCTCTTCTTTTTCCTCATCCGCACCCGCCACATCGGCAAAGGTGGTGTGCTTGGAATCATCCGCGGGCTTGATTTTCGCCTTGGCAAAGCTCATGGCCTTGCCCGCTCCGCCGCCGTTGGCCTGGCGCATCATCATGACCCAGAAGAAGATCATCACGCCGATGAGCAGAAGCGAGGGCAGCATACTCACCCAGCCCGGCACGGAAACCGGACGCTTATAGTCATAGGTAATTTTATTGTCCGGGTGTTCCTCGTTGTATTTAGTCACCGATTCCCGGGTATCCTGCAAAAACAGCTCTACATTGGGCAGCTTGTAGTACAGCTCATCCTTCTGCCCATCCAGCTTCATCACCAGTTCCCCGGTGCCCAGATCCACATTGAAATCGCGGACCTTACCCGTCTGGAAATACTCCACCACCTGATAATACTTCAGCTGTGTTCCCATCGGCTGCAGGGTAAACAATAGGGACGCGCCCAACATCAGCGCCAGAAGAATGGCAATATAAATCCCGACGCCCCGAAATTTCTTTTTCGGCAATCCGATCACTCCTTTTTGCTGTAAGTCCACAGCGTCCAAAGCAGCCTCAAGGGGCCCTTACGCCATGGCGTACCAATCATTTTTGCCGGCATGAATGGGATTCCCTGTTACTTTTCATAAACCGACGGCTTGAGAATTCCCACATAGGGGAGATTGCGGTATTTTTCATCATAGTCCAAACCATAGCCCACC
Organism: Marvinbryantia formatexigens; assembly: GCA_021771035.1. Lineage (GTDB taxonomy): Bacteria > Bacillota > Clostridia > Oscillospirales > Ruminococcaceae > CALXEM01. The sequence continues at coordinate 195,757 of JAETPU010000002.1, read as the reverse complement.
ACGAATTCATCCGGAACCTCAAAGCAGGAATAGTCCGCGTAAATGTCCACGCCGCGGCGTTCAGGCTTATCCAAGAGGGTTGCAATCCGGATACTGCGGGGCTTTCTCTGGTAGAGAATCTCCCGCAGATAGTGCAGGGTCATGCCGCTGTCCAGGATATCCTCCACCAGCAGCAGATCGTATCCTTCCAGCGGGATATCCAAATCTTTGATTATTTTAACCACACCGGAGGTTTTTACACCGCTTCCGTAGCTGGAAACGGACATAAAATCAATTCTTGCGGGAATGGAGATAGCGCGCATCAAATCCGCCATAAACACAACGGAGCCCTTGAGCACGCTGACCATCAGAAGATTTTTGTCCGCATAGTCCTGGGAGATTCTGCGGCCCAGCTCCTCTACTTTATTCTGAATTTCCTCTTCGGTGAGCAAAACCTTTAAAATATCGTCTTTCACTGTGATGAACCTTTCCTTTCCGGGAATGATGCCGGGCATCGGCTGGCGCCGCCCGGAGCTAAAAACCGTAACACAGCCGCTGCCTCCAACACAAAAGCGCCGGCCTGTTTGAGAACATTTTCCAGCTATATTCCGTTTTCATTATCTGAGTGAGCCTTCAATACACGGACCAGCAGACAAACCCGCGGCGGTTCTTTGATCGCCGCGCGCCTGCTTACCCCAAACCCCTCCAGCCAGACGGGCCCCTCGCTGTCACACAGCACCAGACGGCGGCTGCGCTGGGCCAGGGACAGCCCTGCCTCATGAAAGAGCTTTTTCAGCGATTTGGTTCCATTGCGCCCGGCAAGGGCAATCGTATCCCCCGCCTGGCGCTGCCGGACCTGCATTGTCCCTGTAATTCTATCATAATCCAGGATGTTTTTTAAGTCCATCCAGGAATCTTTCTCCAAATTTTTAAAAAATTCATAATTTACTTTTTGAATCTCCAGTCGTTTTCCCGCGGCAAACACCACGGCACGGCCCTGCGAAAACCGGACCGGTTCACAGAACGCAGGCTCGGGCTCTATGCGTTCCTCACAAAAAACCCGGCCATCCCGCAGGGACAAATACCTCCCCGGCGCATATTCCAGGCGGCCATGCCCGGCGCTGAGCATCTGCAGAACCTCCTGTGTGCGCTCAAAGCTCACGGTAAAGCCGTTCTCCTGCAAAAGCAGCGCAGCGCACCGGCGCCGGAGCGCCGCAGGCATCTCCTGTAGCCGCCTCGCGCAAATCCCGCCTGGCATTCTGGAGGACTGCAGGGCCTGGCGGGCCATTTCCTCCAGATACTCGCTGTCCTCCCGGGCTGTCTGCATCAGCCTTGGGATGGTCTTTTCGCTGTGGGGGGCCAGCCGGGCCACCACCGGAATCAGCTGGTGGCGGATACGGTTGCGGGCATAGATATCCTGCAGGTTGGTGCTGTCGGTCACATAGCTTAGGGAATTTTCCCCGCAGTAGCGCTCCACCTGGGCGCGGGTACACAAGCAGAGCGGGCGGATAATCCTGCCCCGAACCGGGGGAATGCCCCCCAGCCCCTTGATACCGGTTCCCCGCATCAGGTTATAAAACAGAGTTTCCATGGAATCGCTCAGGGTATGGGCCGTGGCAATCCTGCCGCCAAACCGGCCGGCGCAGCGCTCCAAACAGGCATAGCGGCACCGCCTGGCGGCAGTCTCCACCGACTCGCCCGCAAGCCTCTGGCGCTCTAGGGACAGCCGGAATACGCTCAAAGGGATGCTCCACTCCCGGCAAATCCGGCGGACAAACGCCTCGTCCCGCATGGATTCCTCTCCCCGCAGGCAATGGTTCACATGGCAGGCCCGCAGAGCAATTCCCAGCTGCTCCCGAAGCTGCAGCAGGCAGTGCAGCATCGCGATGGAATCCGCCCCGCCGGAGACTGCTGCAATGACGCAGTCCCCCCGGGTGAGCATGGCGTATTCCCCGACGGCCTTTAACACCTTAGTTTTCATCGCGGAACAGCTCCAAATTTCCAAACCGGGTGAACTGGCCCTCCCAGGAGAGCTTGACAGTGCCGGTTTCGCCGTGGCGGTTTTTGGCCACGATACATTCGGCGATGTTCTGCTCCTCGCTGGTTTTATCATAGTATGCCTCCCGGAACAAAAGCATGACGGAGTCCGCATCCTGCTCGATGGAGCCGGATTCCCTCAAATCCGAGAGCACCGGACGGTGATCGGCCCTGGCCTCCGGCCCACGGGAGAGCTGCGCCAGGGTTATGATGGGGACATTGAGCTCCTTGGCCATAATTTTTAAGGAGCGGGTGATCTCCGAGACCTCCTGGACGCGGTTTTCCGTACGGCGGCCGGTTGTCATCAGCTGCAGGTAGTCGATGATCACCACACCCACGTCCTTGAGGCGGCGCAGCTTAGCCTTCATCTCCGGCACGGTGATGCCGGAGGAATCGTCGATATAGATCTGGCACCGGGAGAGAATCTGCGCCGCCTGTGCCAGGCGCACCCAGTCGTCCCCGGTGAGCTGCCCGGTTTTTAAGGACGTGCCCACGATGCTGGCCTCTGTGGAGAGCATCTTGGAGGCCAGCTGCTCCTTGGACATCTCCAGGGAGAAAATCGCCACCTTCTTCTGTGTACTTTTGGCTACGTTGGCCGCAATATTCAGAGCAAAGCTGGTTTTTCCCATAGCGGGACGCGCCGCCACCAGAACCAGGTCGGATTTATTCAGCCCGCTGGTGATGCGGTCCAGCTCCGAAAATCCGGTGGGAAGGCCCAGGTATTTCTCCCGGTCCTCGCCGCTGAGCTTCTGGAGCTGATCGTAGGTCTGAATGATAATTTCATCGATGCGCTGCAGGCTCTGGGCATCCCGGCCCTGGCGGATCTCATAGATGCGCTGTTCCGCGGCGTCCAGAAGGGTACTGGCGTCCCCTTCCCCATCCTGAGTGTTGGAGATAATTTCCTGAGCGGCGCCAATCAGGCTGCGCAGATAAAATTTTTCCCGGACAATTTTGGCATAGGCCTCCACATTGGCGGAGGTGGGGACCACCTGGGCCAACTGTGTGAGATAGATTTTGGCGTCCTGCTCGGTTTCAAAAATTTCCTGATCCCGCACCTGCTGGAGCAGCGTGACGAAATCCAGCGGCATGGCGGCGGTAAACATCCGCACCATGACGGAGAAAATCTGCCGGTGCTGCTCCCGGTAGAAGCATTCCGGCTTCAGATAATCCATCACCCGCATCAGGCAGGGGGGATCCAATATCACCGCGCCCAGTACCGACTGCTCCGCCTCCAGGCTGAAGGGGACGCCCCCGGTGAGCTGCCCCGGCTGCTCGTAAAAATCTGCCATATGAATCGACCTCTCCTTTTCGGGAATCGCACCGGCCCGCCGATGCCGGACTCACATCCTGCCCTCTGGTTTAACGGCAGAAACTCCGGCGGAAAAACAAGCGTTTCCACCATCCCTGCCATTCACTGAAAAACAGCCAGACAGGTTCAGCCGGCCCCACAGGGCTTCTTTTCAAAATCCTTCCAGAAAAATCCCCCACCCGGCAGCGCCCGGCGGGGGACCCGACTTTCCGCTTTGAACCTATTCCTCCGTGACCATCACGGAGATTTTGGCGGTGACACCGGCTAAAAATTTAATTTCAACCCCAAAGGTGCCGAAGTTTTTAATATCCGTATCCAGGACAATTTTTCTCTTGTCCACCGTCACCTGGTACTGGCTTGCCAGCGCCTCGGCGATTTCCTTAGCCGTAACGGAACCAAACAGCCTGCCCTTCTGGCCGGCTTTCGCGGTGAGCTTCACCGTTTTTCCGCTGACCTTGGCTGCCGCCTCCTGTGCCGCCTTGCGCTCCATCTCGGCATGGTACTGAGTGGAAGCCTCTTTATTCTTCAGTTCATTGAGTGCCTGTGCTGTGGCCTCTTTGGCAAGCCCTTTCTTTAAAAGAAAGTTTTTGGCGTAGCCGTCGGAAACTTCCACCAGCTGCCCCTTTTTTCCGCTGCCCTTTACATCCTGCGTCAAAATCACTTTCATTGCTGCAACCGCTCCATTCCCGCCGCTGCCTGTTTCACGTTTCCAGCGGCGCCCGCAAAACCGCCTTGAGCGGCAAACATACCGGGCTCCAAACTGCAAAACAGCAGCTCAGTGGCACGGGAACCGGACTGTCCTTTCCCTGTTAATGTTGCAGAGCCCTCCCATTGGACAAGAGCTCCTTTCCTTATGTTACTGCAAAGCGCGAATTCCTGCAAGTGGCGCCAAGCATTTTTCTGTTCTACTTTGCTGTCTTTTCCTCATTGTATTCGCGGATTGCCTGGCGCAGCAGCAGTTCCGCGTGCTCCAAATCCGTATTCTCCAGCTGCGCCCCGGCCATGGTGAAATGGCCGCCGCCGCCCAGCTTTTCCATAATCAGCTGGACATTGACGTTTCCAAGGCTTCTGGCGGAGAAGGACACGCCGCCGTCGTACTCATACATCACAAAGGAGGCGTCCACACCGGTGATTCCCAGCAGCTCATCCGCCGCTTGGGGAGCCACCACCTTGATGTCGTCGCACAGCTGTGATTCGGCAATGGCGCAGTTCTGGTATACCCTGGCGGAGGAGACGATCTGCATCTTCTTCTGATAGGCACCCATGCTGTTGGAAAACAGCTTTTTCACCTCCACCGTATCCGCGCCCAGACGCCGCAGATAGGCCGCGGCCTCAAAGGTACGCACACCGGTGCGCATGGCGAAATTCCTGGTATCCAGCATAATGCCCGAGAGCAGGGCCTCCGCGTCCATGCGGGAAATCCGGATATGCCCGTCGAAGTACTGCAGCAATTCCGAAACCATCTCCGAAGCGGAGGAGGCGTAGGGCTCATGGTAGAAGATAACCGCGTTGTCGATATGTCCCACCATCTTGCGATGGTGATCGATGACCGCCACAGTTTTACACAGCTTAAACAGCTCCTGGGACTCCACAAAATAGGGCAGATGGGTATCCACCACAATCAAGAGGGTCCGCCGCATCACGCGCTCGATAGCCATGGAAGGCTCCAAAAACAGATCCGACTCCCCTTCCTGGAGATACCGGTCATAGAGCGGCGAGGCCAGGTTCGTCGCCGCGTTTATGGCGATGACACACTCCCGGCCCATCTGCCGGATGGCCTTGGTGAGCCCGATTGCAGCGCCCAGGCAGTCCAAATCCGCAAAGTGGTGGCCCATCACGATGACGTTTTCACTGTTTTGGATTAAATCCGTCAAAGCCGCCGCCACAATCCGGGTTTTCACCCGGTTGCGCTTTTCGATTCCCTTGGAGACGCCGCCGTAAAATTCAAACCCGTTGGAGGTGCGCAGCGCGGCCTGATCCCCGCCGCGCCCCAGCGCCATTTCCAGCGCCTGCGCCGCCATACGATCCGCCTCGTGCAGCGTGGCGGATCCCCGGCCAACGCCGATAGAGAGCGTGGGCGAAAGGTTTTCCTCACACACAATGGAGCGCACCTTATCCAGAATTTCAAACCGCCCGGCTAAAATTTTCACCATATACCGTTCTTCGATAATGGCGATAAACCGGTTGCGATCCATGCGCTTGAGCAGGCCGTTGGCATCGGAGACAAACTGCTCCAGCAACCCCTCGATTTCCCCGAGCACCTGGGCCTTTTGGCTCTCCTTGGCGCCCTGCATCAGTTCCTCATAGTTGTCAATGACAATGGAGAGCACCGACGGACGGGATTCCTGGTATTCCAGCGCCTGCTTTGCCACCTCGGTGTCATCCACCAGATAGATGATATAGGCACCGCCGTCCTCGCGCCCATAGGCAAATACGGAAAACGCCGTATAGTAGTGCCCGCCGCTGGAGACCCGCTGTCCGCCCGGGCGGCTCACCAGGGTCATATCCAGTTCCGGAACCAGTACCTGCAGCTTTTCCCCGAACATATCCTCCTGGCCGTTGAGCACAGTATCCCTGGCCAGATGGTTATACCAAACCACTTCCCCCGCATTGCCCACCACAAACAGCGGAATGGGGAATTTTAACAGTGCGTCGCTCTGCGCGGAGGACAGGGTGGAACCGATATTCTGCATGAACTCATGGAGATCCGCTTTGACCCGGCGCAGCCTGATCAGCACCAGAATACTCGCCGCCACCAAAATTCCGGCTTCCACATAAAAGACCGTCTGGTTTAAAAACGCTGTGGCAATGGTAAACGCCACGCACAGGGTTATCATCAGCCCGATGGACGAGCGCAAAATCCAAAGCTTTTTATTGTTCACCGTTCTTCCCACCCTTTCGTGCTGCCCGACGCTTCAGCGCAGCCAAAAAAATCGAATCAGGGCATGCCCGAATCCAATCGAAACACGCCCTGTTCTCTGCACCGTATCCCCATTGTTCGAAACCGGAATTCCGCCGCCGGAGCGCCCCTCTCGGGAGTCATGAACCCCGAAAGGCGCCGTGCGCGGCCTCATCCATCAGCACTGCCTGCTTTTCCTTCATCTTACCATATCGGCGGACATTTGAAAAGCCAATCCAAAAGAGAACGGTAAAAAATTAATTTTTTAGTGATAACACACAATTTTATTCTGTCGAAATTGGAAATTTGCCAAATCCCGGAAATTACTGCTGTTTGACTTCCTGAATCACTGGCAGAATCATGGGGCTGCGCTTGGTTTTGGAGTACAGATAGTCCCCCAAATTGTCCTTAATGCGGTTCTTGATGCTTCCCCACTCCCGCACATTGGAGCTCACACAGTCCTCGATAGCCTTCTTGGCAATGCGGCGGATCTCGTTCATCAGGTTCTCAGCCTCCCGCACATACACAAAGCCGCGGGAGACGATATCCGGCCCGGAGATAATCTGCCCGGTCTCGCGCTGCATAGTGGTAACCACCACAATCAGGCCGTCCTCCGCCAGATGCTTGCGGTCGCGCAGGACAATGGAGCCCACGTCGCCCACGCCCAGGCCGTCTACAAAGACCTGTCCGCTGGGAACGGTGCCGGTCACCTTCATGTCCACGCCGTTGAACTCAATCACCTGGCCGTTCTCTCCGATATGGATATGGCTGGGGTCGATTCCCATGCTCATAGCGGTATCCGCGTTTTTCTTCAGGTGCTTGTACTCGCCGTGCACCGGAACGAAAAATTTCGGCTTTGTCAGGGCTATCATCATCTTCTGCTCATCCTGGCAGGCGTGTCCGGAGACATGGACCTCGTACATGGATTCATACACCACGTCGGCCCCCTGCTTCATCAGCTCGTTGACCACGCGGCTCACCAGCTTTTCGTTGCCGGGGATTGGCCTCGCGGAGATGATGATAAAATCGTTTCCGGTCAGGGAGACCTTGCGGTGATCCGCCATGGCGATGCGGTACAGGGCGCTCATAGGCTCTCCCTGGCTGCCCGTGGTGATGAGCACCATCTCATCGTCCCGGTAACGGCCCACCGCGTCGATATCCACAAGGACCCCATCGGGGATATGCAGATATCCCAGCTCCAGGGCCTTGGTGACCACGTTCACCATGCTGCGCCCGGAAACCGCCACCTTGCGCCCGTAGCGCACCGCGGCGTCGATGATCTGCTGCACACGGTGGATATTGGAAGCGAAGGTTGCAATGATAATCCGCTTGCTCTGGGCACGGCGGAAGAGCATCTCAAAGCTCTCGCCCACCTTGCGCTCGCTGGTGGTGCTGCCCGGCTTCTCCGCGTTGGTGGAGTCCGGCAGCAGGGCCAGAACGCCTTTGCTCCCCAATTCGCCGAAGCGGGCCAAATCGATGACTTCGCCCTCGATGGGGGTGAAATCCACCTTATAGTCGCCGGTCTGGATAATGACGCCGGCCGGCGTATGGATCGCCATGGCGCACGCGTCGGGGATGGAGTGGTTCACCCGGATAAATTCCACCGCCATACAGCCCATCTTCACCGTATCCCGGGGCTTTACCACATTCAGCTGAACCCGGCCCAGCAGGCCGTGCTCCTTGAGCTTACCCTCCACCAGCCCCAGGGTGAGCCTGGTGCCGTACACCGGTACATTCACATTTTTGAGCAGATACGGCAGCGCGCCGATGTGATCCTCATGGCCGTGGGTCAACACAATGCCCCGCAGCTTGTCCCGGTTGGATTCCACATAGGAGAAATCCGGAATCACCAAATCCACACCCAGCATATCCTCATCCGGGAAGGAGATTCCGCAGTCCACCAGGAACATATCGTTTCCGCACTCATAGAGCGTCATATTCTTTCCGATTTCCCCCAGGCCTCCCAGGGGAATAATCCGCACCGGGGTGGTTTTTCTGCCCTGGCCCGGGGAACGCCGCTGGGTACGCCGGGGGCGCTCCGTCTTTTCCGCTTTCTCCGGCTGGGTTTTGGCCGGAGCCTCCTTTGCCTGCTGCGCCTTCTGGTTTTTCCCCCGGGGCGCTCTCGCCGGCTTTTGCTGGGGCTGGCTGGGCGCTGCGGCGGGTTCGATTTTTTCATACAGATGCGCACCCGCCCCAGAATCCCCGGTGAGATTCTGGGATACGCTCTCGGCATTCTCCTGGTTTTTCTTGGCCGAACCCATGCGGGGCCTCGGGGTTCTGCGCCGCGGGCGGGGACGGGACGCCGGATCCTTGTCCCGCTGGGGCTCAAAGCTGGCGTCCTGGCCTGCCTGCGCCAGGGAATCCACTAAAATTCTTTCATCTAATGTCACTGTTTCTACCTCCGTTTGTTGTTTCTATGCAGCCGTCACGGTTGAGCAGGCCTTCTTGCCCGCAAACCATTTCCTATGTTTTCATGTGGGTTCGCCGTTTTCGCAGACTGGCAGTCTCTCCTTGTATGCCGTAAATCCCCTAAGGGGATTTTTCCAAATCAACGAATTTTTCTTCTCTCCTGCAGGCGCACGGATCGCAAACTGCCCGGCCCCCGCAAACAAAGGCGCTTTAGCCCGCCTTAAATTACAGCCCATAAACCGTCACAGGGATAGCACGCACCGAAAGGGCAGGCCGGAACCTCCAACAAGCCGCGTCATTCGGCAAAACCGGACGGGGCGGTGTTGATGCCGCTGCGTTGGGCCCTTTCAGGGCTTTAAAATACGCCCTCAATCCACTGAACCAGGCGCCGGGAAAACCCAAAATCCAAATTCCGACTAGAAAATCCCCTTTTTTCCGCTCCGAGGAATTTCACCTGATGGGTTTTCAGCGCGCAAGGCCTGCGTCTGTGTGAACTTTTAAGCCGATCCAATCTGAGAAAAGACGGGAATTATCCGGCACAAAAGCCAGAAATCCCAGGGCCGCCAAAGAAGTGCAGGCCCTATCACGAACACAACATTCCTTATTATTCTATCGGGAATCCCGGGGGTTGTCAAGTCAATCTTCCTGAGATTCTTCGATAAGTTTTGTCACATCCGCACAAAGCTCGGCGGCAATCTCCGCGGTTTTCGCCTCTGCCAGAATCCGTGCGGTGGTTCCCCGTCCAACCGGGCGCACCAGAATGGTGCCCAGTTCCCGGTGCAGGCGCACGCCGTCCCCGCTTTCGCTCCCCTCCTGTCGGCTCAGGCGGCTCAGCAGCCGCGCGGGAGGAACCGGCAACGGAATTTCCCGCTGCACCCGCCGGTAGCCGGGCAGCCTCTTGGACAGCTGGGCAGCGCTCAAATGGTTCTCCTGCATCCAGCCCAAAAGCCGCAGGCACACCATGAGCATATCCCGGCTCCACAGGGCGTTATGGGCCTTCTTTCTGGCTGTGGCGTCGCTGTCTCCAGCGGGGCAGGCAAAATACCGGTACACGCTTCTTCCCCTGGCGCTGGCCATCTCCTCCAAAATCCAGGGGGAGTCATAGGGGACGCTCACATCCCGGCCCTGTTCAAATTCCAGCAATGCGCACAGGATCAGCAGGTCCCCGGCGTCCAAAGCCACGCCCTCCGGGGCGGTGAGGCGCACGGAATCCTCGCCGGAAAATTCCAGATGCACCCCCGTGTCCCCGCTCACGCAGCCCAGGCGGGCCAGAACCTCGGTGAGCACCGAACGCAGAGCCTCGTTGTCCGAACTCACCTGCACCTGCATCCCCGAGAGCCCCAGCGGCGCCTGCTTGAGCAGTTCCCCCACATACAACAGGCGCATTCCGTCCATCTTGGCGCAGCTTCCAAAGCGCTCAACCCCGCACCGCGAGGCCTCTCCGCGCAGAAGGCTGCCCTCAATTTTGCGCTCCAATTCCCTGGTGGCCGGCAGGCCTCCATCGGTGAACACCCGGATGTGTCCCTGGGTTTCCCCGGAAAAAAACACTCCCAAATGCAGCGCACAGAAATTCATGCAGTAGCCGAACTGGGCCAAAAAGTTTTCTCCAAAGTCCAGCGCACTTGCCCCCGCGGACTGCACTCCCGCCAGGAAAGCGTTCTTCATGGCCCTGGCCCAGGAGGACTCCTCGCACCCGGCGCCGATTTTCCAGGACTCCTCCACGCTGCCGCAGGCGGCGCCCAGCCGAGCGCAGAACTCCGGGGTTAATTCCACCCCTACCTGCCCGCTGATGGAGCCGTCGCAGAAGTAACCGCACACACCCGCGCCCCGGCGGATATCCTCCTTGATGATGCCGCCGTCCCGGGAGGTTTTATAGGGCCAGATGCGCACCCCTGGGTTCAGGCAGCTGCCGCTTCCCAAAACGGCTCCGGAACCCAATACGCTCCCCTCAAAGAGCATGGCAAAATCCTTGACGGAGCCCCCAGAACCCACAATGGTTCCCGTCAGAGCCGCGTCCCGGCCGATGAGCGAGTCCCGCAGCACAATGCTCTCCCGGATGCGGGCACCCTCCAATACGGTGCAGCCCTCCTCGAGCACACAGTCCGGGCCCAGGGTGACGCCGCCCTCAAAATGGACATCCGGGCCCAGATACACCGGCGCAATCAGACGAACCTGCTCGCCGGAGGGTGCCATCCCCTGCACGATATTGCCCATGGCGTCCCGGTAAAACTCCCGGGGCAGGCGCACCCTGCCGTGAAGGATATCCGCCTGGCAGCGCCGGTAGCTCTCCAAATCCCCGATATCGCACCAATAGCCATCCTGCTCCAGGGCGCCGATTTTCATGGAGTTTTGCAGCATCAGCGGGAAGAGATCTTTGGCAAAATCGAAGGGCTTTCCCTGGGGAACCAAGGCCATCGCCTGCGGGGAAAGCAGGTAGATCCCTGTGTTGGCGCAGTCCGTGGCAGCCTGGGAATAGCCGGGCTTTTCCAAAAAGGAGAGCACCCTGCCGGTCTCGTCAAAACGCACCAGGCCATACTCCCGCGGATCGTCCACCCGTTTCACCAGGATGGAGGCATCGTACCCGCCCCGGCGGTGCTCCTCCATGGCCTTTTTTAAATCAAAATCACACAGGGCGTCCCCGGAGATCACGACGAAATCCTCCGTAGCGTCCCAGGCATTTTTCACGCTCCCCGCCGTTCCAAGCGGATGCTCCTCCATGGAAAAATGCAGGCGGATCCCCCCATATTCCCCGCTGGGGAAATAACTGGAGATCTCCCGCGCCAAATACCGCACCGTCAGCCAGGCCTCGGTCACGCCGTACTGCCCCAGCAGATCCAGCGAATATTCCAGCACCGGCCGTCCGCACAGCCGTACCATCGGCTTGGGCAGATCACACGTGAGCGGCCGAAGGCGCGTTCCCTCTCCGCCCGCCATGATAACAGCTTTCATTCCATTCATCCTTTCTGTATTAAACGGTTATACTGGATAAACCTATCACTTACCGCACCTCCGACTGGCGGCCACGGCGTTTGCCACCGCAAAATCGGTGATTCAATCTCTGTTCGAATCACTCGCCGCTGCGGGGGGACGGTGGGCCTTTGTCTCACCGCGGCCGATACGTTCCGTGGCACTTTGTACAGCACAATGTCGCTGCAATGGGTTCACACCAGTAAAATTCATTTTCCGATAAACTCTCATGGAATGGAGTTCACCGGACTTTATATCCGGTTGGGCAATCAGTTATGATTAAATTCAAAGGAAGGTGCCTACTAATAGTATTGAAGGAATCGGCACCGCATAACCAGACAGTTAAAATTATTCTTCCCCATCCGGCGCCCTCTCATGCGCAAATACGACTTTTCATAAAAAACTTGTGCAAATGCCGGGGATGTACTATAATGTAATTTGGAGTATTTTCATACAGTTTATTCGCTCTTTTTGCGGACAAACTGGTGAAAGGATCTTGGATAAACCGTAGATGGAGGATTTGCCCTCGCCAGAGGGAGAGCCTCATACAGCTTTGTATTTCGATAGCTTATCGATCCCGGTGAGAGTTTAAACCGCAGGTTCTGCCGCAGTAATTTTGAGCGGCCCCAAAGGCCGCTGCCGTCCTACGGCGGCTGAACGTTGGGTGAAAACCGATGGATTTTGTACCGGTCAAACGGCCGTCGCGGGCAGCTGCGCTTTTTATGCAGCACGATTTCGGTGCAGCAGGTTCGCACCGGCAAACGCTGTTTGCTGATTTTAGGGTTTGCCGGACTTGATATCCGGCCCGGCGATCGGTTAGATGTTTTTAAGGAAGAGAGAAAGGATTTCAGGAACTCCATGAAAGATGTTGAAATTTTTACTGACGGCGCCTGCTCCGGAAATCCGGGGCCGGGGGGATATGGGGTCATCCTGCGTTACCAGGGCCGTGAACGGGAGCTCTCCGGCGGGGAAAAAAGCACCACCAACAACCGCATGGAGCTCACCGCGCTCATCCAGGGACTGCAGGCCCTCAAGGAGCCCTGCCGGGTGACGCTGTACAGCGATTCCAAGTATGTGGTGGACGCCATTCAGAAGGGTTGGGCCAAAAAATGGCGGGCTAACGGCTGGATGCGCACAAAAACCGAACGGGCGCTGAACGTGGATCTCTGGGAAAAGGCCCTGCAGCTTTTGGAGCGGCATGAGATGCGATTTGTGTGGGTAAAGGGCCACGCGGGCCATCCGGAAAATGAGCGGTGCGACCGCCTTGCAGTTCTTGAGGCTGCCAAATATAAATAAATTGTAAATTTTTGCGGCAGGATTGAAATATATACTAAATTGGTATATATTAAAAGCGTAGCAGACCCACTCTGCGGCCGGCTGGCTTTACAGCTGCCGGCAGACAGCTCTTTCACGTGCCAGTCCTGATTGGGAAATCCGTTCCCGGTTTTCTTCCCTTTGAGCCCATGCAATTGGGGCCGGGTTCACAGCCGCCTGTGCCGGACTGGTATATTCTCCCCTTGAAAGGAAGGATTGTTTTCATGAAACATTTTGTATATGCGGACAACTCCGCAACCACGCCCATCTCCGATGAGGTTCTCACCGCCATGCTTCCCTATTTAAAGGAAGGCTACGGCAACGCCTCCAGCATCTATTCCAAGGGCAGAGAGGCCAAGCAGGCTCTGGAGGCGGCGCGCCAAACTGCAGCGGATTGCCTGGGCGCGCAGCCCGGTGAAATCTACTTCACCTCCGGCGGCTCCGAGGCCGACAACTGGGCCATCAAGGGCGCGGCGGCGGCCGGAGCGAAAAAGGGGCGCCGGCACATTATCACCACTGCCTTTGAGCATCATGCGGTTCTGCATACGGTGCAGGCGCTGGAAAAGCAGGGCTTTGAGGTGACCTACCTGCCGGTGGGACGAAACGGCATCGTGGATCCCGAGGATGTAAAAAAGGCCATCCGGGACGACACCTGCCTGGTGAGCGTCATGTATGCCAACAATGAAATCGGCACCATCCAGCCCATCGCTCAAATCGGGGCCATCTGCCGGGAGCGGCACGTGTGGTTTCACACGGACGCCGTACAGGCTGTGGGCAATGTCCCCATCGACGTGGTGAAAGAAAATATCGATATGCTCTCCCTGTCCGGGCATAAAATCCATGCGCAAAAGGGAATCGGCGTTTTGTACCTGCGCCGGGGGATCGTGCTGGAAAACCTGATCCACGGCGGAGCCCAGGAGCGCAGCCGCCGGGCGGGAACGGAAAACGTAGCGGCTATCGTGGGCCTTGCCAAGGCCATGGAGCTGGCCTGCTCCTCGATTGAAGAAAAGCAGAAAAAGCTCATTCCCCTGCGCGACAAGCTCATCACGGAGCTGTGCAAAATCGAACGCAGCCACCTCAACGGGGATCCCACCCGCCGCCTTGCCGGCAATGTGAACATCTCCTTCGAGGGCGTGGAGGGCGAATCCCTCCTGCTGATGCTGGATATGAACGGAATCTGCGCTTCTTCCGGCTCCGCCTGCACCTCCGGCTCCCTGGATCCCAGCCATGTGCTGCTGGCCATCGGGCTGCCCCACGAGGTGGCTCACGGCTCCCTGCGCCTGTCTCTGGACTGGTGCAATTCCCAGGAGGACGTGGACTATATCCTGGAAGTCCTCCCCCAAATTATCCAGCGCCTGCGGGCCATGTCCCCCCTTTGGGAGCGCATCAAAAAAGAAAATATCGACTACGGGATTTAACCTGATGAAGGATAGCAATCAATGGAGGAATTTGTCATGATTTACACCGATAAAGTTATGGATCATTTCACCAACCCCAGAAATGTTGGAGAGCTTGCCGACGCCAATGGAATCGGTGAGGTGGGAAACCCGAAGTGCGGCGACATCATGAAGATGTACCTGAAAATTGAAAATGGTGTCATCTCTGATATTAAATTTAAAACCTTCGGCTGCGGCGCGGCGATTGCCACCAGCTCCATGGCCACCGAGATGATCAAGGGCAAGACCATCGAGGAGGCTCTCAAGCTCACCAACTCCGCTGTAGTAGAGGCCCTGGAGGGCCTGCCGCCGGCAAAGATCCACTGTTCGGTTCTGGCGGAGCAGGCCGTCAAGACCGCCATTGCGGACTACTACACCCGCCTGGGCATCGATCCCAAGCCGATTGTGGGCGAGCTCACCGAGTGTGATGCCTGCCATCTGCACTGAGAATAACACTTTAATACTGGGGGCGGGAATCTTTCCCTCCCCTGTTTTTCTTTTGGATGCCGCCGCAGTTCCAGGCCCTGCGGCGGTTATTTGCTCCTCCGGGGCCGACGGAGGGATGGTGCCCGGGTTCCCAAGCGCCCTTTCCGGCGCATCCATAGGGGAGGGGGATATTCACAAACCGGGAATTTGTTCTGACGGCGCTATGAAATAAGGCACCGGTTTGTTTTCATTTTCCCCCTTGAATCCCCAGGATTCCTATGCTACAGTAAAGAAGCCTAAAAACAAACTAAGGGAGCTGGAAACACGTGAAGCGTATCCACCGTGAAACCGTTGTAAAGCGCATCATTCCCCTGTTTTTTGCGGGGGTTATCCTCATCGGGACCATACTGGGCATTTTCGCCTCCATCCTCATGTAGAATGGGCACAAACTACCGTTCAAGAAAATCGGGGGGGCAACTGACATCCCCACAGAGCGTCCCTGCCGGGAGCATTCTGCATGGGAAACGGGCCCGCAATCAGGTTCGCCAGTTGCGGCCTTGCCTGCCGGGTCTCAAGGGCCTCTTCCAGCCTGTGCCGCAAGAGCGGATCCCGTCCGGGCATTCCCACATCATGCAGGCGGGCTCTGCGCCTGCCTTTTAACCTCTTCGACGGCAAAAGAGCAGGCTTGTGCGGCCCGTACCGAAAAATTTGGTGCAGGGCGTCGTTTCATTGCAGCGCAAAGGTTCAGGCCGTCTGTTCCCGCGGCGTCCTGTTGCTTTTGTTTCCATAGACAAAAACTATCAAGGGCTGAGGACAACTTGTTGTCCTCAGCCCTTTTTGCAGTACGGCGGATTTTCACCGCCCTGTTCCCAACTATGGCAAAAGGGCAGCCTTCCTCAAACGGGATGGGCTGCCCTTTACAACTTCAGTTCTGCTGCGCTGCAGTCTCCTGATTGGATTTGATGATTTTCATCCTGGAAAACTCCTCCCGCTCCTTTTCCTCCAGGGCGTTGGTGATAAACTTCACCGTGGACTCAAAGTTGGGGATGATGATATTTTTCAGGGCATTCGCCCGGCTCTGGGCCTGCTTGATGGCGTTGGCAAGCCGGTACACGCTGTTTTCAATCTCCGCCAAATCCGCGGTGAGAAGTTTCACCTTATTAAAGCAGAAATAGGCGTAGTCCAGATGGGAGTTGGTGGCGCTGAAGCCAAAGTAGGGCTGCAGCGTCTCCTTTTCCAGGTTCACCGTGGGAATTTCCACCCCCATGACGCTGCGGTAGGAGACAATCAGGCTGTCCTCCACCGGGACGGTCTTGGCGGCGTTCTCACAGATGCCCAGCGTCAGGTTGGCACGCTGCAGGGCCCCGTAGGCGGTACGGTAGGTGGTGTCGATAGTGTCCCGGATGGCGTTGGCCTTATCGATTAAGCCCATCATCTCCCGGATGAGGATATTGCGTTTACGATCCAGCAGGTCATAGCCCAGGGTAGCCAGCTGTAAGGACTTTTTGGTATTGATAAGGTTTCCCTTGGTGGGAAACACATCGGTGTTCATGGGCATAAACCTCCTTTTCTGGGGGAAAACTTCCGGCTATTCCAGTTCCTTGGCATCGCCGGGCCGGTAGTGCTCCTGAAGGAGCTTTTCGTCCAGGCGGTCCAATTCCTCCTTGGGCAGGATGCCCAGCAGCTTCCAGCCCAAATCCAGGCTCTGATCCATGGTGCGGTTTTCCTCAAAGCCCTGGGAGAGAAACCGTTTTTCAAAGAGCTCCCCAAATTTCAGATAGTTCCTGTCGCTCTCGGAGAGCTCTCCCTCGCCGATAACCGAAGCCAGTGCCCGGGCGTCCTGCACCTTGGCATAACAGGCAAACAGCTGGTTGGCAAGCGCCGCGTGATCCCCACGGGTATACCCCTCGCCGATACCGTCCTTCATCAGTCGGGACAGGGACGGCAGCACCGAGACCGGCGGGTACACCCCGGCCTGATCCAGCGCCCGGTCCAATACAATCTGTCCTTCGGTGATATACCCGGTCAAATCCGGCACCGGATGGGTGATATCGTCGTTGGGCATGGTGAGGATGGGAATTTGGGTGACGGAGCCGTCGTGGCCCTTGATAATGCCGGCGCGCTCATACAGGGAGGCCAAATCGGAATACAAATATCCGGGATAGCCCTTTCGCCCGGGGATCTCCCCCTTGGAGGAGGACAGTTCCCGCAGGGCCTCCGCATAGGAGGTGATATCCGTGAGGACCACCAGAATGTGCATCCCCTTCTCGAACGCCAGGTACTCCGCCGCCGTCAGGGCGCAGCGGGGGGTCATAATGCGCTCCACAATGGGGTCGTTGGAGAGGTTTAAAAACATGACCACCCGCTCCAGCACCCCGGATTTTTCAAAGGAGGCTTTAAAATAATCCGCAATGTCGTTTTTCACGCCCATGGCGGCAAACACAATCCCGAAATCCTTGCCCCTGCTCTTGGCAATCTGGGCCTGGCGCACAATCTGCACCGCCAGCTTGTTGTGCTGCATCCCGGAACCGGAAAAAATAGGAAGCTTCTGCCCCCGGATCAGGGTTGCCAGCACATCGATGGAGGAAATCCCAGTGTGGATATAGTCCCTGGGGTACACCCGGGATACCGGATTCAGGGGTTTTCCGTTGACGTCCCCATATTTCTGGGCATACACCTCGCCCAACCCGTCGATGGGGCGCCCGCTCCCGCTGAAAATCCGCCCCAGGATTTCCCCGGACAGGGGCATTTCCATGGGATGGCCCAGCAGGCGCGTTGTGGTGTTGGTTAAAGAGAGCCCGCGGGTTCCCTCAAATACCTGGATGACCGCCCGTTCCCCATCGATGGCAATGACACGCCCCGTACGGGTGGTGCCGTCGGCCAGGCGAAGCTCCACCATCTCGTCAAAGCTCACCTGGCGTACCTGATCCAGCACCACCAGGGGGCCGTTTATTTCCTTGAGTCCAATATATTGAAGGCTCATAGCACCCTCCGTTTCTACTTTGCGCAATTCTATTCAGTGCAGTTCCAGTTCCCGTGGAAAAACCTGATTGACGTCCTTTCCAAGAGAACCATCCACGAGCCCATTGCCAAAACGCTCCGGGCCGGGCTGTCACTGAATTTCAGCAATGCGGCGGTCGATTTCCGCGTCATAGCCGTCCAGCAGTTCAATCTGGCTGTTGGGCACGTCATATTTCATCTTCACCAGGCGATCCAGTTCCCCGGTTGCCAGAATTTTCCCAACCGGCACCCCGCTGATGACGGCCTGTTTTGCCTTCTCATAGAAATGCAGGATAACCTCCATCATCTTGAGCTGCTTTGTCAGCGGCACATAGGTATCCTCGGCGTGATAGGCGTTCTGCTGCAAAAATCCAACCCGGATCACCCGCGCCACCTCGATGATGAGCTTTTGATCGTCCGGCAATACGTCCGCGCCGATGAGCTTGACAATCTCCATGAGCTTGCTTTCCTCTTGGAGAAGCCCCGCGATAGCCCCCCGCAGCTTCATGAACTGGGGGCCGATGTTTTCCTCATACCATGGGGCCAAATCGTCCACATATTCGCTGTAGCTCATGGTCCAGTTGATGGCGGGATAGTGCCGCGCATAGGCCAGGGATTTATCCAGCGCCCAGAAGCAGCGTACAAAGCGCTTGGTGTTCTGGGTGACCGGCTCGGAGAAGTCCGATCCCTGGGGGGATACCGCGCCGATGATGGAGACGGAGCCCTCAGAGCCGTTTAAATTCACCATATACCCTGCCCGCTCATAGAATTCTGAGAGCCTGGAGGGCAGATAGGCCGGGAAGCCCTCCTCCGCGGGCATTTCCTCCAGGCGTCCGGAGATCTCCCGCAGCGCCTCAGCCCAGCGGGAGGTGGAATCCGCCATAATCGCCACATGGTAGCCCATGTCCCGGTAATATTCCGCCAGTGTGATGCCGGTGTAGATGGAGGCCTCCCGGGCCGCCACCGGCATATTGGAGGTGTTGGCGATGAGCACGGTGCGGTCCGTCAGGGGCCGCTGGGATTTCGGGTCAATCAGCTGGGAAAATTCCTCCAGCACCTGGGTCATCTCATTGCCCCGCTCCCCGCAGCCGATATAGACGATGATGTCCGCATCGCACCATTTCGCCAGCTGGTGCTGGGTCATGGTTTTTCCGGTGCCGAAGCCGCCGGGCACCGCCGCCGCGCCGCCCTTGGCGATGGGGAACAAGGCGTCAATGACCCGCTGCCCGGTGATGAGCGGGCGGGTGATGGGCAGGCGCTGCTGAACCGGGCGCGCCACCCGGATAGGCCATTTCTGGCACAGGGTGAGTTCCACAGAGTTCCCATTATCCTCCTGCAGCACCGCCACACAGTCGTGAATCCGGTAGCTTCCGTCGGGCTTTACGCTGCTGACAACGCCGCTGACGCCGGGCGGCACCATGCAGCGGTGCTCAATCTGGCTGGTTTCGGGACAGACAGCGTAGATATCGCCTCCCTGAAGGCGCTGGCCCACAGCGGCCTTGATAGTGACCTGCCACTGCTTTTCCTCATCCAGGGCCGTGATATCTCCGCCCTCCTCGATAAAGGCGCCGGTACGCCGCTCCATTTCCAAAAGGGGACGCTCGATACCGTCAAAAATATTGGAAATAATGCCCGGCGCCAGGGTTGCGCTCATGGGGCTGCCGGTTCCAACCACCGGTTCCCCGGGACGCAGGCCGGTCGTACTCTCATACACCTGGATCGTGGTGGCCTCCCCGCTTATCTGGATGACCTCGCCAATCAGGCGGTGATGGCCCACATACACCATCTCCATCATGGAGAAATCCTTGGTGTCGCGCACCTTTACCACAGGGCCGTTAATGGAAAAAATTACGTTATTCAAAAAATTCACCTCGCATCCCATTGGCAGCATTTGCCCCCAGGCGCCCTGCAAAGCCGTTGCTTCCAAAATGCACGGCGCCCGATGAAACAAAACCAGCCCACGAAAGTGTGCTGTATGTTCGGCAAGTATGTGCAAGGGGACAAGTTTCTAATCAAAGGCCGCATCAAACCGTGCGCCCCAGCGGGCTTAGAGACGTCAGTCCTCCACCGTCAAACCGGAGTGGGTGTAGAACCAATCCCTCTGTTCCTGAAGGCTGAAGTCCAGCGTCTCGTCCACCAGATAGTTCTTGGCGGCGTTTTCCAGGCGGATTCCGCCCAGGCTGATGGCAGCATCCTGCCGCACCTGCCGCACCCGGTGAAACAGCCCCAGCAAGCCCTGCACCAGCGCTGCATCCTGGGGGCGCACCACCAGAACGGAGGCTTCATCGTCATACTGCTGCGCCAGGCGGCCGCAGGTGTCCTTTAAGTAGGCGGCATATTCCTCCGTTTTTGTAAAGCGGACAAGGCGCTCCCTTACGGCTGCGAACACCTGCTCCTGAAGCTGCCGGCGCATTTCCAGCAGTTCCCGCTTCTGCGCCAATTCAAAATTGACGGTTTCCTTGGTGGAAGCAGCCTCAATCTGAGCCACCTGAGCCTGTATTTTTCCATAAATCTCCCGCAGGATTTCATTTTCCGCCTTCTCCATGGCCTGGCTGTGGAGCTTCTGGGCCTCCTCCTCTTTCAGGGCGGCGGCGGCCTTCGCCTCTTCCAGAATACTCTCCTCCAGCTGCCGGACCTTCTCCTGGGGCTGCTCTTTGAGTTCCATTTGTGCGACCATCCTTTCTGTGCAAACCCGCTGCAATCAAATGATTCCGCAATCTCGCCGCATCCGGCGAAACTGCCCAAACGGCAGCCCTTTAAATCCTGATGCCGATTGCCTCCCGGACATACCGGGTGATGGAATCGGAGATCTGGCCTTCGCCATGGCGATCCGGGATTTCCACAATCAGCGGGCGCTTGCTGTTGAGCTTTAAATCATACACCAAATCAGGGCACAGCCCAATGAGCTTATGCGTCATCAGGACCACGCCCACCTGCTCATCCTGGCAGGCCCGGCGCAGCTGGGCTTCCACCTCATGGGCCTCATGCACCACCACGCCCTCGATTCCCGCCAGGCGCATCCCCACCTGGGTATCCACATTATCACTGATTAAGAAAAACTTCATGGCCGTCTCCTTCCAAAAGGGGTTTTCTGAATAATACCGGGAAGCGCAGCCCGCGGCGCTTTCCCCCGCGGGGCGGCTCCCGCACGCTCCGAAACCGGGAGGACGCCGGTTCAGGGACAGATTCCCGTGCCCCGGTTCCCCGTCCTTTCCCCGCAGGGTGCGCGGCGGGCACGGACTTCCCCCGTCAGCCGCGAAGTGAATTCCATTACAGCTTATTGATAATCAGAATGGAAATCAGCAGGCCGTACAGGGCAACGCCTTCGCCTAGGGCCACGAAGATCAAGGACTTACCAAAGGTCTTGGAATCCTCGCTCACCGCGCCGATAGCGGCAGGCGCCGCGGCGGCAACCGCAATACCAGCGCCGATTGCGGAGAGCCCGGTCACTAACGCGGCCGCCAGATAGCCCATACCGGCTCCCGTGGAGACAGCGGCAGCCACGCTGCTTTCAGCAGCTGCGAACACCGCCAGGTTTGTCACCGGGAAGCAGATGCACAGGGCAATCACACCAAAAAACGCGCACAGGTTAAACACAATCCGGTGCTTGGCGCGCTTGCCGGTGGTAATCCCCCGGTAAACCGGGACCAGCGGCATAGCCAGCATCAGGACAACAGCCAGAGGCAGAAGAAAAAACAAAACCGTATTCATCGTAAAAACTCTCCTTTATCTTATTCATTTTGAGAAGGCGCCATTATTGATGCAGGGCCTGGGTCTCTACCCGGGAGGGAACATAGGCCTTGCCGTCGCCGTCAAAGAAGCGGCTGAACATCTCATAGAACTCCAGGCGCAGCACCTGGATGCCCACAATGAGCCCCTCCATCGCCATCACAAAGAGGTTGCCGATGATGAGCACAACCGGGCTTCCCGCTCCCCCAATCATGGAGGACAGGGTAAACACCACCGCCATCATCCCCGCGTGGCTGAGAATGAACCCGCCCACACGCAGAAAGCTCATGGTATTGGTGACAAAGCTCAAGAGCACCTCAAAGAACTCGAAGAAGCCTTCCAGGAAAAAGTTTCCCACGCCCTCTTCGAAGACCTTTTTTTTGCGCTGCACCAGCCGGGTAAGCGGTTCCTTGAGGAACATCACCAAAAGCGGCAGCACAATAAAGAGAATCAGGAACACCGGGTTGAGCACGTTGACATTTAAGAGCAGCATCCCGGCGGCCAGCACAATGACGGAACCGTAAAACACCAGCCCCGCCAGGCCGTTGTTGGAAAACAGTGCCCGGCCCAAATCGTGCCGTTTGAGACCCAGGACAATGTTGAAGATGATGGAAGCTATGATGATAAACATTCCCAAAGCCACCGCCACAATCAGGATCAGGTTGGTGGTATCCGGCGCCATTACGTCGATGGGTTTTTCGCTCAGGCCGAACAGCGCCTGATAAACCGGATCCAATAGGTGTTCGAACCCAAACACGGAGCCGTACACGCAGCCGAACACCGCGGAGGATACCCCCAGGCGCTCCATCACCCGCCCGAGCTCCATCTTCTTCCACCGATACAGCACAAAGCCCAGCAGCGAGATGACAAGCCCCTGTCCCACATCGCCGAACATCATGCCGAAGAGCAGCGTATATGTGAAGGCCACAAAGGTGGTGGGGTCAATATCGTAATAGGAGGGCAGCCCGTACATGGTGACAAACATCTCAAAGGGCCGCACCAGCCAGTTGTTGCGCAGCTTGGCGGGCGGCGTGAGCCTTTTGTCCCGTTCCGGCGGGGAATAGGTGATTTCCACCTGCTCCAAGGGTTCAAACAGCGCCCCAAACTCCTTTTCCTGCCGCTTGGGGATGAACCCCACCAAGTGGAACCGGTTGGATGTGACAACAGCATACCGCCGCAGCTCATAGGCATCGTACCGGAACCGGATTTTGGAATACATGGGGGAGAGTTCCCCCTCCTCCTGCCGGATGATCTGCTGCATCCCCCGGATCAGCTCCTGACGCTGCGCCTGCTCCTGGGCAATAAGCCCTTCAATCATCTCCCGGGATCTCTGGGGCGTGCCATGGGCATAGTCCGGCACGCGCATCCGCTCAAAATACAGGGATAAAAAGATCTCATCGATCTCCTCCTCATATTGGGAGCTGGTGAGGTAGGCGCACCAAAGATAGGTGTCGTCCTCGTCAAAACGCAGGAATAAAAACGGCTTATCCTCATAGAAGGATAATTTGGGGACGCTCTCCGCAGGCATCCGCCCGAACCGGATTTTCAGGTACCGGCAGGAGAAGAGCTCGTCAAAGTCCACCCGCAGATCCAGCATATGTTTTAAATGCACCAGCGCGTCCCGGTGCTCCTCGATAGAGGCGTCCAGCTTGTTTTTTTCCTGGGAGAGCTCCAGCAGCCGCTTTTGCTCAGAGCTCAGGTACTCGTTCATTACGGTTTCGCGCATCAAAAGCGTATCCGCCTCGGTATAGTTCAGCTGGATTCCCGCCAAATCCGCCACCTTGCGGATTTGCCCCAGCAATTCCCGATAGGGGTTCGCCTGTTCCAGCGCCGGCTTGGCCCGGCTGTATTCCTTTAGGGATGCCGCCGGTTCCGGATGAAAAATCCCTGACGCCAGGCATTTCATCAGGACATAGTCCAGCGATTCCCGCTCGCCGTCCAGATGAACCAGGGTCATTTTTTCTATGGACATATCAATGTTCCTTCCTTTCCGGAGCTGCGCCTTTGAACTTCAGAGAATTCATAAAGCGCAAAACGCAGGTGCTCCTCCTCTCAAACTCCTCACGAGACAATCAGCAGTGCCTCTATGTCCTCCCGGGGGACTCCATAGCGCACACCCTCGATAATATTAATCAGATTGTTCACCTCCGTGCGGCACAGCGAGAGAAACGCCGCCACCACAACCGGCGCAAAGCTGGAATCCCGCATTTGGCTTTTATCTCTCACAAAGCGGGCCCGCTGGGTGCTGCCCTCGATGGAATAGGGCTCGTCATCCCTGAAAAAGGCCCCATAGATGGTGTTTTTCACTTCCTGTAAAAACTGCTGGGGAGTTTCGCTGGCAAGCATCCGCTCCCGCATGGATTTCGGAATCCTGGAGGGCAGCCCTGAGATACAGCACCTCAGCGCGTCCTGCTGGGGGAAAAAGGTCTTGATCCGGAACAATGTGTTGATATTATAGATATCCACCCGGATGGAGACGAGCTTTTCCAGTTCCCTGCGCTGTGCCCCGGAAAAATCCCTGTGGGAAATCCTGAGCATCCGCTCCTCGGAAAACTTCATCAGCGCCGTCTCGCAGGCAACCAGGTCAATGAGCCGGCCGGGGGCCGGGGCAACGGCCCGGACTACCTCGTAATAGGGCGTTTTCCGCAGAACCCCCAGCAGATCCTCAAAGCTCTTGACCCTGGCCAGCTTCATCAGATCAAAGCTGGTGTGCTCCATCAGAAAGGTGGGCAGGCTGATAATGTATTGTTCCGGGCTCTGTGCGTTTATCAGGCGCATACTGGTCAGAATCTGCTCTGTCTCCGCCTCATAGATCAGCATCCGGTACACCTCATCCCGCTTGGAAAACTGGTAATGCAGAAGCCGGCTGTACCGGCTGAAGCGTTCCATGCGCAGCAGATCCTCCAGCTGCCCCCGGTGGATGGTGGTCTCCTGGACATTTTCCAGGACCTCCCGGTAATGGGTCTGGTTTTTTAAATAGGAAGCAATCTCTCCAACACTGGTCTTGCGCAGCAGCTCCTGGTAATCCGCGCCGGTGAGCTGCTTACCGTACATGGCCCGGGCCTTGGTGAGAATCGCCTTACTGGAAAAAGATTCGAGCACGCTCACCTCACCTACCTATACAACGATTGAAGATCTGGGTTTCCCATTGGATATGGCCGCTCTCATAGGCCTTCTGCAGCTTTTCTCGCTTCGCCTGATAAGTCTGGGCGATGGCCTTTTCATTTTCCTTCACCAGGCGCTGCTCCTGCGCCCGGATTTTCTCCAGCCTGCGCTGGGCCTGGGCGTCATAGGTTTCCTGAACCGCCTGGCGTTCCTTGGTGATGCCCTGCCTGCTGGCCTGCAGGTGTTCCTCGGCCTTCTTCACAATTTGTGTGGCCTGCCGGTCAATATCAATCAGCCGGTTGATGATGTCATCCACCGAAATCACAGCTCCTTTCCAAAGGGGCACGCCAGGGGCGGCCCGCCTTTTTCGCCGGGGGAGTTTTCTCCCCTAAAAAAGAGTGACAGGGAGACATCTTCGATGCTCTCCCCTTGGACTTCCTCATTATATACCTTGACAATTTTTTTGCAAGGGCACAAAACCGAGAATTTTATTTCGCTTAGTAAAATAATATTGTCACACATTCTAATATAAGGATAATTTGTGAACATTTTTAATTTTTTTACCTGTTTTTCCTGCAAAAACACCGATTTTTTCTTGCTTTCTCTCGTATTTCCAACATTTACTGCAAGGATTCCATGATTTTCCCTTCATCCACTTCCTGCTTTCTCCGAAAATCGTCCCCGGTTTCCAAGGAAAACGCGGGTTGCCGCGCTTAGCCTCCCGGCACCTGTGCCTGCCGATGAGAGGCCCTCTTTGTATCAGTCCATACAGAGACGCCCCGCTGTAGCGATCCCCTTTTGGGAAGTGACCCGTATTCTCTTTCGGCAGCTTCCCCGGCCCTGCCTTTCCGCGAAAATTGGAACTATCCTCTAAAAAATCCAGCGAAAGATTGACACGAAAACCACTCGCTCCTACCCTTGACTTTTCCCACAGCCTGGGATACCCTTTGAAAGAAAGGCAGAGGCCCCCTTACCTTACAAAGCAAAGGGGATGGAAGAGGGCAACGCCGCCCCTCCATCTCCGCCGGGCTCCCGGTTTTGGCGGCTGCTTGTCCCTGGCGGCCAGGCGGGAGCCTGGGGGAAGCAAAAAGAGGGCGTGGTTCTGCCATGGTTCAGCGGCTTGCGGGCCAATCCGAACTTATCCATTGACAAAAAAGGAAGGAGCATCACCATGTTCTACACCTCCGACTGGCACATCCACTGCGAGGGCTCCTATGATGCAAGTCTTACGGTGCCGCACATTTTGGAGAAAGCCAAGGAATACGGCATCACGGATCTGGGAATCACAGATCATGTCAACATCCCCAGCTGGATTTCTTATCTGAAAAAATCCCGGGAACTCTTTGACGCCAACCGGCAGCCGGGGTTCCACTTTGGGGTGGAGCTCACCACCCAGTCCAAAGCCCGCCACGAGTATGCGATGGCCCTGGGCGCCTGGTCCGACGAGCGGTGGAACCAGTCCAAGGACATGGCCTTTGAGCCCTACCAGGGGTATACGCTGCCTCTCACCGAGGAGGAGCTGCGCTCCCTTCAGGTGGAGTATGTGGTGGCCGGGGCCCACTGGTCCTTTTATGTGCCCATCACCCGGGAGGATCTCATCCGGGACTATGCCCTGCAGAACCTGTATATGGCCACCGACCCCAGAGTGGACATCGTGGCCCACCCCTGGTGGTACGACGCTGGTTTTAGAAATAAGGACGGCGTCCTGGATTCCCTGCCCTGGTTTGACGATTTCGGCGTCATCCCCCGCTCCATCCACAACGAATTCGCGGCGGCCCTCAAGGAAAACGGCAAGTGCATGGAATGGAATATCCTGAGCTTTATCAGTACAAAGGAGTATACGGAAAAATTCTGTATGCAGTATGCCGAATATGTGCGGGAGATGTTTGAAATGGGCGTTCCCATCACCATCGGCAGCGATGAGCACCACGAGTATCCGGATTTTCAGGACGCAGTGGAGCGTATTGCCTCCAAGGTGGGCTTTAAACCCGAGGATTTCAGCCATCCAAAATTCCGTACCTACTAATTCTTCCGTTGACCAGCACATCTATGACAGGAGGCGCCGCGTAATGTATTACACCAGCGATTGGCATATCCACTGTGAGGGCTCCTATGATGCAAGCCTTACGGTGCCGCACATTTTACAGAAAGCCGAGGAATACGGCATCACGGAGCTGGGTATCACGGATCACGTGAACGCTCCCAGCTGGATAACCTATCTGAAAAAATCCCGGGAACTCTTTGACGCCAACCGGCGGCCGGGGTTCCACTTCGGTGTGGAGCTGACCACCCAGTCCAAACCGCTGTTCGACTATGCCGTGAAAAACGGCGGCGCTGAGGAATTGTGGCTGCTGCGCCGGGTTCCCAACCGCTTTGATCCCTACCAGGGGTATGAACTGCCGCTCACCGAGGAGGAGCTGCGTTCCCTGAAGGTGGAATATGTAATTGGCGGCGTCCATTGGCCCTGCTTTGCCCCCTACACCCGGGAGGATATCATCAAGGACTACTCTCTGCAGAACCTGTACCTGGCGTGTGATCCCCGGGTGGATATTGTGGCGCATCCCTGGGATTTCGACTGCGCCTGGCAGAATGAAAACGGGATATTTGATACCCTGCCCTGGTATGATAATTTCGAAGCTATCCCCCACAGCGTCCACGAGGAATTTGCCGCCGCCATGAAGGAAAACGGCAAGTGCATGGAATGGAACCTCTGCTTTATCGTAGGCCGGCAGTACCCCGAGGCCTTCAAGCGCCGGTATGCGGAATATGTGCGGGAGATGTTTGAGTTAGGCGTTCCCATCACTCTGGGCAGCGACGCCCACGACGAGTATCCCAACTGCCAGGATGCCGTTCAGGAGATGGCCTGCCGGGTTGGGTTTGAGCCCCAGGATTTTGCCCGGCCCAGCTTCCGGGCCTATGAGGAGTAATCCGCAGTATCTCTTTTCGCAGAAGTCCCGGCGTTAAAGTTCCCCGCCTTATCCGCAATTCGGTAAGAAGTTTCCTCAGCACCGAGACTCCCCGTGTAAAAGGCTGCCCGCATCAGGGAAAGCCGTTGGAAGGAGAAATCAAATATGATGGACGTCTGTTTTTATCAGCAGGTTCCCGATGAGAGCATCCGGTTTGTGGTACTGGTATCGCGTTTCCAGGGAAAGTGGGTTTTCTGCAAGCACCGCCAGCGGGATACCCTGGAATGCCCCGGCGGGCACCGGGAGCACGGGGAAACTCCGGAGGAGGCCGCGCGGCGGGAGCTCTTTGAGGAGACCGGCGCCCTGGACTATACTCTGTACCCGATCTGTGCCTATTGCGTCACCCGCCGGGAGGAAAACGTGGGGCCGGATACCAGTTTCGGAATGTTGTATTACGCCGACATCACCCGGCTGGGGCCCCTGCCCGCCCAATTTGAAATGGAACGCCTGGAGCTGTTCGATTCCCAGGCCCTGCCCGATGCCTGGACCTATCCGATGATTCAGCCCAAACTCCTCAAACAGGTGCAGGATTATCTGGATAACGGCGGATGGAATGCCGCTGACCGAACGCATACACTCCAGTGACGCGGCCCCGCACCCGGACAGCCTTGCCTGCTCAGAGCAGGCCGCCCTCGCTCCATCAGCCGCTGTACCCCGCATTCCCTTGCGGGTACAGCGGCTGTTTTCATCCTCTTACAGCGGGGATTGAACCCCCTTGATCCATTGCGGGCACCCTCAGAAACTTCCCGGCACAGCGGGGGTTCCGTCGCAAAAATGCCTATACCACCGATTAGGAGGTATAGGCATTTTTCTCGTAATATTGGGGCTGCCGGCAATTTTATTCGCTCACTTCCTGGACAGGCTGGGCCTGCGCGGGCTGGGCGGTGTGACTGCCAATCCGTTCCAGGATATAGTCGGCTGCGGCCTCGCCGCTGCTGCCCAAATTGTAGAAATACTCCTGCTTGAGTTCCCGGATCCCCTGGGCGTAGCTCTCCTGGTTCTCGAGGAGCTCATCCACAAAGGCGGCGATATGCCGGGTTTCCTCCTTGCTGACGGATTTTCCCACAATATCCCGGGCCGTAATATCAAAGGGCTTCATGCGGATCTTCTGCCAATCCGCATTGACCACCTTCATCTGGGTATTGACAAACAGGGTGGGCTTATCGGTGGTGAAGCTGAACTCAAAGCCGATGGCGGACCAGTCCGTAATCACCATATCCGCGGTGTATACCGTCACATTGGAGGAGAAATCTGTCTCGATGGCGAAATCCTCGCTGAATTGATCCTGGTATTTTTCCAGAATCGCCTCCATCTGGACAGGGAACCGCTTGATATACTGGGGATGCGGGCGCACAATCACCTTATATTTTTCACAGATCAGTTCCGAGAGGATGTTGTCCAGACAGCTGTCCAGCAGGTTATCCGCCTGCCAGGAGGGGGCAACCAGAATGGTCGGCTTCTCGTTTTTTTCTTTTGGCAGCTTCTCATAGGCGGCGATCATGTTGTCAATGAGCCCATAGCCGCATTTGACGATGCGCTTTCTCTTGGTGCCGCGCAGCTTCTCCATCTCGCGGATTTCAACGCCCTGGCTCTTGCTGACGGCAAAGATGGTGTCGAAGTAGTCGAAGGCGCCGGTGCGGTAGGTCAAATTCAAGCTGGAGCAGGCGTGATCCACATACACATACTCGATGTTCTTTTTCACCTTGGAGCGCTTGATGTGGTATTTCTCCAGATCCGGGGTGGTCATAATCACCATTTTACATTCCAGCTTCATCATCAGGGCAATCAGCTGGTTGCCGCCGATATAATAGGGCTTGATTCTGGGGTTGTTCTTCTGGAAAATGGCGTCCTTCGGGTCGCTGGTTACATAGGTAATCGTCTCGTCGGATTTCTCCAGAATGGCGTTGATGATATTCTCAAAGTATTTGTAAAAGCCGCTCTGCTCGGAGTAGAACATCACGTTCATCTTCTGCAGGTTATTATCCTTGCAGATCTCCTTGTAGTACCTCCGGGAGAGCTTATTGTTTTCCCGTTTGGCCTCGTTTTCCGCCTTGGTCTTTGCCTTTATTTTATTGAGCGTGTCGTAGTCGATATATTTTCTGGGATTGTAGATGACATTCACCAGGTACATCACCGGGATGGAGAACAGGTTTCCGAAAATCCAGTACAGGCCCACGCCGGCAGGCACTAAAAAGGCAAAATAGGTGGAGAAGGCAATCATGAACAGGGTCATTCCCCACTGGGCAAAGGCACTCTGTTCAATCTGCAATACGTTGATTTTATTCTGGACGATGCACATGATAAGGGCGCTCAGCCCTGCCAGAACCGGAATTAAAAACAGCAGGTTCAAGGCAAACACGCTGGGGGTTGCAGAGAGATCCAACCCGAAAAAATTCATGCTGATGCCGTTCATGGCATCCACAAAGGAGGATACGTCATAATTGCCTAAGGCCCCGTTGCCAAGCGCCAAAAACGCTTGGTGGTTGGCCGGGTCGCCCACGCACTGCAATACCCGCAGTTCGGGCGCCGAACCCATCTGCGCCACGGCAATGCCTGTAATCTCGCTGGTCTTTTCAATCAGCGCCGTGATGACCTCCTTGGGAAAATGCAGGATATGCTTGAGCGGACGGTACACCACGTCGATAAGCCCAAAGATAATGGGCAGCTGAATGAGCAGCGGGATTGTCCCCGCAAAGGGATTGTACTTTTCCTTTTTATACAGGGCGCTCTGGGCGTCCAGAAGCGCGTCCTTGTCGTCCACGTGCTGAAACTTCAATGCGTCCAGCTGGGGCTTCATTTTGATCATTTTAATGGAATTTTTCTGCACCATCAGGGAGACCGGAAACAGGATCACCTTGGTGAGCAGCGTAAAGAATATGATAGCAAAGCCGTAATCATGAATGATGTCATAGCAGAACTTCATGATATACCCAAGCGGTGTCCCCAGAATTTCACCTATTATTCCCATTGCTCAACTTCCTCTTATTTTCTTCTGAACTGATACGGTTACGAGTTACAGCCGTCCCGCCGGGCCATCCGCAAAAAACGGGCCCCGCCAGGCAGACGGTTTGTCACGGCCAGTTTTCCAGCCCTGACGGCTTCGGAAAAATTTCACAGAGGACCTTCCCCTGGATTTCCTCCCGTTTTACAAAGGCATCCTGCCAATGCCGGGAATCGCTGGACTCCCCGCGGTTATCCCCCAGCACAAAGTAACCGTCCTGCGGCACAGTACAGGGGGCCATCCTCTCCTGCCTGGGCATGGAGATCCGCTCCTCTTTCACGGCAGCCCCATTGAGGAACAGGGTTCCCGCGCGGATTTCCACCGTATCCCCGGGTACCGCAACCACCCGCTTGACGATACTGCCCCGGGTGACCTGCGGCTTTTCAAAGACGATGATGTCCCCCCTTGCGGGGGAAGCCCCCCAACGGCAGCAGCGGCTGAGAAGCACCCAGCTGTTTTCGCTCAGCGTCGGCTCCATAGAAGGCCCCACCACCCGGCAGCCGCTTACTATAAACCGGCTCACCAAAAAGGCGGCAAGCAAAGCGGCGCCAATCCACAATAAAATTTTAGGATTGGTACCGCTGTACTGCTCGTGAGGGTTATTCGTCCTCATCGTCGAACTCGTCAAACTCGTCCGCCTCATTCAAATCATCGTTGCCCGGCACATTGGCATCCTCAACCGCTGTGCCGTTCTTTTTGAATTTTCTCTGAAACCAGCGGCTGATCCTCTTAAAATAGAAAGCGAAGGCCGCGCCGCCGGCAATCACGATACCCACCAGGATTTGCACAATGTAGGTCATGGCGGACGGGTCGATATAGGCGTTTGCAGTCAGGGAAAACAGCACCGCCCCCAGGCCGAAAAACAGGGTAAATACCGCCAGGTTCATGAGTTTTTTCATTTGAAACAGTCCTCTCTTACAGTAATAATCCGGCTGTGCCGGGCCAGGTCTCCTTTTCCGGATGCAAATGCCGCCGGGAAAATTTTTTCTTAGTAGTAAGGGTTGGGTATGGGCCGGATTTCATTGCAGCGCCAGTTCTCAAAGTTTCCGGCATCCCCTATCACGTCATAGACATGGAGCTCCTTCTCATGGGAGCCGTCCATCACGCTCTTATAGAATGTCCGGACAACCATGGCATCCTGCGGCACCTCGTCAATGGGAACCCCGTACTTCTCATACTCAAGTCCGGCTGATTTTGCCACTGTAGCGGGAATATTCCGCAGGGAAACCGGCGCATTGGAAAGCTGCAGAGGCTCCTCAGAGGCGCCCGCCGGCTTATAGAAAAAGCCGATCCGGGTGGCCTTTTGCACCGGGATATCGTCTGCAACCGGATCCCCATGATCCGCTGTGATGATGATGGAGGTGTTTTCGTAGATCCCCATCTCCTTCATCTTAGAAAAGGCCTCAAAGAGGATTCTGAAATTCCCCTTTGTCTGTGCATAGCTGGAGGTTCCGCGGCTGTCGTGCTCTCCGTTTTCGTCCACATAATAGGGCGGATGGGAACCGTTGAAATGATAAAACTTGAAGGCCCCGGCACTGTCCCTGGTCTCAAACCGGTCAATGCCGTGCTTGTAGGACACCTCGTCCAGAATATATTCCTTGCTGTTGTAAAAGGAGCCCTTGTTCACATCGTCGGTATAGCACCAGAAGAATGGCTTGAGGGCCACCGGCGCATACCGGTAAGCCGACAGGTAAGCCAGCTGCTCCACAACCCCCGGATAGTTGAGCTTGGCGTTCTGCGCCTGCAGGTTGTCCACATAGTCCCTGGTGCTGTCGCCCCGCCCCAGCATACTGGAAATTTCTGTGTAGATATCCACCTGGAAATCCTTATTGTGAAGATCTCTCAGGATGTTCTTCTCCCCATTCTCCCAGGACTTCTCGAAATACTCCTCCTGGGGAATTTGATAGATGAGATCATCGCGCCCCGTGAGCATATAGTTGATGGCCGGCTTTGTGCGGGCCAGCTCTGAAATGGCGTTGGTATATTGGGTAAAGCCCGTCAGCGGGCTGAAAAAGTCCTCATCCACACTGAGGATTTCCTCGATAAAATCATAATCCAGCCTGTCCAGCACAAAAATCAGGGTATTGCTCTTTGAGGAGTAGGTAAACATATTGTCCGTTGTCAGGATGTTGTGCTGCTCCTTTGTGGCAGAGAAGGCTCCTCCCGCCGCGATGGTGATGAGCGCCACGCCCTGCATGACAACCAGCGCCAGAGAGACAAACCGCAGCGCATTTTTCCAGATTTTCCTGCTCAAATACAAAACCAGGTAGGGAATCAGGAACACAACCAGCCATACCAGCAGATTGATGAGCAGGGAGGCCTTTTTCGTCTGCCACAAAATGGCGTCTCCGGTGAGCGCTCCCAGGCTGCCGTTGAGGATATTGCCCTGAATATACCCGCACAGCGTCAGGGAAAACACCCCGGTTACCAGATAGTTAAAGATTTTCCCCCGCAGCAGCGCCAATACAGCCGCCAAAACGACGGTGGAGACCGCGCAGACCCCTGCCAGGACAGGCGTTACCGAGGCCAAGGTAAAGTTTAGGGAACTGGCGCTGGATGCGGTAATTTCCACTGGACCAAAAAACAAAAAGGTAAAGGCCGCGGCAAAACTGACAATCAGCGCCAGCAAAAACCGCTTCGGATAGCTCCGTTTATCCGTCCATAGGGCTGCGAGTTTTTCCCGGGCTCCCAACCGCTTTTTCTGGGGAGCTGCTTGTTCTGGCATAGTTATGAACCATCCTTTCCGGAATTGTGCCGGCTTCATCTGGATAAAAATCAAGCTTCAGAAATCACCGGCACAAAACGCCAGTTTGAACGTAAGGCTTCAAACTGGTTTCATCATCAGAAATTTGACATTCCCGTGCCCAAAGCAGGCCCGCTCTCTTCTCCCTGTTCCCGCCTTTGGGACTCCTCCGCTTCTTGTATAAATAGAACAATATCGTATTAGGTGTACGTTATAGAATGGGGAAAATCTCTGATATTCTATGAGATATTTGTTAAAATTTATCTCAACTTGTAACAAACTCGTTATATATTGTAGCAAAATATGTCGCTTTTTACAAGTCGCAAAAAGTACACCTTTTGCGACAAATCCGTCCATTTTTTGTGCCTGTGAACAGGGAATTCCAGCCGCCCGCCGCCTGCACGCACCCCCTTCAGCCACGCCGCGGGGGCTTTTTTGCCTGCCGCCATGGCATCCCACAAAATGAAATGGGCTTTTATTTGTTATAAAATGAATCATAACAATTCTTAAATTATAACAATATTTCGGTTTATCTCTTGATTTATCGTTAAATATAGTATATTTTATTGTAATACAGCGAACATTCAAACTCTATCTGAACCGTTTAGAAATTCAATGGACGCCGGCTTGTGTATTCTGCATAACCCATTGGCACCGGCCCGGCAAATCCCTGAAAGAGAGGACAACTGAAATGAAGAAAAAAATAATAGCCTGTCTTATGCTGGCCGTGATGGTGATGGGGCTGTTGGGCGGATGCGGTTCCAATAAAAACCAGGTTCTGATCCTTTCCAGCTCCGAGGAGTTCCGCAATGAGGCCATCAGCAAAATGCTCAAGGAAAAATTTCCGAATTATGACATCCAGCTTCAGTATATGTCCACCGGAAACAACGCCGCCAAGCTCAAGGCGGAGGGAACCAGCACGGACTGCGACATCGTTTTGGGCCTTGAGGTGGGGTATCTGCAGCAGAACTCCGGGATCCTGGCGGATCTGAGCTCCTATGACACCAGCGCCTATCTAGACGAACTGCTGCCGGCGGATCACACCTATCTTCCCTGGGAGCGTTACAGCGGCTGCATTGCCATCCGTGAGGATATTTTAAAGGAAAAGGGCTTGGCTGTCCCCACCTCCTATGAGGATCTGCTCAAGCCCGAGTATAAGGGGCTCATCTCCATGCCCAGCCCCAAGGCCTCCGGCACCGGCTATATGTTCCTGCTCAGCTTGGTGAACGCCTGGGGCGAGGACAAGGCCTTCGAATACTTTGACAAGCTCTCCGAGAACATCCTGCAGTTCACG
This sequence comes from Marvinbryantia formatexigens, assembly GCA_021771035.1. Classification (GTDB taxonomy): domain Bacteria; phylum Bacillota; class Clostridia; order Oscillospirales; family Ruminococcaceae; genus CALXEM01. The sequence goes on along the minus strand of JAETPU010000002.1, from coordinate 161,143 downwards.
ACCTCCGGTTCCGGGCCAGTCAACGCCCTGGTTCAGGGAGAGGCCGCCATCGGCCTGGGCATGACCTTCCAGACGGTGGCAGAATTTAATAAAAATGTTCCCTTGAGTCTCCATTACTTCCAGGAAGGCGCCCCTTACAATACCTGTGGTATTGCCATAGTCAAGGGGAAGGAAAATAATCCGGTTGTAAAAGAAATTTTTGACTATCTTTCTACCGAAGTAGTACGGATGGATAAGGAGCGCTTTGTCCCCGAGAGAATTTTTAAGGATCAGGAAATTTCCATCGCCAACTATCCCCAGGATATCCCCTATGCGGATATGTCCACCCAGGATGCGGTTGCAACCAAGGAGCATCTGCTCTCCAAGTGGAACCACTAATCCGTGCATAAAAATACCGGGCAGCTGAATCTTTGGTATCTCAGTTTTCCCCAACTGAAGGGAGAAGCAGGCGCTTACACCTACGAGTTCCCCCAAAAAAACTGCCTGCGTCAGCCCTCCCGGGGACAAGGCGAAGACAGCCGCTTATCACCGGTATTTTGATTTGCACGCCCCTGCGGAGGGTCACCGTTACGTTTATTTTCCAATTGTGTACCGAGGTCCCGCGTCAGCGGAACCTCGGTTCCTCTTGGGTCGGCCAGAGAAAGGACTGCAACAATGACAGACAATAAAAAACTGGAAATAAAAGGGCTTACCAAAATCTATTCCGGCAAAACCGTTTTGGATAAGGTGAGCTTCGATGTAAAAAGCGGGGAATTTCTCTCTATTCTGGGCCCCTCCGGCTGTGGGAAAACCACAATCCTGCGCCTGCTGATAGGCCTGAGCGAGCCCACCGCCGGGGAGATTCTCTTTGAGGGGAAAGACATCGCCTCCCTCCCTCCTTCCAAGCGGCAAATGGGCATTGTATTTCAGAATTACGCCCTGTTTCAGAATATGACGGTATTTGAGAATATCAGGTATGCCCTCAAATTTGACCCGGAGAAAAAAGCCCGCGCCAATGAAATTGCCCAGCAGCTCATCGACCAGCTGGGCCTGGCGGAGCACCGGGATAAAAAGCCCCACAAGCTCTCCGGCGGCCAGCAGCAGCGTGTGGCCATTGCCAGGACCCTGGCGATGAACCCTCAGATTATCCTTTTGGACGAGCCGCTGAGCGCCTTGGATGTGGCCACCCGCCTGACCCTGCGCGCGGAGCTCAAGCGGATTCAGAGCCAGTTTAAGACCACCATGATTTATATCACCCACGATCAGGAGGAGGCCTTCTCCCTGTCCGACCGGATCCTGGTGATGGACGAGGGCAAGGTCGTTCAAATCGACACTCCGGAGAGGATTATCGCCAGCCCTGCCAATGAGTACGTCCAGGACTTCGTAATCAAGAATCTTAAGCTCAAAATCGAAGCCCTGCAAAAATATGTGGGATAGCGGGGGGCAGCGGGAATGAAACAAAAAAAACTGACAGGCATCAAGCTGTTCCTCTTTGCCTTTTTTGCGGTGACGGTGTTTTTACCCCTCATCTTTATGCTCAGAAATATCGGGGACGCCGATATGGGGCAGATTTTATCCTCCCAGCAGTTCCAAAATGGCCTGAAAAACTCGCTTTTACTGGCGTTTTGTGCTACAATCATATCGCTTGTGCTGGCAACGGTTCTGGCGTTTTGTATCGAACGTTCCCAAATCAGGCATAAAAACCTTCTCACCTTCCTTTTGACGCTGCCCATGCTCATTCCCTCCATCTCCCACGGCATGGGGCTGGTCATCCTGTTTGGCCAAAACGGGTTTTTAACCAACCTTCTGGGGCTGGATTTTTCCATCTACGGCTTTGGCGGCGTGCTCACGGGAAGCGTGCTGTACTCCTTCCCGGTGGCTTTTCTGATGATGCTGGATGTCATCCGCTACGAGGACTGTTCCTCCTACGACGCCGCGGATATCCTGGGGATCCCGAAGGTGAACCAGTTCCTGCGCATCACCCTGCCCTATCTGCGCAAGCCGCTCATCAATATCGCCTTCGCGGTGTTTACTCTTGTTATTACGGACTACGGCGTGCCCCTGATGGTGGGCGGAAAATTCTCCACCCTTCCGGTTGTGATGTATGAGGAGGTAATCGGCCTGCTCAACTTCGATAAGGGCAGCGTCATCGGTCTTATCCTGTTAATCCCGGCCACCCTGGCCTTTGTCATCGATTTGTTCTGCCAAGACAGAGGGGTGCATTCCTATGTGGTTGCCAAAAAGAACCTCGCTAAAAATAAGGTTCGGGACGCCCTGGCAAAGGGCTTCTGCATTTTGGTGTGCCTGTTTGTGGCGCTGCCTATCGTGGCCTTCTGTTTGCTGTCTGTGATGAAAAAGTACCCGGTGGACATCAGCTTGAGCCTGGACAACATTCTCAAGAGCTTTCAGATGGGGGCCGGGAATTATCTCATCAACGCGCTGATTATCGCCGCCTTTGTCACCGTTCTGGGCACTGTCATCTCCTATCTGACCGCCTATCTCACCGCGCGCACACCGGGGGTATCCTCCAGGGCGCTGCACCTGTTCTCCATCACCTCCATGGCAATTCCCGGCATGGTGCTGGGATTATCCTACGCCCTGGTATATAAGGGGAGCTTTTTATACGGCACTCTGGCCATCCTGATCATGGTCAATCTCACCCACTTCTTCTCCTCCCCCTATCTTATCGCCTATAACTCCTTCAATAAGGTGAACAAAAACCTGGAATCCGTGGCAGTCACCCTGGGCGTCAACCGCTTTTACCTGCTCAAGGATGTGCTGATCCCGCAGATGAAGGGCACCATCCTGGAGATGCTCTCCTACTTCTTTGTAAACTGTATGATGACAATCTCCGCCGTCTCCTTCCTGTTCACCACAAGGACCATGCCCATCTCCCTGATGATCACTCAGTTTGAGGCCCAGATGCTCATCGAGTGCTCGGCCTTTGTCTCCATTATCATCCTGGGAGTCAACGTATTTGTAAAATGCCTGCTCACCTACCTGAGGAACCGGCAAGCCCGGAAAGAGGAATTGCCGGGCGGCGCCAAAATCCCATCCGCCGATTGATAATCCGCCGCGGATGAGGCAGGTATTACGCCGCCCTTTTGGAAGGCATCGCGCCGACTATCTGTGCCACTAATCATTGAGAGGAACGATACCATATGGAACTCAGCAGAAAAGAATTTGACCTTCTTGTTTTATTGGAAGAAAACCGGGGAAAACACATCTCCCAGCGCCAGCTGGGCCAGCTGGCTCAAATCAGCGTGGCGACCGTCAACAAGCTGCTTGCCAAGCTGGCACAAAACGGGATGGCGGATAAGGACGGCATCACCCAGCTGGGCCTCAACGCCCTGGAGCCCTACCGGGTCAAGCGGGCCATCTTCTTTGCTGCGGGCTTTGGTTCCAGGCTGGTTCCGGTAACGCTCAATACCCCCAAGCCCCTGGTGCGGGTCAAGGGAACCCGTATGATCGATACCCTTTTGGACGCGGTTCTGGAGATGGGCATTACGGACATCACCATTGTGCGGGGCTATCTGGGCGAGCAGTTCGATCAGCTGACGTATAAATACCCCATGATTAAGTTTATCGAGAACCCCGCCTACAACGAGTCCAACAATATTTCCTCCGCCATGTGCGTGCGCTACCAGTTCTCAAACGCGTATATCATGGAGGCCGATTTGGTGCTCTATAACCCGAAGATCCTGAAAAAATATCACTATACCAGCAACTATCTGGCGGTTCCCACCGAGGTTACCAACGACTGGTGCTTTGAGGTGAAAAACGGCGTCATCAAAAAGCTCAAGGTGGGCGGCACCAACTGCCACCATATGTATGGCATCTCCTACTGGGACAAGACCGACGGCGCCAAAATGGCGGAGCACATCAAAAAGGTGTACGATATGCCGGGCGGGCACGAGCGCTATTGGGATCAGGTGGCGCTGGAATACTTTATCAACGACTATAAAATCGGAGTCACGGAATGCACCTTCGACGACATTATCGAAATTGACACCTATAAGGATCTCAAACAGGTGGACTCTGTCTACTGCTGAGAAAACATCCTCAAAAAAGCAGCGTCCTTTCTGTTCTCTGGCGGCTAAAGCCTCACCGGAGTTCAGAAAGGACGTTTTTTCGTTTGACATTTCCGTGCGCCGCGATTAGAATGAAACAACAAAGGAAGGCTTTTGCAAAATGGCAGGAATGAACGCACCAAGGAGGGAAACCGTATGCATAACGATACTCAGAATGAAGCTTACATCGCCCGGCTGAAAGCATTGATACAGCGGGAATACAACCTTTCGGCGGCCTCTATCACTCCGGCAAAGCGCGGCTATTACGGTGAGACATGGCGAATGGATATGGCACACGGCAGATATTTTCTCAAGTTGGATCATTCCCCGCAGCATCAAATCAAGTATCGCAACAGCTTAGCGGTGGTCGATTACCTATGCGCCAAAGGCATTGATTTCGCCGGTACCATAGTGAAAACAACGTCAGGGGACTTGTACTGTGCGTTCGGCAGTGCAGTTCTCGCCATCTTTGACTGGATTGACGGCGAAAACCTTGAGTCGGACGCGACGAAAATTCCGGAATACGAAATGCTGTGCAAACTATACGCCGTGTCAAAACCGGGTTTTGACATCCCCCGGGCTGAGTTCTCCGACGCAATCGCGTCCGAATTCTATTCCCGGTTTGAGCAGCTGAAAGAACAGGCCGCAGATGTACAGGCCCGGAATACTTGCTCCTTCCTGGAGCAAAAGAGCGATTTGCTGCGCCATTATGCCGCAAGGCTTGGGTACTTTGCGAAGCGCTGCGGGGAGGATACGTCCAATTTCTATTTCACCCACGGGGACGCCGGAGGAAACCTGCTGTCCGGCGCGGGAGGGTATTTCATCCCCGACTGGGACGAAGTGATGTACGCCCCGCCGGAACGGGACGCCTGGGTCATGTGCTGCCGCCAGTGGGCAGTCTGCCTGTTCAATAAAACCCTTCGGAAAAACAGGATAGACTACCAGCTGCAGCCCTGCCGTCTCGCCTATTACTGCTATCATATGTTTTTCTACTATCTTGTTGAATTTCTAAAGGGCTTTACCAAGGGCGGCCTGCAAACGGAACTGGAAGCCTATTTTGACAGCTGGATCATGGAGCGCATGGAGTACGCCGAGACGATTTTTTAACAGACAGCATTCTGTGTCTCGCTCATCCGCAGACAGCGCCTTTTTTGGATGTCCTTTGCCTCTGACGTACCATCCGGCGGCGGGCGGTGTTTTGCGCTGCCATAAAAAGCGGCACTTTCAGTATCCATACCAGTCACTATTACCGGTTAAGCCGGTGGCCCGGTTGAGCCCTGACAGGGCTTTTTCCCGGCCAACGTCTTACGGCGCTTAAATTTCTTACACTTCGCGTCCCTTGTTCCATCCGCCTGTAAACGGGCAAATCCCCGTCCTTACAAAAAGGGGGGCTTCCTTGTTATGCCGGCTGTCAGCAGCCCGTCTCACTGGGTGCCTCAAGCTGACGCTGTTGTGGGGCACCTGCGCCGGCAGAGCCGATGGTTTTCATAGCCAGCCAAAACCCCCTGCCCGTCCGGGCAGGGGGTTTTTCTGGCGGTATTCTGTTACAGGAGCAGCAGGCCCGCCGCTCTCCGCAAATCCGAGGACGTGAATCTATTCTCCGTCTCCGCTTGCCGGATAAGGGGGCACCTCATCGGTGCGGCCTATCAGATAATCCACACTGATATTGTAAAAATCGGCAAGCCCGCGGAGCACCTCCACGGGAACTTCCCGGATGCCGTTTTCATAATTGCCGGTTGTATGCCTGGCTGCGACACAAATTGTGTCAAAATCCCACTTAGCATATGAATTTGTGTATACTTGACGTGTAGCGAAGAAAATCGAACTTGATTGGCTTCGTCATCCTGATATACAAGAGGTGATTAGATGAAAACGGACGAGAAACAGACCTACCAGACCTGCGGATATTTCCGGCAGCATTACATTTGGTTCGGAAACTATACATGGGTGAATTGCGGCCACTGTGTCCATCCGCCCAGAAACAGGCACTGCCTCCCGGGAATGGCGGCCTGCGGCAAATGGACTGAGCAGCCCGAAGACTACCGGGAACGATTCCTCCCAACAAAGTAAGAGCCCTCCCTGCTCGTTTGAGCAGGGAGGGCTCTCTATCGCAGCTGTGTGGAATTTAAGCCTATTTCGCTCTCTTTTCCTTTACAGCGGCCTGAGCGGCAGCCAGTCTTGCGATCGGCACACGGAAGGGAGAACAGGAAACATAGTTCAGTCCAACCTTGTGGCAGAACTCGACAGAGGTCGGGTCGCCGCCGTGCTCACCGCAGATGCCCAGGTGGATTTCAGGACGGGTCTTGCGGCCCAGCTCAGCAGCCATCGCCACCAGCTTGCCCACACCGTTCTGATCCAGATGTGCAAAGGGATCAGACTCGTAGATCTTCTTGTCGTAGTAGTAGTTCAGGAACTTGCCGGCATCGTCACGGCTGAAGCCGAAGGTCATCTGAGTCAGGTCGTTGGTTCCGAAGCTGAAGAACTCAGCCTCTTTGGCGATCTCGTCCGCGGTCAAAGCAGCACGCGGGATCTCGATCATGGTACCAACCTCATATTTCATATCCAGGCCGGACTCGGCAATCAGCTTATCCGCAGTTGCAACCACAACGTCCTTGACATATTTGAGCTCTCTCTCCTCGCCAACCAGCGGGATCATGATGAGCGGGCTGATGGTGTACTGGCCCTTCTTGGTGACGTTGATAGCGGCATTGATGACAGCGGTGGTCTGCATCTCAGCAATCTCCGGATAGGAAACAGCCAGACGGCAGCCACGGTGGCCCATCATCGGGTTGAACTCATGCAGGCTCTCGATAACCTCATGCAGCTCCTTGGAGGTGATACCCAATTCCGTAGCAATCTCCTGGATATCCTCTTCCTTGGTGGGCAGGAACTCGTGCAGCGGAGGATCCAGGAACCGGATGGTTACCGGGCAGCCTTCCATTGCCTCATAGATGCCCTCGAAGTCGCTCTGCTGATAGGGCAGCAGCTTGGCCAGAGCCTTCTTGCGGGACTCAACATCCTTGGCAACAATCATCTCACGGACAGCCTTAATGCGGTCGCCCTCAAAGAACATGTGCTCGGTACGGCACAGACCGATACCCTCAGCGCCGAACTTGCGGCCCTGCTTGGCGTCACGCGGGTTGTCAGCGTTGGTGTAAACTTCCAGCTTGCGAGCCTTGTCAGCCCAGCTCATGAAGCGTCCGAAATCACCGGAGATAGCAGCCTCCGTGGTGGGGATAGCTTCGCCGTAGATGTTACCGGTGGAACCATCGATGGAGATGAAGTCTCCCTCTTTGATGGTCTTGCCGCCCAGCTCGAAGTATTTCTCTTCCTCGTGCATGACGATCTCGCCGCAGCCGGATACGCAGCAGGTACCCATTCCACGGGCGACAACGGCAGCGTGAGAGGTCATACCGCCGCGGACAGTCAGGATGCCCTCGGCAACCTCCATGCCCTCGATATCCTCAGGAGAGGTCTCACGGCGAACCAGAACGATCTTCTCGCCGCGGGCAGCCCACTCTTTGGCGTCCTCAGCAGTGAAGACAACCTTGCCGCAGGCAGCGCCGGGAGAAGCCGCCAGGCCCTTGCCGATCACATTGGCTTTCTTCATGGCATCCGCGTCAAACTGCGGGTGCAAAAGGGAATCCAGCTGCTTGGGCTCTACGCGCAGAACAGCCTCTTCCTCGTCGATCATGCCCTCATCCACCAGGTCAACCGCAATTTTCAGAGCGGCGCCGGCGGTTCTCTTACCATTTCTGGTCTGCAGCATATAGAGCTTGCCATCCTCGATGGTGAACTCCATGTCCTGCATATCCTTGTAGTGGTTTTCCAGACGGTTGGCAATGGCAGCAAACTCGTCATAAACCGCAGGCATATCCTCTTTCAGGTGGCTGATGGGAGAAGGAGTGCGCACGCCGGCAACAACGTCCTCACCCTGTGCGTTGATCAGGTACTCACCGAACAGAGCCTTCTCACCGGTTGCGGGGTTACGGGTAAACGCAACGCCGGTACCGGAATTCTCGCCGGAGTTACCGAACACCATCATCTGCACGTTGACCGCGGTGCCCCAGTCATAGGGAATCTCGTTCATACGGCGGTAGACGTTGGCGCGGGGGTTATCCCAAGAACGGAATACAGCCTTGACAGCCTCCATCAGCTGCTCCTTCGGCTCGCTGGGGAACTCGGTGCCCTTGTTTTCCTTATAGAAAGCCTTGAAGCGGACCACCAGATCCTTCATGTCCTCGGCATCCAGCTCAGTATCCTGAGTTACGCCCTTCTCAGCCTTCTTGGCATCGATAATTTTCTCAAACTCCGGTTTGGGCAGCTCCATCACAACGTCGGAGAACATCTGGATGAAACGGCGGTAGGAGTCATAGGCAAAACGGGGATTGTTTGTTTTCTTTGCCAGTCCCTCAACCACAACGTCATTGAGTCCCAGGTTCAGGATGGTGTCCATCATGCCGGGCATGGAAGCTCTGGCTCCGGAGCGAACGGAAACCAGCAGCGGGTTCTCAGGATCAGCAAATTTCTTGCCGCAGATCTCTTCCATCTTTGCCAGACCCTCATAGATCTGAGCCTGGATGTCGTCGTTAATCTGACGGCCGTCGTTATAGTACTGGGTGCAGGCCTCGGTGGAAACCGTGAAGCCCTGCGGGACAGGCATACCGGCGTTGGTCATTTCGGCCAGGTTAGCGCCCTTGCCGCCCAACAGCTCTCTCATGTCTCTGTTACCCTCGGAGAACAGGTAAACGTACTTTTTACTCACTATCTTTCTACCTCCTGAAGTTTTAGTAACCTAACTTCTATATACCACTCCCCGTTTTTGAGACGGAAAGATTGGTAGCGCCTTGACACAAAATTCCCTACTGGAAAAAAGATGCAAACTTTTTACCCGCAAACGCGAAAAACACAGCACAAGAGAAAAATTTTTGATTTTTCGCTGTGCCCCTGCATTTTTTCAGTAGTATTCGGGTTGATATTATTATATAATACTAATTATCCGATGGCAAGCAGTTTCCGTGAAAACGCCTGGGATATTTTCCACAAAAATGAAAAAAACCGGTGGGGCAGGCCTCTGTCCCGCCCTTTTGGGTTGTCCCCCGGCACATTTTTTGACGGTATGCCGGCCGATACCCTTTAAAAAGGAAAGGAGCCTTCCCCTATGCCGCATTCCCTGGACGCACTCTTCGCCAAGCTCTCCCGCTCAAAGCCATCCCCCGCCGCCCCGGTGGAATACCTGGTGGTGGGCCTGGGCAATCCGGGAAAGGACTATGATAACACCCGCCACAATGTAGGCTTTGACGCTGTGGACTGCCTGGCGGGCAAATACTCCTGCCAGCTCACCCGGCTCAAATTCAAATCCCTGTGCGGCACCGCCGTCATCGAGGGAAAACAGGTCCTCCTCATGAAGCCCAACACTTTCATGAACCTGTCGGGACAGGCTGTCAGCGAGGCCATGCGCTTTTATAAAATCCCCATCGAGCGGGTGCTCGTCATCTCCGACGACATCTCCCTGGATGTAGGCCAGACACGCATCCGGCGCAAGGGCAGCGCCGGCGGCCACAACGGGCTCAAAAACATCATCGCCTTAGCCGGTGGGGAGAACTTTCCCCGGATCAAAATCGGCGTGGGCAAAAAACCCAATCCGGACTACGACCTGGTGAAATGGGTGCTGGGGCATTTCTCCCAGGAGGAGCAGAAGCTCCTGGCCCCCGCCATCGAGAACGCAGCCCAGGCCGTCCCCCTCATCCTGAATGGAAATATAGACGAGGCCATGAACCGGTTCAACTCCTGACAGCCTTGTTCCGGTGGGCTGCTGCTTTAGAATCCGGCCGGTAGCCGCTACATTTCGGAGATCCGCAGCGCTGTTATGCCGGCGTTCCCCTCTATCGGATCGGCACGCGGTACCGCAGTTCTCCCCAACGCGCCATCGCGCTCTGTGATGAACCCCGAGCCCGGCGCCCGCCGAACTGATACCGGCAGAACCCCGCCCGGACGGATGCTTCATCTCTACCCAGACGCTTTCCCTGTTGGATTGGCTCTGCGCCGCCGCGCCCGCTGCGCATCGCCGGAATCGGAACCGAAAGTCCTGAGACAGTATCGGCATTGTCTGCATCAGGCCCCTGCCGTGAAAAAAACGCTTTGAGCCATGGCTTTGCGCCTCTCAAACGCCCTGGCATAATGTGGGCCAGGCTTCGCCGTACCGGCGCGGCGCCTCGAAAGGAAGTGCGTTTTGCGCCTCCCCAACGTTCCGGCACAGGGTGGGCCCGGCTTCGCCGCACCGGTGCAAAACCCAGAAAGGAAGAATTTGATATATGCTTGAAAAGATCCTGTCGTCCTATGGGGAATATACCCAGCTCATCGACGCGCTCCAAAGGCACGACTCGCCGGCTTATCTCACTGGGCTTTCCAATATCCATAAGGCCCACCTGATTCTCAATGTCCTGCAGTCGCTGGATCGTCCCATTCTGGTGCTGGTTCCGGACGAACCCACCGCTACCCGTTTAACTGAGGACATCGACTGCTTTCATCCGGGCATTGCCCGGTTATATCCAACCCGGGATTTTGTCTTGCGCCAGGTGGAGGGCGCCTCCAGGGAATATGAGCACGCCCGCCTGCGGGTTTTAAGCGGGCTTTTGGGCGGCGAATGCCGGATTGTGGTGGCCTCCCTTGGGGCGGCGCTTCAGTATACCCTTCCCCCATCCACTCTCGGGGAACTCACCCGGACGCTCACGGTGGGCCAGCAGGTTTCCCTTGAGGAGCTGGTTGCCCATCTCATCTTCTGCGGCTACCAGCGCAGTTCCCAGGTGGAGGGCGTCTCTCAGTTCTCCCTGCGGGGCGGTATTCTGGATTTTTTCTCCCCGGGCGATGCCGCTCCCATCCGTATGGAGTTCTGGGGCGATGAAATCGACACCATCTCCCACTTTGATCCTCAGAGCCAGCGGCGCACCGATTCCCTGGAAAGCGTCACCGTCTCCCCCGCCCGGGAGGTGGTATATTCTTCTCCCCAGGCCCTCATCTCCCTGCTTCAGAAGGCCCAGGCGCAGCTCAGGGGCAAGGCAGGGGTCAAGGCCAAACAGCTGATTGCCCAGGACTGCACCCGCCTGGAGGAAGGGCTCTCCCTGGACAACGCGGACAAATACCTACAGCTCATCTACCCCGAGCCCGCCACCCTGTTCTCCTATCTTCCCGGCGCTCTTGTGTTCTCCTCGGAGTATGTGCGGCAGAAGGAGGTTCTGCGGGACGCCTCCTGGCAGGATAACGAGGATACCAAGATTCTGTTTGAGGAAGGCGTTCTCTTCAAGGGCTGCGACACCTTTTCGGCGGATCTCACCGATTACCAGCGGGAACTGCTGGGCCGGGACACCGTGTTTATCGACACCTTTGTACGTACCCTCAACGATATCCCTATCAAAACCTATCTGGACATCAGCGCCGTGCAGCTGGCCTCCTGGAGCGGGGAAATTAAGCTGTTGCAGGAGGACCTGGACGCCTACCTGGAACGGGGCTTCTGCGTGGGCGTGATGGCCGGCACCCAGCGGGCGGCCGCGGCTTTGGCCTCGGATTTGCAGCGGCTGGGCTATCCGGCGGACGCGGTGCCCGATATTGCTTCGCCGTCCCCGGGAAAAGTGTTTGTCCTGGGGGACTCTATCACCGCGGGCATCGAATACCCCATCCTCAAATTCGCCGTCATCAGCCACGCCAGGACCACCGCCCCCGCTCCCCGCAAAAAACGCAAAAAGAAGGCCGGGGAGGAAATCCAATCCCTGTCGGATTTAACCCCAGGGGACTACGTGGTGCACGCCTCCCATGGAATCGGTGTGTTTGAAGGGATTGTCAAGCGGGATATCCACGGCGTGGTTAAGGACTATATCAAAATCCGCTATGCGGGGACCGATACCCTGTTCGTACCGGTCACTCAGCTGGACCTGGTGTCCAAATACATCGGCCCCAGGGAGGACAGGAGCGTCAAGCTCAACAAGCTCAACTCCGCCGAATGGCAGAAAACTCGCCAGCGGGTTAAAAAAGCCGTGGCGGATATGGCCCAGGAGCTCATCAAGCTGTATGCCCAGCGTATGGACGCCAAGGGCTTTGCCTTCGGGGAGGACACCGATTGGCAGAGGGAATTTGAGGAGCGCTTCCCCTTCGACGAGACAGAGGATCAGCTTCGGTGCATCGATGAACTCAAGCACGATATGGAACAGCCCCGCCCCATGGACCGGCTGCTGTGCGGGGATGTGGGCTTCGGCAAAACCGAGGTGGCTATCCGGGGCGCCTTCAAATGCGTGATGGATAGTAAGCAGTGCGCGCTGCTGGTTCCCACCACTATCCTGGCCTGGCAGCACTTCAAAACCTTCACCCAGCGCATGGAGGGGTTCCCCATCACCGTGGAGCTGCTCTCGCGCTTTCGCACCCCCAAGCAGCAGGAGGAAATCCTGCGGCGTCTCAAACGCGGGGAAATCGACATCATCATCGGCACCCACCGGCTGGTGCAAAAGGATGTGCACTTTAAGGACTTGGGCCTGTGCATCATCGATGAGGAGCAGCGCTTCGGCGTGGGGCACAAGGAAAAATTCAAGGAGCTGCATCCCTCGGTGGATGTGCTCACCCTGTCCGCCACCCCCATTCCCCGTACCTTAAATATGGCCATGTCCGGCATCCGTGATATGTCCATTTTGGAGGAAGCCCCCATGGACCGGCACCCGGTGCAGACCTATGTGCTGGAGCATGACTGGGGTGTGGTGGCCCAGGCCATCCAGAAGGAGCTGCGCCGCTCCGGGCAGGTGTTTTACCTGCACAACCGGGTGGAAACCATCGACTCCTGCGCCGCTAAAATCAAGGCCATGGTGCCGGATGCCCGCATCCTCACGGCCCACGGCAAGATGTCCGAGGAGAAAATCACCGATATCTGGGGCAAGCTGGTGGATCACGAGGTGGATGTCCTGGTGTGTACCACCATTATCGAAACCGGGGTGGATGTCTCCAACTGCAATACGCTGATTATCGAGGACGCGGACAAAATGGGTCTGGCCCAGCTTTACCAGCTGCGGGGGCGGGTGGGGCGCTCCAACCGGCGCGCCTTTGCCTATCTCACCTTTACCAGGGGAAAGGCGCTCTCCGATATTGCTACCAAGCGCCTTTCCGCCGTCAGGGAGTTCACCTCCTTCGGTTCCGGATTTAAAATCGCCATGCGGGATCTGGAAATCCGGGGCGCGGGGAACATCCTGGGCGCCCAGCAGCACGGGCATATGGAGGCCGTGGGCTATGAGATGTACCTGCGGATGCTCTCCGACGCCATCCAGGAGCAGAAGGGCGAGAAAAAGCCCGCCCAGGCGGACCGGGAGTGCCAAATCGACATCCGCATCGGCGCCCACATCCCGGAGAGCTATATCGACAACCTCTCACAGCGCATCGACGTATACAAAAAAATTGCCACCATCCGCAGCGAGGAGGATTCCCTGGACGTGATGGATGAACTCATCGACCGCTTCGGAGAACCTCCGTCCAGCGTGAAGGGGCTCATCGACGTGGCGCTGCTGCGCAATGTGGCGGCCTCCATGGAGATTTATGAAATCTCCCAGAAGCAGGACAATATCCTGCTGTTCCCCCAGAACCTGGACTTCCCCCGGGCCAGCAGGCTCTCCGGCGCCCTGCCGGGCCGGGTGATGGTGAGCGCGGGCGCAAAGCCCTATATTACTGTACGTATTCCGCCCCAGACCCAGCCTATCGACACCATGCGGGAGGCTTTGCTCACCATGAAGAAACTTTAAGGGCTCCGTGAATGTTTTGTGATGGGCATGGACTTTTTCCAGGGCACGGGGTATAATAATGAGACATCGCCGGGCCACCCAGCGCATAAAAACCATGAGAGCCCCGAAAGAGGCCTTTTGACAAGGAGACCCCGCTTTCAGGCTTTTCAGCCAGGCTGCCCAAGAACTGCCATCCTGTCGTTTCATGCGCGGCCCACTTTGACTTTTGGAGGGAATAAATCAGAATGAAATTGAAAACGCGGATTGCCTGCGCCCTGTTAGCCGGGGGCATGGCTGTTTCCATGAGCGCCTGCTCAAAAAATTATGAGTGGGTCGCCAAAACCGAAGAGTACCAGATGGGGCCGGGGGTTTATATGGGGCTTCTTCTGAACTCCTATATGACCGCCCTGGACCAGACCCAGGACAAGGACACCCCCATTCTCAAGCAGACCATCGAGGATAAAAACGCCTCCGATTGGATCGCTGAAAACGCTCAGGAGTTGGTGCGGGAATATTTCGCCATCGAGCATCAGTTTGATGAGATGGGCCTCATCCTCAATTCTGATGAGCAGACCAGTATTGAAAGCACGGCTTCCACCTACTGGGAGTACCAATCCAGCCTGTATGAGGATAACGGCATGAGCCAGGAATCCTTAAAATCCATGCTCACCAACAGCTATAAGCAGCAGATGATTTTCCAAAAGCTGTACGACACGGACGGCCTTGAGGAAGTTCCGGAGTCCGAGTTGCAGGAGGAATTCAAGAATAATTATCTGAAAACCACCTTCTATCCCCTGGCCCTGACCGATTCCAGCGGCAACGCCGTCTCCGACGAGGACAAGGCCGCCATCAAGGAGCGGCTCAACACCATCCTCACCAAGGCCCAGCAGGGCGAAGATTTCTATGATCTCATTCTGGCGGACGAAAAAGAGGCCGCCGGTGAAGGAACTGTCCACGAGCATACCGGAACCGAGCATGACAGTATCTTCAGCAAAAGCGACGCCGACTATCTGCCGGAGAACTTCTACAACAGCCTGAAGGCCATCGGCATCGGCGAATACGGCGTCTTTGAGGTGGAGGGCTATATGGTAGTGGCCTACCGCGGAGAGCTTCCCACCGAGGGCGACGAGTACACCCAGTACCGCAGCACTCTGCTCTCCAGCGTACGCAGCGAGGATTTCTACAATAAGCTGCAGGAATGGGCAAAGGACATACAGGTCACCTATGCGGACGGCGCGCTCAAGACCTTTACCCCCAAAAAGGTAAAATATGAGCCTGCCACCAGCAGCTCATCTAATTCCTAATTCAAAACAGGCCGGGAACTTATTGAAGTTCCCGGCCTGTTTTCTCTATTCGCGGGCCGCACCGCTTGGGGAGCTCGGTTTTACAGATGCAGCGCCTGTTTAGGGCATTCCCGGATACATTCAAGGCACAAAATACACTCTGTGCCATTGCGGCGGCTTCTCGAGGCGTCCAGCATATCCACCTGCATGGGGCACGCCTTGAGGCATTTTCCGCAGGAGACGCACTTATCCTTATCAAGCTTCACCCGCAGCAGGGAAAAATAGCTGGCGGGCTTTAAAAACACGGTGATGGGGCAGATATATTTACAAAAGGCACGGTTATCTTTGAGCAGAAAGGCCAGAAGAATCCCTGTCCCATAGTACAGCGCGTTCCCGATGAGAAAGCTGTAGAGCATCGCCCGCTCCAAATTGGGCACATGAAAGACAAACAGGACTCCTACAAAGAGAAGAGACGTCAAGAATACCAGGTAGCGAATGTACCCCAGCCGTTTTTTTCGCAGCTCCTGGGCATCCCTGGCATCCTGCCGCAGCGTCTTGTAGGGAAGCAGATCCAACACCATCGCGGTCCAGCAGGCATAGCCGCACCAGCCCCGCCCGAACAAAAAGGGCCCCAGCAGCTTGGCCACCAGATAATGAATTACGGCCGCCTCAAAGACCCCCAGGAACAGATAATACCAAAAGCCCTCGATCTGCATATTTTCATTGGAAAAAATCCCGAGATACACCAGCATATACAGGCCCACTGCAGCCTGCACCAGGTTCCGCGCAAATCGCACCTTTTTGGAATACAGGAAAATTCCCAACGCCAAACAGGAGCCGATATAGGAAAAGTTTATCAGATAAAACAAATTGTCCAGCGCCAGCCACAGGGTGACGGCAATGACCTCAAACACTAGCCACAGGAAGAGGGGAACGGCCAGCTTTTTCATACTCAATCCTCCCAGTTTTTAGGTTCGGGAGTCAATCCCGCTTCTCCTCTAATCCTAATAAAAACAGCGCAGGGCTGTCAACACAAAAAGAGCAGGGCTGCCCTCTCCTGGGGGACAGCCCTGCTCACGATCCGCTGCTCAGCGAACCAGTTCCAAAATTTCATATTTTGCGCTGCCGGAAGGTGTCTCCACCTCGACGATATCGCCGGCCTTATGGCCCAGCAGAGCCTTGCCCACCGGGGACTCATCGGAGATTTTTCCCTGCACAGGGTCGGACTCTGTAGAGCCAACCACCTGATAGAGGACTTCCTCCTCAAACTCCATATCATAGACCTTTACTCTGGAACCCACATGGACCATATCCGAGGACAGGTCCGCCTCGTCCAGAACCTTGACGTTTTTGAGCATCTGCTCCAGGGTGGCGATTCTCGCCTCCACAATGGCCTGCTCATTTTTCGCCTCATCATATTCGCTGTTCTCGGACAGGTCGCCAAAGGACAGGGCCACCTTAATTTTATCAGCAATTTCTTTTCTCTTAACGGATTTGAGCTCTTCGAGCTCAGCCTCCAATTTTTTTAATCCTTCATCAGTTACCAAAACTTGCTTAGCCACTGTTTCCTCTTCCTTTCTCGTTCTTGCCAGACAATATCAATTATTATAGGCAAACAAATGTTAGGTGTCAAGTATATTTTTATGACTTTTGCTGAGTTATCCTAATTTTACCAGTTCCTCATCCGTCCCGCTTTTCCTCTCATTCCTTTTTTGGGTATCCCTGGAAGGGATTGCCGCACAGGGGCCAAACAACTTGTGAAAGTATGCCCAGGCCTCCTCGCAGCCCATCCAAACACCGTCGCAGCACAAACGGCTGGCCATAACATTCTGTGACGGTTGGTAGTTCTCCAGCTCCTGCAGGGCGGCTAAAAATTCCAGAGGCGCCACATCTCCCGGGAGCTGCGGCCCAAACACGTTTTCAATTTCCACTGCGGACACCGCACCGCGTCGGGCTTCTGTTTCCCTTGCGCCGAACACCGGGCAGTCCAGCGCCAGCGTCCCCCGCAGCCCATCGGGAGCCAGTACGGCGGTACAGCCGCGGCAGCTCTCCAGGGAGTTTCCCACCAGAATGGAGGCGCCGCAGGTTTCCATGAGCTCCTCATAGAGTTCCCGGTATGTCTCTTGTGCCAAGGTAACTACCTTTACAGTCAGGCAGGTTCGGATGAGCTGCCGAACCGTATCGGTATAACGCCCATCCCAGTCCACCACTGCAAACAGGATATCGCTCAGCTTCCGGGTCGTACTGCGCGCCCATCTACCCGCGGCCCGCAGCAGCAAATCCCACTGCGCCTGCCTGCTGTCATACAGCCGCAGCCTGCAATCCTGGGGTATCCGGACATCCTTGGCGGCTAAAACTGATACTCTTTGACAAAATTCCTCTATATTTTCCCATCTGTATTTTCTTTTTCCAGTTTCTGTATCAATCACCCAGAACTCGATCCCCTGCCAGCTGCATCTGGCAACACATGGCTTCCCGTGTTTTTTATGCCAGTATCCCCGGAACCCCCGGAGCCTGTCAGGATAGTTTTCCCCCACCAGAACGGCAAACATTCCCCTTCCCCCTTCCGGAATTTCCTACCAAGGTTAGGGTATGCCTGGCCCTCAAAAGATAGAAGCATTCTTTCCACCATTTCCCGTTGACGCAGTGGAAATCCTGCAATTACAGTACCATATCAAGCCAGTTACCATCGATGCAGGCAAAGCAGAACCTGTGCGCTGTACTCAAACAGCAGCCCCGGCGCCTTCGGCATTCAGCTTCAGTATGCCCTTGCGTATTCCCACAGGGATACCCGTCAGGGAATCAAACAGCCCAAAGGAGCGGCGGCAGCCATCCCCTTTGGGCGATTTCGCTGAATCTGGACTATGATAAAATATGTATATACGCGGCTTCCCATCCGCACGGCGGCGAACGCCGCAGGCGTCAGGGAGCGGAAAAGCCCTTCGTAAACCCACAATAAGTTCAATATCGTAGGTTCTGTCACATTCTATTGCGGCAGAATGGGCGCGGGAATGCTCATCTATAGCATTTTTAGAGAACCTTTGCCAGAAAATCCTGCAGGCGCGGGTTTTTCGGCGCGCTGAAAAACTCCTTGGGGGTGTTCTGCTCCAGAATCTGCCCCTCATCCATAAACAGCACCCGGGTTGCCACCTCGCGGGCAAAGCCCATCTCGTGGGTGACCACCACCATGCTCATACCGTCCAGGGCCAACTCTCGCATCAGCTCTAGAACCTCGCCTACCATCTCCGGATCCAACGCGGAGGTGGGTTCGTCAAAGAGCATGACGTCCGGATTCATCGCCAGGCTGCGCACAATGGCAATTCGCTGCTTTTGCCCGCCGGAGAGCTGAGGCGGATAGGCGTCCGCCTTATCGGCAAGGCCGATACGTTCCAGGAGCTTCTGGGCGTTCGCTTTGGCCTCCTCTGCCGTCTGCAGCTTGAGCTTGACCGGCGCCAGCGTGATATTCTCCAAAACCGTCAGATGCGGAAACAGGTTGAAGTGCTGGAACACCATCCCCATCCTCTGGCGCATCCGGTTCAAATCGCATTTGGGATCCGTGAGCAGCTTGCCCTCAAACCACACTTCGCCGGAGGTGGGCGTCTCCATCATATTTAAACAGCGCAGGAAGGTGGATTTCCCGGAGCCGGAAGGGCCGATGATGACGACCTTCTCCCCTTTTTCGATGGTCTCGTTGATTCCCTTGAGAACCTCATGGTCTCCAAAACTCTTTCTGAGTTCTTTAACGCTTATCACCCTTCGCCAGCCTCCTCTCAAAAATTTTCAGCAGCTTGGTCAGGCCGATGACCAGAATTAAGTAAATGCCCGCCACAATGAACAGGGCGGTTCCGTCAAAGGTGTTGTTCTTAATCATCTCGCCGGCCTTGGTCAAATCGTGCACCGCCACATAGCCCGCGATGGAGGTCTCCTTGAGCAGGGCGATGAACTCGTTGCCCAGTGCCGGGAGAATATTCTTAATGGCCTGGGGCAGCACAATATGGCGCATGGTCTGCATCTGGGTAAGCCCCAGGGAGCGCCCGGCCTCAGCCTGCCCGCGGTCCACAGAGGCAATCCCGCCCCGGATAATCTCCGCCACATAGGCGCCGGAGTTGATACCAAACCCAATGATGGCGATGGGCAGCGCTTCCTTCATAAAGGTGAGAATGACGGTGGCTAAAATCAGCAGCTGCACCATCACAGGCGTTCCGCGGATGACGGTGGTGTACAAATCGCACAGCTTGTCCAGAATCCACAGCTTGCGGTTATCCTGGGCAAAATACTTGATGACGGCGATCACCATACCGATGAGGGTTCCCATCAATGTGGCGCAAACCGCCATAATCAGAGTATTCTGCAAACCGGTGAGAATCAGCTTATACTGGTTGCCGTCAATCAGCGAGTCATAGAGCTTTTCTCCCAACCCGGAAAATATTGAGAGCATCATGGTGTTCATTGGCGCCCTTCCTTCCCTGTTTTTCTCTGCCTGTCCTATCGGACAGCACTCCGTACCCCGCAGAAGCCCGTGTTCCGCCTTCGTTGTGCCCTTCAGGCTCCGCCTGCTTAGGGGGGTACAGGGTTTTTATCCATAACGCGAAAACGGCAGCAGACGGCGTTTGTAGGCTGTCTGCTGGCCGCTATTCGTAGAAACTCAAGTTTCCTGACGCGCCCAAACTTTCAGTTTAGGCCTCGTTGGAGGTGTGCTTCACCAGGAACTCGTCAATTTTGCCCTCATCCTGGAGCTTCTTGAGGACATCGTTTACCACCTTCTGCAGTTCCGGGGAATCCTTCTGCATGGCGATGGCATATTCCTCTTCCTCATAGCCGGGGTCATAGCACTTTGTCTCGGGGTTTTGCTCCGCCAGCTTTTTCGCCGGGAGCTCGTCGATAATCACAAAGTCCACACGGCCCAGTTTCAGGTCGGCGACAGCGTCCACGGCGCTCTTATACCGTTTGACCTCGGAGGGCTTCATTACCTCTTCATCGCTGGCATAGTAGGTGTCGCCCGTGGTTCCCTGCTGTACACCGGCAATTTTACCGTTGGGGTCAAAGGAAGCGGTGTCCACATCCTTGGGGACAATGATATACTGCTTGGTTTTTACATAGGTGTTGGAAAAATCCACAGCCTTTTCCCGCTTTTCGTTGCGGGTGATGCCGGCCAGGCCCAGATCGCCCTTGCCGCTCTTGACATAATCCACAATGGGGTCAAAATCCATGTTGGTGACTGTCAGCTTGACGCCCAGCTCATCGGCGATGGCCTGCGCGATGTCGATATCCACGCCCTTGATGGTATCGCCGTCCACATATTCAAAGGGAGGGAACGCAGCGTTGGTGAGCATCACAAGCTCGCCCTTGTCCTTAATCTTCTGAACGCTGTCGTCAGCCTTATTGTTGTCCGATCCTCCGGAACAACCTGCCAAGCCCAACACCAAAACCGCGCTCAGCAGCGCCGCAAATACCTTTTTCTTCATAACAATGCTCATTCCTTTCTGGGAGTTGTGCCCTTCTCAAGAACCGGGCCCGGGCCGCTTTGCCGGACCGGACAGGCACATCCGGGTGTTTGAAAGAACCCTTCCAAACCACTTGCCTCTGTAATACTTTGTTTAGGCAGTCCGTATTTTCTCTTTTCAATTGCGGACTGTGCTTATCATTATACTGCAAAAAAATCATTTTGCAAGGGATTTTTGAAAAAAAATTCATTCCATCGTCTGTTTTATGCATTTCCATCTACTTTCCAAGCAAATGCAGGGCATTTTCGAACTCTTTGCACAAAGCCCCCTGCACCCAAACCGCCTGTTGTCCCCCAGGAGGCTGAAACCGAAGCCGAAAACAGTGGAGGGCCTGGTGATCCAGAAGTTCCATAGTGCCTCCATACAGGAGATCTCCGGCCAGAGGATGGCCGGTATGGGCAAAATGCACCCGGATTTGATGGGTTCTTCCGGTCCCCAAGGAAATGCATAAAAGTGTATAATTATCAAATCTTTGCAGAACCCGGTAATTGGTGACAGCCCGCTGACCCTCCCGAAGCACTGCCCGGCGGGGAGCCTGGGCGTCCGGCTGCCCGATGGGCAGATCGATGCGTCCGAAATCCTCCGGGAGCCTGCCGCAGCACAGGGCCAGATACTGCTTTTGACAGGACTGCGCCGCCCAGGACGCCGCATAGCTGTTTTTAGCCGCCAGCACCAGCCCGGAGGTATCCTTATCCAGGCGGTTGAGGGGACGGAACACCATGCGTTCTTCCCGCTGGGCGCACAGCCCGGCAAACACATTTGCCAGGGTGTCCCGGCGGTGGGCCGGGGTGGGGTGGCAGGGCATCCCGGCCGGCTTATTGAATACAATGACATCCTCATCCTCATAGGCGATGGGCACGCTCAAGGAACTGGGCTCCAGCTGCCAATCCGGCTCCTGCAGGCGGATACGCAGCACGTCCCCGGTATGCAGGGGATCCACCAGGCGGATATGGCTGCCGCAGCAGTCGATGCTGGAAGCGTCCTTTCGGATATCCCGGAGCACGCGCCCGGAAAAGCCCTGGTGCCGGCGCAAATAATCCCCGGCCCGCATCCCATCAAATTCCGAACCAATCCGATACTCTAATTCCCGCAGAGCTCCCGCCTCCTTTTTCATGCCCCACAGCGCAAAAACGGCGCCTGGAAAGTCCCGGCGCCGTTTTTCCTGGGCTTGCGCTTGTGTTCTATCCTTCTCAGACAGCCTGCAGACCCGCGCAGGGCAAACCCTTTCCCTACCATGGGCGACGGCCGCAGCAGCAGGCACCCTCTCCCTATGGCAAGGGCTTGCGCCGGCTGTTCGCCTGGTTTCACCCACCAGGGCCGTCCAAACCATCCATCGTGAGCCAGATTACTTCTCGCAGACCTCGACCATCCAGCCGAAGGGATCCCGCTGGCGTCCCCACTGGATACCGGTGAGGGTGTCGTACAGCTTCTGAGACACCGGGCCAATGGCGCCGGAATTGATTTCCATAATGTCGTCTCCCCACTTCAGGTGGCCGATGGGGGAGATAACCGCAGCCGTACCCGTTCCGAAGGCCTCCACCAGTTCCCCGTTCTTGGCGGCCTGGGCCACCTCTTCGATGGAAATCAGGCGCTCCGAAACCTTATAGCCCCAGTGGCGCAGCAGCTCGATGGCGGATTTTCTGGTGATGCCGGGCAGAATGCTGCCCCGCAATTCCGGGGTGACAATCTCGTCGCCCAGCTTAAAGAACACGTTCATGGTGCCCACTTCTTCAATATATTTACGCTCCACGCCGTCCAGCCAGAGCACCTGGGTGTAATTCTGATCGTTGGCAACCACCTGGGCTTTCAGGGAAGCCGCATAGTTGCCGCTGGTCTTGCACATCCCCAGGCCGCCTCTCACAGCACGCACATACTTGGTCTCCACATAGATTTTCACCGGGTTGAGCCCTTCCTTGTAGTATACGCCCACCGGAGACAGGATAATCGCCAGCAGGTACTCGTGAGAGGGCCGCACGCCCAGATGGGCATCTGTTGCAATGATAAAGGGGCGGATATACAAGGAGGTGTTGGGCGCTGTGGGGATCCAGTCCTTGTCCAGGATAATCAGCTGCTTGAGGGCATCCAGGAGCAACTCCTCATCCACGGGCGGGATGCACACGTGCTCATTGGAGCTGTTCAGGCGCTTAAAGTTCTCCTGGGGACGGAACAGGCGTACCACGCCGTCCTCTCCGCAGTAGGCCTTCATCCCCTCAAAGACCTCCTGGGCATAGTGCAGGATCATCGCCGCCGGATCCAGGGAAAGGGGGCCGTAGGGGACGATTCTGGGGTCGTACCAGCCCTGTCCCTCTTTATAATTCATCAAAAACATATGATCGGTAAAGATGTCACCGAATCCCAGCTGATTGTGATCCACAGGTTTTTCTTTGGGGTGCTGTGTCTTTTCCACACGGATTGTCATACTATTCACCTTTTCTCCGGCCTATCCGCCCACGCCCCCGCTCCGAGCCGGTATGAGGAGGGAATTCCCCCCGTTAAATAAACGGGAGGAATTGCGATTCTTTCTCTATTGTAGCACGCATTCCCAGAAAATACAAATCCGGGGCATACGGCTGCGGAGGGCTCTCCCGGCAAAAATGCTGAGCACGTTCCCTTAATAGGCCACACCCTGGGCGATCATGCTCTGGGCCACCTTGGCAAAACCCGCGGCATTGGCTCCCAACACCAGGTTTCCGGGAGCGCCATACTCCTTGGACGCATTGTAGGCACTGTGGAAGATATTGACCATAATGCCCTTGAGCTTTTCATCTACCTCCTGGGCAGTCCAGGAGTAACGCATGGAGTTCTGGCTCATCTCCAGCCCGGAGGTTGCCACGCCGCCCGCATTGGCAGCCTTGGCAGGGCCAAAGAAGATGCCGTTTTTCAGGAATATCTCCACAGCCTCGGGGGTACAGGGCATATTGGCGCCTTCCGCAACCGCCATCACGCCGTTATCCACCAGCTGCTGGGCCTCCTGGCCATTGAGTTCGTTCTGAGTGGCGCAGGGCAGGGCCACATCGCATTTGACGCTCCAGATTCCGCGGCAGCCCTCAACATACTGGGCGGAGGGCACTCTCTGGGCATATTCCTTAATTCTGGCGCGCTCCACTTCTTTGATCTGCTGGACAACCGCCAGCTGAATACCGGCCTCGTCGATAATATAACCATTGGAATCGGACATCGCCACAACGGTGGCGCCCAGCTCCTGGGCCTTCTGGGCCGCATAGATGGCCACGTTTCCGGATCCGGAGATGACCACGCGCTTGCCCTGCAGACTCTCCTGCTTCATATTTTTCAGCATCTCGCTGGTAAAGTACAGCAGCCCGTACCCGGTGGCCTCTTTGCGCACCAGGGAGCCGCCGTAGGTGAGGCCCTTTCCGGTGAGCACCCCGGTAAACTCGTTGCGCAGGCGCTTATACTGTCCGAACAGGTAGCCTATCTCCCTGGCTCCAACTCCGATATCCCCGGCAGGGACATCCGTGTCCGCGCCAATGTGCTTGGCGAGCTCTGTCATAAAGCTCTGGCAGAAGCGCATGATCTCCATATCGGATTTACCCTTGGGATCAAAATCGGATCCTCCCTTGCCGCCGCCCATGGGCAGGCCGGTCAGGGAGTTTTTGAACACCTGCTCAAAGCCCAGGAATTTAATGACGGACGCATTGACCGACGGATGAAAGCGCAGGCCGCCCTTATAGGGGCCGATAGCGGAATTGAACTGAACACGGTAGCCTCGGTTTACCTGAACCTGGCCCTTGTCATCCACCCAGGACACCCGGAACTGGATGAAACGCTCCGGCTCTACAATACGCTCCAGCACACCGTTTTTCTCGATGCTGGGATCCTTCTCCACAACCGGCTTGAGCGACTCCAGGACCTCCCGTACCGCCTGAAGGAACTCCGGCTCACCGGCATTGCGGCGGCAGACCTCCTCATAGACCCGGTTCAAATAGTCATTCTGAAAGTTCATAGCGCTTCCCCTTTCCCCTGCTGTGACGGTATGTCCACGGCTTCACCCGCTGCCTCATTCCCGCCCGGCAACCTATCATTTTCCTATTTTTACCCATTATAGCGGTACAGCCCATGAAAATCAAGGTGCACGTGACTATTTTTTCCCCTTTCGATTCATTTTTTTGCGTTTTTACTGTTTTTTAGTAATAAGATAGCCTGTTTATGCAGGAATCCGTGAGAATCCTTTCATATAATTTACCACCGCAATGTTGGAAAGTATTCCTTTCCGGTCAGCCGTTCCCGTTGTTTTCACTGAGACGGTTGTGTGTTTTTCTCTGTTTTTCACACTGGAAGCGGCATGGGTCCGGCGATATACTGAAAGAAAGGCAATTCGCCGGTCCCCTCAGCTTGATTCAGGCTGTCATTTGATACGATAAACAGAAAGGAAACCTTATCATGGAACAGGAACTCTTTATTCCCCAGACCCCCAAGCCGCTCAGCGAGCTGAATGAGACATTTTCCCACCGGCAAATGGAACTGCCCGATCAGCTGCTGGTAGGCGCCATTGACAGCCACGTCCACGCCGGGCCTGTTCTGGGCTCCAATCCCGGGCACCTGGATCCCATCCAGGCCGCCATCGACGCCAGGGACGCCGGGATGCGCTCGTTGGTATACTACGATGTGTTCGGCTGGGCCTCCGGCACCGCCTGGATGGTAAACCGGCACGTGCCGGGAATCACCACCTTCGGCGGATACCTGATGAATTCCTGTCACGGCGGGATGAATCCAAGGGCTGTGCGCACCGCGCTCAACCTGGAGGGCGGCTGCCGGTTTATCAGCTTCGGTTCCCACTGCACCTACTACTCTGCTTCCCGGGAGGCCACCCTTATCGACGGCAAACCCGTGCCTCTGAAGGACGCCTACCCAAAGTTTCGTCAGGAGGAGCTCTCCAGAGCCGTTTGCATCCCCCTGGAGGATCCCATCCCGCCCCAGCTGGACGAGATTCTCTCCATGGTGGCCGAAAAACCCGAAGTCTATCTGAACACCGGGCACGTATCCCCCCAGGAGTCTGTGCGGGTTGTGGAGCTGGCCAAACGCTACGGCATTAAAAAGGTACTCATCGCCCACCCCGCACGGCGCGCCATGACCATCCAGCAGCAGAAATGGGCCGCAAGCCAGGGCGCGTTTCTGGAGGGCTGCGCCGGGGATCTGTTTTTCCCGGATACGCCCCACACCCACTACTATGTGGAACCCGAATATATGGACCGGACGTGTGAGTTGGACTACTACACCCAGGTGGAAACCTTTACCCACTGGATGCGGGTGATCCGGGAGGTAGGCCCTGAGCACTTTGTCCTGGCGACCGATTATGGTATCCGCTCCTCTCCCACACCCGCGCAGGGAATGCGCCTGCTCATCTCCATGCTCCTGGACTATGAGTTCACCCCAGAGCAGATCCGCCAGATGACGGCGCTGAACCCGGCTTGTCTCATCGGGCTGCCGGACGCTCAGTAGGAACTTCAATTCCGCTCGGGAACTCCGTTTTCCCCGAATTCCCGCAAACAAAAGCGCACGCTATGCCTGTCCTCCCCCTGGAGCTGCGGCTCCGGGGTTCCCGTCATAACCTCAGAACGTCCTGCATTCCAGGGGAGCTGGCGGGATGCATTGCGTTAGATAGCTAAAAAAATCCCCGGAACCATGGTTCCGGGGATTTTTCGGTTCAATGAAAAGGGAACCTAATTCCCATGCAGCTTCTTGTCAGTCAAAAAGTTGGTAAGCACTTCCTTGGCGTGCTCAAAATTATTCTGCACCTTCTCTTGTTTGGAGTCCGTACCGTGCATCAGCCCGTCCGTACTGCGCAGAATCAGGAACATCCCTCTGTCCTCCATCGTGATACAGTCCTTGAGAAGTCCGGTGTCATCCAGCATAACCTTTACGGATTCCTCCACATATTCCGAAGAAATCCCGTCCAGGTTCGTGGCAATCTGCTGGGCCTCAAACCCCTCATAGTTGGCATCGTCAAAGATGAACAGAAAGTTTTCGCCGTCGGACATGGACACCTGGAACCGGGTGGTACCGGCAGAGAGCTGATCCCGCTCCTCCTCGCTGGTGATCACCGAGGGAATGGCATAGTCCACCACATTTACATTGGCCACGCCGTCCCCGTCATAGTCCGGCACATACTGCTCCAGGCGCTGTGCCAATAAATCCAGATCCTCCTGGATGACAAGCTCTTCCGAGACAATCACCACATTCATGTCGAACTTTTCCTTGGATAGCTGGTCACGGATAAACAGCCCTACAAAAAGAACAAGGAAAATGCCGATCCAGGTTTCCCATTTATAGTGGTACCAGTAATTCTCCCATTTCTTTTCCAGTTCCTTGAGCTTCATTCCCAGGTTCCTCCTTGTACTGTGGCTTGGATGGTGTTGGTCTCCTCATCCGCCGCACAGACAGGAGCAATACCTTTTTTATTTGTCGTCTCTCGGACGCATGGTCGGGAACAACAGGACATCCCGAATGGAGTAGCTGTCGGTAAGCAGCATCACCAGGCGGTCCACACCGATGCCAAGGCCGCCGGTGGGAGGCATTCCATATTCCAGCGCATTCAGGAAATCCGTATCCATGTCGCTGGCCTCATCGTCTCCCTGGGCCTTGAGCTCCATCTGGCGCTCAAACCGCTCCCGCTGGTCGATGGGATCGTTGAGCTCCGAGAACGCGTTGGCGTGCTCCCGTCCCACTACAAACAGTTCAAACCGTTCTGTATAGCCGGGATTCTGGGGCATTCTCTTGGCCAGGGGAGAAATCTCCACCGGATGCCCGGTGATGAAGGTGGGCTGAATCAAATGCTCCTCCACATAGGTTTCAAAGAACAGGTTGAGGATATCCCCCTTGAGGTGGCGCTCCTCGTATTCGATGTGGTGCTCCCTGGCGGCTGCCCGGGCCTCCTCAAGGGTCTGGATGGCGTCAAAATCCACACCGGAATACTGCTTAACTGCCTGGAGCATGGAAAGCCGTGCAAAGGGCTTGTCCAAATCGATGGCAATGCCGTTATAGGTAATCTGCGCCGTGCCCAAAACCTTCTTGGCAACGGTGCGGATCATGTCCTCTGTCAGATCCATCATGCCGTTGTAGTCCGTGTAGGCCTCGTACAACTCCAAAAGGGTGAATTCCGGGTTGTGCCTCGTGTCGGTGCCCTCGTTGCGGAACACGCGGCCGATTTCATACACCTTGTCAAAGCCGCCCACAATCAGGCGCTTCAGGTGCAGTTCCAGCGCGATGCGCATATACATATCGATGTCCAGGGCGTTGTGATGAGTGATAAACGGGCGTGCCGCCGCGCCGCCGGCCACGGTATGCAGAACCGGGGTCTCAACCTCCAGATACTCCCTGGAATCCAAGTAACGGCGGATCTCACTGATAATCTTGGAGCGCTTGACAAAGGCGTCCTTAACCTCGGGATTGACAATCAAATCCACATACCGCTGGCGGTACCGCAGCTCCGTGTCCTTGAGTCCGTGCCACTTCTCCGGCAGGGGCTGCAGGGATTTGGAGAGAAGCACCATCGAGGAGGCCTTCACGGAAATTTCTCCGCGCTTGGTGCGGAAGGCCTCTCCCTTGACTCCAACAATATCCCCGATATCCCACTTGCGGAACTTGGCATAGGTTTCCTCGCCCACGCCGTCAATCCGCACATAGAGCTGTATTTTCCCGCTGGAATCCCGCAGATCCACGAAACCGGCCTTGCCCATTCCGCGCTTGGACATAATGCGTCCGGCTACGGACACCTCTTTGCCCTCAAACTCATCAAAATGTTCCACAATCTGAGCGGCATAGGCATTGCGCTCATAGGTGGTAATGGTAAAGGGGTTTTCGCCTTCTTCCTTTAAGGAAGCCAGCTTTTCCCGGCGGATTCTCAAAATCTCCGAGAGCTCCTCCGGCGTCTGCTCCTGCTCCTGCATATTGGGCGTCTGATTCTCCTGCATTCCTTCATCGTTTCCTTTCTTTTTCCTATCCAACTGAAAAAAGCCTCTCGGCTGTGATGCTTCAGGCTGACAACGGCTCGGCCCATTACGGACATTCCGGGCCGCCAGTACATTTTATTATAAAACGAATGCGCGGGAAATGCAATTCTTTCTTTGCTGCAAAAGCGGATTCCTTTGCAGGAACCCTCTATTGGCCTGCCCGAAGCGCGGGGTTTCCCTTCAGGTTCACCGGATAGGCGGATCCGGGTCTTGTATCCTCCGGAGGCGGCATAAAATTTTTATAGCAGGCCGCAGCCCGGAGAGACGGCACCGTTTTTATACGGAATCCACACGCTCCTTTCCGGGATGCCCCATCCTTCGGCGGCTGTACGAAAAGGACAGGCCCTCTTTGGCACAGCCCGTCAACCGCCTGACTGTGCATCCGGAGCACACCGGGCCCATGCCGTCCTTCCAGACTATCCGTAAATCCTTCAGGCCAAAGCGGAACTCTCCAACAAAAAATCAGCGGAAATCGTCCGGGCATTCCTCGCCACCGGTACCACTTCCAGGCCGGTAAAGCGTTCAATTTGCTTTTTATTATCCTGATGTAGGAAATTCTCATCTTCAAACTGGTTCATGATAACCGCCCGCAGATGCAGTCCCCTGTTTTGGGCGTATTGAACCGCCAGCACAGCGGCGTTGATAGCTCCCAGCCCGCTGGGAGACACCAAAACCACCTCATACCCTAAAAGGGAGGCCACGTCCGTGAGCAGCAGCGTCCGGCTGTCTGTGCGCAGCGGACAGAAAATGCCTCCGCAGCCCTCTGTCAGCACATAGTCAAACTGCGACGCAATCTCCCGGAACCGATTCATAATCCCATCGGGTTCAATGGGCTTGCCCGACAGCTGTGCCGCCAAATGCGGGGATACGGCGGGCTCATAGCAGTAAGCCACATAATCGGCCGGATCTCCCGGAAGCCCGGCGCATTCGCACACCATTTGGGCGTCCCCGGGAACCAGCCTTTCACCCTCACGGACAGCCCCGCTGAGCGCGGGCTTAAAATATCCGGCATTCATGCCTCTTTCCCGCAGGCTTTTCACCAAAAGGGCGCTGACATAGGTTTTGCCCACATCGGTGCCGGTTCCCGCTACAAAAATTCCCCTTTTCTTCATTGAAACTCTTCCTTTCCACACAGCACCGCCTGTCCCGGCCAGAGGAACAATCTCACACTAAGATGGCGCCGGGGTCATTCTCTGGCACCCGCCCGCAGGATTCCCCGGAATCCAAGGCAAGCCGGTTTCGGCAATATCTGTCCTCTCCATCAGAACGGCGGGCCATCCTGCTGGTATTCTTTACACGGGTAAAAATAACGGGCCGCGTTTTTTCCGGGAGAAGCCCTTGGGCGCACAAGCGTTGGAGCCCTTGACAAACCCATATCTGCGCCCTGTTTTTGTCACTTAGGCGCGATATCCCAGATCCCCCATAAGGCAGCCGCACACAGTTCTCTCAAACCCGTTCCAGCTCATACCCCAGCCGCCGTATCAGCTGCAAATCCGTCTCGATGGAAATTCCGGACGTGGTGAGCATATCCCCGGTGATTGCCCCGTTGGCACCGCTTGTGAAGAGCTTCTCCCCCTTATCCTCAAACCGGCCCCGGCCCGCCGCCATACGGATCACCGCTTTCGGGAGCAAAAAGCGAAACACAGCCACCGTGCGCAGAATTTCCTGGGGTTCCAGGGCGCCCACAGCTTCAAACGGAGTTTTGGGGATGGGCGTAAGCACATTGACAGGCACACTGTCCACCTTCAGTTCCCGGAGATCCAGCGCCAAGTCGATGCGATCCCGCATCGTCTCCCCCATGCCGATGATACAGCCGCTGCACACCTGAAGCCCGGCGCGCTTGGCATCCCGCAGCACCCTGATTTTGTCCTCATAGGTATGTGTGGTGCACACCGCCGGAAAGTTGCGGCGGGAGGTTTCCAAATTACAGTGGTACCGGGTGACGCCCGCCTGACGCAGGGCTGCAAGCTGCCCATAGTCCAGAAGCCCATGGGAGCCGCACACCGAAACCCCGCACTGTTCCTTGATTTTCCGCACACTGCCGCATACGGCCTGTGTCTCCTCCCGGGAAAGCGTTCTGCCCGAAGTCACCAGGGAAAAACGGCCCACACCCCGCCGGAAGTGGTCCCGGGCCGCCTGGGCAAGCTCCTGTGCCCCCATAAGGGGATATTCCTGGGTTCCCACCGGAAAATGGGCCGATTGAGCGCAAAATTTGCAGTTTTCCGAGCAGTGCCCGCTTTTCGCGTTTACAATGGAGCACAGGGAAAACCGGTTCCCGCAAAAGGCGCGCCGGAGCTCATCCGCCGCCTCACAGAGCGCTTCCAGGTCCGAGTGCCCGGACAGCGAGAGGGCCTCCTCCCGGGAAATTTCCCCGCCGCCGAGTATTTTTTCTTTCAGTTGGGTGATCAAAGCAAATTCTCCTTTCTGAGGATCCGGCTCAGCCTTC
This sequence comes from Marvinbryantia formatexigens, assembly GCA_021771035.1. GTDB lineage: Bacteria > Bacillota > Clostridia > Oscillospirales > Ruminococcaceae > CALXEM01. The sequence goes on along the minus strand of JAETPU010000002.1, from coordinate 130,142 downwards.
CTGCCAGCGCTGAACCCACAACGCACAGGACCACATCTCCGGGCAAATCCAATGGAAATGCCGAGAGAATCACCAGGGACAACGGAGCGCTCTCCCCAAGATAGCAGTTGAGAATGAGGTATTTGTAAGCAAAGCCGATAGTATACGTGATCAGAAGCCCTCCCAGCGACGCCAGAAAGTACTGCGGAAACCGCTGGGCTTTGAGCTTTCGGCAGAGTAACCCAACCACAGCCGCCGCCGCGATGAAACCGAGCAGATAGCCAAAGCTGGGGCGCAGCACATATTGCGGGCCCCCGCCAGCGGCAAAGACGGGAATCCCACACAGGCCAACCGCCACATAAACTCCAACGGAAATGCTTGCCCGGCGCGCGCCCAACAGCATCCCGGACAGGATTACGAACAGAAACTGCAGGGTGAAATAGTCCATAAAGGGAACCGGGATTTGGATAAAGGCGCCAATGGCAATCAGTGCGGAAAATAAGGCGCACATGGCCAGATGCCGGGCTTTCAGCTTTCGTTCTGGTTTCATTTTTGTTCCTCCAACCTTTTCATTGACAGATAGAAGTTTCTTGGTCTGCAGCCCTGCTGCATCCCATGCTCTCACAGCTGCGGCTTCAAGGCCGGCACAGGATGAAGCCCAGTTTTTGAATCCCAGTGCTCCTGCATCCTCTTCAATTTCCAAAGCCATGGGGCGTTGGTTACTCATTTTGCGGGGATCCATCCCCCTTGACTGGCTGCGGAAAAGCGCCAACGCGGCAGCTGTTCTTAACCATACGGAATTGTTTCCAACGTAAAGATTATCCAGCCTTGACCGGATCCGGCTTAAGAGAAATGCCAGAAGATGTTCAGGGGCCTATCTGGAAGTTTGTCACAATTATACCAAAATGCAAGCCGCCTATCGGCTTGCTACCAGAACGGTAAAAGAAACGCATCCGCAAAAAACGGCTAATGCCGTTTTTATCCTTATTTGCGTTTATTATACCAGCACCGCGCCTTATTGTAAACTAAAAATATCAAATAAGTTTACAATATTCCCTATCATCTGTGCTCATAGGGACGCCATACTCACCTTGCCAAGGCAGTTCAGCCTGTCATCTTGCTAATTTCACCAGTCCGGCAGGCATACGTTTTTTCAGTGCGCTTCTATGGAAATCCAGAACCTGAATCGTTCCCTTTCCTGAGCACAACCTGGCTCCGTGAGACAGCGGCGCACCCCGGGATACAACCTCCCGGTATTTCCAGTCCGGCTCAGTACAGGCGGGAACCCCGTATCCCCATAAGCCAGACGTTCAATCCAGGCAGCGCGGAATTTATCCCTTGAGGACGTTTCCGCAGCTCTTTTGCGCTCCTACGCCAAAGCCCGGAGCCTCTTGGAACGGCGAAGCGCCATTGCCACGGGGAATCCAAGGCCTGGGCGGGTAGAGGGAAACCCGGAACTCAGAAGGCACCCCCCTTGGCTATCACCGCCACCCCTCGCCAGGCTGACTGCTGGATACACTGGGGCGGTGTCCGAACAGGATGGGACGGCAACGTACTTGTACCATGAAGGCCTCTTTCTTTGGAATTTGGCCCCAACCAGGCGCGCTGCGCGTACTTCTTGCGGCAAAACCGGGCAGCGTCCCGCCGGTACGGCCAAGGGGAGACACAAAAAACAGGAGCCGGCGGGCCGCATCCGCCGTGCTCCTGTTTATCAAAAAAGGTTGATAGCAAAATAAATGGTTTTGCGTTTTGTATGGCAGCCGCGCCTTCAAAAAAGCTGGCCCACACCGGAAATCCCTATCCCATCAGCCCCAGCTGATCGATAAAATAGGCGTTGCTGTTGGCGTGCAGGCCCTTGGCATCCCGGCAGTCCACACGGATATAGCCCTCGGTGCCGTCCAGCTTAAACTGCGCCTGTGTGATGGTTTCCCCGGGGTTCGCCATCTTATAATAGCACTTGCGCCCCTGGGTTATCACATAAATTTTTTCCACCGGCGAACAGGTGACAGTTAAAACGCCGTCCTCCAGGTACAGCTGCTCAATTTCAGGCCCCATGGAGGAATAGAAATTTCCCTGCTCCATGGCCTGGATGATAGAGGTGTAGTCCAGTTTGGGCGCCTTAATCATGGTAAAACCGCCAAAGGAATCGCAGTACAGCGTTCCAAAGGGGGCCCAGTTGTGGTTATCATCCGTAGAGACACAGTACAGCCGGGCACCGGTACGCAATAGCTCGTCATAGGACTGTGGGTTGTAGCCATACAGTCCATCCACCTCACAGCCATGGTTGTAGATCTCCATGGCCCACAGCCCTCTGAGCGCCTTAAAATCATCATAATTCTGCAGCGACCAATAGGGGTGGTTATAGCAGGACAAAAAGCCCCGGGCATTCATCCTGGCGATAAAACTGTTGATATAATTGATATCATCATACCGCTGTTCCGGCAGCAGGGTTTCTTTTTTTTCCTCGGCGTTTTCCCAGGGAGCCTTGTCATAGAAGTTGATGTGATAGGTCTTTTTCTGCGCGAAACGCTGGACCCTGTCCGTCCACTGGTTGATGTCAATTTCATAGGCGGCCAGAGCCACAAATTTTTCGTCGTTGAGCTCCTCATGGTTGATATAGATCTCATGGTCAGTGTAGGCCACCACCGAATAGCCCGCCTCAAGATGGCGTTGTTTGGATTCCTCCGGCGTCATCTTTCCATCAGACACCGTGGTGTGGGAATGCAGGTTTGCCTTATAGAAGCTCCCCTCCTGGGGCAGCAGGTAAATACGAGCCATAGCAGACACTCCTCCTCTAATATTGGGACGCACAGTACAAGAATCCCGCGGCAATTTGCCTGCAGCGTAAAGCCGGTTCCTTTAAAGTGACCTTTTGACGCACAACGGCATTCGGGAGAATTCTCCCTGCAGGAAAACAAGTCATTCCCCATCATCCGGCAAGCCGGACGCCAAGTGCGCCGAACCCGGCAATCCGCCGGGAAAGGCACCGTGTCGGGCCCTGTCAGCACCGTGCAGCCGCTGTAAAAATGAAACAAAAAAGAGAACACTGCATTTTTACAACACAGTGTTCTCTTTTCATTCAACAATGTACCAGAAAGCAATCGAACCAATCAGTTGCAGATAACTTTCTCAGTCTCTTTATCAAAGATATGAACGCGGTTGACATCCAGAGCAATCTTGATCTTGTCGCCAGCCTTCGCGGTGGAGTTCGGCTCAACACGGGCGATCATCTGGTTGCCGTCGCAGTTCAGGTACAGATAGGTCTCAGAACCCATCATCTCAGTAACCTCAACGGTGCACTCGATAACGCCGCTCTTCGCGTTGGACAGAACCATCTCTTCATCGCTCAGGTTCTCAGGACGGATACCCAGAACAACCTCTTTGCCAACAAAATCAGCGATATTGGTGCCCTTAGCCTTGGAAGCCAGAACCTCAACGGAGAAGTTGTTTCCAAACTCAACGACATATTTGCCGTCTTTTTCAACAAGCTTTGCGTCGATAAAGTTCATCTGGGGAGATCCGATAAATCCAGCAACGAAGACGTTTGTGGGGCTGTCATACAGGTTTTGAGGAGTATCGACCTGCTGAATGAAGCCGTCCTTCATAACCACGATGCGGTCGCCCATGGTCATAGCCTCAGTCTGGTCATGAGTAACATAAATAAAGGTGGTTCCCAATTTCATGTGCAGCTTGGACAGCTCGGTTCTCATCTGAGCACGGAGCTTCGCATCCAGGTTGGACAGAGGCTCGTCAAGCAGGAACACCTGGGGCTCACGGACAATCGCACGGCCCAGAGCAACACGCTGACGCTGACCACCGGAAAGAGCAGCCGGTTTTCTGTCCAGCAGGTGAGCGATATCCAGGATACGGGCAGCCTCGTCAACACGGCGCTTAATCTCATCCTTCGGAGTTTTTCTCAATTTCAGACCAAATGCCATGTTCTCAAACACAGTCATGTGCGGATACAGAGCATAGTTCTGGAACACCATGGCGATATCTCTTTCCTTCGGGGCAACCTCGTTGACCAGACGGTCACCGATGTACAATTCGCCCTCAGAGATTTCCTCCAAACCAGCGATCATACGAAGTGTTGTGGACTTTCCGCATCCGGAAGGACCAACCAGAATGATAAATTCTTTATCCTCAATATCCAAGCAAAAATCGGAAACAGCCGTAACTCCGCCAGCATACTTTTTATAAATATGCTTTAATGATAGACCTGCCATAACTATAATACCTCCTGAATGATTGTGGATCCAGCAAAGCGCATCCAAACTAATAATAAATGGGGTACTTGAACCCCCATTTGATACTAATATCATAACAAAAACAGTGCCGCGATAACAAGTACTTAAATACCCAAAGTTTAAAAAATGGGTTTATTTAATATTACTAATTTTCCGGTTTTTCCAGAGAATCACAAATATTTACAATCAAAATCCGTACAAAATAGACTCCAATTCTTTAGGCAGAATTTCACGGCATTCCCCGGGAGCCAGCTGCTCATCCAGCGCAAGGCCGCCGATCTGGATCCGCCGGAGGGAAAGAACCCGATTGCCGCAGGCGGCAAACATCCGCTTCACCTGGTGGTACATTCCCTCATGCAGGACCACCCTGGCCACCGGACGCTCTCCCGGGCATTCCAGGCTCACCTGCGCACTCTGGCACAAGGTGCCGTCCCCCAGCTGGATTCCACAGGCAAACCGCTGCGGAAGCGCAGGATCGAACGGGAATTCGAGCTGCGCCAGATACACCTTGGGAATATGCTTTTTTGGCGCCAGCATCCGGTGGGCAAACTCCCCGTCGTTGGTAATCAGCAGAAACCCGGTGGTATCCTTGTCCAATCTCCCGGCAGGAAAAAGCCCCCGCCGCTGCCACTGCTCGGGAACTAAATCCACCACAGTGCCCGCACGAGGGTCCCGGCTGGCGCTCACAACGCCGGCCGGCTTGTTCATCATTAAATAAATGTGGCTGCGCACGATAACAGGTTTCCCATCGATGCGGATGTCATCGCCCGGCATAACCTTCTGTTCGGCACGGCGCACAACTGAACCGTTCCAGGACACCCTGCCCTGCCGCACCAAATCCTTCACCTGGCTGCGGGTATACTGCCCCTGGTTTCCAATGAGCTTATCCAGGCGCTGAGCCCCGTTTTTTTCCTGTCCCTGTTTCAAAACTTTTCCTCCATGCAGTCAGCGTCAGCTCTCCCCCTGAGTCTGCTTTGGCATCTCCAGCCCGTGCAGGAAACCGTCCAGCTGTGTCGAGCAGATATCAGCGCCCACCACCTTGTCCCGGTAGAGGAATAAATCCGCCCGAACATAGTCCGGCTTATCGGGATAATTGCTTACGGCATAGGTATAGCGGCGCACGGTTTTCCCCCGGCAGCGCAGCAAATCCAGCCCCTGCTGCTTTTGTACGGCATTGTACTGTTCCATCACCGCGTCGAATTCCTGGGGAATCAAAACCTCCTTGACCTCAATGGGCTCTGCGGAAACCTCCCAGCCAAACTGCCTGAGATAGTTCACCCGTTCCTCATCGGTTTTGAGTGTGGCCTGCGTGACAGACATCGCCTGAGCGCTCTCGGGACTGGCCGCCCCCGCCCCGGTAGAATTGGCGGCAAACACAGCCCCGGTCCCCAGCAGCACTGCAGCAATCCCCAGAGCCGCCAGCTTCTTTTTCGTGATTCGCAAGGAAATACTCAGCATTCGCACCGCTCCCTTATCCAAAATTCCATAGTCCTGGCCCTACCAGATTTCTATGAGGAAGCCGGATAAAGTATGCTTTGCGCCCGCCTGTTCAGATTCCCAAAAAGCTCAGCAGGCCAAACGACAGTATCCCCATGATGATCCCGCTGGCCATCACTCCCAGCACGATGGCCAGAAGCGCGCTGCGCAGGCGCAGGCGCAGAATGGCGGCAATCAGGGAACCCGTCCAGGCACCGGTGCCGGGAGCCGGGACAGCCACAAACAGGAACAGGCCCAGCAGCTCGAATTTCCCCAGATTTTTTGCCTTTTCATCGGCCTTGCGGATAATTTTCTGAAAGAAGGGCCCTATTTTTTCAAACCGGGACAGCCACTCCAAAATCCCCTTTGCAAAGAGAATCAGAAACGGCACCGGCAGCACATTTCCCAGTACACACAGCAGATAGTTTTCCCAAAAATCCAAGCCAAGCGTCGCCCCCACCGGGATGGCGCCCCGCAATTCTACTATAGGAAGCATGGAGATAAAGAATACTGTCGCGTATTTTTTCAGCACTGATACATTTCTCCCAATCGTCTCCGCCAAAGGCGGTATTTTTTATGGAACCCAGCCCGCTGCGGGCCTTTGAACGGCGGCCTTCCTGGGTTCCCGCCCAGGCTTCAGCCAATTTGGAATTTAGTTCCATATTCTATTCTTGTCCACGCCCTACCATTTTATCGTATTCGCCTGTCAAAAACAAGGTTTCCCAGCGATTTTACAGGATCTTTACATTTGGGGCTTGTTGCATTCCCGGTGACCGCATGGTAAAATAAAATTCGATCGAAACTGCGGCAAAATTTGATAAATTCACTATAAAACCGCCGGAAAACGGCATCGCCTTTCCCAACGGGGCGCCGCGCCGTAAGGAGGGCCGCCCCGGTTTTTCAGGGACGCCTTTCCATAAATAGGCGCACAGCAGGGACAGCCTGCATTCTAGTATCATAACGCTGTGATGTATTCCCAATCTTCAAACGTTCCAAACCCGTCCAAACGGACGCTGTATCCGTAAAGAAACGACCCCTGGGAGACCAGGCCGGGCCCTTGGGGCCCAACTAAGGAGGATGCTTTGATGAGACGCCTTTATCGATGGAGCACCGCCCTGCTTGCCGGCGCGATGGCTCTGTGCCTGTCTGCGGCTCCTGTGTGTGCCGCGGTTTCGGCTCCCCTTCCCATGACCGCCGCCGCTCAAACCGCTTCGCTTTCCAAATTGGGCTACGCGGCCTTTACTTCTTCAAGACGGCAGCTCAATACCTTCGAATATTTTTCACTGGATTCCAACAGTTTTTCCGTTACCCTGCCCTCTGAGGCCGCCATGGTCAGTATAGAGGCGCAGTCCGGCGCCAATATGTCCCTTTCCGACGGCAGTAAGACCTATTCCCCCTCCGGCGGGTACTTTCATGCGATTCCCGTCTCCGATTCCACCACTCTCACCCTGACGGTAAAAAACGTGGGAGTGTATACCATTCAGTTTAAACGCCAGGCCGCCCCGTCCAACGATTCCTCCATCTCCTCAGCCTACTATGAGTTTTATGACGCCAGCGGCTCCCGCCTGGTGGGAAAGCAGTTTAACGGGTTCTCCTCCGGTACCACTACCTACACCTTTTCCATGCCGAAGGGCTCCTCCTATTTCACCTTCCAGCCCAATGTGGCACAGGGCGCCCAGGTGAGCTATACGGCAGGGGGCAAAAGTGTGCCCTATTCCTATATCCCGGCTTCTGCCGGCTCCGTCAACGCAACGGTGACAGCGCCCTCCGGGGATAAAACCACCTATACCTTCCAGTTCCAGGAGGAAGAGGAAAAAGAACCTGAGAGTTCCTCTGAAGACTCCTCTTCTGAAGAGTCGTCCTCTCAGGAGTCCTCTTCGGAATTATCCTCCTCTGAGAGTTCCAGCGAAATCTCTTCCCAGTCCTCCAGCGCCTCCTCCCAGGATTCCGAATCCTCAAAGCCCCAGGAGGATGTGAAGCTCACCAGCAGCCGGGTAACCGCCGTGGTTTCCTTTTTTCTGGTTTTAGCCGGAATCATTCTGGTGCTGGTACTTATTCTGCGCCTGGGCCTGCATAAGGAACACGACTAATTTTCCAGAAAACCTCCGCTGCCGGGCAGCGGAGGTTTTCTTTTGCCGCTGCGTTGACTTTCCCTTCTGGGATCATTAAAATAAGGGCATATCATCATTCAAACCGATATCCGCAGGAATCCGTTTCCAGGGATTGTCGTCCAAGCTGGGGCAGAAATTAGTCCGGGCAGTATTTTCGGCAATCCCGCAGCGGGAGCGCTTCCCGCCGGGATTGATTTCAGGCTGCGTCTTTCCTGGAATCGCGCCGTCCCCTGCAGGCAGAATCCTCGCTTGGGCGCACGCCACGGGCCGGAAGGAAGTAAAGTGACACACAGGATATGGATTCTTTGAACGTAGTTTTGTGCCGCTTCGGGCATCAGGCATCTGAAAAAGCCGGCACAATTCCCAGAAAGGATTGGAAGCATCATGGAACTCAATGAGGTAAGACAGCTCACCCAGAATATTTCCGATAATATACAAACGGTGATTATCGGCAAGGAACCGGTGATTCAAAAGGTACTGGTTTCCCTGCTGTGCTCCGGCCATATTCTGCTGGAGGATATCCCCGGCACCGGCAAGACCACCCTTGCCAAGGCGCTGGCCCGTTCTTTGGACTGCCGCTTTGGCCGGATCCAATTCACGCCGGATCTGCTGCCCTCAGATTTGACGGGTATCAACTATTATAACCAGCAAAAAGGCGAATTCATCTTTAAACCCGGCCCGGTTTTCACCAATATCCTGCTGGCGGACGAGGTAAACCGCGCCACTCCCCGGACACAGTCCAGCCTTTTGGAGTGTATGGAGGAACGCCAGGTCACCATCGATTCCGTCACCCATGGCCTCAATCGCCCCTTCTTAGTAATCGCCACCCAGAACCCGGTGGAAATCCAGGGGACCTTTCCCCTTCCCGAGGCACAGCTGGACCGGTTCTTTGTAAAATTGAGCATGGGGTATCCCGATTCGCCCAGCGAGGCCGCTATGCTCTCCCAGGACGGCGGCGCGGCGGCTTTGGAACAGCTGTTCCCCGTAGCCAGCGCCCAGCAGGTTATCGAGGCCCAGGATGCCGTAGCCACGGTAAAGGCGGCAGGGTGCATCCATGACTATATCGTATCTCTGGTGAACGCCACCAGAAACCACGAGCAGATTCGCCTGGGCGTGAGCCCCCGCGGATCCATCGCCTTGCTTCGGGCCGCCCGGGCCCACGCCGCCATCCAAGGGCGAGATTATGTGCTCCCCGATGATGTGAAAGCCATGGCTGTAGACATTCTGAGCCATCGCATCCTATGTAAGGGCCGGGGCTCCGGACAGTCCTCCGAGGCGGCCCGGCAGATGATTCAAAAGATCCTGGAGGAAGTCCCCGTCCCCATGGTTCACGCCCAGTAGCAGAGCCCTCTGTATGTCCCGCCGGCTGGGGGCACCCTGCCCATAGGGCTGTATCTGGCCCCAGCCTGATTTTAGAAAGTAACCTAATACAGAAAGTGAGGAGTTTTTCATGTCCAACAACACAATCATCCCCGGCTGCGGCATCCACCATGTGGCGCTGCGCACGTCGGATATCGAGCGTTCCCTGCAGTTTTACCTGGAGGGCCTGGGCTGTACCCTGCGCGCCCGCTGGGGCGAAGGGGATTCCCGGGTCGCCATGGTGGATCTGGGTGACGGCGCTGTGCTGGAGCTGTTCCACGGCGGCTCCAATGAGGGCCCCTGCCAGGAGCAGAAGGCCGGCGGATGGTTCCATCTGGCGCTGAGCGTTGAAAACGCGGACGACGCCTTCGCCAGAGCTGTCCAGTTCGGCGCCCGGGAAAAAATCGCCCCCAAGGATGCACTGATTGACGCTGTTCCAGCCCCCATGAAGGTACGAATCGCGTTCGTATACGGCCCGGACGGAGAAATCCTGGAATTTTTCCAGTCCTGCTGACCCAGTCCCAACGGCCTGCTTTCCTCCTGCCCCTCGGACCGGCTGTCCGGGAAGCAGTGGGACAGGCCTTTCTTTTTGGGCGGGGCTAAGGCCCTGAAACCGGGCCCGCCCCTGTGCCGCCCGTACCGCTGCAAATGGGCTAAAACCGCCTTGGCCGCTGGTGTCCCCTCCGCGGCAATGGGGATTGACAGGGACACAAAACCGGGAACGTTGTTACAGGCTGTTCAGCCGTCTTCCGTTTGCCTGTACTCCGGCGGTTACGGCCAACCATCCCGAAAAAAGGAGAACGTATCATGAGTGTTACGCCTACCGCCCTTATCACCGGCGCTGCCCGGGGGATTGGGCGCAGCACAGCCCTAGCACTGGCAAAATCGGGCTGTCAGATTGTCATCAATTACCACACCTCTCAGCATGAGGCGCAGCAGCTGGCCCGGGAACTCGGGGAACTGGGGGCCCAGTCCCTGTGCATCCAGGCGGATGTCAGCGATCCCCGCGCCGTACAGCAGATGGTGGATGCCGCTGAAAAGCGCTTCGGTGGGATTGACATCCTTGTCAATAACGCGGGCATTGCCCAGCAGAAGCTGTTTCAGGATTTGACGGACGAGGATATCGACCGGATGCTGGATGTCACTGTCAAGGGTGCAATGTACGCCTGCCGAGCGGTTTTGCCCGGCATGATCCGGGCAAAGCGGGGCAGCATCATCAACGTTTCCTCCATGTGGGGGCAGGTGGGCGCCTCCTGCGAGGCGGCCTATTCCGCCGCCAAGGCGGCGGTTATCGGCCTTACCAAGGCGCTGGCCAAGGAGGTGGGGCCCTGCGGGATCCGGGTAAACTGTGTGTGCCCCGGTGTCATCCAAACCCAGATGAACCGCCATCTGGAAAAATCGGCGCTGGACGAGCTCCGGGAGGAAACTCCCCTGGGCTGCCTGGGAACCCCCGAGGACGTGGCCGCCTGTATCGCGTTTTTGGCCTCCAAGGAATCCGGCTTCGTCACGGGGCAGATCCTCGGGGTCAACGGCGGGCTGATTATCTGACAGAAGGCGCCTTACCTGACAGCCACAGTGCGGTCTGCCTGAAGCCTTACGCTGGTTTTGCGGACAATAATTTCTGCTAAAAGTTTCGGCTTAACCCAGCAGGACACGACGCCCGGGCATGGCACAATTCCTGTTTGCCTTCCAGGGCCCCGATAAGGTCTGGCGGGCGCTGTGACGGCAAAAGCGGGCCTGCCCTATGATGGCTTCTCCCCCTCTGGCTCCTATGGCGGCTCCATCTATTTTACTGAATCCCGGCAGGCTTTCTTTCTCCCAAACCGACGGGTTCTGACTGCCCAAACGGCGAACAGCGGCCTGCGCATCTGCGCAGGCCGCTGTTTCTTTTTTGATCCTGGATATCCTTTGAACCCTGCCCCGGACTGGGGCAGGGGCACCGATCCCGTAACCGCCGCGGCAGCCCCTATCACTGCTGGGTGGGCTGGGGCTGATCCCCAGGCTCCCCGGGCGCACAGAACTCCCGGGTTACCTGTGCGTCGGGAGCGGGAACCTCCATTGTGACAGCTGGATTTTCATAGGCCTCCATCAAAAAACGGGCATAGATGGCCCGGGACTGCAGGAGATACGGCATCGTATACAGCTGCGGAAGAATGAGGATTCCCAGCAGCTTCCATCCGATAAAGCTGAATTCAAACACAAAGAGATCCCCCCGGTGGTAACGGGTCGCGGCCACCGACTGGCAAATCGCCCGGCGCGCCGGCAGCTCAGGATTTCTCGCCAGGTAAAAGGCGCTCAAAAAGTACCGCTGGATGCAGATGCTGTAGAGGAGGCCGCCGGCCAGAAGCAGCAGAAAAGTGCACAGCACACCCAGGCTGCCCCATAAGAGATCCAGCTGATCCCCGGCCCGCAGAATGGACACCAGGGTGACTGTCCCCACCGCCGTACCCGGCACAAAAAATACAAGCCCCCACAGGAAGGAACGCACAAACAGCTGGACGGCATACCAGATAGAACGCCACAGAAGGCGCCCCTGAGAAAAAAAGTGAAATACATCTGAGACCGGCCCATATTCCCCCTGGGTCCGGTTATAGTACCATCTGGCAGCTCCTAAGTTTAACGGAGCGCTGATAAACACCGAGAGAAAAATCAGCAATGCGCTGATGAGCAGAGGCCCCTCTGAAAGGGAAATCAGCATCTGCGGGGTAATCTGCGCGGCAGTGAGCAGGCTCCAATAATTGGTGGTATGGGTAATCAGGATAAAGAGCTCCTCCAAAACGGAAAACAGGGTGGTAATTCCCAGGGAGAGCAAAACCAGGCAAATCGCCTTGGGCCAGCCGCCGCCCAGGGCACGCCGGGCGTCAAATTTTATCTTTCGTCTCAAATTCATCCGGTATCAAACCTTTCGTCATATTCCTGGCACACACACGCTCAGACATCCTGTCTCCAGTCATAGTCATCCTCATAGCTGTCCTGCCACTGCCCGTCCCCCATGGCCTTGGGATGGGGAATGGCATCCACAATTTCAAACAGCCTGTCCCGCATCCAGAACTGGGGCGTCACCTGAATGGTATAGCCGCATCCCGCCTGGCAGGCCCAGGTTTTGGCCTCGTTTTTGGGATACCCAAACTGTGCCAATAAATTCATGATGACCCCTCCATGGGTCACCAGCGCCGCCGTGGGAATCCGGCTGTCCATCATGTCCCGGAAAATTTCGTCCAGCCCTTCCTGAAGGCGCTTGGCAAATTCCTCGGCGGATTCCCCGTTGGGCGGAGCCGCGGTCTTGCCGCCCTCCATCCAGCGCAGGAATTCCTCCCGGCCCTTGAGCTGCGCGATACTTTTGCCCTCAAAGCTGCCGAAATTCATCTCCGCCAGCTTGGGCACCCGCTCCAGAAAGGTCTCGGGATACAGCATCTGGGCAGTCTGTACACAGCGGCTCAGCGGGCTGGTATATACCTTTCCAACAGCGGGATAGTCATTTTCCTCCAGCAGATCCTGAAGCTTGTCCAGCCCCTCCTCGCAAAGCGGCAGATCGGTGACGCCGATATATTCGCCCCGAAGGTTTCCCGCCGTCAGGCCATGGCGCAGCAGATGCAGTTTATAAGTTATCATTGGGTATTCCCCTTTCCAGTATTCTGTTTTCCCCAAATTCCGGAGAATTTTCCAAAAAAATCATCGCCCGCCTTTTCGGTTTTTCTCTATTGTATGCCAAAAAGGGCAGGGAAATCGACGGCATTTTGCATAAAACGCGGGAGTTCTACTTTACAAAAGGTAGGTAATATACTATAATCAACAATACGTAGATTGAAGTGTGACGGAGGTTGTGACCATGAACGCCGATTTTCCAAGAATTCTGACTTTACTGCGCAAAGAGCGCGGCATTAGCCAGAAGCAGGCTGCCGGAGAACTGGGAATCTCTCAGGCATTGCTCTCCCACTATGAGAAGGGCATCCGGGAATGCGGGCTGGATTTTTTAACCCGGTGCGCGGATTTCTATAACGTCTCCTGCGATTACCTGTTGGGGCGTTCGCCGGACAGAAGCGGTTCCACCATCACGGTGGAGGAGCTCCCGGAATATGACAGCACCTCCAAGGAAAATACCTTCCGGGGCAGTATTCTGCCCACGCTCAATAAAAAGCTGATCGTCAACTCCCTGAACATCCTGTTCGATCTGCTGCAGCGCTGTAACTGTAAGGCGCTCACCACAGAGGTTTCCTCCTTTTTGATGCTGGGGGTTTACCGGATGTTCCGCATTGTGCACGGGGCCAACGCCAAAAACCAGGCGGGCTTTTTCACCGTACCCAAGGGCCTTTATGCCCACTACGCCGACGCCGCCATGCAGGTGAGCGAAGCCAACGCCAACGCCGCCGCCCAGGGAGAAACCGTTGCCGGGCAGGAGCCCGTGGAAAATATCGACGCTTTGTATATGACAACCGAATCCCTGGCCAACAGCTACCCGCTGTATGCCTCTTCCCTGCTCAATTTGGTGCAGAACTCCGAAAATAAGCTGCATCCGTCCCGTAAATAAGCGGCTGGCGGCTTTTCCGTTCCGCTTATCCCTTGCCTGGTTGCCAGTTGTGATAGTTCAGCCGCGGGTTGGGATATTGTGCACGTTGTTCCGCTTGATCCCGGCTGACTTTCATTCCGGAAAACAAACCTTCCATCTGTTGACGGGCGTATGGGGATTTGTTTCAATGCCTGAACCAACCGGGACGTTTCGCGGTTTGGCTCTGTCAAACACCGGCCATGCCTTCGAGCCGGTGAGCGAAACTCCCTCAATCATGAAAGATGATTGCAGGTTCACGCCTTTCGTGAACATTGTATCACAATCAAATCTTGAACCAACCGGGACGTTTCGCGGTTTGGCTCTGTCAAACACCGGCCGTGCTTTCGGGCCGGTGAGCGAAACTCCCAGATATTCGTGCTTGCACGAATATTGTATCACAAAGCCCCCAAAAACTCAATGAACCACGTTGTAACCCATTTGCAAACAATGTATTACCGGTTTTTGGTAGTATGCCGGCAGAAAAAATCCGCCACATCGTCCGGAGAAAATGGGCCCGGGCAAAAATAGTACAGGCCCCGGCGTACAGCTCCTCCTCAAGGGGGGCATAAAGCCGGAAGCCTTCGCCGGCACAGCAGCTGCTCGGCGTACCGGTTCGAAGGCTCCGCCCCAATTTCCCCCAGGAAAATCACATATATCCCTCTATGCTGAAGTGACGCCCTCAAATCCCCGGAGCAGCACCGTGTTACACCTGCTGCCGCAGGCCCTGGGGAAGAATCTGCCGCAGGGTTCCCCAGAGCTGATTGAGGATATCATTCCACCGGGCTTGCAGTTCCTCACGAATGGCCTGCCCTGCCGCGTCCTGGGCCAGGGCGGTGTAGTCCATCTCACTGGCACGCTTTGTGGCGTCCGGAAGATCCATCAGGGTATTGCGGGCCGCATACAGCTTTACCACAGCCCCTATGAGTTCCTCATCCCAGCCGTGGATCGTAACGTCGCAGGGGATCCCCCAAAAACGCTGGACCGTACAGTCATAATAGCTCAAAGACCGCAGAGGCAGCGAATAGGGAAACGGCCCCTTCACACGCACCGGAGAAAAACCAACGCTGCGCAGCGGTGAGGAATCAATTTTTTCCACCAGGGAATCAATCAGTTCCTGGGAATCCCCGCCAATCTGGATTTGGGAGACCACCTCCTCCACGCACAGCGTCACCGTGCGCTGTACCACGGACTGTGTAAACTCACTGTCCAGAATTTCGTCTGCCGCCTCGCTGTCAATCCAGGTGTCCACAACGCCGTCCACGGAGTCCAGCGCAGCTGAAGGAATCCGGAATTCGGACAGCCACTGGCGCAGGAAGGATTTGATGGACTCCCCTGCCATAGCCTTGATGTCCTCCCGGCTTACTCCCTCCATCTGGTCATAGACAGCCTCTTGGGCTACTGCGATTATGCCCCCCTCCAGCTCATCCCGAATGGCCTGCACTTCACCGCTTACCAGCTCCTGGAGCGCCTGGCGGCTCACTACAGTGGCCTCAAGCTCCTCCTGCCTCTGGGGCCCATTCCCCAGATGCGTGCGTAAAAAAACGCCCGACAGGCTCAGCCCCGCTGCAATCAGGACGCCCGCGCCCAGGATAACCGGCCACTTTGCCTTTCTCATCGCCAACACCTTCCTTTCCGGATGTCCCCGCACCTGCCGATATGGCACCAAGCCCAGTCATGGGCCCCATCGGGCCCTGTGCCGTTTATGAAGGGAATCCACCAAAACCTGTATTTCATTTCTATTCACAGGTAACCGCAGGTTTGCCTGCTGATAAAATAATCCCCGCGGCCTTGGAGCCTGTCCGAAAACGATACCGCAAAGGGATGCCTCAAGCGTGGACTATTGTTTCGCAATTCCGAAACAATACGCCTTCCGGGCAGTTTCCCTGTTGGAACCGGCATCCCTTCGCGGTTGGCGCGAAAGGTACTGTTCTTTCAGACAGACCCTAGTTTGGGCTGCGGGGACAACGCATAAGCAGAAATTCAGAAAATTTTACAGCGGCAAAATGGACACGCGCACCGGGCAGCCGGCTTTGAACAGCGGGGGATGCCAAAGGCGCGGCTCGTTCTTTTTCTCGACTGCCGGATACGATACCTACAGCTAAAAATCCCGATTACTGCATCAATTCACAGATCTGGTTGGAGAAGGCGATGGGATCCTCCACCGGAAGCCCCTCCATGAGAAGCGCCTGGTTATAAAGCAGGCTTGTATAGGTTTCAAGGCGCTGGGAGTCCTCTCTCTGAAGCTCCCTGAGTTTTTGGAATACCGGATGGGAGGCATTGAGTTCCAAAACCCGTTGGGCCTTCACCTTCTGATCGCTGGGCATGGCGTTGAGCACCTTTTCCATCTCCAGGGACAGATCGCCGTCGCTGCTCAGGCAGGCCGGATGACTCTTGAGCCGGCTGGACAGGCGCACCTGGGCCACTCGGTCTCCCAGGGCCTTCTGCATGGCTTCCAACAGCTCCTTATTCTCCTCGCCCAGTTTTTTGGCAGCCTCCTTCTCCTCCTCGGATTCCAGGCCCAAATCGCCGCTGGCGGCATTTTTAAATTCCTTGCCGTCATATTCCCGCAGCATCGTCAGCGCGAACTCATCCACATCGTCGGTCAGGTACAGGACCTCGTAGCCCTTCTCCTTGAGCAGCTCAATCTGCGGCAGGTGGTCGATGCGCTCCACAGTCTCGCCGCTCATATAGTAGATATATTTCTGCTCCTCCTTCATGCGGGACACATAGTCCGCCAGGGTGACCAGCTTCTTTTCAAAGGAGGATGTGAACAGAATGAGATCCTGCAGGACATCCTTGTGCATCCCATAGTCGCTGTACAGGCCGTATTTCAGCTGCAGGCCGAAATTGGAGAAGAACTTTTCATAGGCCTCGCGATCGCTTTTGAGCAGGCTTTCCAGCTCGCTTTTGATTTTCTTTTCCAGCCTGGAGGCAATGATCTTGAGCTGACGGTCATGCTGCAGCATCTCACGGGAGATATTCAGGCTCAGATCCTGGGAATCCACCAGGCCGCGCACAAAGCTGAAATAATCCGGCAGCAAATCCGGGCACTTCTCCATGATCAGCACCCCGCTGGCATACAGCTGAAGCCCCTTCTCAAAGTCCCGGGTATAGTAGTTGTAGGGCGCCCTGGCAGGGATAAACAGCAGGGCATTGTAGGTGGCGGTTCCCTCGGTGGAGGAGTGGATCACCCGCATAGGATCCTCAAAATCCATAAACTTTTCCTTATAGAAGTTGTTGTAATCCTCCTTGGTGAGCTCGCTCTTGCTCTTCTTCCAGATGGGCACCATGCTGTTGAGGGTCTCGATCTCCGTATAGGATTCATACTCCGGCTTTTCGCTGTCCTTGGTGTCCTCCTTCACCCGGCTCTTCTGAACCGGAAGGCGGATAGGATAGCGGATATAGTCGGAATATTTTTTCACCAGCTCCCGAACCCGGTAGGTCTCCAAAAACTCGTCGTAGTTCTCATCCTCAGTGTTGTCCTTGAGGGTCAGTTCAATCTGGGTACCGTGGCTCTCTTTCCCGCATGGATCGATGGTGTAGCCCTCCACACCCTGGGACTGCCAGCACCAGGCCTCCTCGCTGCCAAAGGCCTTGGAAACCACCTTCACATCCTTGGCGACCATAAAGGCGGAATAGAAGCCCACGCCGAACTGGCCGATAATGTCAATATCCTTGGCGTTCTCCCCGTCGCCGTTTTCCTTCTTAAAGGCCAGCGAGCCGCTCTTGGCGATGGTGCCCAGGTTATTCTCCAGTTCCTCCTTGGTCATACCGCAGCCGTTGTCCGTAAGCGTCAGGGTACGGTTTTCCTTGTCCAGGGCAATGTCGATGGCAAAATCCTCCCGGGACAGCCCGCTGAGGCCCTCGCTGAGCGCATGATAGTACAGCTTATCGATGGCGTCGCTGGCATTGGAGATAAGCTCCCTGAGGAAAATCTCCCGGTGGGTGTAGATGGAATTGATCATCAAATCCAACAGCCGTTTGGATTCCGCTTTAAACTGCTTGGTTCTGCTCATTATTCCAAGTCCTTCCTTCCGTCAAAAAAAGTAGCGGGCGTGATACCCACACCTGTTAAAACAAAAATATTGGCACTCAATGTATACGAGTGCTAAAGCTACTATAATACAATCCCCTAAAAATTGCAAGTCCCGCCCCCAATACGGCATCAAAAATTCACAGTTCGTTAAAAAATTCTCGGACAAATACCGGCGAAGGCAGGAGAACCCTCTAATTCTCAGGCCTCATGGCCAAAATTCCCATGGCTTGAAAAAATCCGCCGGGTTTGCGGCAAAACAGGAAAAAAGTAACAGGTTTCTTCCAGATGAATAGGATAAATTAAAAAGCCTTTGTTTTCGGGGCCGGCAGCCAAGTTCCCCACCGCATTGCCGTGCCTCAATATCAACCTGGGAGGGAACACTATGTCCGCTGAAGCAAATCTGCTGCATTTTTTTCTCTGTGCCAACACGCCCTATGGGTTTGTCAGTGAAATGGAACAGCTGCACAACCCCCGGCTGCTCAAACGCCTGTTCTGTGTGGAGGGCTCCCCCGGCTGCGGCAAGTCCACGCTGCTCAAACGAATTGCGCAGGAGTTTTCCAGCCAGGATACCGAGCTGATTCACTGCTCCTTTGATCCCAATTCCCTGGACGGGGTCTATTTTCCGCACCTGGGCCTGGCAGCCCTGGACGCTACCCAGCCCCACCGCATTTCCCCCACAGCTCCCGGCGCCTTTGAAACGGTGGTATCCCTCTACGACGCCCTGGACGAGGGGGAACTGGCAGGCCATCGGGAGGATCTCCTGGAGCTGGGCCAGCAGGAGGCCCAGTCCACCCAGCGCTACCACCGGTTTCTCAGCGCCGCGGGCACCATCCTGAGCGACACCTACCGTATTGCGCTGGAGTTCACCGACGCGGACAAAATTACCCGGTTTGTCCAACGGCTGTTCTACAAGGAGGTCAAGCTGCGCCTGGACCGCCGCGGCCACGAGGCAGTCCGCTTCCTGAGCACCGGCACCCCCACGGGAATCCTGATGTACCCGGAAAATATCGCAAAGCTGTGTGAACGGGTGTACCTAATCGAGGACGACTGGGGCGCTGTCTCCCGGCTGCTCAATGCCCAGATAGCCTGTGTGGCAATGGAGTGCGGCTATGACGTGATTGCCTGCCGCTGCCCCATGTCCCATCTGGATAAAATCGATCACCTGTTTATTCCGGCATTGTCCATGGGCTTTTGCACCTCTAACCGCTTTCACCCGCTGCGGGGTGTGCTGGAAGGGAAAACCATCAGCGCCCAGCGCTTCACTGATAAATCCATCCGTTCCCGCCGGGAACGCCTGCATTTCAACCGCAAGGCCGCCGCACAGATTCTCCTGGAGGCCGGTTCCCATTTGGAGCAGGCTCAAAAGCTCCGGGGCCTTGAGGAGAAAATTTATACCGGCGCCATGGACTTCTCCAAGGTGGACGCCGTTACACAGCGCACCCTGGAACAGCTGCATGAGGCAGCGGGCGTTTAGGACTTCCCGCGTTCCCGCACATAACCCGCTTTTGGCAAACGGCTGCACAGCCTCCGAAAAGTTACCACAGCGGCGGCTTGGAGCCCGTCCTGGTGCGGCAGGGATTGAATAACAAGTTTCACAGTTCCTGCTGCGGATTCCCTGGAGAAAAACCGACAGCGTATAACCGCTATCCGGCGGACGGTTTTTATTTTGGTGTAAAAAATCAGCCGAAGGTTTTCGCACCCGAGAATTCAAAAGCCCGGCTACTTTGGCAGCAAAGGAACTGACTACAATGTTCATTTCTGTATCACAAAAAACACAGAGATGCATACCCTTATGGGCAAGTCAGGCGGGCTGTGTGCTAACCCTGGCGGAGCGATAGAGCCGCTTTTCCATCTGCCGGAAGCTGGCGGGACGCGTCGCCGCAGCGCTCCGGGAGTAGCCCGCAGAACCCATTACGCCGGATTGCGGCGTGAGTGTCGGCACCATGCACCGATCAGTGAGGGACTTGGCGGCGTACAGTTTTCCTTCGTACTTCCCCATCATCCCCGGCAGCGAGGAACCAATGAAAATACCAGTGGACTGCTTTGGGAGTATGTTTCATAAGGAAACGTCTGACTGACGTCAGTCCAGAGAAAATTCAGACTGCGGAGGATGAATGGAACCTTCGGCCCAGAAAAATTCTCGGCTTTAAAACCCCCGTCGAAGTGGTTTTCTCCCCCTTGTTGCACTTTTCTTGTCAATGCAACACATCAAAAGAAGTCCGTTTTCCTCAACTTTGAAGAAGACCGGCCCTTCTCTCTGGAGATAGCAGGCGCTATGCGCCTGAGGCCTTCTTGGGGCACCGAGCGCTGTGCATTAGATTTCATTTCCACTTGAAAGAAGGCAGGCCCTTTTCTCTGGAAACGGCAGGCGCTGTGCGCCTGAGGCCTTCTTGAGGAACCGAACGCTGTGCGTCAGGTTTCATTTCCGTGTAACATAAAATAGTTTGTATCGTTTTTGCAGCAGTGAGACTGAGTCCTATTTTTCATATGGGACTGACCATATCCATGGGTGATTATTTCTGATAGGCCCCGGGCCGCACATAGAAAAATCAGCCGGAGAAGGAATCCTTCTCCGGCTGATTTTTTATTGGGAATTCTCACTTTACGGGTTGCAGCGGGAACAGGGGGAATACCCGGCGTCCACCGCCTGCTGGCGGGTATCGAAGAACACCTTGTTCTTTTCGGCCATATTGTTATCGCACTCCTGGGTATGAAACACCTTGGAGTTTTTGTTTCCCACATAGGCCTGCTGGCTGTCAGATGCCTGGGAGGAGGACTCGGAGGCGCTTTGGGCGGAATTGCCCGCAGAAGCCCCATCGGAACCGCCCTGAGAGCCCAGCGTCTCATATCCCAGCTGTTTGCCGTCGGTGCGCATAATCACCGTGCCCTGGGTATCCGTACGCAGGATTGTCACTCCGGCGCCTTCCAGCCGCTCTAAAATTTCCTTATGGGGGTGTCCGTATTCATTGCCGGTTTCACAGGAAATCACCGCAAACTCAGGCGAAACCGCCTTTAAAAAGGCCTCGCTGGTGCTGGTGGTACTTCCGTGATGGCCCACCTTGAGCACATCGCTTTTTAACGCCGCACCGGCATCCAGCATCTCCTTCTCGGAAATTTCCTGGGCGTCCCCGGTCAGCAGGAAGCTGCGGCTGCCGTAGCTCAGGCGGGTGACAACGGAATAGTCGTTCAGGCTGTCATAGCCGTCCGAATTGGGCGCCGCAACCTCTAACCGCACATCCCCGGTATCCAGGAGAACGGTTCCCGGCTTGGCGGGGAGCAGCTCACATTTGGATTCCACGATGGCATTGAGGGTCTTTTCAAACACCTGGGAGGTGCTCATGGCGTCCGGCATACAGATCTGCGCCGGAGAATAGGTTTTGATGATGTTGGCCGCAGAGCCGATGTGATCCTCATGGGGATGGGTCAGCACCATCAAGTCCAGTGTGTCCACCTGCTGGTTTTTTAAGTATTTCTGAATCAGGGAGCTGTCGTCCCGGTTTCCCGCGTCAATCAGGATATTCTTTTTATCGGGGGTTTGAATCAGGATGCAGTCCGCCTGCCCAACATCAATAAAATGGACGCTCAGTTCCTTATCCTTGGAGATAGTCACCGTCTGCGAGGGGGCGGAGGGTTCCCCTCCCGTTCCTCCGGAGCTGCAGCCGCACACCATGATTCCAAGGGAAACCACCATTGCCAGCGCCGCCGCCAAATGCCGCAATTTTTTCATCAAGTATTCATCCTTTCCACGTTGTCACGGTAAAACTACACGCAAGAATCCTCAAACATTCCGAACCCGCGGGCGCCGATCCGCTGTAAAAGCCCCAGCACACGGACGCATAAAATCCCCCGGGGTGCTTCGACAGGATTCGACCAACCGACTCTGGAAAAATCCCCCATTCCCAGCAAATACCCGCTGCGCCAGGAACGGGGGATTCCAGAACTGCCGCCCGGTCAGACCTGAACCTGCTGGACCGGCCTCTCAAAAGCCTGGGAGAGGAAGCGGCTGAAATAGTTCAGCGGCAGCGCCAGCAGAGCCCACAAGAAGGAATACAGCAGGCACACCTGCCCCAAAAGGTTAAAGGGCTGATTGGAGTAATCCCAAACCCGAAGGTTCAGTACCCCATTGACGATACATCCCACAAAATATTCCACACAGGTGACAAGCCCTGCCGCCGAAACACACTTTTTCCACAGCTTTTGCAGCGGAAACTGATTAAAAAAGCGGTACAGCAGCATAAAACAGCTGCCGCCTGTCAGCGCCATACTCCAGTGGGTGTGTCCCCGCCAAAGGATTTCAATGAGCGAATAGCCATAAAAGCCAAAGAGAAAAATAACACAGGACTGTTGTTGTTTTGACATTGAAACGGTTCCTCCCGGAAATAAATTGCGCAAAGCCTCCTTAGTTTCCGCGGATTTTGAACCTCTATGCGCCCAAAACCGCTGGAAAGAAAAAGAAATGCCGATGCAGAATACCTGCACCGGCCGCAAGAACCTCCGCCTGGGAAACCCGCTTCATCCTGCCCCAGCGCTTGCCTGACGAGCCGGTCAGTCTTCACTCAACGCGCGCTGAAGCCAAATGCTGGCAATATCCAGGGCGTTATAAAGCCCATTTTTCTCGCTCTTTTTGATAAAACGCTCCGTAATCGGCTTGCTTGCATCCGTGGAAAGCAGCTGCACCATCACACGGTCCGCAAAGTTGATTCCATCTTCCTCGTGACTTCCCATAATCGTGAGCATCACAACATATTTATCCCGCATATCGCCGTAGTACAAGGTGTTTCCCATACGGACAAGCGGTTTTTCCTTATATGTCAGAAAGGATGGGGACGATGATTTTTTTTCGGGCATAACTGAGTCCTCCTTTATCAAAAAAAGAAACCATAAACGGCCGAAGCTTCCCGGCACCGCATCATACAGCCCCGGGAACCCTTACAAAAAGACAAAAGAAGGCCGCGTACTGTGCAAAACAGGGCCGGGCCTTTCCTTTATCATATCACATTTAAAAATGACTGTAAATATCTGTTTGACACCCCGCACAGACACAGGCATCTCCAATTACGCCTCGGGAGGCTCTCCCGCATCCCCGCTGAAGTCCGATTTGATGCGGATATACCGGTGCCTGCGGAAGGAGAAAAACAGAATGGCCAGATCCAGAATAACCTGTAATAAATTTCCGACCAGCGCCAGCTCATACCAGCGCACTTCGGCAATCACCGAGCCGCTTCCAAAATAGAACAGGCTCACCAGCATAAAGAGCACATCCGCAATAAAATACACCTGCAGATACCGGATGCGCAGCCGGTTCATCAGGGAAACCACCACCAAGGCCGCCCCCAGGGCAATTAAAATCCCATTGCAGACAAGGACAAACAGGGGCATTTGGGCATTGGGAAAAAACAGTTCAATGGAAAGGGCGCCTCCCCTTAGAATTGTCCCCATAATCGCCAGAAAAAACAAAACTCGTTTCATAATCCGTTAACTCCTTTAGACTATACGGGTTCAATTCTCACACAGGGCTGTGCTCCCAGTGCGCCCTCGGCCGGCTTGAGGCTTGGAACCAGGGAAATCCAAAGCGCCTCGTCCTGCATCCACACCCGGGCGGACTGCATCTGGGAAAGCCCCAGCAAAATCCCCCTGCCGCTCAGGCAGCTGGCAAGGCGGATTTCCAGCTCCTCCGAAGGAAGCTGAGGAAGGGAAATGTGCTTGCAGCTTTCCGTAAAAACGCTGCGGGTACAGTCGCTGGTTTTCCCGTCCCGGCATACCGGCACTGTCTTGGAGAGCACCATTTCACAATCCGCGGCACTCCGGTGCCGGGCAAAGCTGCGCAGATGAAATAAAATGACCGGCTCAAAGCCTTCCCTGACCTCATCAAACAGATAAAAGCAGGAGATGCCGTCCTCACTCAGGGCAAAGGAAACCGTAAATCCGCCCTCACGAAACTGGGCTGAACCCGTCAGCCGGGTTTGTGTGGCATGATGGACCCGCACATTGTCCAGCAGACGGATGGGGTCAATCTCCCACGGGGTGGGATTCGTACCCTTTTTTACAAAATGCACGCTGGCCGAAGCCGGAACCCCTTCCTGGACATACTGGGTTCCCAGCACATCCATCAGGGACACCAGCGTAAGCTCCTGGGGAGCTATCTGCGCCATTGTGGAGTGCGTCTTGAGTTCCTGTACCATAGTTTTCCTTCCTTTCGGGGGATTATCCCGGCTGATTCTTCCGGGTTTAGAGACACCCCGTACAAACAGCCCCGACGGCCTGGCACCGCGGGCGCCCTCATACCAGCGAAGCCCTGCCGGCCGGCAGATCAGAACGCGGAGGAACGCCGCCTTCTTAAAATCCGCCGTGCCATTGCGGCGCCTTTGCCCGCTTGCGAAGCCTGGGCCGATACGCGCCAGCCGCTCGCCGCAATTGATAAACCGGCGGTTCCTATTACGGCGAGCACACTAAAAGCCTGTAATACCTACTTTTTATAGCATAAAGAGAAAGCGAAGCTTTCATTCCTCAACGCTTTAATGTTCTCTCTGTAGTTCGGAATTTTATTCTGAACTACGCAGTCCAAAAGCTTTGCTTTGGGATATGGCGTGAGGTTATTATAGCATATCCTGCCTGATACGACAAGCCGCCGCCCGGCTGACCACGCACTTTCCCGCCTCAATCCGACAAGATTCCCGCGTGCAGCTGCGTGAACCCCATCCGCACTATATGGAACCGGTGACAGGATAAACTCAGACAAAAAACGCCTTCCCCTGCCCGGTTTCAGCCAGGAGGGGAAGGCGCAAAACTGTCAATTCAGTTTAATGGGGATTCGCCGCAATGCTTACTGAGCGTCAACAGCGTCCATGTGCTTGATGAGAGCCAGGACTTTGTTGGAATAACCCCACTCGTTGTCATACCAGGAAACCAGCTTGACAAAGTGGTCGTTGAGCATGATGCCGGCCTTCTCATCAAAGATGGAGGTGTGGGCATCACCGATGAAGTCAGAGGAAACAACCATATCGGAGGTGTAGCCCAGGATGCCCTTGAGTTCGCCCTCAGAGGCCTCTTTCAGAGCAGCGCAGATCTCCTCATAGGTGGTAGCCTTCTCCAGGCTGACAGTCAGGTCAACAACGGAAACGTCCAGGGTGGGAACACGCATGGACATACCGGTGAGTTTGCCCTTCATCTCCGGGATAACCAGAGCGCAGGCTTTAGCAGCACCAGTGGTGGAAGGAATGATGTTGCCGGCAGCAGCACGTCCGCCTCTCCAGTCCTTCTTGGAAGGTCCGTCAACGGTCTTCTGAGTACCGGTGGTGGAGTGAACCGTGGTCATCAGGCCCTCTTTGATTCCGAATTTCTCATGCACAACCTTGACCAGCGGAGCCAGGCAGTTGGTGGTGCAGGAGGCGTTGGAAACAACCTTCATGTCCTTGGTGTACTTGTCCTGGTTTACGCCCATAACAAAGGTGGGAGTCTCTTTATCCTTTGCAGGAGCAGAGATGACAACCTTCTTAGCGCCAGCGGCGATATGGGCGCCAGCCTTCTCGGTGGTGGTGAACACGCCGGTGGACTCTACAACGTAATCAGCGCCGCAGGAAGCCCAGGGGATGTTGGCCGGATCTTTTTCAGCGAAGAATTTGATCTCCTTGCCATTGACGATGATAGCGTCGTCAGTGTAGCTGATCTCACCCTTATACTGGCCGTGAACCGTGTCATAGCGCAGCATATAGGCACAATAATCCGGAGTCATGAAAGGATCGTTGATGCCTACAAAGTCAAAGTCGGGATTGTCCAGGCCAGCGCGGAAAACAAGTCTGCCGATACGGCCAAAGCCATTGATACCGATTTTAATTGCCATTGTTTATTCCTCCTGATTTTAAAATCTACCCTTATCATATAACAAAACATTCGAAGATACAAGACTTTGTTAGAATTTTAACACCGTTTTTCTGCAAAATTTATACCTTGTCCATCTTTTGCTTTTATCCTGTGAAATTTCCCACCCGATTCGCCCATAAGCCGCGAACATTCCCAGGAAATCGGGATGGTTTTCCTGCCTCACAGTGGGGCTGTTCTTTTCCCCTGTGAGGCAGCGCTTTCCTTCCCCATTGTTTTATCTTCAACTCATCGAGTTTGCGGGACTGCGCCGTGGGAGAGCTGCCAAAGAGGAGGAACGCCTCTCGGGCGGCTTCCCCTTATCTGGCCGTGCAGAGCACAATATTAGAATTAGTTGCGGAAGTTTTGGGCTTGTCCCAAAACTTCAAAGGGATGCTGAGGGACTAAGACGAGAACAATGTCAAGTGCGTCCCGGTGCCCCCTATTTTGATGAACCCCCGGGTCACGGGAGCAATTTGATAAACAGAACTTAGAATTGGCTACGGAAGTTTTGGCTTGTCCCGAAACTTTTAAGAGACGCCGGGATGCGGATAGTTCATTCTTGGCCTAGTGATATGGCATCCCTAATGAGAATTGAAACGAGGTTCAATTTTCCGTGGTTAAGACAAACAGACTGAGGAACTAAGACAGGAGCTAAACTGCGAGCCCCCGGCACCGCCTGCCCTTTCAACCTTTATTTAGGATTTTGTTGAAAACCGGGCCGGCAAATAGAGCCGCACAATGAAGCATTCTCCTTTGCGTGATACCATTTTTTGCGCGGTGCGGATGATTCTAAAAAAAAAGAAAACAATATGTGGGAAATTTGTTACACATCGTTTTCAATTTTTGTCTTGCTTTGATGAAGAAAAGCTTTTTTTATTTACACTTTCAACAAAAAACGATATACTAAAAATAGAAAACGAATCCAATATTTATCATTTTAATAAAAAATCGGGATTTTCGTCCTACCACTCAATTCCCTAAGCGCGAGCGCCTGCTCGGGCAGATCTTCTCTGAGCCTCTCCCGATCTAATAAAGAGGTGACCCGTATGCTTTCCCCCTCTCTCCAAGCAGTTGCACAGATCTATCAGGATTCTGTCGTTCCCGTTGCCCTGGCAGATGGGGAGCTGTCCGTGCTCTGGTCCAACCAGGCGGCACAGACGCTTCACCCCTCTCTCACTATGCCTGACGGTTTACGCGTTATGATGATAAGCCAATCTCCCCAGGAGGTGCTGGGGCGCCTCAGCCGGAAAAATTCTGTTACTATCCTGTTAGATACGCTTTTGGGCGCCGCCAGCCAGGTAAGCTTTACCAAAATAGGGGCAAAGGACCAGCCTCAGGAAATTCTAGTTCACTTTTTCTTGGACCGCAATTCCGGGGAATCTCCCTTAAATCCCCAGGGGGCCGAACAGGTTCTCTCCAGTTTTTCCAATCAATTCCGCGCTCCGCTCTCCATCATTTTTTCCGCGCTCTCCTCAGTTTCCCGGCAGTTGGAGCGTTCTCCTCACTCCAAAAATGAAGCTATCCAGGATTCTATCCGCCGGATTAATCAAAATTGCTATAAAATGCTGAAAAACTGTGGTAATATCACCCTGATGGGCCGGTATCTCAATTCGATTACCGGTTTGTCCACCAAACGGATCGATTTTTCCGCCCACCTGGAGGAGCTTTGCCGGGCCATGCGCATTATCACCGAATCCGCCGGGATCCCGCTGCAGGTATCGGTTCCAGCCGGAGTAATCCTGATCTGCGATGTAGAAAAGCTGGATTTGGTATTTTTAAACCTCATTGCCAACGCCTGTAAGTTCTCCCGCCAGGGCAATGCCATCAGTATTACAGTCACCCCCAATTCCAACCGCCTGATGATAACCGTGGCGGACTTTGGCTGGGGGATGTCCCCGCAGGTGGTGGAACGGGCCTTCGATCCCTATTATTCCTGCAATCCGCAGACAAACGGCCCTGCCGGTGCGGGCCTGGGCCTCACCCTGGTGAAACGCATCATCAATGAACACGCCGGCACCGTGGCCATCGACTCCAGGGAAGGCCAGGGGACGCGAATCCTCCTCTCCCTGCCGCTCACCGATGACCCCAGCCTGCCGCTCACTCTGTGTGACAATGCCACGGCCTATCTCAGCGATAAATTTTCACCGGTTTTCGTGCAGCTGTGTGAAATTTCCAATATGCCGCTGCCTTAGATAATTTTCCCATCAGCCTGCCTTGATTTCAGCCTGCCGATGCATTACAATGAGGATACCGTTTCCAGATGGAACCCAAATAATGCGTATCAAAGCAGGAAAGAAAGGTTTGTGAACCATATGCTGAAAGTAGCGGTTGTAGGCGTAGGCGGTATGGGCAATGTCCATATCAAGGCCTACCGGAGAATGCAGGATGTGCAGCTGGTGGCCCTTTGCGATGTGGTGCCGGAAAAGATTACGGATTTATGCGCCGAGCTGGGCGCCAGGGGCTATACCGATTACCGGGAGATGCTCGGGCAGGAGGAAATCGATATCCTGGATATCGTCACCCCCTCCTATATTCACAAGGAGATTGCCATTGCGGCAATGGAAAAGGGGATCAACGTCACCACGGAAAAGCCCATCGCCCTGTGTGAGCAGGACGCCAAGGATGTGTTTGACTGCGCCAAGCGTACCGGAGTCAAGTTCATGGTGGCCCACGTGCTGCGCTTTTGGCCCGAGTACCAGGCGCTCAAACGGATGGTGGAAGAAAAAACCTACGGCGAGCTTTTGGATGCGCGCCTTTTCCGGATTGGCCGGGCTCCCAAATGGAGCTGGGACAACTGGATGATGGACAAAGAGCGCAGCGGCTGGGTTCCCTTTGATCTGCACATCCATGATTTGGATTTTATCCTCTACCTGATGGACGGCAAAATGCCCGACGGAATCCAGGTGCACCGCATCACCAATATGGAAACCGCCACCATGGACCATGTGATGGCTGCCTATACCTTCGGAAAAACCGTGTTTAATACCGAGGCCGCCTGGTTTGACTCCACCTATCCCTTCACCGCGGGATTCCTGGCACATTTTGAACAGGCCATTGTGGAGTATAACGGCAAGGCCGTTACCGTGTACACCCGGGATGAGGAAGGCAAAACCCTGGAGTTTGGCGCTCAGGGGGATTCCACCGGCATCAACCTGCCGGATACGGACGCCTACTACAACGAGCTGCGCTATTTTGCCGACCATGTGGCGCAGGATAAGCCCATCGACTGCATGAAGGAAGAGGAACTCACCAACGTGCTCAATATTATCGACAACCATTTTTAAGAGACGCGTGAGAGCCCGGGGCTTCGCGGCGTCTTTGAAAACCGGTTCCCGGAAGTCGCAATCGTTGGGCTGAGGCTGCTGCTGTGATAAAAATCCGCACTGTAAGGCCGTCCAGTCAGCTTATTGTATAGTGTACCGTAACTTATACGCCACAGCCGCCCTATCAAAACGATAGGGCGGCTGTTTTTAATTGGTTCAGGGTTCCTCTGAAGCCTTCCCCAATCGGTGTGCCGGCGGTTTTGACTGCAAAAGATAGTGCTTAGGGGAAAGCCCGAACCGTTTTTTAAAGGCGTTGGAAAAATACAGCGGGTTTTCATAGCCCACGGAATATGCAATCAGCTTGATGGGCCCCACGCCGTCCTCCAGCATCTGCCGGGCGTGCTCCAGGCGGGTATGAATCAGGTATTCAATGACAGATACCCCCTCTTGTTCCTTGAAGATCCGGAACAGGTATGTGCGCTCGATGCCGATTTTCCGGGAGAGCTCTCCCACGGTGAAGTCCGAACGGAAAAAATTTGCTTCAATCAGCTGTTTTGCACTTCGCAGGTAATCCTGAGGCTGCCGCTGGGAATCCGCCGGGTAGGTTTCGATATAGTGGGACAGCAGCACCCGCAGAAGCCCCGCGTTGCGGATACGCAGGTGCGTCTGCCAGATTTGAGAGGAAAACTGCTGGAAAATCCCGGTCAGTTCAGCCTGCGGGCTCACCGGACAGCGGGAAAAACCAGTCATGTCCAATAGCTCCTGCACCTGGCTTCCGTGGAAATTCACCCAGCCATACGTCCAGGGGTTTTCTGGGCTGGGGTAATAGTGCACCGTCTCCCCGGGCCGGATGAGGAAGCTCTGCCCGGTGCGGATATGGTAGCACTGGGAACCGGTCCGAAAACATCCCTCTCCCCGGATAATGTAGTGCAGCACATAATCCGTGTGGATTCCCGGCCCCCAGGAGTGCAGGTTCGAGCAGTCCTCAATCCGGCTGCTGGTAACGGTCAGTGTGGAATCGTCCTGCATTGCCTCACCTCATAAACAACATAATTATATCTGAATACAACAATTATAGCATATACAACCCCTTTGTCACAGAGTACAATACCCACAGGAAACAAAGAGGAGGCGGCATCGTTTCGGCGGCGCTCCTCCAGTTCAGAAAGTGAGGGAGACTTTGATGAAAATTACGTTTATGGGGGCGGGCAGCACGGTGTTCGCCAGGAATGTCATTGGCGACTGTATGTGCAGCGAATATCTTTGTGAGAGCGAGTTCGCCCTGTATGACATCGACGAAAAACGCCTGAGGGAGAGTGAAACCATCCTCTCGGCCATGAACCGGAGCATGGGGGGCAAAGCGAGGATCACCACCTATCTGGGGGTGGAAAACCGTAAGGATGCCCTGCGGGGGGCCTCCTTTGTGGTCAACGCCATCCAGGTGGGGCTCTATGATCCCTGCACCATCATCGATTTTGAGGTCCCCAAAAAATACGGCCTGCGCCAGACAATCGGCGACACGCTGGGGATTGGCGGAATTATGCGGGCTTTGCGCACCATGCCGGTTCTGCGGGATTTTGCCCGGGATATCCAGGAGGTATGTCCCGACGCCTGGTTTTTAAACTACACCAATCCCATGGCCATGCTCACCGGATATCTGCAGCGCTATACGGGAGTGAAAACCATCGGGCTGTGCCATTCCGTCCAGGTGTGCCGGGAATCCCTCTTTAAACAGCTGCATATGGAAGAATATTACGAGGGCGGCAAGGAACTCATCGCCGGCATCAATCATATGGCGTGGCTTTTGCAGGTGCAGGATAAGGACGGCAGGGACTTGTACCCCATGATTAAAGAAAGAGCGAAACAGAGAATCTGGGAAGAGGACTGCCTGGACAGGGTCCGCCTGGACTACATCGACAAATTCGGCTACTACTGCACGGAATCCTCCGAACACAACGCGGAGTACAATATGTTCTATATCAAGTCCAAGTATCCCGAGCTCATCGATCAATATAAAATTCCCCTGGACGAATATCCCCGCAGATGCGTCAATCAAATCGAGGGCTGGGCCAAGGAATTCCAGCAGATTCAAAAGGACGGCGTCAAGGAACACAAGCGCTCCAAGGAATATGCCTCCCATATTATGGATGCCATTGTGGCGGATATCCCCTATAAAATCGGCGGGAACGTCCTCAACCAGGGCCATTTGATTTCCAATCTGCCCCAGGAGGCCTGCGTGGAGGTGCCCTGCCTGGTAGACGGACAGGGAATCCACCCCACCTATGTGGGGGCGCTGCCGGTACAGTGCGCGGCCATGAACATGACCAATATCAATCCCCAGCTGCTCACCATCGAGGCCTTTGTCACCAGGAAACGGGAGCATCTCTATCAGGCGGCTATGCTGGATCCCCATACCGCCAGCGAGCTGGATGTGGACACCATTATCAAAATGTGCGACGATCTTATCGAGACACATGGGGACTGGATGCCCGAGCTTCAGTGATAGGCCTGCAATACAAGGCTCATAAAACACCGCAAAAGCATGACGGGGCTGAGAAGCTCCAAGAAGGGAAGGAACCTCAGGGTTCCTTCCCTTTTCTGCTGTTTTTTTGGCGCGGGGGCTTTGTCCCCCTTTTTTAAAGTTTATTTAAGGAAGCTGGGATATCCTATCAGGTAGGACGGGAATTGGCGGCAGCCCGAAAACAGAAACGCTGCTCTCAGAGACATGGATAGCTCTGCGGCGGGGCCTGCCCCCAAAGCGGCACAACCGTATTAAATGGGGAAGGATTCCAAAAGCAATACCGGGTTTGCCGGAAGTTGTGCTATACTAGTACCACAGACTTATGGGTTTGAGGCGCCAGACACTCCGAAGCCCACAGGCCGCCATACGGGGATATCCCGGGAAAACTAAGTCCTATGGGGAACACTGCGGAGTGCTCTGGCCCAACGCCGAGATACACGGTGTGCCATACGGAGCAGGGCCCTTCTCCTGCTGGTACAGGACAGAGTGGTCCGGGCCCTGTGAAAAAAACGGTGCGCTGTGTCCTGTCAAAGAGGAAGCTGGAACCTTCGCCCGGGTGACGCCGGTGCGGGTTTTGAAAGGACGGCGATTGAGATGCGGCTGCTGCTGGCAGAGGATGAGCGGGAACTGTCGAATGCGCTCACAGCGATTTTAAAGCACAACCACTATTCCGTTGACGTGGTCTATGACGGTGCCGACGCTCTGGACTATGGCTTGAGCGAGAATTACGACGGGATTATCCTGGACATTATGATGCCAAAGCTGGACGGTATCCAGGTAATCCGGCGGCTGCGCCAGGCGGGGGTTTCCACGCCGGTGCTGATGCTTACGGCAAAATCCCAGGTGGAGGACAGGATCCTGGGGCTGGACAGCGGCGCTGACGACTACCTGGCCAAGCCCTTTGCCATGGGGGAACTGCTGGCTCGCATCCGGGCCATGACCCGCCGGCGCTCGGAGTTTTCCCCGGATATCGTAAACTACGCCGACATCAGTTTAGATAAGGCCGCTTTTCAGCTCACCGGCCCGAAAGCCTCCTTTCGTCTTGGCAATAAGGAATTTCAAATGCTGGAAATGCTCATGAGCGCCCCGCGGCGCCTGATTTCCACCGAGGAGTTTATGGAGCGGGTTTGGGGATATGATTCCCAGACAGAGATCAATGTGGTCTGGGTCTACATCTCCTATCTGAGAAAAAAGCTGGCAGCGCTGGGGGCCCATGTGCAAATCCGGGCGGTGCGGGGTGTGGGCTACCAGTTGGAAGAAACGGCAAAGTAGGCCGTCTTTCCCCGGCTGGGGGTCGTTGGCTGTATAACCAGTACAGCCAACAAAGCCTCAAAGGCGAAACCCTCCCTGGCTCATCCCGGTTCAGCGCCGGGATGAATCCAAACGCGGCTGGCCTCTACCCGTGCCGGACAGGCCGGGCATCTCAAAGGAAGGAACGGTATTATGCTCAAGCGTCTGCAGAGGAAGTTTATCGGCATCGCCATGGGCTCCCTCTTTGTAATCCTGCTGGTTCTGCTGGGTGTACTCAACGGCGCCAAATTCTATCAGATGCAGCAGAAAACAGGCAATTTGCTGTCGTTATTGATGGATAACGAGGGCCGGTTTCCCGAAGTTAAGGGCGGGCGTCCTCCCCGGGAAGGCGACCGCATGGGCCATCTCCAGCTGTCGCAGGAGACTCCCTTTGAAACCCGGTATTTTACCGCGCGGGTCAATCACAGCGGGGATATCAGCCAAATTGATACCGGGCATATCGCTGCGGTGGATTCCTCCCAGGCACAGCAATATGCCCAGGCTGTCCTGGATCTGGGGGATACCGGCGGCTATCTGGGCCAGTATCGTTATCAAGTCCAGCAGAAGGACTATGGCAGGCTGATTGTCTTTTTGGACTGCCGCTCCGAATTGCAGAGTACGGTTTCCCTGCTGGTGCTGTCCAGCACAGTTTCCCTGGGTATTCTGGCTGTAATGTTTCTTTTGGTGCGGATATTCTCCTGCCGCGCCATTCGTCCGGTCATTGAGAGTATGGAAAAGCAGAAGCGTTTTATCACTGATGCCAGCCATGAAATTAAAACCCCGCTGGCCGTCATCAGCGCCAATACCGAGGTTTTAGAACTCACTCAGGGGGAGAACGAATGGACCGCAAGCACCAAAAACCAGATCTTTCGTCTGAATGGGCTGGTTGGGGATATGCTCACACTCTCCCGGCTGGAGGAGGAACAGGCGCGGCTGGTATTCACGGAGTTCTCACTGAGCGACGCCGTCCAGGAGGCTGCCCAGCCCTTTGAAGCAGTGGCCCGCAGCTTGGAAAAGCAGCTGGAAATATGTGTGCAGCCCTGTCTCACGGGAAAAGGGGACGAAAGCAGCATCCGGCAGCTGGTGGGGATTCTCCTGGACAATGCCGTCAAATATTCCAGCGGCGCAGGTACCGTCCGGGTGGAACTGTCCCGCCAGGGGAAATATGCCCGTCTTCAGGTCAGTAACCCCTGTCAGCAGATTCCCCAAAACCCTCAGGCCCTGTTTGACCGGTTCTACCGGGCGGATTCCTCCCGCACCCGAAATACCGGAGGCTATGGGATCGGGCTTTCCGTCGCTCAGGCCATTGTCCAAGCCCATAAGGGAAAAATCAGCGCCTGGGGACAGGATGGCGTTATGTACTTTCAGGCGCAGCTGCCGCTTGTGAATCTCAGGGGAGCGCCTCCGTGCTCAGAGACTGCCTGAAGCAGGCCAAACACAACTGGGCCATTGTATTCGGTGTTTCAAATCTGTTATCCCGTGTGAAAAAGCGGCTCCTTCTCCAGAGTGTTGAGTTTTGCACCAGGCCCGGTTTTCAACAAAGTCCTAAATAAAAGTTGAAAAGGCAGGCGGTGCCGGGGGCTCGCAGTTTAGCTCCTGTCTTAGTTCCTCAGTCTGTTTGTCTTAACCACGGAAAATTGAACCTCGTTTCAATTCTCATTAGGGATGCTGTACTACTGGGCCAAGAATGAACTATCCGCATCCCGGCGTCCCTTGAAGTTTTGACAAGCCAAAACTTCCGTAGCTTTATAAAATCTGTGGTATCCTTTGTCGTTTGTGGGATGGGTGGTTAAAAGGGGAATATTTACGGAGTTTTGAACTCGTTTCAAAACTCTTAGGGGCGCTGTTGAATTTAGACAAGAACATAGCTCAGTGCGCCCCGAACCCCTTCCCTCCTTTTTTATCTTTGAATACTTTCTGCTGACATTAACCACGGAGAATTGAAA
Organism: Marvinbryantia formatexigens; assembly: GCA_021771035.1. Taxonomy (GTDB): domain Bacteria; phylum Bacillota; class Clostridia; order Oscillospirales; family Ruminococcaceae; genus CALXEM01. The sequence goes on along the minus strand of JAETPU010000002.1, from coordinate 95,508 downwards.
CTCGTTTCAATTCTTTGTAGGGATGCTGTATTACTGGGCCAAGAATGAACTATCCGCATCCCGGCGTCCCCGCAGCAAATTCCAAATGGTGGCCTGCACGGCCACAAAAGGGGGAGCTGCCAAAGAGGCGTTCCTCCTCTTTGGCAGCTCCCCCTTTGGGCGGTTTTTCCCACTCCATTGATACAGGTTCAGAAAAAGGCAAAAAATATGCCGCCCCCACGATTGCAGGGACAGCATTTCTGGTGGACGATAACGGACTCGAACCGCTGACCCTTCGCACGTCAAGCGAATGCTCTACCAGCTGAGCTAATCGTCCATCTCTTTTAGAGAACGAAATTTATTATATCCAGAAAAGAGAAAAAAATCAACCCAATTCTTAATTTTTCTTTAATTTTGTTAAAATAACCGAAAAACAGTCGAGTATCAGAGCAGTTTTGTCTCAATCAGGAAAATCCTGGCGAATCAAAGAAGCTATTCAGAGCGTTCCTGTGAAACTATGAGACCACGATTACCCATAGGAATCGGCACTCTGTAAACCAGGTTACAGGATCCGCCGCGGTAGAATGCCCGCAGCACATCCCAGCATCCGGAGCCCTGCCTCCCTCTGGCTGCCAAACCACCGGACCAACCGGGAGAGGAGACCGTCCATTTCTCAAGCAGCCCGGAAAGTTTCCCCTCAGGCAGCCTGGCAGCTGGATGAAAACTCTCTATTGTTTGCCCCCTGGCTTCATGTTATAATAAACGCAATTAAAGAAAAAACGGCATCAGCCGTTTTTACTGATGCGTTTCTTTTACCATATTGGCAGCAAGCCGATGGGCGGCTTGCCTTTACGGTATAATAAACGCAATTAAAGAAAAAACGGCATCAGCCGTTTTTGCCGATGCGTTTCTTTTACCATATTGGTAGCAAGCCGATGGGCGCCTTGCCTTTACGGTATAATAAACGCAATTAAAGAAAAAACGGCATTGGCCGTTTTGGCAGCCTTTTACCACGATGAAGCCCCGGCCTTCGGGCCAGGAGGGAGACAGCAAAGCAATATGCGTATTTTAGGAATTGACCCCGGTTATGCCATTGTAGGCTATGGGGTGATTGATTACCAGGCGGGCCGGTACCGTACAGTCAACTACGGAGCCATCCTCACCCAGGCGCATACCCCCTTTGAGGATCGCCTGATTCAAATTTATAATGAAATGAGCCTTCTGCTGGACAAATTTTCCCCGGACGCCATGGCAGTGGAGCAGTTGTTTTTCACCAACAACCAAAAGACTGCCATTGCCGTTGCTCAGGCCCGGGGTGTTATTCTGCTGGCGGCCCGGGAAAAAAATGTACAGATTTTTGAATATACCCCTTTGCAGGTCAAACAGTCTGTTGTAGGGTATGGAAAAGCCATCAAACAGCAGGTGATGGAGATGACCAAGGTTCTTCTAAAATTGCCCCAAATCCCCAAGCCGGATGATACGGCGGACGCTCTGGCGATTGCCATCTGCCATGCGCACTCCTCGGGTTCTCTCATGTCCCGTCTGCGGCAATACCAATAGCTGCGGCTGACTGGGATAATCCCCTTCATGCTGTAAAAATTCTGATGTTTTTCTACAGGAACATTAGTTTTCATTTTCCCAGTGTCCGCAGCCCTGGGCCCGCTGAAACTCACTGAGCGGGATGTATGCCTGTGTGCTGTCAGACGGCGGGAAATGTTCCTGCAGCCATTATCCTGTCATTTTCTGGCTTCGCGTGGCAGGATACGCAGTTTTTTCAAAGATAAGTTTATGTCGGCGCGAAGCGACGGAATGGATGGTTTATGATGTTCTACCGGCTTCGTGGAAAACTGATTCACCAGGCGCCCGGCGTTGTGGTGGTGGAATGCGGCGGCGTGGGCTACAAATGCCTGACCACCTCCTCTACCCTGTCCCGCCTTTCCCAGGCATCCGGTGAGGTTGTGGTCTACACCCATCTGAGCGTGCGGGAAGATGCCCTGGATTTATTCGGATTCGCTACTCCGCAGGAACTGGATACCTTCCGGCTGCTGATCTCCGTATCCGGGGTGGGGCCGAAATCCGCCCTGGCGGTGCTCTCCAACCTGACGCCGGAGCAGTTCGCCCTGTGTGTGGTCTCCGGGGATGCCAAGAGCCTGACAAAGGCCCAGGGAATCGGGCCTAAGGCCGCCCAGCGCATCATTCTGGAGCTCAAGGATAAGATCAGCAACGAAGATTTGGCAGGCGCCGTGGGACAGGCCGCCCCTGCGGCGGACTTTTCTTCCGGAAATCTGGGCGAGGCTATCAGCGCTTTGGTGGTGTTGGGATACACCCAGTCCGAGGCAGCCTCAGCCGTAGGAAAACTGGACAGCTCCCTGCCGGTGCAGGAGCTTATCCGGCTCGCCTTAAAAAATCTCTCGCAAAACAGCTGACGCCGACATCACATTTTGTGTGATGTCGGGGAAGTTTTACTTGCCACCGGAAATGGTTGGCAGTCAGCTAGCGCTGAACCGTAAAACGTTCCGGTTCTTTCAAATTTGAGCATTTACCATCACACAAGATGTGATGTCGGGGAAGTTTTACTTGCCAACCAAAAGCGGTTGGCATTCAGCTATCGCTGAACCGTAAAACGTTCCGGTTCTTTCAAATTTGAAGATTTATCATCACACAAGATGTGATGTCAGCTGCTTCAAGCTGTACGACATGGGAAACACAAATCATGGAGCGAATCCCGACTCAGCTTTCTTTTGATGTGTTTCTTTTAATGATTTGACATCTGCGCAAGGCGCGCTGATGACTCCCGATCCCATATACGATATGACGATACCCCCATCTGGAAAGGAGACCGCGGCATGGAGGAAAACGAGCTGGAATTTGATAACCGGATTGTCACCCCGGAATTTGCCTCGAGTGAGGATTCGGAACTGGAATTCAACCTGCGTCCCCGTACGCTGGAAGAATATATCGGCCAGGAAAAGGCCAAGGAAAATCTGTCCGTCTATATTGCCGCTGCCAAGCAGCGGGGCGAGGCGTTGGATCATGTGCTGCTGTACGGCCCTCCCGGCCTGGGAAAAACCACCCTTTCCAACATCATCGCCAATGAATTGGGGGTCAATATCCGCGTCACCAGCGGCCCCGCCATTGAAAAGCCCGGGGATTTGGCTGCCCTGCTCACCAACCTGAATCAAAACGACGTCTTGTTTATCGATGAAATCCACCGGCTGTCCCGCAGTGTGGAGGAGGTTCTCTATCCCGCGATGGAGGATTACGCCCTGGATATCATCATCGGCAAGGGCCCTTCGGCCCGCAGCATCCGCATCGATCTGCCTAAATTTACCCTCATCGGCGCCACCACCAGGGCCGGGCAGCTCTCCGCCCCTCTTCGGGACCGCTTCGGCGTATTGCTGCGCCTGGAATTGTACACCCACGAGCAGCTCAGCGAGATTGTCTTTCGCAGCGCGGGAATCCTGGGAATTGAATGTGACCGCAAAGGCGCACTGGAATTGGCGCGGCGCAGCCGGGGCACGCCCAGAATCGCCAACCGCCTGCTCAAACGGGTGCGGGATTTCGCCCAGGTCATCGGGGACGGCGTCATCACCCATGAGGTGGCCAACGAGGCCCTCAACCGTCTGGAAATCGACCATCTGGGCCTGGACAGCATCGACCGGCGTATGCTCATGACCATCATCAAAATCTATAACGGCGGGCCCGTGGGCCTGGACACCCTGGCCGCCGCCATCGGCGAGGAGGCTGTGACGCTGGAGGATGTCTATGAGCCGTACCTGATGCAGATTGGGTATTTGAGCCGTACGCCCAGGGGGCGCTGTGTCACCCCCCAGGCCTATGAGCACCTGGGGATGCGCTTTCCGGGAAACAATGCGCCCGCCCAGGCGATGAACCAGGATCAGATTCAATTAGACCTTTAACACATAGAGTTTAGGAGGCTGCAATGAGACCGGCATCAGATTGGAAGGACTACGAAATCCTGGACACCTCCGACGGAGAAAAGCTTGAGCGCTGGAAGGATATCCTGCTCATCCGTCCGGATCCCCAGGTTATCTGGAATACGCCCAGGGACGCTCAATGGAGCCGGGCCAACGCCCGCTATCTGCGTTCCTCCTCCGGCGGCGGGCACTGGGAGGACGCCTCCCTGAAAAAGCGGGAGTGGACTGTGGACTACAAGGGGCTCACCTTTAAAATCAGCCCCACCGGCTTTAAACACACCGGGTTATTTCCGGAGCAGGCCGTCAACTGGGATTATATGGCCTCCCGTATCCGGGAAGCCGGGCGGCCCGTGAAGGTGCTCAACCTGTTCGCCTATACCGGCGGGGCCACGCTGGCCTGCGCCAGGGCCGGAGCGCAGGTGTGCCATGTGGACGCCTCCAAGGGGATGGTGGCCTGGGCAAGGGAAAACGCCGCCCTCTCCGGGCTCACCGAAAAGCCCATCCGCTGGATTGTGGACGACTGCGCCAAGTTTGTCCAGCGGGAAATCCGCCGGGGCAGCCGCTACGATGGTATCATCATGGATCCCCCCTCCTACGGGCGGGGGCCGGGTGGGGAGGTTTGGAAGCTGGAGGAGAGAATCTATGAGCTGCTGGAGCTCTGTGCCCAGCTGCTCAGCGAGGACGCCCTGTTTTTCCTACTAAACTCCTACACCACCGGGCTTTCTCCCTCTGTGATGGAATATCTGCTGGGCGTCACCGTGAACCGGAGGCATCCGGGGAACGTCTCCTCCAGTGAAATCGGCCTTCCCGTCACCAAAAGCGGGTTTGTGCTCCCCTGCGGCAGCACCGCCATCTGGAGCCGGTAAACGGGCTTAAAACGCGGGGCGGCTGCGTATGGTGCCCAGTCGGGCTGCCCGCCTCGGGCAAAAACCCAAATGGGTAACCCGAGGCGTTCGGGGAACCCCCTTTGGCGCGGCATACTGCATGACCGGAAAATGGCGCGTACTTTGCGCATTATAAAAGCGGAGGCCGCGGCAATGATTTCCCGGAAACCCCTCCGGGCCCGGCAGCCGCCCCGCCGGCGCAAAAGCCATCACAAAGCCTGTGAGAAAAGCCTCCATCGGTTCATTAGGCCGGGAAAAATTGGGGCATACTACCGGGACGGGCTTTACTGATTCCTATCTAAAATAGTAACATATTTTTATTTTCTCATTGCGGTCCGGCAGTGCCGGCTGTTTTTTACCTGAGGAATCCGGCATCCCCATTTTCGTATTTAAGGCGCCGCACCGGCAGTTTCCGCCGCCGGTGTGGGACAATTTAGAAAAAAATCGGCTGAAAATGCCGTTTCTTTTGAAGGATTCGGGGAAATTCGGCTCCTTGTCTTTTCAAATTCCACCACAAGAGGTATTATAATCAGAAGGCAGGCTTTTAGAAAAATGGTGATGCCTGATTGTGTTCTGGGGGTTCGGAATTTCTCTGTGAAGCCGGTACATTCCCCGCAGGACAGAGCATTTTTCCAAAAGGGCTGCCGGAGCAGTTTTCAGATATACACAAACGGCGGCCCGCCGCGAACCGGCATAACCTGCCAGCTATTTTAAGGCCGCAGGCCCCTTTTTGATTGCCGGGGCGTTTGCGGCGGCCCCTTCAAACCACGGGAACCCCTGTCAAGCTGGTTCCCGCTCAATGAAACGATATGGGAAAGGCATGATGAAGAAACATGGACGCAATTATTGCAGCGCACAACCTCTTGTTCTCCTATGAGAACCCGGACGGCGCCAGCGATCAGACGCAGATTGTCCTCAACGACGTTTCCCTCGCCATCTCCCGCGGCGAGATGGTGGCGGTGCTGGGACACAACGGCTGCGGAAAATCCACCCTTGCCAAGCATATGAATTCCATCCTTGTCCCCTTGTCCGGCACAGTTGTGGTGGATGGGATGAACACCCAGGACGAGGACAGGCTCTATGACATCCGCCAGACGGTGGGAATGGTGTTCCAAAACCCCGACAACCAGATTGTCGCCACCATTGTAGAGGAGGATGTGGCCTTTGCCCTGGAAAACCTGGGGGTGCCTCCCCAGGAAATCCGCAGCAGAGTGGACGAGGCCCTCAAGGACGTGGGGATGTATGAATACCGTGAGCACACGCCCAGCCAGCTCTCCGGCGGGCAAAAGCAGCGGGTTGCCATCGCGGGCATTATCGCCATGCGCCCCAAATGCATTGTCCTGGACGAGCCCACCGCCATGCTGGATCCCCGGGGACGCCAGGAGGTCATGAAAACCATCCGCAAGCTCAACGAGAAGTTCGGCATCACGGTGGTGCTCATCACCCACTATATGGATGAAGCCGCCCGGTGTGACCGGGTGGTGGTGATGGACGATGGAAAAATCCTCCTGGACGGCACGCCCAAGGAGGTCTTTTCCCATGTCCGCCAGCTCAAGGAGGTTGGGCTGGACGTCCCCCAGGCCACAGAGCTCATCTACCTTCTGCGCCAAGAGGGATTTGAGCTTCCCGCAGACATCATTGACGACAGCGAGTGCGTGGACGCCCTGGCCCGGCTTTTGGCCCCGGTGTGCCCGCCCTCCAAGGCTTAAGGGGGGGAGCGAAGATGCAAAACGAAACTCCGGTTATCCGCGCAGAGGATTTAACCTATATCTATTCCCAGGGCACCCCATACCAAAAGGTGGCCCTGGATCATGTGAACCTATCCATCGAAACCGGCGCCATGGTGGGCGTTATCGGGCACACCGGCTCCGGAAAATCCACCCTGATCCAGCACTTCAACGGGCTATTGCGTCCCACCTCCGGGAAAATCTATATTGACGGCGAGGATATGTGGGCTCAGCCGTCCCAAATCCGGCGGTTCCGGTTCAAGGTGGGGCTGGTGTTCCAGTATCCGGAATACCAGCTCTTTGAGGAGACCGTCTACAAGGATATCGCCTTCGGGCCGAAGAACATGGGCATGAGCGAGAGTGAAATCGACACTGCAGTGCGCCGTTCCGCCCAGTTTGTCGGGCTTTCCGAGGACCAGCTGGACAAGTCTCCCTTTGAGCTCTCCGGCGGGCAGAAGCGCCGGGTGGCCATTGCCGGCGTTCTAGCCATGAATCCCGAGGTGCTGATCCTGGACGAGCCCACCGCGGGGCTTGACCCCATGGGCCGGGATATGATTCTGGGCCAAATCCGGGAATACCACCAGCAGCAGGGCAACACGGTGCTCTTAGTTTCCCACTCCATGGAGGATGTGGCGAAATACTGCCCCAAGGCCCTGGTGGTCAACGATTCCAAGCTGTTTTTATACGATACGGTGGAGGAGGTTTTCTCCCACGCCCAGGAGCTCACCGGCATGGGATTGGCGGTTCCGCAGGTTTCCAGCATCTTTTTGCGGCTGCGCCAGCTGGGATATCCGGTCAGCGAACGGGTTTTCACCGTCGGGCAGGCCCAGGACGAGCTGCTGCGCGTGTTAAAAGAGGGAAAGGGGGACGAATAAGCATGCTCAAGGATATTACGATCGGACAGTATTTTCCCGGTTCCTCCCCGCTTCACCGGATGGATCCGCGCATGAAAATCGTGCTGACGCTGGTGTACATCGTTATGCTGTTTGTCGCCAGCAACCCCATCGGGCTGGGGATTGGCATCGTTTTTTTAGGCATCGCCTATGCGGTCTCCAGGGTGCCGGCCAAGATGATTCTCAAAAGCTTAAAGCCCGTCATCCCCATTGTCATTTTCACCGCCCTTCTCAACATCTTCTTTGTGGACGGCACCCCCATCGTGCAGTGGGGCTTTTTCCGCATCACCTGGCAGGGGGTTTACACCGCTTTGGTGATGGCAATCCGGATTGTCTGCCTGATTGCCGGCACCTCCCTGCTGACCTACACCACCTCCCCCATTGCCCTCACCGACGGCATCGAGCGGCTGCTGGCCCCACTGAATAAAATCAAGGTGCCGGTGCATGAGCTGGCCATGATGATGACCATTGCCCTGCGGTTTATCCCCACCCTCATCGAGGAGACTGATAAAATTATGAGCGCTCAGAAGGCCAGAGGCGCGGACATGGAATCCGGCGGGCTTATGCAGCGCGCCAAGGCGCTGATTCCCATCCTGATTCCCCTGTTTGTTTCGGCCTTCCGCCGGGCGGACGAGCTGGCCTTAGCCATGGAATGCCGGTGCTACCGGGGCGGCGAGGGCCGTACCCGCATGAAGCAGCTGCACATGGGGCGTGTGGACGCTGTGTCCGCCGGATTTGTCACCCTGAGCCTGGCGGCGGTGATTTTGGTCAACATCTTTGTCCCGGCGGTATTTAAGTGATGCGAAGGAACCTGCTCCTTATCATCGAATACGACGGAACCGCCTATCACGGATCCCAGGTGCAGAAAAACGCCCTGGGTATCTGCCAGGTTATCCAGGACGCTCTCCAGAAGGTTCTGGGCGTCAGGGAGGATATTGTGGCCTGTTCCCGGACGGATTCCGGCGTACACGCCAGGATGTTCTGCGTAAACTTTTATACGGATCGGGATATTTTGTGCGTGAAGATGAAATACGCAATGAATTTTCATCTTCCCTGGGATATCCGCGTCAGTGACTGCCGGGAGGTTCCTCACGGATTCCACGCCCGGTATCAGGCCCGGGGGAAACGCTATGTCTACCAGATTTGGAACGCCGACTATGAATCCCCTTTTCTGAAGAACCGGGCCCTGTTCTACCGTTATCCTATCCGGGAGGAACTTCTCAACCGCGCCTGCCAGGACTTTGTGGGCACCCATGATTTCACCTCTCTGTGCAGTGCGGGAAGCGATATTGAGGATAAGGTACGCACCATCACCCAGTGCAGTGTGTCCCGAGAGGGGAACATGGTGCTCTTCACTGTGACCGGGGACGGGTTTTTACAGAATATGGTGCGCATTATGGTGGGAACCCTCCTGCGCATCAGTGAGGGAAAGCTGGCGCCGCACGCCATTCCCCAGGTGCTCGCGAAACGCGACCGCGCCGCCGCGGGTATCACAGCGCCGGCCTGCGGGCTGTACTTGGACTATGTTTTCTACGATTGGGATTTCCGGTAGATCTGTTTCTTGCAGGATTCCGGCTTTCCCCCTCTTCAGAATCAGCCTTTGGAGGCGTTCCTACCGTCCCCGGCGATGCCGGTACGGCGAATAAAACGGGGGATTTCCCTTCACCCGGCGGACTTTTCAGTTCCGGGAAGGGCCCTTGCCCCTCGGGCGCATCGCCCTCAGGGGCCTGCCCGCACGACAGCCAAATTCCAGGAAGGGCCGTTTGCCCGCCGTGCGGCCAAACTCCAGGTTTTGCACCTTTGGAACCGGCAAGGGCGGGATTCCAACCCGGCTGCGCCGGGACGGTGCAATTCCCAGAAAGGAAGGGCCGTTTGCCCGCCGTGCGGCCAAACTCCAGGTTTTGCACCTTTGGAACTGGTAAGGGCGGGATTCCAACCCGGCCGCGCCGGGACGGTGCAATTCCCAGAAAGGAAGGGCCGTTTGCCCGCCATGCGGCCAAACTCCAGGTTTTGCACCTTTGGAACCGGTAAAGGCGGGATTCCAACCCGGCTGCGCCGGGACGGTGCAATTCCCAGAAAGGAAGGAATTAATTCATGGCGACTATGACCCATTTAAACCGGGTACGCAGGAAACGCTCTGTCAAGCGGAACCTGCGCTACCTGCTGATCTTCCTGGCGATGGCTGTCGGTGTGGTGGCCTGCGTCCTGGGAGTCCAGATGGTATGGCAGTCCTCCTGGGTGGAAAAAGCCGCCATGCAGATTGCCTCGATTGGAAACGGCGGCGGCTATCCTGTCACACTGGAGGGAAAAACCGTGCGTCAGATGCAGGCCTTTGGGCCGGATTTGGCGGTTCTGACCGACACGACCTTTCAGGTGCACAATTCCAGCGCGAAGGTGATACAGAATACGCAGCACCACCTGTCCAATCCACAGGCGCGGTATTCCAGCGTGCGGGCCCTGCTCTATGAACGGGGCGGCAAAAAGGCCGCCGTATATTCCTCCAAGCGTGTGCTCCATGAAAAGAGCTTTGACAATGCAATTTTTACCGGCGCCATCTCGGACAGCGGAACCTGGGCGGTTGCCACACAGGGAACCCGGGATGTGGCTCTGGTCTATGTATACAATAAGGCAGGGGACGAGCTGTTCATCTGGCATTCCCAGGAGCGTGTGGCGGATGTGGCCCTCTCTCCGGACGGCAAAACCCTCGCCGTCACAACTTTGGTAGCCCAGGATGGAATTCTCAACACCAATGTCTGGCTGTTTGACGTGGGCTCCAAAAAGCAGACCAAAACCATCACTCTGGCGGATCAGATGGTGGTGGGCACCCATTTTCTCAACAATTCGGAATTTTTTGCCGTGACAGACCGTCAGAGCTCTGTTATCACGAAGAATGGTGTGGTAAAATACCAATATGGCTATTCCGGCCAAACCCTGTCCGGTTACTCCTTTGGGCAGGGAAAATACCTGGCCGTTGTCCTGGGGGATTATGAGAATTTTAAGGAATCCACCCTGCTGATTCTGGACAGCAAATGTGAGGAAGTGGGAAAGGCCTCCATACAAAGCCAAATCCTGGATCTCTACGCAGGCGACAAGGTGACAGTCCTCACCCAGGACGGAATATTGGAATATTCTTTCACCGGGGAGCTTCTGCGGGAGCACGAGGCCTCCAACACCGGGCTGCTGGTGACGCAGGTGAAGGGACAGGCCTATCTGTGCACCCCCACCGGAATCGAAAAGGTGAAGCTCAAGGGCGCGGCGTCCTCCTCTTCCCCGGAGTCCGGCAGCTCCCAGGAGCCGTCAGAGGCTTCGCAGGAAGCTTCCAGTTCCCAATAGGCGTGCCCCGCGTATCCGGATTGGCCGCGTACAGGCCCGCCGATACCGCCTGGATTTTTTATTTCTGAGGGCAAAAACGAATTGATACGCGCCCTGCCAACCGGGTATACTCCGCCGCCGCTAGGAAAGGATTCTAAAAGCTATGACATTTGCAATTCTATACGATGTTCTGCTGATAGCGCTGATGGTCATCTGTGTTGTGGTGGCTGCACGGCGCGGTTTTGTAGGCGCTTTGGTCCATTTTATCGGTTATTTTGCCGCTTTGATCGGGGCCTGGCTGCTCTCACGTCCTCTGGCCCAGTGGATTTATGAAAAGCTCATCGACCCTAGCGTTCAGCAGGGGCTCACTGAAAAATTCGAGGAGGCCGGAGGCGATCTCATCCAGGGCACCCAGCAGTTTTTCAGTTCTCTCCCCCAGGCTGTCAGCAATGCCCTGGCCCTGGCGGGTATCACTGGGGACAGTGCCGCGGCAGCCCTGGATTTTTCCAGCGCAGACGTAGCCGGTCAGGTGAGCCATTCCATTATCATGCCGGCAGTAGTCGCCATTCTGGGCTCGGTTTTATTTCTGCTTTTATTTTCCGTTTTGCTGTTTGCGGTGCGGCATTTCGTGCGCCTGAGCCGCCTGATTGGGCATATTCCCCTGGTTGGAGGGATTAACCGCTTCCTGGGCGCCGTTTTGGGTGTGGTAGAGGGCTGTATTGCCGCCTATTTGGCCGTGTGTGTCATTCATCTGCTCTCCGTCTGGCTGGGAGATTCCGTCGCCCTGCTCTCCCCCCAGGTCTTGTCACAGGCGCCCATCTTCCATTGGCTCAGTTCGGTGCGCCTGCTGTAATCCTGTGCATTTCATTGGAACATAACCGGCGCAATTCCCAAAGGCTTAACACAAAAGCCTTACGGAAACGGGCCGTATGGTGATACTTCTGAGAGGGAAAAGGAAAGGGAAGAGCTCCACTGGGAAGGGAGCTTGAGGAAAACGACTATGACGATTCCGAATATTTTATCGATTGTTCGAATTCTGCTGATTCCGCTGTTTCTATGGACCTACCTGGATGCCGCGGGACAGCCGATGTTCCTGATTGCCGCGGGAATCCTTCTGTTTTCGGGCCTGACGGATCTGCTGGACGGCTATATCGCCCGAAAATACAAAATGGTAACCCAGCTGGGCAAAATTCTGGATCCGCTGGCGGACAAGCTGACCCAGGCCGCTGTGTGCGCGGCGTTGGCAGTGCGGATGCCTTCGGTGGTCTATCTGCTGATTATCTTTATTGTCAAAGAACTGATCATGCTGTGCGCAGGCATTTTCCTCATTCGCAAAAAGGTGATCATCACCTCCTCCCGCTGGTTCGGCAAGCTGTATACCTTTGTGTTCTATGCGGTGATGCTCTCCATTATCGCCATTCCCATTGTGGATCCGACCATCGTGTTCTGGATGCTCATGGCAGTGGCCGGCTTCATGCTGTTTTCGTTCTTTAAATATATCCCCATCTTTTTTCATCTGAAAAATAACGGCGAGCGGGGCGAAAACCTCAAGCGGCCGTAAGTCTCTGTGAGGCTCCTTTGCAGCTGCTGAACGCGCTGTCCCCTCTCAGGACTGCTCATCTCCATTCCAGGCTGTCTTTGCCTATTCTCGGCGTTTGCAAGCCGTTTTTTAAGGCCCCGTCAAGGGTCAGCACACAGGCTCCGGAGCGGTTTTATTGGAAAAAGCAGCGTTCTTCGCTGTATGCTGCTAGATTTTCGTTCGGGCTATTTACAATGCCAGAACTGTCAGCCGACAGTTCTGACCGGTTTTATCCTTTGGCCCACAATGCGGGCTGGGTCAGGCGTCTGGGATAGGTGTTGTTTTTATGGCCCGGTATTAATTTCGTCATAATGTGTTCATAGCAATGGCGTATAATAAAATTCCGTTTGGATGGGCCATGTTATCTTTTTTGCCCTGCAGAACGAGAGCCTGCAGATGCCTTTTTCCGGGAGAAAAGCACAGCCTGCTTCTCCCGAACCGGGCATGGGGGTTCCTTCTTCTGACAACAGGCCCTGCGCTTCGGGCGGCGCTTTGCGTTATCCTTAGAGAAGTCCACCGAGCCAAGGCGTCCGGTCCTCATCAAAACGGGAAAAAGCAAGTTTCTGCTGATGGAATAAAAATGATGTAGCTGTAATATTTTGAGGTGTCAAATCAATGAATAGTATGATCTGTTCCCGCTGTAAAAAACGCCCCGCTGTGGTGTTTATGACGCGCCTTGAGGGCGATAAAACCATCAATGAGGGGCTTTGCCTGCACTGTGCCCGGGATCTGGGCATTAAGCAGGTGGATGATCTGATGAAAAATATGGGCATCACCGAGGATGACCTGAAAAATATGGACGAGCAGATGGAGGGCCTGATGGAGATGAGCGAGGGCGAAGACGGCGAGTCCGGCGATTTCCAGCTGGGCGGCGCCCAGACCTTCCCTTTTTTGCAAAATCTCTTCGGCGCCACCCCCTCACAGCCGGATCCCCAGGAGAAATCCGCCTCCGGCAATTCGGCGGGGGCTTCCAAACCCAAGCGGGAGAAAAAGCCCAAGCGCAAGTTTTTGGACAACTACTGTGAAAATCTTACGCAGAAGGCCCAGGAGGGCAAGCTGGACCGGATTATCGGACGGGACGAGGAAATTTACCGTGTGGTGCAGATTCTCAACCGCCGCACCAAAAACAACCCCTGCCTGATAGGAGAGCCCGGTGTTGGTAAAACCGCTATCGCGGAGGGAATCGCCCTGCGCATCGCCCAGGGTAACGTTCCCGATAAGCTCTCCAATAAGGAGATCCACCTATTGGATTTGACGGCGCTTGTTGCCGGCACCCAGTTCCGCGGCCAGTTTGAAAGCCGGGTGAAGGGCCTGGTGGATGAGGTACGCAGCGCCGGGAACATCATTCTGTTTATCGACGAGGTGCATAACCTGGTGGGCGCCGGGGATTCCGAGGGGTCCATGAACGCCGCCAATATCCTCAAGCCCGCGCTCTCCCGGGGAGAAATCCAGGTCATTGGCGCCACCACCTTCAACGAATACCGCAAATACATCGAGAAGGACGCCGCTCTGGAGCGCCGGTTCCAGCCGGTGACAGTCAACGAACCCTCCATTGAGGATACGGTGCAGGTGATCGAAGGAATCAAGGATTACTATGAGCGGTATCACCATGTGCTGGTTCCTCAGGAGATTGTACGAAGCACCGTCACCCTCTCCGAGCGGTATATTACCGATCGTTTTCTGCCGGACAAGGCCATTGATCTGCTGGACGAGGCCTGTTCCTGCGCCGCCCTTCGCAATAAGGAGCTGGCGGAATATGAGGCGCTGAACCGCAAGATTGCGCTCTTGCATCACGAGGAATCCGAGATGGAGGAATCCACCTCCGAGAGCGTGGACTATGAAAAGCTCGCCGGCGTCAAGGCCGAGCTGCTTCGCCATCAGGCCCGTGTGAACGAACTGGAGCCCATCGTACGGGACGCCAGCGTGACCCAGGACGATTTGGCCCGGGTGATTGAGCTGTGGACGGGGATCCCCGCCAGCCGGATTAAGGAAAACGAACTGAGCAAGCTGGGACGCCTTCAGGATGAGCTCAAGAAAAAAATCATCGGCCAGGATGAGGCTGTGGAACTGGTGGCCAAGGCCGTCCGCCGCAGCCGGGTTCAGATTTCCGCCCGCCGCCGTCCCGCCTCCTTTATCTTTGTAGGCCCCACCGGCGTTGGAAAAACCGAGCTGGTCAAGGTGCTGGCGGCACAGCTGTTTGACGCCGCCGATCCCCTGATCCGCCTGGATATGTCCGAATACATGGAGAAGCACTCCGTGGCCAAAATCGTGGGTTCCCCTCCCGGTTATGTGGGCTATGACGAGGCCGGGCAGCTCACCGAGCAGGTGCGCCGCAAGCCCTATTCCGTGGTGCTCTTCGATGAAATTGAAAAAGCCCATCCGGACGTGATGAATATTTTGCTCCAAATCCTGGATGAGGGCCGCATCACGGATTCCCATGGGCGCAAGGTGTCCTTTGAAAACACCGTCATCGTCATGACCTCCAACGCGGGCAGCGGTATCCGCGAGAACGCCCTGGGCTTTAACCGGGATTCTCAGACTGCAAGCCGGGATAAGGCAATGAAGGCTCTCTCCGAATTTTTACGGCCGGAATTTTTGGCCCGTGTGGATGAAATTGTGGCATTCCGCTCCCTGGACGAGGGCGACTATGCCAAAATTGCCGCACTGTCCCTGGATGAGATGAAGGATGTGCTGGCAGAACGCCATATCACCCTCAGCTACACTGAAAACGCCCTGAGAGCGGTGGCCAAAAAGGCCTTCGGACACGCCAGCGGCGCCCGGGATATCCGCAGGGTGCTCCGCCGGGAGGTGGAGGACCGCATCTGTGCCATGATGGTGGAGCATCCCGAAAACGAAATTTCCCAAATTTCCCTGGATGCAGGAGAAAATGAGGAACTCAGCGTTTTGATGCTGTAGGGCCCGGCGTTTCTCTATCACGGTTCGATTCAAAACTGCGCATATGGCATTGAACGCCATATGCGCAGTTTTTGGGTTTCCCCTAAATCTCTCCGTGCCCGCCGGCGGGAATCCTTCGGGTATTCCGAACACGAACCGGGCGAGGCGAACCGTTCACCAAAAACCCCGAAATTTAAAAAATCCAGCGGCTCAGCAAACGCTGTGTATGTTGAGGCGGCGGGCCTTTGGCTCAAAACGACAAGGACAGCGCATCAACTGCCCGGGCCGGTTCTTTCGGAACTCCGGCAAGCGCCGGCTGCCCGCCCGGTTTGAAAGCCCCGTTGGAATCTTAGGCAGCACAATCCCCCGAGGACTGAAAAACGGACGCCATAATTGGGCGTCCGTCTGCAAATTGGTTTACTTCGCACAGCATTCACCGCGTGCGGCATACTCCGCCGGTGAGCATCCCCTCATACTGGGTCCGGATGGCCTGATATCTCCGCAGGATAGGTTTGGACTGACGCTCAATCACAGCCTGCAGTTCCAGGTAATTTTCACCAATAACACCCGCTGCCTCCCGGTCAATCAGGCCGCGATTGGCCATATCCTCAAGGATGTGCAGTGTCCTGAGCCAGGAATAGCCGTCCTTATAGCTGCGGCGGCTGCTCAACGCGCTAACAATGTCCGCCACCGCTAAAATCCGGTCGCTCTGCGTGAGCTGTGCCGCCTTGAGCCCATTGGGATACCCGCTGCCATCCAATTTTTCGTGGTGGCGGGTGGCAATGTCCACAATATCCTGGGGCAGAATGTCCTTGATAATCTCATAGGTATACTCCACGTGCCTTCGCATCACCGCCATCTGCCCCTCGCTGAGCCTGCCTGCACACTCCAAAATGCTGTTGGGAACCTGAGCCTTCCCCAAATCATGGATGAGGGCGGCACAGCTCAGGGACTCCATCTGCGGCTGGGTGAGCCCAAGCTTCTCTCCCAAAAAGCAGGAGATAATGACAGTATTCGTGGAGTGCAGCGCCGTGGCCTCGCTTTTAAAATCGATGGTATGCACCATCATTTTCAGATAGGTCAGCGCCTCCTGCTGGGACACGGGAATGCTGCTGAGAACCTCCTGCTCCCAGCGCTCCCGCTCCTCCCCTGCGACGGGCGCCGTCACTTTGCCCTGGGAAACGGCCTTCTCCAGCGCCTTCAGGCAGGAGGGCTCAAAATCCAGGCGCCGCAGCCGGGGGATCAGTTCCTCAGGAGAGGTTTTATTCTCCAGGGCAATATCCACCCGGTCCGCCAGGCGGATAAGCTGCGCATAATACCGGATAACCGGGCTTACCCCCTCAAGCCGGGAATTGGGCGTGTGGTGATAGAGAACGGCCTGAGCCAGCGCCGACAGATTGGTAAAATTTTTGAGGAACAGGTATCCATAGATGGAATGACGCTCGGCATCCACGGTTTCAAACTCAAGCAGCCTATCAATTTCCTCTGTCTTATAGGCCCCGATATCGTGAAACAGCGCCAGCAGAACTACATTTTTAAGTTCCAGCTGTTCCCGGTGCTCAAACTGCGCCATGAGCTTGCAGGCAATACAGGCCACCCGCTCGCCGTGCTCCACCAGCCGGCTGTCATAGAATTTCAGGAATTGGTTGCATAGGGCAATCATCTGCCTGCTGTCAATGCGCATGGACTGTTTCACCTCACAAAAAATCTGCCGTCATTCCCGGCAGAGCGTTTGAAATTCACACTGACAGAGGCTTTGGCACAGCGCCTTCGCTCCCCTGCAATCAATATCGGCCGTATTTTATCCATTGTAGGGATTTCGGCTGCCGATGTCAAGCAAATCCGCGCCGGTGCAGGCACTTGCCGTCCCTCTGAAGCAGGGCCGCGCGGCATATCCCCGCAGGTTCTTGCTCCGAGGGCTTGCCCGCAGAGGGAAATCACGATATAATAAGACTGTTGCATCTCCATAGGAGCGCCTGGGGCGCCGCTGTGACTGACACCAGGCAAACGCTGTTTGCCGTTCTGTGTTCGGGAGGGTCCGAGGGGCCTTTTCGCCATCATTAAAATGAATCCGCCGAAGGGGCGGAGCTGAGTGAGGTTAACTGACCATGAAATTGGGAATTGTAGGACTGCCGAATGTGGGCAAGAGCACCCTGTTCAACGCTATCACCAATGCGGGAGCCCAGTCGGCCAACTACCCGTTTTGCACCATTGAGCCCAATGTGGGCGTGGTAGCTGTACCGGACAGCCGCCTGGATGTCCTGGCCCAGATGTATAAGCCGGATAAATTTACCCCCGCCACCATCGAGTTTGTAGACATCGCGGGCCTGGTAAAGGGAGCTTCCAAGGGCGAGGGCCTGGGGAACAAATTCCTCTCCAATATCCGGGAGGTGGACGCCATTGTCCATGTGGTGCGCTGCTTTGAGGACAATGAGATCATCCATGTGGACGGACAGATTGGCCCCGCCCGGGATATTGAAACCATTAATCTGGAGCTTATTTTCTCCGATATTGAAATTCTGGACAGGCGTATCGATAAAACCGCCAAGGCCGCCAAGGGCGACCGCAAGCTGATGGAGGAACTGGAGTTTCTCAAGGAGCTCAAGGCCCACCTGGAGGAGGGCAAATCCGCCCGCAGCTTCCCCTGTGAGCCGGAGCAGGCTGAAATTTTAGCCACCATCCCCCTGTTGTCCAATAAGCCGGTTATCTATGCCGCCAACTTAAGCGACGGCGATTTTGAACACGGGTTGGAGGACAATGCCTTCTACAGCCAGGTATGCCAAATTGCGCAGGAGGAGCACGCGGGAGTTCTGCCCATCTGTGCCAGGCTGGAGGAGGAAATCTCCGATATGTCCCTGGAAGACAAGCAGCTGTTTTTGGAGGAGCTGGGGCTTGAGCAGTCCGGACTGGACAGGCTCATCCGGGAGTGCTACGATTTGCTGGGGCTCATCTCCTTTTTAACCGCCGGAAAGCCAGAGGTTCGTGCCTGGACTATCACCAAGGGCACCAAGGCCCCCCAGGCAGCCGGAAAAATCCACACCGACTTTGAGCGCGGCTTTATCCGCGCCGAGGTTGTCTCCTTTGCGGATTTGGTTGCGTGCAAAACCATGGCCGCCGCCAAGGAAAAGGGCCTGGTGCGCCTGGAGGGAAAGGACTATGTGATGCAGGACGGGGACATCGTTCTCTTCCGCTTTAACGTCTGATGTCGATTCCCGCAGGGAAAGCAACATTCTGATAAAAAAATAGGAAATCCTCCGTTTCATCCCAGAGGATTCATCTGCACAGAAAATCCCCGGAACCACATGGTTCCGGGGATTTTTTCGCAGCGCCTGGGAAAGCGTCTCACCAGGCACTGATAAGCCGCGCAAACGGCGCCCCGTCTGGAGCAGGATATAGACTGCGTGAAGCGCACGGCAGCGGGGAGGCTCCCCCTGTCCTGACGCGGCAGGGCTATGGCCTCTTATAGGCCGCCATCCCAACGTGCATTGCGGGGGAACTTTCCCGGCGAAACCGGTTTTTGTCCTTGGAAACCGCATACTGCGCCTGCCGCACATCCGGGGCACATTCCTGCCGTCTTGAGATAGAATTCATCCCACCGTACCCGTTAAAGGGGACACGCGGTACACAATTTCCCCGCAGCGGACATGGCTGCAAACAGGGCTCATCAGAGAAAACCCGGAAGGCCTTCATTCCCGCCTATGAAAGCTGAAACTCCTCCTGAAGCACCTTCATAGCATCCCGGTAATAGCTCAGCCCCGATTCCTCCTGGGCACACAGCACCCGCAGGCGTTCCAGCACACTGGTAAACGGCGGCAGTTCCAGGGGAAGCTCCATATTTTCCAGTGTTTCCAGCACCTCCACCGCGCTGCGGCGGCTGGAGAGGAATTTATACAGGGAGGTAAAATCCACCCCCAGTTCCCGCTTTTCCATACTGCCGCGGCACAGCGGGCAGGCTCCTCCCCGATTCAGAGAGCCGCAGCTGCACTGCCAAGTGCTGGCGTCCAGTTCCTCCTTAGGAACAACCGCATACATTCCCGCGTTGGACTTGAGAACAGAAAGCTCATCCGGTGTCAGCGGGGAAATTTTATCGGCGGGCGGCGGTGTAACAGGGCCCTTATCCAACACCAGGGAAACCAGCTGGACCTGGGCAGATGTGACAGACAGGGCCTGTTCCCTGGTAAGCCCAACCGGCAGGGCATAGGTATAGAGTTCATCCCCAACGGGTTCGCACTGACCAAAACGCAGAAGAGGAAGATCATACACCTCTTCAAACACGGTACGCAGGCTGATTTTAACCTGCAGCCCCCGCAGCTTTACGTTCTGGAAGGCGTGCAGGCACACGCGCGCCTCAATGGGCTCATGTCTGCTCAGCAGCACCGAACAGGCGCGTACCGGGCATTCCAAACTGTAGTTTACCACTGGGATCTCCAATTCGAGGCCTTGCTGCTTCTGGGAACCCATTTTTGGCGCAGACCCTGTTCGGATTGGCTCCACATGAACCGCCGTCCCCGTGACCAGCGCGGATACATAAATTCCGGATTCCTGGGACACCTTGAGCATAGTTGTGTGTACCCCCAGGATTGCATTGGTGTTGTTATGGCGGCAGGCTGCTTGCGTCATATCCTCGATGGCCCGCTGTACCAAAATAACGGGATCCGTTTTGCTGAATCCTGTCTGTCCAGCGCAGTGCCCAAAATATTCCGTTATCGTATAGCCCTCCAAGGCGTCCACTGTGGCAATCATGCAGGATTTCAATTCCATATGCCCGCTCCCCTTTCCCATGCTGTTATTTTTCTGGAGACGCCCCGCTCCAGCGGTTTCCCGGGCGCCGCGTTTTGTTTTCCCCTAGGCAGTAAAAGGGCCCCTTGACTGATAGTATAGCATAAAACTGAGCGTGGGGCTCCCTCAAACCGCTCCGGTTTTTCCTTCAGGATGTTTGCACAGCGGCAGCCAGACCCTGCCGGTTATGAGATATGTACATCCACGCCGTTTACCTGGACGCCCTCATCCGCCCGGATGAGGATATATTTGACGCCGTCAATCACGCGGGATTCCACCATATGCCCGCACTGCGGGCTCACCTGGATTTTTACGCTGGGGGTCACTACCTCCAGGCGCCCGGCATCCACCAGGTTCTTGGGGCTCAGGCTTGCATCCTCGCCAAATTCCTCAGCATATTTCTCCTCAAAGGCCTGTACCCGCTGGGGATCCACGCCGCAGGAGGTGAGCACCCGCTTCACGGTATCCTTGGAGACAGCCAGGGGCACTTCCTCCCGGTTGGCCTTGTGTTCCTCGATGACAGTGCAGAGCGTCTCATGCACCGTCTGCATCACCTCCAGGCTGCACTCCTGGGAGAGCGTCTGGCCCAAAATGGCGCCGAAGGTCTCTTTCTGTTCCTGGGCGGGCATGGGCGCCGGCGCCTGAAACACCGCTTGGACAAACTCAGGATGGTTCTCGGCGGCATTGCGGGAATAGTACAGGGCATTGTAGATGTTGGTGCTCCTGTCATCAAAGGCCGGGAAAAGGAATCCCAGCTCCGGCGGACTCACCAGCCAGTCGATGGAGCAGTTGTGGAAGGTGTTTTCATTAACATAGTACCCCAGGGCGGGCTTGGTCATTTTCACCGGACAGATGCTGCACAGAAAATAAGAAAACACCTCTGAGGCGGCGTCCTCATTGTTCTGCCCGTCCCTGGAACGGTAGGGCACATCGTATTTGTCACAGGCCAGCAGGATGAGATAATTCCCCTGTATGCTGACAGCCTGGATGACCTTATCAAAAAATGCCTGTACCGTTTCCTGGTTCTCCAAAGCCGATTCCCGCAGGTCCATCAGCAGCCGGTGCTCCTCACCGCTCACCACCTGGGCTGTCTCAAAGGTGATGGTCATCAGGTTTTTTTCCAGGGTTCCGGATAGGGTGCGCTTGAGAATCGTGAGGATTTTTTCCGCGTCCTCCTGGGGCATCAGCGCCAGGGACTGGTCAAATTGGGAGACAATCTCCCGGTTTTCGTTCACATAGCATCCCCGAATATGGGTGATGTTACTTTTGTCCGGCCGAAACCGGCGGCGGATTTCCGCAATTTCTCTTTCATTCATAGCTGGCACTTCCTGTTTGTGTTTTCTGCCTGCCTTGGGCATTCCTATTCATTCGCTGCCTTCGCACAGGGACAGCTTTCATCATAGCACAAAATTCCCGCCGAATTCCAGTGAAACAGGGAAAAAACAGCGAATCCGCCTTCGGACTCCCGCCTCAGGCAGGCATCAAACAGTTCCCGCGCCCCTATGCGAACCGCTTTGCCCTCTCCTTTCGGATAACGGAAGCCGGCCCGGTAAGTTCGGCCGCAGACGCCCCGTTTCCTCCTGGCTCCAAAGCGTGCAGCCGGTTTCCCCGACAGGGGATGTCCCCACAATTATGAGCGCTGCTCCGATACGGTCAAATAAAGTCCCGACAAAAGCCGGAATTTATATTTGCAAAAAGCCGGCCCCACCCTCGGATAAACGGGGATGGAACCGGCAGCAGCCTTACCTAATTCTTGTGGGCATATTCGTCGTCCTCCAGGACGAATTTGTGGGGCGCGTCAATTTTTTCCTCATAGCAGGAGAAGGCGTCCTCCACCTGCCGGGCGGGAAGCTTGGGCGTCAGCAGGCTGACCACCGGCACAATCACCAGAGATGCCACAATGGAGACAGCGCCCGCAACCGTGGGAGCCGCAAAGGGAACCAGCAGGTTCCACACATTGATGCCGATGCCCCCGATAAAGCTGGCCCAAACCGCGGCCCTGGTGGTGCGCTTCCAGAACAGCCCATACAAAAACGGGCCTAAAAAGGAGCCTGCCAGAGCGCCCCAGGACAGGGACATCAGGCTGGAAATCAGGTTATTGGGGTTCATGGCGATTACCACCGACAGCACCACGAACACGCCGCAGAGAACCTTAATCACACCCACCTGCGCCTTGGGCCGCATATTTTTGAGCCACAGCCCCTTGAGGAAATCCAGCGTAAAGGTGGAACTGGAGGCTATCACCAAGGAGGACAGGGTGGACATGGAGGCGGAGAGCACCAGCACCACCACTACGCCGATGAGCACATCCGGCAGGCAGCTGGAGAGCATCTGGGGGACAATGCTGTCGAAGGAGACCCCGCCGTCGGCCCCGGGGGTGTAGAACAGGCGTCCAAAGGCGCCCATAAAATAGGAGCCGCCCGCAATAATCAGGGCAAACACCGTGGAGATGATGGTTCCCGCATGGATGGCCTTCTCATTTTTGATGGTATAGAATTTGTGCACCATCTGGGGCAGGCCCCAGGTGCCCAGGCTGGTGAGGATTACCACGCTGAGAAGCCCGATGGGATCCGGTCCGAAGAAGGAGGTGAACGCGCCGTTGAGCCCAGGCGCCGCGGCGGACTCAATGGCAGAGAGTTTCTGGATAGACTCCATAAAGCCGCCCTGGGAGGAGAGCACCGCCAGCACTACGGCCACAATGCCTCCCAGCATGATGATGCCCTGGATGAAGTCGTTGACAGCCGCCGCCATATAGCCGCCCAAAATGACATAGAGCCCGGTGAGCAGGGCCATCCCCAGCATACAATAGTTGAAATCGATGTGAAAGGCCATGGAAAACAGCCCCGAAAGCCCCTTATACACGCTGGCGGAATAGGGTACTAAAAACACAAAGATAATCACAGACGCTACAATCCGCATGGCTGGGCTTCCAAAGCGCTTGGCAAAGAAATCCGGCATCGTGGCGGATTCGAAGTGCTTGGTCATCACCCGTGTGCGCCGCCCCAGCAGCACCCAGGCCAGCAGGCTGCCGATGAAGGCGTTGCCGATGCCGATCCAGGTGGCGGAGACGCCGAAATTCCATCCAAACTGCCCCGCATAGCCGATAAAGACCACGGCGGAAAAATAGGAGGTTCCATAGGCAAAGGCCGTCAGCCAGGGGCCCATACTGCGGGACCCCAAGACAAAGCTGCCTACGCTGGAGGCGTGCCTGCGGCAGTAGAGCCCCACTGCGATGGTCATGAGAAAAAATACCGCGAGAATACTGATTTTTGCTGCCATTTACTGCTCTCCCCTTTTTCTTGATTGCTGTGAGTGTAAGAGGGCATCCAGTCCGCACGGGATTTGCCATACCCGGGAGTTTTCCCGCGCAGCCGTCTTCCCCCCGCCATGTCCGGCTTTTCCGATGCAGCCCATACACAGCGCAGGTTTTTCGGCGTACACAGAAACGATCCCGCTTCCGGCTGACGGCCTGCCCAAGGGAACTTCCCATAGACGAAGCCGAACGCCCCGTTTCGGACAACAAAAAATCCGCCCTCTCCCAAAAAGAGGACGGAAGCTCTTCCGTGGTACCACCCCTATTTACCGCCGCCTCACGGCAAACGGCCTCACTGGGTACTGCCGAACCTTCACCAATACCCTCACGCGGTAACGGGCGCTTCCCCGGCGCAGCCTACTTGGAACCTTTCCGTTGGGTGCGCAGCTCGCAGACTGTATTCGGATTCTTTCCCCCGCTTTGGCGCCTTGCACCACCCGGCGCTTCTCTGAAAAGGGATGGAAAGCCTACTTGTGTCCGGTCATTGCCGTTCTGTATCGGATACAGTTTAGCACTTTAAAGCAAATACGTCAAGTGCTTTTCCCTATCTACCGGGAAAAATTTTTCTCAGCCGCCGCAGAAGATCCCGAGCAGCGTTTGGATGTTCTCCTCGACAGGCTTTGCGCCGTCTATCTCGACGACCCCAACTGCCAGGGTGTTTAACCAGTCCCGGATATCCCTGTCGGACCGCCCTTTTACCAACTCCAAAAATTGGTTCTCCCGCTCATAGAGATCCCCGCCCGAACATATCCTCTCCCCGAATTTTTGGAAGGAACGCTGCCTGACGCGCCGGACGCCCAATTCCTTGGGGATCGCAAGAAAAACCGCCGCGGTAAACCGATTCTCAATTTCGGGGCCGTACTGGGCTTTTCGCGCCGCAAATATCCAGCTTTCATACCGGTTCATATCCAAAGCCAGCGCCCGGAGCGCTTCCCGGCTTTCCCGCGGGGCTGTATAGTCGTTTTTATCATGAAAGAAGTAGTCCTCAATATCCAAAAACGGGCAGCCCAGCCCCTTGGCCAGGCAGGCGCCCAGGGTGCTCTTCCCCGCGCCGTTTTCTCCGCACACCAGAATCCTGTTTCCCATGATTGCCTCCTCCCCCTGTTATGTGAACATCACCACTGCCAGCGGCACCCCCCCAAAGCCTAGGCAAGCCCTTTGCACCCGCTCTATACAGGGTTCCCTTTTCAGGCGGCAGGCCCCCGGATTTGTTTCTCATCCACACCTTCTCAGGCTGCATCCCTGCGGGCCTGTGCAGCCCGCCGCTTTAGGGAACATCTTCCGGGGAAGCTTACTTGAGCGCCGCCGCAGGCTTCGGCATCAGTCGGCTGCCGCCAGCCAATACGATGCTCAAGCGGGCCCGGCTCAGGACGAATGCCGATGGGGCGAACCGCTGAGAGGGTTCCCTTCCCTTTCCATCCCTTCGCCCGCTAAGAGGCCGTATTCCTGCGCGGTTGACTTCCGCCTCTTTAAGGAACATCTCTCTGCGGGGAAGCTTACTTGAGCGCCGCCGCAGGCTTCGGCATCAGCCGGCTGCCGCCAGCCAATACGATGCTCAAGCGGGCCCAGGCTCAGGACGAATGCCGATGGGGTGGGAACCGCTGAGAAGGTGCCCGTCCCTTTCATCCTTTCGCCCGCTAAGAGGCCGTATGCCGTATTCCTGCGCGGTTGAGTTCCGCCGCCCCTGAAACGGCCCGTGTATTCCGAACCGGCAGGGCTGCCCGCGAGCCGGTTTCCAGGCAGCAGCAAAAGCCCCCGGGGCATAGCCCGCGCGGGCTGCCCCAGGGAGCAGTTTTCAGGACAGACGCCCCTTAAAGTCCTCATAGCCGAAGCTGCGCACCAGCCGGCAGGTGCCGTCCAGCTTCTTGAGGACAATACTGGGCAGGTTCATTCCGTTGAAGGTATTGGTCTTGACCATGGTATACAATGCCATATCCTCAAAGATGAGCTGCTGCCCTTCTTTGAGTTTCTGGTCAAAGGAATAATCCCCAATGACATCCCCGGCAAGACAGGTGGGGCCCGCCAGGCGGCAGGTGTAGGGCTTTTCCCCCGGCTCCCCGCTGCCGGACAGGGGCGGGCGGTAGGGCATCTCCAACACATCCGGCATATGGCAGGCGGCGGAGGTATCCAGGATGGCGATATCGATTCCGTTATGCACCACCTCCAGGACACTGGTGATGAGCTTTCCAGCCCCCAAAACCACCGCCTCTCCCGGCTCCAGGTACACCTTGACGCCGTAGCGCTTCCGAAGCCGCCGCACAATGCCAATGAGCCTTGGGATATCGTAGCCCGGGCGCGTAATGTGGTGCCCGCCGCCCAGGTTGAGCCATTTCATCCCCACAAGGTATTCCCCGAATTTTGCCTCGAAGGCATCCACGGTTATTTCCAAGTCATCGGAATCCTGTTCGCACAGGGTGTGAAAATGAAGGCCGTCCAATTGGGGGAGTACCGATTCCCGAAGCTGGGCGCGTGTAACCCCCAGCCGGGAACCGGGCGCGCAGGGGTCATAGATGGCGTGGCCCTCCTGTGTGGAGCACTCCGGGTTCACCCGCAGCCCAATGGATTTCCCCCGGCTTTTGGCCAGCGCCCCGAATTTTTCCACCTGGGCGCAGGAATTGAACACCACATGATCCGCGTACTCCAAAAGCTCCTCAAATTCGTCCGGGCGGTAAGCCGGGGAAAACACATGGGTTTCCCCGCCGAACTCCTGGGCGCCGAGTTTCGCCTCAAACACTCCGCTGGCGGTGGTACCTGCCAAATACTGCCGCAGCAGGGGATAACACGCAAACATGGAGAAGGCCTTCTGGGCCAGCAGGATGCTGCATCCCGCTTCCTGGGCCACCCGGCGCAGAAGCTGCAAATTGGCAAGCAGGCGCTCTTCCTCCACGAGAAAATAAGGGGTGCGAAATTGTTCTGCCATGGCCTAGTCCACCAGCTGGGGATTCTCATTGACCTGCCAGGGCAGTCCCCATTTGTTCAAAGCCTCCATATACGGGTCCGGATCGAACTGTTCCACCGTATAGACGCCGGGTTTGTTCCATTTTCCGGTCAAAAGCATCATAGCGCCAATCATCGCCGGAACGCCGGTGGTATAGGAGATGGCCTGGGAGCCTACCTCCCGGTAGCATTCCTGGTGATCGCAGATGTTATAGAGATAGGCTGTCTTTTCCTTTCCGTCCTTTTTGCCGGTAAAGATGCAGCCGATGTTGGTTTTGCCCACGGTGCGCGCCCCCAGGGATGCGGGATCCGGCAAAAGGGCCTTTAAGAACTGGATGGGCACAATCTGGCTGCCCTCATAGTCGATGGGGGTGGTGGAGAGCATCCCCACATTCTCCAGGCACTTCATATGGGTGAGGTAACTCTCTCCGAAGGTCATAAAGAACCGGATACGCCTGACCCCGGGGATATTTTTTGCCAGGGATTCAATCTCCTCGTGGTGCAGCAGGTACATATCCTTTTTTCCCACGCCGTCAAAGTTGTATTCCCGCTTGATGCTCATGGCCGGGATTTCCACCCAGTGCCCGTTTTCCCAGTAGGAACCGGGGGCCGACACCTCCCGCAGGTTGATTTCGGGATTGAAGTTGGTGGCAAAGGGGTAGCCGTGATCCCCGCCGTTGCAGTCTAAAATATCGATGGTGTCAATGGTATCAAACAGGTGCTTTTGCGCCCAGGCGCAGTAGGCCTGGGTGACGCCGGGGTCAAACCCGGAGCCCAGCAGCGCAGTCAGCCCTGCTTTCTCGAACTTTTCCTGGTAGGCCCACTGCCAGGAGTAGTCAAAGTAGGCGGAAAAGCCCTCCTGCCTGCACCGCTTCTCATAGGCCTCTTTCCAGGCGGGATCCTCCAGGTTCTCCGGCTCATAGTTGGCGGTGTCCATATAGTTGACCCCGCACTCCAGGCAGGCGTCCATGATGGTGAGATCCTGATAGGGCAGGGCGATATTCATCACCAGATCCGGGTTGAGCTCCCGGATGAGGGCGACCAGCTCTTCGGGCTTGTCCGCGTCCACCTGGCGGGTGGTAATCTTCGTCTGGGTTGTGCCGGCCAGCTTTTGGGCCAGCGCGTCACATTTGGATTTTGTGCGGCTGGCAATGCAGATCTCCTGGAACACCTGGCTGTTCTGGCAGCACTTCTGAATGGCAACCGAGGCCACGCCTCCGCAGCCGATAATTAAAACCTTTCCCATGGCAATCCTTCCTTTCTATGATACCCAAGCGGTGTGTCTGGGTACGGCTGTCTCCCGTGAGCCCGAAACACACGCTTCTTGGCAGTGTCAGTATCCGTCAACTCTCGGCAGGTTCCCCCAGGGGGTTCCTTTTTCCCCGCCGTGGGGCCGGCCGTACCGGCAAAGTACAAATTATCCCATTCCTTTTGGGAACCTGGGCGCCGCCGGAAATTTTGTAAGGCTGTAGTATGCACGCCGAAAAGCCGCCGCTGTGCCTGTCCGGCCAAGCCCGCTCCTCAGGCCGCTGTTTTTGATGTCGAATGTTAAGACAAAGGCCAAGCCAGCCGCCCGGCCTGCCTGAAAACCACCGGAACTGCCCGTTATGGATGCAGCGCCAGCAGCATCTCCCGCACCAGCTTGCACGCCGCCGCCGTGGAAATCCCGCTGGGGTCATAGTGGGGGCTCAGTTCGCACACATCGCAGCCCACTACATTGGCCGCCGAACACACCAGGGCCACTGCCTGGCGCAGCTCACAAAAGCTGACGCCCTCCGGTTCCGGGGTTCCGGTGCCGGGGAAAATACTGGGATCCAATACATCCAAATCCACCGTACAGTACACCGGGGTATCCCCCAGCTGTTCCAGCGTCCGGGCAAGGCCTTCCAGGGTAAAGGGCTGGGTGGAGACATGGCCCGCTTCGGAAAACTCCCATTCGCTCCGGTCCCCGGAGCGGATTCCAAACTGATGGATGCGCCCATCTCCCACCAGCTCCCAGCACCGGCGCAGCACACAGGCGTGGGAGAGGGATACCCCCAGGTATTCCTCCCGCAAATCGGCGTGGGCGTCAAAGTGCAGGATATGCACCGCGGGGAACTTCTTTACAATCTCCCGAACCGCCCCCAGCGTCACCAGATGCTCGCCTCCCAGCAGAAACGGCACCTTGCCGGAATCCAAAATGGCGCGGCAGCGCTCTCCAATCTGCTCAAGGGCCCTCTGAGAGCTGCCCATGGGCAATTCCATGTCCCCGCTGTCAAAGACGGCACAGTCACTGAGATCCCGCCGCTGGTAGGGGCTGTAGCTCTCCAGCCCGTAGGATTCCCGGCGGATGGCGCTGCTGCCGAACCTGGCGCCCGGGCGGTAGGAGGTGGTGGAATCAAAGGGCGCGCCGTACAGGACGGTTAAAGCGTCCTCGAAGCTGCTCTCGCAGCACAAAAAAGTCTCAATATTTGGGTTCAACATCTCTGAGCATCTCCTCTACATAGGCGGGGATATAAAAGGCGCCCTTGTGCAGCATGGTGGTGTAGTACCGGCATCCCAGTCCCCGCAGGTTCCAGCGCGTTTCGTCCAAATCCCGCAGGGGATGGTACTTTTTCGAGGCAAAGCCGAACAGCCAGTGCCCGGAGGGATAGGTGGGGATATGGGCCTGGTACACCTTGCTGATGGGGAAGGACTCCACAATATTCTTGTGGGCCCGCTGGCAGGCCGCGGCGTCCTGGGGATAAAAGGGGCTCTCATGCTGATTGATGAGAATGCCGTCCTCCCGCAGGGCCTCATGGCAGTTTCCGTAGAATTCCCGGGTGAACAGCCCCTCTCCGGGGCCGAAGGGATCCGTGGAATCCACGATGATGAGATCGTAGGCATCCTTGCGGGAACGCACATATTTTAAGCCGTCCTCATAGTGGATTTGAACCCGCCTATCGTCCAGGCGGCAGGCGGTCTGGGGAAGATACTTTTTGCACACCTGGACCACCAGGGGATCGATCTCCACCATGTCGATGTGCTCGATGTCGGAATACCGGGTGAGCTCCCGCACCACGCCGCCGTCCCCCGCGCCAATCACCAGGACATCCCGTACCCTGGGATGCACTGCCATAGGCACATGGGTTATCATCTCGTGATAGATAAATTCATCCTTCTCGGTAAGCATCATAAACCCGTCCAGGGTGAGAAAGCGCCCAAATTCCGGAGACTCAAACACGTCGATGCGCTGGTATTCGCTCTTGCCGCTGTACAGCTGGCGATCCACCCGGATGGTGAACTTTACATTGGGCGTATGTTCCTCTGAAAACCAAAATTCCAAGAGCTCAATATCCCCCTTTCAGGACGTTCAGGGACAAGATGGCCGAATCCTCGGGCCCGGTCATGCTGCACCCCTTCTCCTTGGCATAGACAATATAATCCAAAATGGCCTGGGTGATGCGCTCCCCCGGGGCCAGAATGGGAATTCCCGGCGGATAGCACATGACAAATTCGCTGCACACGCGCCCCATCGTCTTCTCTAGGGGCAGGGACTCCTTAGGCGCATAAAACGCCTCCTGCGGCGACACCGCCACCTGCGGCTCGATATACTCCTGGCGCATCAGGCCCACCCGGTCCTTTCGCCCAAACCGGCGCTTGAGATCCGCTAAGGCGCTGATGAGCCGTTCAATCTCCCGCACCCGGTCCCCGATGGAGAGGTAGGCTAAAATATTCCCCAAATCCCCGAATTCAATCTGAATGTCGTATTCGTCCCGCAGCAGATCGTACACCTCGATGCCCGCCAGGCCGATATCCAGCGTATTGATGGAGAGCTTGGTGGTGTCGAAGGCAAACACGCTGTCGGAATTCACCAGTTCCCTGGAATAGGCATAGTATCCGCCGATGCCGTTTATCTCCTCCCTGGCGTAGTCAGCCATCTCCACCACCCTGGCAAAGGATTCCCGCCCCCGCAGCGCCAGGTTGCGCCGGGAGATATCCAGGCTGGAAAGCAGCAGATAGGAGCCGCTGGTGGTCTGGGTGAGGTTGATAATCTGGCGAACATGGCCCTGGGACATATTGGGCCCGGTGAGCAGAAGGGAACTCTGGGTCAGGCTGCCTCCGGACTTGTGCATGGACACCGCCGCCATATCCGCCCCGGCCGCCATGGCGCTTACCGGCATCTGTTCCCCGAAATAGAAGTGGGTGCCGTGGGCCTCGTCCGCCAGGCAGAGCATCCCGTGGCAATGGGCCAGCTGCACGATGCCCCGCAGATCCGAACAAATCCCGTAATAGGTGGGGTTGTTGACCAAAATGGCCTTTGCATCCGGGTTTTTCTCAATGGCGCGCCTGACATCCTGCACCCGCATCCCCAGGGAGATTCCCAGGTGCTCGTCGCTGGCGGGATCCACATACACCGGAACCGCACCGCACAGCACCATGGCGCCCATGACGCTGCGGTGCACATTGCGGGGCAGGATGATTTTATCCCCGCGCCCGGCCACAGAGAGGATCATGCTCTGCACCGCGGAGGTGGTGCCCCCCACCATGAGAAAGGCATTGGCCGCACCGAAGGCCTCGGCCGCCAGCTGCTCGGCCTCGCGGATGACGGACACAGGGTGGCACAGGTTGTCCAACGGTTTCATGGAATTCACATCCAGACGTACGCACTGTTCGCCCAAGAGGGACGCCAGCTCCGGATTTCCACGCCCCCGCTTGTGCCCGGGGACATCAAAGGGCACCACCCGCTTTTTCTGAAATTCCTGGAGCGCCTCATAGATAGGCGCCCGGTTCTGATCCATCACTCAGTTTCCCCCTCCTCTCCTCTACTACAAGTTCTATTCATAAAAATGTCTCCTCTATTTTCCTTAACAATTCCAAATTCCAGAGAACCTGGCGAACCTCATCATAGTTGAAGCCAGATTCGGGGGAATATCGCGGCAGGATATGCAATCGAGAGTATCCCGGACAAGCAACCCTGCGTCCCAGCCCAAACTCCCTGTGGACGGCAAGCGAACCCTTTTTTATGTACCCTAATATACATTGCGCCCGCTGAAGATTTCAATCATCTCCCGGCGCAGGTTTGTCATAATTTCCAGGCGGGTCTTGGGCGGCAGCTCGTAGACGTCCGTATTGAACAGATAGTTCTGCAAATCAATATCCTTGACCATCATCTTGGTGTGGAACAAATTGGCCTCATAGACGTTGATGTCCACCGCGTCATACCGCAGCAGCGTGGCGGCGTCGATATACTGCTGAATGGAGACGATATCGTGATCCAAAAACAGCTTTTTCCCGTCCACATCCCTGGTGAAGCCCCGCACCCGGTAGTCCATGGTGATAATATCCGAGTCAAAGGAGCCGATGAGGTAATCCAGGGTGGAAAGCGGCGTAATCTCCCCGCAGGTTGCCACGTCGATATCCACCCGGAAGGTGGCCAGGCACGTGTCCGGATGGTATTCCGGATAGGTATGCACCGTCACATGGCTCTTGTCCAGGTGCGCCAGCTGGGTCTCGCCCACGGGCACCATGGAGCCCTCCGCTATCAAAATCGTCACCGAGGCCCCCTGGGGATCATAGTCCTGCCGGGCAATATTGAGCACCTTGGCCCCGATCATGTCCGTCAGGTTGGTTAAAATATTGGTCAGCCGCTCGGAGCTGTACTGCTCGTCGATATAGGCGATGTAGTCCTTCTGCTCCCGCGCGGTCTTGGCGTAGCACACATCATAGATATTAAAGCTCAGCGCTTTGGTCAGATTGTTAAAGCCATAGAGTTTGAGCTTTTCCCCCATCAAAATCACCATTCCTCTCAAAGCCGTGCCGGGTTCCCCGCCTGCAGGACAATCCCCCGGCACTGAACCGGCACAAGCCGCAGATAGTTTCCTCATCTGTATCTGAAATAGAACCTATTCCCGTACTGACACAACACCTGCTGCCCACACAGGCCGTCCCCCTGGCTGTGCCGCTCCGGCAGGCCAGGCTTTCTCGTCTGTGTTTACCGCGGGCCTTCCCCGTAAAGACAAGCTCCGGCCTGCAAAACTTTGAGCTTCCCCCACTGTGCCGGGCCGGTGCGCATTGTACCCCAACCCTCTGTGATCCCACAGAAAACAGCAAAAAACGCGATGTGCCGCAGCACATCGCGTAAAAGCCAATTCATCAAACTGTCAGTTCCCCATCCCGGATACCCCCTGTCCCTGAAACGGACAGGCGCGTTCCCCCGGCAGGGAATCCATGAGTTCATGTTACAGAGTCTATATAGCAAATACTCACTTTTACTACTCTTATTGACCGTTTTACAAGTTGATGTACGCCCTAGGCACTGGTTATCAAGTAACCAACTTATAAAATTGAGCTTTTAACTCAATCAATAATGGCGGCTTTCCTCCGCCCAATCGGCAGTTGACCCGGCTGTCCGTATGGCCTTTAATCCCCGGTGGGGATGGTCAGAAAATATTTGCATGGATACTCTGTCAAAACTCATATCACATGGTAACCCTATTGTATCGGAAAACGGCAAGGTTGTCAAGGCACCCATTCTGAACGTCAGGATGCGCCCCAACATCCTTCCGGGAAAAGGGACCCTCCATGGCAGGGATTTATCTCAGCGGCAGGGGAACCATTCCTGCAGGCTATCCTTCAGATATTGGAACACCAGCTGCATGGACTGTTCCGAAACACTGCCGATATGATCCTGGGGGCCATTGTGGCAGGTATATTTCACGGGGGAATGATTCAGCAGTTCCCGCATTTCCGGGGTCATCTTTCCGCCGTTTTGCTTGATTGCCAAGGCCTCACGGGCAAAGAGATCCGCCTCCCCGGCAGGCAGGGTCTGCAGTGTGGCGTTGGGCACTAAGCTGCGCTGGAACTGCTCGTCATCGCCGATTTTAAACGGCACTTGTTCCACCAGGCGCACGGTATGACGGCTGAGCGCCTTGGTATCGAGAAGACCGCTGAAATCAGGATTTTCCAGATTCCCTTTATGAATCAGAATGATGGCGTCACCGAAGCCGCACATATCCAAATTCAGCATGGCGCGGATAGTTTCAGGCCCCACAGATTTCAGGTAGGCCGCGCTGCCATGGTCGCTGTACTCCTCCCTGTCAAAAAACACAATCTCCAGATTCCCGGCCTTTCGGGTGCGCAGCCACCTGGCCAGGGCAAGCAGCACCGCCACCCCGGAGGCGTTGTCATTGGCGGCAGTGCTTCCAATTACATTGTCATAATGCGCTCCCAGGACCAAGCGCCCCTTTCCCGCACAAAAGGGAACGCGGATATTCTCCACCCAGTGTTCCCCCTCCTGTCCGCGCTGCAAACAAAACGGGAGCTCCTCTTTCCTCAGGATTTCCAAGAGCCGTTCTCTTCTGAGTTCGGGCTGTACTACGGCGATTCTTCGTACCCATTCCAGCATCATGGTAAATACCCCTCTTCCCTTCATTTCCATCGGGCAGCGCAGCTGTCTGAGCGGATGCTGCAGAACAATGACACTCCCGGATATGTACTTTAAAAGACGCTGGCCTTGGCCGATCTGTCCAGGCGCGCTTCGTTTTCCGCTGTAAATACCGCCGAACCGGCCCATATCGGGGACGCCCGCGGCACACGCCGTCCCTCATCAGGACTGCAAAAGGCCCTGCACCCCCCGGATTCGAGGATACAGGGCCTGCGGGAAGATTGTCCGCACTCTGCGTATCTGCCGTTCAAAAAGGCGTTGTGCCGTTGTTTCTCGCCGTGAAACCGCTGGGCTTTCGTCTGTCGTCCCCACAGGACGCCTTCCGCAAGCGGCCTTATTCCCTATCCTGCCGTTCCAGCGATTGGTACAGCACCTGATATAGATGCTCCACATTGATGGGCTTGGGGATAAAGTCTGTCATGCCGGCCTCCATTGCGGAATTCACATCCTCCCGAAAGGTGTTGGCGGTCATGGCGATAATGGGGATCGTCTGGGCGTCGGCCCGCGGCAAGGTACGGATCCGCCTGGTGGCCTCAAGGCCGTTGAGCTCCGGCATCAGGATATCCATCAGGATAATCCGGTAGGCGCCCGGCTGGCTCTGCCGGAACAGTTCCACCGCCACTTTGCCGTTTTCAGCCCGGGCAACCTGAGCCCCCTTGACTTCTAACAGCTCTGTTGCAATCTGGGCGTTCAAATCATTGTCCTCCACTAGCAGGATTCCAACGCCTCTGAGCTGTTCCTCGGGCGCGGGCGCCTGCTTGGGCCTGTGCTGCTGCTTCAATTCCCCCTTGGGAAAGAGTACGGTAAAGGAAAACACGCTTCCCTTTTCCGGCTCGCTTTCCAACTGGATACTGCCGCCCATCAGCTGTACAATCTGCGCGCTGATGGACAGGCCCAGGCCGGTTCCCTGGCTCCTTGCAACATTGGAGCCCACCTGCTCGAAGCTCAGGAAAATGCGCTCTTGATCCTCAGCGGCAATTCCCACCCCGGTATCCGCAACCCGGAAGGTAACCGCCACCTGCTGGGAGGGGCCGGGGTCTCCGGCATCACCCTGCAGGGCGCTGAGCTTCACAGAACCGCCCGGCGGGGTAAATTTAAACGCGTTGGACAGCAGGTTCAGCAGCACCTGCCGCAGCCGCAAGGCGTCCCCGACCAGTACATCCTCCCGCAGGTTCTCCTCAAGGCTAAAGTCCAGCCTGCGGTCTGCCGCCTCATTTTTCATCATACTCTGGATTTCTGAGAGCAGCCCGCCCAGGGAAAACGGCTCGCAGTTCAGTTCCAGCTTACCATTTTCAATCCGGCTCATATCCAGAATATCATTGATAAGGCTCAGCAGGTAGGAGGAGGACGCTTTAATTTTCCCCAGGTTTTCCCGAACCTTCTCCGGCAGCTCTCCCGCCATGCTGGTTAAATCCGTGAGCCCCATGATCGCATTCATCGGAGTTCTGATTTCATGGCTCATCCGGGACAGGAATTCACTTTTTGCCCGGCTGTTGGCCTCCGCCTTTTCCAGCTCTGTGCGCATCACGGCCGCATGAATCCGGTAACGGGCGGTGAGGGCCACCGCCGCCAGAACCAGCAGGAGGAACGCGGACACTACACTGACGGCCAGCGTGGGATTGGCATAGATAATCCCGGACAGGGACATCTTCGATTCGCCGATGGAGATTACATTCCTGGAGCTGATGACATCCTTCTGCTCCTCTGAGAGATTGCTGATTGCCTTATTGAGAATGGTAAACAGCTGAGGATGCGCCGGGCTCGGCACCGCAAAGCTGATATCCGTACTGTTGTTGACCAGGTTTACCTGCACCAGGTTTGTAAAGTTTTCCTTTTGAATAATATTCTCCAGATTCGTGGAAATCCCATAGAAAAAGTCCACCTTGCCCCGGTTCACGTCAGAGAGCGCCTGGGCTGCATCCGCATAGTAGCGGACCTCATCCGCCACAATATCCGAAGGGAGTTCCCGGCCCTCCAAAACCGCCCCCACCAAGCCGCTGGACGGATAGGTGGATTCCTTGTTTCTCACCAAAATCGAATCCAAATCCACATAGGGCGCCGTGAGCGCCAGCCCCTGCTGCGCGGCGTTGTCCTGAGAGCCCAGATAAAACCCCAGGATATCGGCTTCTCCGCCAAGCACCTTGGATACACACTGGGCATAGCTGTCGCAGTAAACATATTCGAACTCGAGCCCGGAAAATTCAGTGACCTCGTTTAAAATGTCCGGAACAAAGCCGTCGTGCATATCCCCGTTGGTATTTTTGCAGTACATGGGATGCCAGGCGGAGGGCACCGCCACCTTGACTCTCTTCTGCCTGCTGATATAGCTGATTTCCTCCGCATTGAGTTCGGAATACCCAAATCCGGACACCGGAAAATACTTATCATACAGCTTGACAGCGAAGTTGGGATCGCACTCATAAATTTTCTCAAGGGCCATATTCAGGCCGTCCAGAATTTCCTGGCGGCCCGGGGACGTCACAATATAATGGGGCTGGGAGTCAAAGGAAGCGGCGATATAAAAATCGTCCCTGCCGGAAATATTGTTTCCCAGCAGCAAATCCACGTCGCCGTTTTCCAGAAAGCGCTCCAGATCCCCGGTGACGGACAGCTCCTCATATGTGTAATATTTCAACTGGCACTCCACATCGTTAATCAGCAAATATTCCTGGAGCCGGCGGATGTTCTCCGTATTGCGCTCAAAAACCCCTATGGTCTTGCCGTTGAAGCTGCTGTAATCATAGCTTCGGATACTGGTGTCGTTTTTACGGGCGAGCAGCGTCAGCTTGCTGTAGCCGCAGTTATACTTGGGATAGGCAAAGTATTCTTCAAATCCCTGCGCGTAATAGGTGCCGCCCATCAGATCAAATTCTCCCGCGAAAAACTGATCCAACATATTTGTACTGCTGGTATCCACAAATTCATAGGTCCAGCCGGTATATTTGGCTATCTCCTCCAGAAAATCAATCACCAATCCATACCGGCTTCCATCCTCCGCCGTCATGGTGTAGCCATCGGCCTGGGGGAAGGCAACCCGGATCACTTTGGGCTCCTCCTTCGCGGTACAGGGAACTGCCAAGGCCGCTATCATGAGCACTGCCGTCAGCACCGCGGCAAAGCGCCGGAGCTTGCGGCTGATTTTCTGCTTCATCTTACACCTTGCCTATCCGGCCGGACCATGGAAAAATCTTCCGGCCTGTTTTGATAAAATAAAAGAAGCGCCAAAAGCTGACGCACCATGATGCACCATACACCAAGAACCAGCCAAACCGCGCTCTGCCTCTTTCTATAGTATTCCCGGAGCCCGAATATCCCCGGCCCCGCCTGGATATATTTGAATTCTATTATAACAAACCTGGTATTTTTAAACAAGCACTTTCCCGGATTTCCCCGCCGTGCCGGCACTTTTTCCGGGGCGCTTTCCTGCAATTCCGGCAAATTCTCTCCATTCAATTTTATCTCAGCTCCGTTTTTGCCCGCCGCTGCCGCAATGCGAAAAAACGGGCCCTGTCACAGGGCCCGTTTCTAATGTTCTATCAGGGCGGCGCTGGGATGCGCCCGCTCCGGAAAGCCAATCCCGGGGCTGCGCCTAACGCATAATGCGCCGGGCCTTACCGATTTTCGCCCAAAAGCTGCTCTTTAATTTGAGCGATGGTGTTCCCCTGGCTCTTGAGCCGGCGGATAAGCTCGATGCGTTCCACACTCTGCGCCCGGCGATACCTCCTGGTCAGGTTTTCCTCGGCCTGCTGGAATTCCAGGAGGCCTTCCTCCGTATAGTATTTCAGGGTGCTGTACCTGGTCTGTGTAATTCGTACCAGTTCCCCGATTGTCACATATTCGGCGGCAAGAATGGTATCCATACTCCTCTGTCTGGACATGATACACCCCTCCCTGTGTCAGGTTGCCGCGATGACAACCATCATCAGCAGGGTTTCCACATACTCCACCATCTTGACGACAACTTCATTTTGCGCGCTGTTCTTAATCTGAGCCAGCCGGCGTTTCAGATCCTTCTTCTCATAGGCCGAAAAAAAACGGGAGAGATCCCCGCTCTTGCTGAGAAGGGCCGCCAGCGCCACAATATCGTCCGACAATTCCCCGTCCTCCAACAGCTCGGCCCGGATTTTCTGTATCACGGTATCCCGACTTTGGGCATCCGGGAGATACAGGGCTTTACAGCCGAACATTCCGCCCTTCTCCAGGCTGGCACAGCCTGATTGAACCAGGGAATTCCCTACATCTGCCGTCAGCTGGGTGATATTTTTGTCCGTAAAGGTGAAGGAATAGTTCTCGACAACCGTCTCCACCTTGACCGGCTGCTTTCTTTTCACAAACTGGTACAGGGAGTCCAGGTAGGCCTTTTGCCAAGGGAGCTCCCTCTGGACAGACAGGCGCTTCTCGTCCAGGCACAGCACATCCTCCATCAGCAGTTCCAGCACTCCCGCCGCCACCAGGCACACTCCCTTTTCCATATCCAGGGATGAGTATTTCCCCTTATCCCCCACCGTACACAGAAAATATTCCTGGGTAAGAGCCAACGTCTCCATCACTGCGCTCCTTTCCATACCGCTTTACTTATTACTTACTACTTACGATTTAAGTATAACACAATTTCCCGCGCTGTCAAGAGGGCTATTTTGTGCCGGATAAAGCCGGGCATGGGGCTCCCCGCCCGCATTGTCCGCTCAGCTCTCGGATTCCTTATCCGAATCGGTTTTTCCCCGCCGGCCCATATCGATACCGATATCATTTTTTAACAGCCCTGCGCTGAGGATGGCGCCCTTGCCATACCGCCGGCGGATTCTGTCCATCGCCGTTTCCAGGCGTTCCTCCTTGTTCCGGTCCAATTGTTCGCCGGAGGAAAACAGGCTCAGCTGCTCCACAGTCTCATCCGCCCCAATCAGATTGGCCGCTCCCAGAGACAGCATCCGGACAGGGCTTTGGGAACCCCAGCTGTCTTTCACCAGCTTCATGGCCGCCTGGGCCAGCTCCTTGGCCAAATATGTGGGAACCTCCAGCGTACACTGCCTGGAAATACTCTGCAATTCAGGGTTTTTAATAAGAACCTGAACCGTGCAGCACTTGAGGTGCTGCCGGCGCAGCCGGGCGGCAACGCTGTCCGCCAGGGCAGCAATCCCCATGTGGATCTCCTCATACCCGATGAGGTTGCGGCTGAAGGTAAGTTCATTGCTGATACTCTTTGCCTGCTGCTGTTCACTGATAACCGGGGCAGTGTCCAGACCGTTGACATACCGGTACAGCTCCATTCCCTGCTTACCCAGCCACTTTTGAAGCTGTACCGGGGAACACTCCGCAAGCTCCCCGATGGTGCGGATTCCGCGGCGGTTCAGGAGTTCCTGGGTCTTTTTCCCCACATATAGCATGGCGTCCACCGGCATAGGGAACAAAAGGCTTTTGTAGTTCTCCCTGGAAATCACGGTAGTGGCATCCGGCTTTTTGTAATCGGAGCCCATTTTGGCAAACACTTTATTGAAGGAAACCCCCACGCTGATGGTAAGCCCCGTCTCCTGCCGCACAACCTTGCGCAGCTCATCGGCTATCTGCCTGCCGTCCCCAAACAGCATCCGGCTGCCGGTGACATCCAGCCAGCTTTCGTCGATAGAAAAGGGCTCCACCAAATCCGTATACCTGCGATAGATGGCGTTCACCTTTTCGGAAAACCGGGCATACAAATCGTGGTGTGCCGCAGCCAGCACCAGGTTTGGACACTTTTTTCTGGCCTGCCAGATAGTTTCGGCGGTCTGCACCCCATACTGCTTCGCCAGTTCATTTTTAGCCAGAATAATCCCCCGGCGGGACTGGGGATCGCCGCATACAGCCATGGGGACGTCCCGGTATTCAGGGTGGTACAGACATTCCACCGAGGCATAAAACCCATTGCAGTCACAGTGCAGTATTGTGCGGTCCCCCATATGGCTCTCCCCTTCCTGTTGCGCAGCATGAATCCATAAACACGGCGAATGTCCTTTGCTACCTATCCCTCCGCCGAAACGCCAGGCCCCTGCCTGGGGTAACACCCCTACAGCACAGCCAGCGCCCGCGGCAGCGTTCTTACTGCTATTATAACAGAAAAGTAAGCCCGGCTGCCACCTCTTCGCGCAATGTGCCAAGACGGAATCACAATACCTGGCAAAACCGGGACGTTTCACGCTTGCGCGTCTATCAAACACCGGTCATCTCCTAGCCGGTGAGGGAATCTCCAGCCGCTTCGTACAATGTATGAAGCGTCGAATCCGCCACTGGCAAAGGCATTCTTCATGCACAGGCCCGTTCTCTCACAGGTGGTTTCAGCCGGTTTTGCAGCCAGGAGCGTTTTCCACTCAAAACAGGGACGGCTGCGGCCAACGCCGGAACCGTCCCATGCTTCACCGTATTTTTATCATTTCAGTGCACGATATCCCAGTACGGGATTAGTACACCGGGGTTTTATCCACCGGACGCCAGCCGCAGGTACACGTCTTCGTAGCTTCATACCGGGTGACGCTGGATTTGACGATTTGATAGTCATCATGGTTTTCCTTTGGATCCCCGTGGCTGGTATAACTGTCCACATGGGTATGCCAGGATTCGAGCGCGGTGTAATCCTTCCCCGCAGTGAAGGACATTCCGCATTCGCATACTACTTTTTCAAAATAGACCTCTTTTGCCACTGTGCCAAAATCATGGACGTGTCCTGTAATCACTTCTTCCCCGCATCCGGAGCAATATTTGAACGCCAGGCCCTTAAAACCGGTTCCCCAGCCGGACATACAGCCATCCGCCGCTTGATGGAGATATAAATCGTTCATGGAACGGAAGAACATGGGCTCCTCCCCATTGTATCCATGTGCGCGGCATTCCGCTGCATATTCCATATGCCAGCTGTTTTCAGGGCTCACATTCACCCAGGTGTGGACATGGGGTGTTTGCCCGCCAGTGCCGGCATCACTGGATGCCTCACCCGACGTACCGCCGGAGCCGGATGTGCCATGGCTGGTATTGCCGGCATTCCCAGTGTTTCCGGAGTTCCCGGTATTTTCGGAATTTGCGGCGGTTTCTGAATTTGCATCGGGAGTTTTTGTCTCATCTGGTTCTGACGCGTCATCCGATGAGGCGGTTTGGGATTCGGATTCCGGTTGTTCTGATTGAGTTCCTTGGTGAACCACAGTGCCGGAATCCTCTAAATCCTGGGCAGTTTCTGGATCCACCACGATAATCTCCTTTGATGCAACAATGGTGCTTTGGGCCGCACCGTTTTCCGGGAATTCTCTTCCAAGGATCTCACATAATGCTTTCGCGTCTACAGTAAAGGTGTATTTTGCCTCCAAATTAGCCGCGGAGGATAAATCCAATTCACCGGCAGTCACATGTAACACAATCGAATCATCATAGGACAAAAGGGACAGTAAATCCAGGGTACTTCCAGCCAGCACATAGGTTTTCCCCTCCAATCCCGTGACAATTCCGTTCAAATCCTCCGCGGAAAATTCCAGTTTTGTTGGAGAGGCTTTGGGGGCTTCGTCTGTGCCTGGCTTTCCAAACACTGCCGCCAGGACAACTCCCGCACAAATCACAATCACTAACAAAATTACAAGGAGTATCGTTTGCCTTTTATGGTTATGAATCCAGTTTTTGATTTCATTCATTTCTATCCGCGTATCCTTTCTCAAAAAATGATCCGTTTTCAGGCGCAAAAAGGCGTATCCCGCCTCTCATAATCGAGGCAGAATACGCCCTGAATCGCTATGTAGCCTGTAACCCCTTTGTCACCATGACCGCCTGCGCCAGGCATTTTGCTTTCGTCATTTTCTCAACTCCCTTTGCCAGCTGTTTCCCTTCCGATTTCCGGTGCGGGCAGAAACACAAGGTGACAAAAGAATTTCTTGACTCATTTTGGTTCTCCGCCTCTGACACCACATCAATCACGAATCGCTGCATCCTCCCCCATAATCAGGCATCATACAGCAAAATTCGGAAACTGGAGCGCTGGGAAGCCGAAAACGGCGCATAGTGCTGACTGCACTTCCTGCAGCGCCCATAGGTTTAGGCGGTTTCAGACTGTTTTGCACAATATTCCCGATCCATACAATCCAAAAAGTCTGGAACAAGAAGGCCGTTTAACCCGTAAAAATCTGCAGTAAATCCGCCGAGAAAGAGGGCAGCAAAAAACCCGCACAAACGCAACGTTCATACGGGTTTAGTGGAGCTGTTAACCGGATTCGAACCGGTGACCTCGTCCTTACCAAGGACGTGCTCTGCCGACTGAGCCATAACAGCGAAAAGCGTGCGATTAACAAGAAATAACTCTCAAATCGACGAGATTAATTATACCTAATATCTGTGTTTCTGTCAATACCTTTTTCAAAGATTTTTGCTGTTGCCGGTGTTTTCCCGGTTGTCCTGCGAGTGTTCTCAGGGCAGGTAGCGCTTTCCATATAAATTTCGGGCAAGCTGGGTATAGCGCTCCACAAACTGTGTTTTTGCCTGGGTATATCCGTCCCTGTCGTGTTCGAACCGGCCGAGCAGTCCTGCCTTCAGGGCCTCATATTCCCGGCAGCAGTCCCCATGCTCCAATAGATAATCCCGAAAGTAGAGCTCTCCCCAATCCCCCGCACGGCGCAGGTGCAGATGAAAAACCTTTTGGGCAAAGCCCGCCGGGGTATAGCCCTTATTATAGGAGCGCTGCCAATGGGGATGTTCTGTGGCGGACATCCTCAGAAACCCGGCGTCCTGCAAGACACCGTCCAAAACTGCCGGGTCCCCGGGATTTTCAAGTTCCAGAAGAATATCCACAATGGGTTTTGCCGTCAGGCCGGGCACCGCGGTGCTCCCGATATGGCTGATACGGAATACCCCAATCCCAGCCGCCGTCATCCCCGCCAGCAGCTGCTGTGCCTGCTGGCGGTACCACTGGGCATAGGCGGGGTTTGCTCCCTGAGAATGATAGGAAACAACTCCCAAAGTTCCTGCAAGGTTCGTTCCGACAATGGTTTCATAGTTTCCTTCCTTCCCTCAGCGTTCGGTGAAAATTCTCCCCTGCGCCCGCTTACCGTCTTTCGGAAAACGGAGGGCGCCCTGCCACCCAGTCCAAGCGCAAGGGCCTATTATGTCCGTCCCTCCACCGTGATGCATTCCATCACCTGTCCAATTTTCTCCTGGATGACCAAATCCGCCCTGGCGTCCAAGGGCGTAGCGGATCGGTTGATTAACACCAGATGATCGCCCCGAAAATAGTCCAAGAGTCCGGCCGCAGGATACACAGCCAGGGAGGTTCCTCCCACAATCAGCAGATCCGCCCTGGAAATGGCATCGACCGCGCCCTGGAGCACTTCGCTGTCCAGGGGTTCTCCGTACAGTACCACATCAGGCTTAATCAGCCCGCCGCATACGCATCTGGGGATCCCTTGCATCTGTTGAATCTGGCCCGCATTGTAACTCCTTCGGCACCGCATACAGTAATTCCGATGGATAGAGCCGTGCAGTTCCCAGACAGTGCGGCTCCCGGCAGCCTGGTGCAGGCCGTCAATATTCTGCGTCACCACCGCACTGCAGATACCCGCTGACTCCAGCTGCGCCAGTTTC
This sequence comes from Marvinbryantia formatexigens, assembly GCA_021771035.1. Classification (GTDB taxonomy): domain Bacteria; phylum Bacillota; class Clostridia; order Oscillospirales; family Ruminococcaceae; genus CALXEM01. The sequence goes on along the minus strand of JAETPU010000002.1, from coordinate 52,285 downwards.
CGATGCGCCGCATTGGGCTGTGCTGTCAGGCAGAGCATCTTTTCCCGGTAAAACCGATAAAATTCCTGTGGATTCCTGTCAAAAAAAGGCCGGCTGAGGATTTCCTCCGGGTTATAGCGGTACGACTGGTGATACAGCCCGTCCGTACTGCGAAAATCCGGAATCCCGCTCTCGGTGGAAACCCCGGCTCCGCCAAAAAACACCATCCTGCGGCTGTGTGCAATCATCTTTTGAAGAGCGTCCAATTCCTCCATTTGTCCACGTCCTTTCCCGGGTGTCCCGGGCTCTGCCAGCTTACCGCTGCCTTTGTCCCATAACTTCCCGAAGCGCCTCCAGCTGTGCCAGCATATCACCGCGTCCCTGCTGGTAGAGGGCCTCCAATTTCTCCCGGTCCTTCTCAAACCGCCCAATCTCCACCGGAGAGGACGGTGCCACCACCAGGGCAGTCCCCTGCTTTTCCAGATCCCAAAGCTGCCGGCGGGTCTCATTATAAAGGGTATGCCGGGTGTCCAGCAGCCGGATCATCTCCGGATATTTACGGAACGCCCTGCGGTAAAAATGCCGGAAGCCCTCCGGGGATTTTTCATAGCTTCTGTCCCGGGTAAGCACAACCAGCACCTTTTCACATCCATCCGCCAGCGCCTTTTTGACCGGGATTGGATCCGAGGTCCCGCCGTCCAAATATTCCCCGCCCTGAAACTGTACGATGGGGGAAAACAGCGGGATGGCAGACGACGCCCGCAGGACGGTGGAATCATGATCCATTACCTCCCGCCCGAAATAGGCCGGAGCGCCAGTGGTCACATCCGTCACCCCCGCCACAAATTCACAGGGCGATGCCAGGAATGTTTCATAGTCAAAGGGATCCAGCTCATGGGGAATCTGATTGAAAATGAAATCCATCCCAAACAGGGAATGCTCCCGCAGAAAATTTCCAATTCCCACGTATCGCTTGTCCCCTATGTAATTTAAGATGACGCGTTTTCCTCGTCCCTGTTGTCCCGAGAGAAAGGAGACCGCATTGCAGGCCCCCGCTGAAACTCCGATGCAGTAGTCGAATGTGATTCCCTGCTCCATCAAAACATCCAATGCGCCTACCGTATACAGCCCGCGCATCCCGCCGCCTTCCAAAACCAATCCAATTTTCATAAATTACCTCTCTCCTGTCACTATCGTGGAATTCTCATCACACACCGGTCACGGTGAGACACAGGAAACCAGGCCCTGCCAGCCAATGTTTCCGGAATTGTTTTTTTCCTTGGGACGCTGGGTGCCAAAGCCGCACTCCCGCCATACGCAGGACCCCACCGGAACCTTTTCGGACGGGCGCCAACGCAGCCCGGCAATCCCCTGTTCCGGACTGTTGAGCCAGAAGTCCCGCAAATGGCGCCAGCGTGCAGCTGCCCCTGCCACCAAGCCCAGCCAGCCTGCGCCTGGGCACAGACCGGACGGCTCAAGGCACGTTGACCGCCCGCATCCCGCGCAGGTAATTGAATACCGCTCCTAAACAGCCGATCCGTACAACGGCTTTCCTAAACACCGGCCGTGCTTTCGGGCCGGTGAGCGAAACTCCCAGATATTCGTGCTTGCACGAATATTGTATCATAAAAAGGCCTGAACTAAACCGGGACGTTTTGCGGTTTGGCTTTGCCAAACACCGGCCGTGCCTTCGGGCCGGTGAGCGAAACTCCCAAATATTCGTGCTTGCACGAATATTGTATCATAAAAAGGCCTGAACTAAACCGGGACGTTTTGCGGTTTGGCCTTGCCAAACACCGTCCATGCTTTCGGGCCGGTGAGCGAAACTCCCAGATATTCGTGCTTGCACGAATATTGTATCACAAAATCGCCCTGGGCTCTATGGCAAATTTCTTTAAATTATGGTACCGCCGCTGTACGCTGGAACCAATCATCCCAGGCCAAAACAAATCGGAAACGGTTACATCCGCCTATCAGCCGCCGGCCGGCTCCGGCTGCCGGGAAGGGGGCTCAAAGATACTGTCCCGCCGCCGCTAACCCCGTTACATTGCGGTTTTTATGAACCGCCTTTCATTCTGCGTTCTCTCCAAGCGCGTCCGGACCCCTTGGTTGAAAGCTCTTATCCCATTACCGCTTATTGGGGCAGCAATCTGTAAAACCGGCTATCCGGTAAGGCCTATTCCAGTCCCCTTGGCAGAACCAGTGAGTTTGGCTTGCTAAAAACGGCAAAAGAAAAACCGCCCGGAATCCTCCAAGCGGTTCAATTCTCCGAAATATCAGCTGACGCCGCGGAACCCCTTGCCCACAATCTCGCTGGTATTGGTAATCAGCACGAAAGCCTTGGGATCCACTGACCGGACAAACTGGCGCAGCAGCACAGCCTGTCCCCGGCGCATTGCCGTAAGGATGATCTCCTTGTTGTCATGGTTAAAAGCGCCCTTGGCGTCATAGGTGGTGGCGCCCCGGTGCAAAACCTGAATGATATAATCGCAGATGGGCTCTGGGTTCGAGGTGATGATGGTCAGATATTTGCACATATTGATGTTTTCAATTACCATATCCACCATCAGGGATTTTGCCACCAGGCCCAGGATGGAGAACAGCCCTGTCTGAATGCCGAACGCAAAGGAGGAGAAGGTGATGACAATATCACTGAGCATCAACGCCTTGCCGATATCCAGATGGGTGAATTTTTTGAGGATCATTGCAACAACATCGGTACCGCCGGTGGAGCCCTGAATATTAAACAGGATGGCGGAACCCACTGCCGGCAGTCCCACTGCAAAACAGAGTTCCAGGAGCGGCTGATCGGTGAACGGCTGGTTCATCGGAATAATCCGCTCCAAAATCCAGGTGGCAGAGGAAAGCAGCGTACTGCAATAGGCAGTTTTAATGCCAAAATCCTTGCCAAACACTAAGAATCCCAGGAGAAGCAGGAACATATTGATGGCGAACATCAGGGAAGCAGGTGTAATATGCGGCAGAAGGCTTCCCAAAATAATCGAGATACCGCTGACGCCTCCCGTGGAGAAGTGATTGGGAAACTTGAAAAAATACACGCCCACTGCCACCAGCAGCGTGCCCAATGTGAGCATCAGGAATTCCCTCAGGTTCTCTTTCTTGGTCTTTTTCGGCTGAACTTCCTTGAGTTTTTGAAACGGTTTCAAACTCAAACGCACCCCTTTTTTCAGCGAACCGCTACCCCATAAAAAAGCCGCCTCCTCTTGTCAAAAGACAGCGATATCGGAAGCAGCCCCCTTGTTGTGTTCTATTTTTGCCGAATGCATAATACCTCAAAACCAGGGGTTTGTCAACGCTTAAACCATGGCGAAAATGAATAATTACTCTGTTTTTCGATTATTTCTGCAACAATCCCGAAAAAAATGAAAAATTCTGCCAAGTTCCTGCAAAAATGCAGAAAAAGAGGACTGGTCCAATAAGAAACCAGTCCTCTTATGAAATCGGGAATCAACAATCTTTCAAAGGAAAAATTAAAAATTAATTTTCACTTTCCCCTATGTAACCCCTCTTATCTTCTGTCAAACAGGGAATCCACAATTTTGTTGGCCCATGTCATGCTGTTCTCCAGATCGCCCTCTGTGATGAAAGCTTTCTTAAACAGGCCGCCCTTAGCCGGGACATTGAAGACATCCTCGCAGACATGAACGCCGTTTTTCTCCAAAACCGCCTTCATCTCAGCCACATTCTCAGCAGAGGTGGTGCCAACTGTAAAGAAGGCCACGTTCTTTGTGCGCTTAGCATCCAGGGTTTTGCAGAACTCTACCAGCTCACGGGGAGCGTTTTTCTTGCTGGTCTCTGCCCCCAACAGCAGGAGAATCTCGCCATCGCAGGGATATGCCGGCGGGATTTTATCACAAGTGCAGCGGAACTCCCGAGAGAATTTGTCCGCCATCGCGTAGGCGTTTCCGTCTTTTCCATGATACAGAACTCTGAGCTTCATAATGCTTCTTCCTTCCTTTTTATATGGCTCTCATATGCAGCAACTGCTGCCGGATCTCTATCTATTATAACTGAAATCCGGTTCATAAGCAATGGAACAATGTAAATATTCCAAAACAGTCTAACTATTAGGATAACAAAGAAATATGAGAGCAATTAAGAACAAATTGTAAATATATTTTTATCTATAGGAAATATATTCTATGTAATTTGTTGAATTTGACAAAACTCCCGTTTCCCCTCGTCTCATTTCACCACGAGCATTTCAGGCAAGCCATCCCCGCGTGACAGCTAATCTGCAACAGCCACCAGGGCGCTAACACCCGCCGCGCAGGGTGGCTTGCGCGCATTTCCTCTCATCCAGCCAAAGGGTCAAGCGCTCCACCCCATATTTTATCAGAAGCGGAACCGCAACCCCGGCCACTGCGTAGAAAAAGGCAAACCGGGGCTCGCCGGGAGAGTAGTAATACCAGATATCCGTTTGAAATTTCGCCAGATTGAAGCCATCCAGACGAAGCCAGCCGGAAAGAAGCCAAACCCCACAGTTTATGGCAAAAAACGAAACTGGGTGGTGCATCATTACCGTCCAAGTATTTTGTCCGATATATCGAACCGCCTTATCCTCCTTCAATGCGGGCGCCAGCATTTTTGCAATCCTGAGCCAGAACAATATCCCTGTCATCGCTCCCAAATAGGGAACCAATGGATTTTGATACCCAAAACCACCAGCGTAAACCGCCAAATCCAGGCTGTGATAAACCTTCAGCAGGATAAACCGAAGCGTAAACAGGATTCCAAAATAGAGGACGGATGACAGCTTGTCCTTCTTCTCCCATACAGTTTTGTAACGATATCCAAACTGGTAAAAAGGAAGAAGAAAACCCATTTTCACAAGCGGCAGCAGGAATCCCTGGTTCCATTTATAATACGCCATCAGAACACTCAGCATTCCAATCCCGAACAAGATAGTTGTGAATCCTACTTCCGGAAGTTTTACCGCATCGGCAGCCCTTCGCAACAATACATAAACAACCTGAACCAAAAACAGGGACAGAACAAACCATCCGCCAACATTAAAGCTAAACTGGGTCCCTTTCATCCAAGGTGCAACAAAAAAGTTATATAGCGACAAAGAACCCCCGAACCGTACAATATTAAAATGGTGCAGGCCTGTTATAAAAATACCATAAACCGCGTTCCAGACATAATACGGCAGAATGAATGCCTTTACTTTTTTCCAGATAAACGCCCATATTCTAGAAGCCTGCTGCGGTTTAAAAAAATACCCGGAAATAAAGATAAAAATTGGCATATGAAAGGTGCCGGGCATAAACCAGTCGAAGAACAGGGATAATCCTGATTTTTTACCGTGTCCAATCACGACAATAATAATGGCAATACATTGTAAAACCAAAAATTCCGGGTTCAGGACTGCGTCAGCCTTTTTTCTTATCTTCTCGGCACTCTTGTGAAGAATGCCTAATCGGGCAAGATGAGAGCCCCTCCCCGTTAATTTTTTAACGATTTGTCTATTTTGCATAACTCCGCTCCTTTGTATCCATATCTTGGGTTTTCGGGCCCTGTACTGCTGTTTTTTGGTCCAGCCAGCAAATCAGCTTCTCCCATATGTACTTAATCAGGAGCGGCACAGCCACTCCGGCGACGACATAAAACAGTGCAAAGCGCGGTTCACCCGGTGAATAGGTATACCAGAGGTTCTTCTGAAAGCTGCCTACATTGAAACCGGTCAGGTTGAAAGGCTCCTTTAACAGAAAGAGCATAAAATTGATAGCAAAAAATACAAGAGCATGATGCATCATAACCGTCCAAGTATTCTGGCCGATCAACCGTACAATCCGGCTGGAGCCAATGGACTTTGCCAAAATTTTGGACACACGCAGCCAAAACAAAATTCCGGTGACGGTACTCAGGTATGGGAGCAGAATAAAATCCGAAAATTGTCCGCTGTAGACATTCAGTTTTAAATTGTGACAGCATTTCAGCAGGATGAATTGTACTGTAAACAGGAGACCGAAATACAGCAAATTGCCTGCCCGATCCCGTTTCTCCAAAACCTTTTTATAAAGATACCCAAAATGATACACCGGCAGTAAAAAGGCAACCCGGGCCACGGTCAGCAGGGGACCGGTTTGAAAACCCCGGTTGGCAAGCACAACGCCGCCCAAGCCAATCAGAACCGCAAGGGCGAAAACTACCCCCTCTTTTTTGTCGTGCAGGAAAGAAAACAGCCTGCGTATCCCAATAAAGCAGAGCTGGAGTAAGAACATTGTGGGGATCATCCAGGCGGGCAGCATGAGCTTAAAGGAATCGTCCTTCATCCAGGGATCCAAGAAATATGCGGCCAAATGGAAGGTTTCTCCATAGTGCAGAATCCCACTGCTCACAAGTACGGTCATAAGCAGTCCATAGGCCAGTCTCCAGGCAAAGTATGGAACAAGCCAGGTTCTGAACTTCTTGTGGATAAAACTTCCCACGGATTCCTCATAGTTCTCACGGTAAAAATACCCGGAGATAAACAGAAACAGGGGGACATGGAAGGAATATATCGGAAACCAGTCCGAAAAAAGGCTGATTGACGCATCTTTGCCGTGTCCAATCACCACCAACAGGATGGCGATCGACTGCAATACCAAAAATTCCGAATTTAATACTGCATTCGCCTTTCTTCCAACCTTCTCGGCGCTCTTGTGAAGAATGCCTAATCGGGTAAGATGAGAGCCCCCCCCCGTTAATTTTTTAACGATTTGTGTATATTTCACAAACTTCCCCCTCTTTGCGCCGCTGTCCCCAAACTCAAGAATCCGTATTCGGCCTACCACCAACTTGATTCACCCATAGAAGCCAACAGGGACAATAGCCTTGTGGCACATTGTCCCTGTCCAAATTACTGAATTGCCCCGAGAATGGAAGCCACATCCTCCTGTGTCAAGTCCACAGGGTTATTATCCATGCGTCCGGCGGTAAAGGCGTAATGGACAATATTGGGGATATCCTGCTGTGTAATGCCAAAGGTATGAAGTCTCAGCTCCAAAACCCCCTGACACACACTGTCCATCCACTGCTGAATCCCGCCATAGGGCGCAAAAACAGCGGCCAGTTCATCAAAATTCTCCGTGGCCGGCTCATTGACAGCCGCCACCTGCGCCAGCGTCATGGCCGCCGCAAACCCATGGGGAACCTGATGCAAAAAGGACAGCGGATAGGAGATGGAATGGCAGGCAGTGGTACGGGTCTGGGAAAAAGCCAGCCCCGCCAGCAAAGACCCGCGGCACAATTTTTCCCGCAGCGCCCGATCCTGGGGATTTTCCAAAGCATCCTTCAGATTCGCCGTCACAACACGAATCGCCTGCAGAGACAGATCCTTGACCATCGGATTGGTATGTCTGGACCAAAAGGCCTCCATAGCGTGGGCAACCGCATCCAGCGCAGTGGAGAGTACCAGCTTTTTGGGCAGCGTCATGGTGAGTTCCGGCACAATTACCGCCAGAGCCGGCTTGAGCTCAGGGGCATCGATGGAGAATTTGCTGGTTTTGCCGCAGTCCCAAACAGTGGCCCACTGGGTTACCTCAGAACCGGTTCCCGCTGTGGAGGGCACCGCAATAATGTCCAGATACTCCTGTTTGTTCTGATAGGATTTGCTGCGGATACTCTGCGTAATCTCCTCAACCGTATAGCTGCCATTCTTATCCTTATCATAAAAGGCGCTGACGGCCTTGGCCAAATCGATGACGCTTCCCCCGCCGATGGCGAGAATGACATCAACCGGAGCATCCCCTATCTGGGCCAGCGCCGCACACACATCCCGCTGATCCGGGTTGGCCACATCGGTTTTCAGCCAGGTAACCGTATAGCGCTTGGACATCTCCTGCAAAAATGAATGGAGGTTCCACCAATTCTCACCGGCGGCGCCCATGATTAGCAGGATATTTTTCACCGGGAGAGAGAGCAATCTCTCCTTGAGCTTCTCCAAATCTGAAAAAACAATTTCTGCGCTGCAAAACGGCTTAGTTTTCATCTGCATAATCCTTCCTTTTTGAGCATTACGGCTCGGCACTGCGGCACGCACCCTGACGGAACCATACGATTATTCTTCCGGAATCAAGGTGAGAATTTCCTTAATGGGCATACAGAGGTCATCGGCTTCCTTGGCGCGGTGAGTTTCCAAAATGGTCGTGGCAACCTTCTGCATGGCCGGGAACGCGCTTCTGGTCAGCTGGTTGGCATAGATCACAATATTGACGCCCCGGGCTGCAAACTCTTCCTCAGTGACGGTATTAAACGAAGTGGGCACCACCACGATGGGAGTAATGGCATCCTTTGCACGGAACTTTTCACAGAACTCAAAGATCTCAGCGGGATCCTTTTTCCTGGAATGAATCATAATGCCATCCGCTCCGGCTTTCACAAACGCAAACGCCCGGGCGAGGGCATCCTCCATTCCCCGCTCCAGAATCAGGCTTTCAATTCTGGCGATAATCATGAACTCCTTTGTCTTAACCGCCTTTTTGCCCGCTGCAATCTTCTCACAGAAGTGCTCAATGGAATCCTGGGTCTGCTCCACCTCAGTACCGAACAGCGAGTTCTTCTTCAGCCCGGTTTTATCCTCAATGATCACCGCGGACACACCCATTCTCTCCAAGGTGCGCACATTGTACACAAAGTGCTCAATCAGCCCGCCGGTATCCCCATCCAGGATAATCGGCTTTGTGGTGACCTCCATAATATCGTCAATGGTACGCAGCCTTGAGGACATATCCACCAGCTCAATGTCCGGCTTGCCCTTTGCCGTGGAATCACACAGGCTGGACACCCACATTCCGTCAAACTGCTTTGCCTTGCCGTCAGTCACAACCGTAGTTTTCTCCGCAATCAGGCCCGTAATACCACTGTGAGCCTCGATAATGCTGACCAGCGGCTTCATCTCAAGCAGCTTGCGCAGACGTCCGCGCCGGATATCCGGAATAGACAGGTGTGCCCGGGAACGCTCCTCCAGGGCCTGGTACTTCTCCTCATTGGAATAGGGGTATTCCACCAGTTGACCGCCGTATTCTCCCAGAATTGCGACAACCTCATCCCGAATCGGCTTCTGAATCCCGGATTTCCAGTCGTCTCCATGAACCACATAGTCCGGTTTGAGCTTGCGCAGGTTCTCGGCATAGCTCAGGCTGTTCTGCTCCACCACCTTGTGGACGCCTCGAATATTCTCCAGCATACTGACCCGCTCCTCATAACTGAGCAGCGGAAAGCGTTTGTAGCTGGCAATCACCTGATCCGTCAGGACGCCAACCGTCAGTTCTCCCAGCTGGGCCGCCTTCTGAAGAATGGCAATATGCCCGCTGTGCAGCAGATCCGTACTAAAACTCATGTAAACTGTCTTCATGGTACCGCTTCTTCCTTTCTGAAACTATGCCGGTTTGAGCTTGACGCATGAATATTCCCGAAACCGGCGCAGACTCTGTCACAAAACTATTTTGTTTTGGTTTATCGCTCGCTGTCTAAAATACCCTTGATTTTTTCCAGATCCTCTGGGGTATCAATTTCCTGGCAAAGTGCGTTTTTCACGTCCAGCGCATAAATCTTACATCTGTCCGAAACCGTATTCAGGGCATTTTCCGCATAGCAGGAGCGCTCCCCGCGGGCGCAGAACTCTGAAATTGCATGTTTCCAAACCGTCCAGTCCTTCTGCTTGAGCAGGTACAGAGGCTGTGCGGCAACAGCGGATTCAAAAAATTCAATTCCCACCTTCTGGATCCAGCCGTCCTCTCCCAAAACCGCCTTAAAATCCTTTTCCGGAAGCGGCACTGCCGTACTCACCGTCATACAGCTGGTTTTGCTGGCGAGCACCTGCTCCAAAACAGGCTTGGTAAAGACTAAATCCCCATGCATCAGGAGAATATCGTCATCCAGCTCCTGCTTAGCCAGCTCCATGGAATAGATATAGTTGGTCTGCGCGTATTGCCGGTTATACACAAAGGTATAGTCCAAATTCAGGTTCAGGGAATTACAGTAGTCCACCAAAACCTGATCAAATAAACCCGTCGTAATGACAACCTGCCGGATTCCCTGTTCCTCAAGCAGCCGCAGCTGCCGGCTGAGTATGGTCTCGCCATGCAGAAGCTCCGTCATACATTTGGGATGTTCGGAGGTGAGCACTCCCATACGCTTGCCCATTCCGGAATTCAAAATCAATGCCTTCATTCGTTTTAACCATCCTTTCCCTCAAAAACAGGACATATCCAATCAGAACAGCCCGGCAAGCCGCTTCCTATGGACAGAAAAAACGGAACGCCTCCCGTTAGAAGCGCTGCCGTTTTTCCTCTATCCCCTTAGATACCTCATGAAATTCTCTTTATTCTCTTTGGCAGTTGTCGTGGGACGTCCCAGATCCGCCCGGGAACCGATAGCGCATTTAATCTCCAGAAGCGTCAGTTCGTCCTGGGCCTTTGCCTGCTGCAATGCGGCATCCAACTGCTCAATCTTGTCCACAGACATGACACAGGGATATCCGCAGGCCGTGGCCACTCCCCCAAGATCCACACTGGGACACACAGTGGGCATACCGCCCACTGTCTCATGAGCGCCATTATTCAGAACCACATGGATTACATTCTTCGGCTTTTTAGCGCCCAGTACCGCCATTGCTCCCATATGCATCAGAACAGCGCCGTCGCCGTCCACGCACCATACCCGGCGCTCTGGCTGGCCCAGCGCTACTCCCAGGGCAATCATGGAACTGTGGCCCATGGATCCCACTGTCAAAAAGTCGGTTCCATGAGTCTGTCCATTGGCCTCCCTGAGTTCAAAGAGTTCTCTGGAGGCTTTCCCAGTGGTGGATACCACCACATCTTTCCCCGAGGCAGCCGCAATATGCCGGATGGCCTCCTCCCGCACAATGGTTTCCTGGTTGCGGTAGGAGACCTTACCCTCAAACGCCAGGGCGCCCTTGCGTACCACCAGGGCGGCACAGCGCCCCTGCCGCAGGACCGCCAGCGCCTGCTGCAGCATTTGGGAGAACTGCTCCTCAGTTGTGGTTTTCTCGATGACACACGCCTGTATCTCCAAATCCTCCAGCAGCTTCAGGGTAATTTCTCCCTGGAAAATATGCTGGGGTTCATCCTTCACTCCAGGCTCCCCGCGCCAGCCCACGATAAATAATACCGGAATCCCATACACCTTCTGATGCAGCAGGGAGGCAACCGGATTCACCACATTGCCCAAACCGCTGTTCTGCATATAGACACAGGGGATTTTTCCTGTGGCCATATGATAGCCGGCAGCCAGCCCCACCGCGTTGCCCTCGTTGGCCGCAATGATATGCCTTTCACTGATGCCGTACTTGTCCATCAGGCAGTCGCACAGGGCCTTCAGCTGGGAATCCGGCACTCCTGTAAAGAAGGAGATGTCAACATTTTGTAATTCTGTGATCAGATTTTGTACTTTTATCATATTATCACCCAATTATCCATATGCAAAATAAAAGAGAAGCTCAACCCTCATTTATGACTCTTGCTAATTCGCTCTCTTTACAACTTTCCTAATTGTCTGAAGTAGCAACTGCTTAAAATACTGAAAATTTTCTGTTTTGAATGCTAGTAAAAGAAATATAATATTGGGAACCGTGAAACATAGAATCCCCTTGATAATAAGAGATAGCCATCCGCTACCTGAAACAAAACTACAGATTCCAAAAGTAACTACTCCACCAAAAAGCACTACAAGCGTATATAAAGTAAACTGCTTAAAATATGAGGACAGTTTAGATTTTAATATATGTTTGTAGAGAACATACGGTTCGACCCAAAAACCGGTTAATAAGAAAGCAATTACGGTGCCGAGCATAACCCCCGCCACACCAAAATATTGGGCCAACCAAAATGAAAAGAAAAGTTTTAATGCAACTTCAAAAATGGGCTTGTATCTGTCATACCAGTAAGCACCGGTTGCATCTCTGAAGGCTAGAACGGCCTTCCGAATTCCAGTAAAATAAAATTGAATAATAATAGAGGCTACAATGGGAAGTGAAAAAAGGAACTCGTTCCCAAATGATAAACCAATAAACGGCTGAAGCAAAATAAACAAACAAATAGAACATAGACCATAAATCCAGAAAGTAAGAAAAATTGTACGATTTAGAATTAGCTCCATTTTCTTGTGGCCTTCTGTGGCTCCGAGATTTCCGATACTTGCTATAATTGAGTTATAAATTTGTGACAGTACCGTGTGAATCGCCTGTATAATCAACTGATAGTTAGAGTACAAACCTACGGCCACTAAGTCCACTACTTTTGAAATAATGACACTATCTACAGCCGTAACCGCAATTCCACCTACCTTATGGAAAACCATAGCAAAGACATTCTTTTTAATCACATTAAGAGATTCCTCGGGAAGCTTTTTAACAGATTTGTCCTTTAAATAAGGATACATCCTATCTGCTTTCCGTGAAACAAAAAAATTTTCCAACCAGGTAAACAAGATTTGGGTCAAAAGAAAAAGAATATAATTATGGGACCATGCTAATACAATTATTTGGGAAATATTTAAGACAATGTAGAATCCATACCTGTATACAGTAGCAATATACCGCCTTTGATCGCTAATTATAAGCGAACGCTTATAAGAATAAAAATACGAAACAGATGTGTTAATTACAAAAAGAATATAGATAAAACTAATGTTTGGGATATCGGGCATCTCGTTTATAATCAATGGAAGAAAGGGAGTGATTCCGATCCCCAATGCAAGCACTAAAACACCTATTAAAATATAGGATTTTTTATAAAATCGCATCAAGGACTTTAGTAAGTCAATGTTTTTATCCGCCAAAGGTTTGTAAAGAGCAAAAGACATAGCTGGGCCAATCCCCACCTCTACCAGCGAAAGCATCGTAAGGATATTAGTGAAAAGCCCATTCAGACCTAAATACTCACTATTCAAAAAATGAATAAAGACTATGCGTGCTAAATAGCTGATAATAAGCCCGATAAATTGCCCTCCAAAAGCAAAAAACAAGTTCTTAATACTACTTTCAGTCCGTTTCAATTTTAAATCCTCTTCTTTGTACTATCGTCTACGAAGCCGACAATAGGAGTTATAAATCTTTAAAGATAGGCCCTTTCGCTCGCCAAAAGTTGGATTTTCTTGTCGAAACAATTTTTCCTGTTTGATGCAATTCGGCAAGAAGTAGGCAATGGTCAATACAATCCAAAATGCCGGAATTGTATTATACGCCTCCATTAGCATAACTACGAAGAAGCAGAAGAGTAACATTGATGTCAAAGACGCCCATGGATGTTTTTTTACACTTCCATTCTTTTTTCCAATAAAAAACATAATTAGTAAAAAGGAGCCTAGCCCTAAGATCCCACTAATTAACATAATTTCTATAAAAATGTTATGTCCTGGAAAATAATGATTATAATATGGGAACCAAATATGTCCTACCTCTCTGGGTACACCTTCACCTAACAGCCAATTATTTTGAATATGAGAAAAGGCAATATCCCACATTTCAGTGCGATGAGTAAAAGTTAAATCTTTGTGCAAAACATCCACAATCAAGAAGGAAAACAAATTTTGGATACGAATGATCACTAACAAAAAGAAAGCAACTACATAAGCCAGAGACAAATAACGGAATTGAAACACTGACGCTAGTTTACGGCGATAAGCGATTAAAAGGAATAACATAAATAAAAACCATCCAACAAGTGCGCTTGCCGACCATGATTTCAAAATTACTGCACTTACAATAATTAACATTCCTATAGCAGTTCCGGTTAGCCGTTGAAAGAAGAATTCCGAATATAAAACGATTATAAACATTTCCAAAAATAAAAGGGGGGCCATTTGATTGTCGATATCCATAAAAAATATCTTATAACCATAATAATAATGCAACGCTAGCCCATTGGGAAATACAAATTGTGAAATCAAATGCAGAACTACTAAAACACTTAAAAGGTAAAACAGCGCTTTTAAAAATGTCTTGAAGGAAATTGTAACTGCAAGTTCAGATAGCATGCAAGCTCCTAAAATATTAATTGCAAACACAATTGCCTTTTTTATATCACCATTCTGAATCAACGTAGAAGACAGTACAATTATTACGAATATGCTCACAGAAATAATAAATGGGGATATTTCTTTTTTCGAAATATATGATACAAATAAAAACAGGAAAACGACTACTTTCGCAACTGTTAATAAACTATCAATAAAAGGAAACGGCATCATAAGATATTCAAATGAGACCGGTTTTAAAAATGGAACGAAAAGTAGAACCATAATCCAAAAATTTGAAAATACTTTATTTAATAAAGGCCCATAATCCTTTTTCACTACAGTAGAAATAAAAGACATTTTTTCCCCTTTCTTTCACACAAAATTTGATTTATATTTTCAGATTCTAGTCGACTTCTTTTTCAACCATCCGAGAAAATAAAGAGCAAGCGTCCATTGTTTCTTTCCTAAAAAAACAACTGTCTTTGCCTTCTTATTTAAACATTTAAGATTCACACACATGAAAGCTTCCTGATATCTTGGGTGCTGAAGCTGTTTTCTTATTAATATTAAAGATTCGCCAAAAGTATTTGGTGAATCTTTATGGACAAATGTTCTTTGCAGGCCCAACATGAATGTATTGATCAGCCTAGAATAGACAACCTGGTCAAATCTCTCTGCATCCTTTTTAGGATAAGTCCTATGAAACTCTTCAAGGCCATTAAGCATCATTTCAGCATTTGTGAAATTATTATCTGTCCACTTGTACATAACAGAATTTTCATTTTGTCTGTAATGAAACAAGATCTTATCGATATAAACTACTCTTTTGGCAAACTGTAGAAAAACATAATTGAAGTAAGTATCCTCCGACGGATGAACCCCTAAAAGAAACTCTATATTATGTTCTTTTATTAAATCCAAACGATACAATTTACACCAAGGATACGCTCCACCCTGCCAGTAAAATTCGCCTTTTACGGGACAACTGCCTATCATTCTTAATTGGTGATCCAGCAATTCATCATCACTTAACACATGAATGGGCCGACTATTTGATTTCCCCGGAATGCGCTTTCGAGGAAATTCCATATAATAATTCCACATTACAAGATCCGCCTGGTATTCTAACGCCATCTGATACGCATTTTCCAACATCAATTCATCGGCCCAATCATCGGGATCAACAAAACACACCCACTCTCCTTGCGCATTTTTTATACCCAAGTTTCTGGCGTACGATACACCATGATTCTCAATATGAATGGTTTTAACCCGAGGATCTTTGCAACTATATTCATCACAAATACTGCCACAGTTATCTGGTGAACCATCATCAATCAAAAGTACCTCTATATCGTTAAAAGTTTGATTTAAAATACTGTCTACAGCCTGATGAATAAAGCTTTCAACATTGTAAACTGGGATTATCACACTTATTTTGGGCATAGATTTTCCTCCCCCTTATAACAAATTGCAACTCAGCATCCTTAATTCTTTTTTATATAAAGTCAACCGCATGAGGTGCCCGCTTTATCTCGATCATATAGTCGCCGTACAGGGAGGTGAGGTATTCATGATACTTTTCCGGAAGGGGAATTGAAGTATCCTCAAAAGAAGTTTTTACTGCTGTTCCCATGAACGACTTGGGATAAATATCCTTATACCGATACGCCCCGCCAAATACCGCACACCAGTCACAGTTGTCATAGTCATATTTCAACGCACAGCGCAGCATCTTTTTTTCGAATCGATCCGCAGGGAATATTTTGTAAAGATGCAGCGCTTTTGCCATACGTATCACAAAATTTTCTGCTCCGGAGCGATGGGAACCGGTTTGCACATATTGAATGAAGTGAAATTTCAGACACATCCGCAAAAACAGATAATGGGTGGCGTGCAGCCAGCGCGAAGCTTTCCCGGAGGGCATTCCATCAATTGCGAAAAAATCCACAAACGGCGAATACTCAGTGCTGGAGGTTCCCGTCATAAAAGTCTCAACCCGCATTTTGGTTCTGGTATCCAGCACCCGATAAAGCTGTCCGATTTTTGAATATTCCAAATGCAGGTATTCCGGGGCTTCTTCCCGGACTGCTGTGGCAAATTTCTCATAATATGGACGCGGGATTCCAATATCCATATCGTCATCCCAGGGAATAAAGCCCTTATGACGCACTGCCCCCAACGCAGTCCCAGCCATGGCATAGTATGGAATACCGTGCTTTTCACAGATTCCAATGATGTCCTTATAAATTCCAAGTTCCACCAACTGCAAGTCTCTCAACGATCCACTCATCCAATAACTCCTCAAATCTCAGCACTCAAAAGCCCGGCAGCGTCTGATTCCATCTTTATTTATGACGCTGCACAATCGGCAAAAATGTGGAATGCAGCAAACTGGAAACCCAAACAGAAAAGCCCAGCGGCATGATATGATAAAAACGCTCATAGGCTCTTTTGAGTTTTCCGCGCCTGTCCTCTCTCATGGGGATCTCCTTCCAGGGGGACAGCGCCTTATAGCGCAGCCACTGGGCTGCTTGCGGATGCCCGCTTCCCTGAATCCAAGGGCGCAGGGACAAAAAGCTGGAAGTAAAATGGACAATTACCGGGCTCTTGAGAGCCTGTCCAATTTCCTCTTCGCTGTAATATGCATTCGGTTTCCGGTACCGAAGCATATTTTTATAGGTAAAGTCATAGAAAACCGTCATAACATTGTAATCCGGCGGCAAAACACGAATCCGGCTGCTGAGCACTCCGTTGATGACACCCTGATCCACATAGGGAGTTTTCCCGCCATACTGGACAATGAACTCAATAAACTTTTTCTGCATCCCCTGTTCCCGCCAGTCTTTCAGGTTGATTAACAGGATACCGGCATTAAAATAGGGTTCATCAGGGGCCAAGCCCACATTTTTCTTATGTCCCTTCGACATACAGTCCAAAACACCAGCTGCAGCATACCCCTGCAAATCCGTATTCCAAAGCCCCTCCAGCGAGCCCTCAATCAGAGTGTCACAGTCAATATAGAGTATTTTTTCAACACTCTCTTCCAAAAGCTCCGCCATAAACAGCCTGGAGAACGTGCTGATGGACCAGCGCTGGGAATCAATTTCAATTCCCGCCAGCTGATTGAGATCCGGAATTGGGATAAAGACGCCCTCCCGTCCATATTTTGCAAAAATAGAGTTGAGTTTTTCTTTGCTCTTTTCCGAAATCTTATCATCCAGGATATAGACGGTAATCGCCGGAACCTCCCGGTTATTTTCAAACAGCGAAATTAGGGAAACCCCTAAAATTTCGGCATAATTGTCGTCACTCGCGTATACCACATTCATCAATAAACCCCACCTTCACCGGTCAAAAATCACACGCACTCCTTATGGATTCCGCCTGAAAAAGCGGAAAACCTATCTCAAGCTATTTCAATCACAACTGTTCCGCAAGTTTTTGATACCACTTCCAGGCATGCGTGATGATGGACTGGATATCAGCGTATTTTGGCTCCCATCCCAGGATGGTCATTGCCTTTTCGCAGCTTCCAACCAAAATGGGGGGATCTCCAGCCCGCCTGGGGCAATTCTCTACTTTGAATTCCCGCCCAGTCACCTGCTTGACCGCCTCAATGACCTCAAGAACGGATGTACCCTTGGTGTTGCCCAGATTAAAGAAGTCGCTTTTTCCGCCCTTTTGCAGATACTCCAGGGCAAGCAGGTGAGCGGTTGCCAAATCGTATACATGGATATAGTCCCGCACACAGGTTCCATCCGGTGTGGGATAATCCGTGCCAAACACCTTGATGCTCTCCCGCACCCCAGCCGCTGCATCCAGCACCAGCGGAATCAGGTGGGTTTCCGGGATATGCCATTCGCCGATTTCACATTGCGGATCCGCGCCCGCCGCGTTAAAATACCGCAGCACCGCGAACTTGAGCCCATAGGCCGCGGAGTAATCCTGAAAGATACGTTCCACCATGAGTTTGGTGGCGCCATAGGGGTTAATGGGGTTCTGCGGCATTTCCTCAGTGATGGGTACCCGCTCGGGTACTCCGTAGGTGGCGCAGGTGGAAGAAAAAATGATAGTCTTGCAGCCATGCCGCCGCATAGCCCGCAGCAGATTCAGCGTACAGGCCACATTGTTGTAATAATACTTTTCCGGTTGAGTTACACTCTCGCCCACATAGGCATAGGCCGCGAAATGAAACACCGCTTCAATTTGGTTGTGGGCAAACACCTCTTCAATGGCCTCTTCGTCACTGAGATCTCCCTCAATCAGCCTGCCCCAGCGCACAAATTCCCGATGGCCATACACCAGGTTGTCAAATACGATGGTATCGTATCCCTTTTCACTGAGCATTTTATTGATATTACTGCCGATATATCCGGCTCCGCCGCAGATTAAAATAGACATGAAAACAGCTCTCCCAAAATTAAATTAAACAGATTAATAGGCGCCTCTGCCTGTTAAAACAGCCGGTACCGTTTTTAAAATCAAGGCGAAATCCTTTATCAGACTGCGTTCCTTGACATAGGCCACATCCATTTCCATCCGCTGCTCAAAGGAGATCTCACTTCTTCCGCTGATCTGCCAGGTACAGGTGAGTCCGGGAAGCACACGGAACCGATCGTCATAGTCGCTGGGAAGATCCTTAGCCTCATAGGTGGGAAGGGGCCGCGGGCCCACAATACTCATATCTCCCTTGAGGATATTGAAAAGCTGCGGGAGTTCGTCAATACTCAGCTTACGGATAACCTTCCCCACTTTGGTAATACGGGGATCATCCTTGGGCTTAAAGGATCCGCTGGTATCCCCAGCCTGCTCCTTGAGCTTTTCATGGAGTTTTGGCGCATCCACACACATACTGCGGAATTTATAGATCCGAAAAATTTTCTTATCCTTGCCCACCCGCTCCTGGCAAAAGAGCGCCGGTCCCTTGGACTCAAGCTTTATGCAGACAGCCGTAATCAGCAGCAGCGGGGAAGCAATTATCAGGGCAAGCGCGGAACAAACTATATCAAAAGCACGTTTGCAAACACGATAGAGTCCAGAACGCGCCATCCCATCCTGTTGTGAAACTTCGCCGGGCTTTTCATCCCCTGCAAAAGGAAGTTCCCGTTCTAATACCTGAGAATTCATATTTTCCATACTTTAGTTTCCTCGCTTTCAAATACCTTACCAAACTGGGATACGGTACGTTTATAGGCCTCCGGAATTCCCACGTCATAGCTCATGCCGTCAATTAGTACAGCTGCCATCCCATCTTTTTTGCACACGCTCTGCAGCGCTGTTGTCAGCTGAATTTCACCATCCTGGGCAGAACTATCCTCAATCTCCCGTTTGAGTTCTTCAAACACAGCGGGAGTGAGCACATATTCGCCGAAGGTGGAATAATAGTGGTGATATTGGTCATTTCCCAGCACTCCCAGGTGTTCCTGCGCGAATTCCTCAGAGGGTTTCTCCACCATATCCTCCACTACCATGTGGCGCTGCCGGTCGCTCTCAAAGCTGCCCTTGACAATGCCATAGTGCACCACATCCTGAAGGGGAATCTCCTTGATGGAGATGGACAGCTTCCCGGTACGGTCATACAGCGCTATCATCTGCTCCGTGCAGCTGTCGCTGGCTTCGCTGTGATAGATATGATCCCCTAAGCAGAGCAGCACCGGTTCATCCGGCTGCAGAAGAGGCGCCGCCTGATAAACCGCATGGCCGAATCCCCGGCGCTCCTTCTGCACCACATAGCGCAGTTTTCTTCCGATTTCCTGGAGCTTCCGCTCATATTCCTGGGCCCTGGGGGTGAGCTTGCTCATATGCTCCTCCGAGAGATCCGCATTGAAAACGCTCTCATAGGCCTGTTGTTCATCCTCCCCGACAATGAGGATAATCTCCTCCAGGCCCGCCGCATGGAGTTCCTCCAGCAGAATGAGAATAGCGGGCTTTGCATAGCCGTCCGAATCCACCACAGGCACAAACGCCTTTTTGATAAATCTGGTTGCGGGGTACATCCGGGTACCAAACCCAGCCACCGGCACGATGGCCTTGCGAATGGGCCGTTTGGAGGAAAGCGTAAAGGGAAACGCCGTCATATGCAGCTGTTCCTCCAGGTACTCAATGAGCTTCTGCTGGCACTGCTCATCCTTAGCCAAAAACTGAATGGTGCCGTCTCCCTGGGAGCCCACGCCCTTTCCCCCATAGGAGAGGGCCTGTATGGTGGGATCCCTAAGCACCTGATGCAGAACCGGCGATGTCAGCTGGCTGGGACAAGCCGGAGCCACCTTTTCATCGAAGTTTTTCTGCGCCAGGCTCATGATCTTTCCCAGCAGGGGCGCGTCACCAGCCTCTATGGCCTCTATGGCGCTGGCGACAATCTTCGCATTATCCTCTCCAAGTGCCTCCTGAACCCGCTTTTGCAATTCATTATCCGCAAAAGGATAGCACCGGTTGAGATCCGCCAGGATGCGGATGGTGTCCTTTTTGGCGTGGAGGTCGGCAAAAACCCAGTAAAAATCGCTGCCCACCTTTACCTTTGTGACCTCGATTTCATCTCCGTCAAAGCTCATGCAAACCGGCCTCACGCCGTAGGCGCAGGCCTGATCCAGCCTGCCGCAGCGGGAATGGGTCAGGCATTCTCCCCGGTATGCAGCGTACATTTCACCATTGATGCTCATATGCAGCTTATACAGCTGATTGAAGGCCCGTGCAACCAGCACGCAGAACGCCGCGCTGGAGGACAGGCCCTTCTTAATAGGAAGGGTCACCTCCTGAACATAGAGGGTAAGCCCTTCTGTGCGGTAGTAGTCACAGAAATAGGCGGCCACTCCACAGGCATAGGAAAAGTAGCTGTCGCTCTGTGCATATTCCTTGAGTGTCTGAGGCTTCATTTCACAGCGAAACTCCACCCGTTCTCCCTGGGGCGTCAGCGTACTGACGCAAAAATCCTTGGAACGCCTGGCATTGCCGCGAATCCCCTGGTTGATTCCCGTGACAATAGCGCGCCCTACCGCAATCTCCGAATTGACAGACCGGTGCCGCCCAGCCCAGTCGGAATGCTCCCCAAACAGGCAGAGCCTGCCGGACACAAACAAATCCACTTGCCTCTCCAACACATTTACCCCCAAATTTCCCGATAGTCCAATTGGTATCCGTCCACTGTGAACCTGCCGGCTTTGCAAACCGCCCTATTTTGTCTCTTTGGGCTGAACATCGTCATAGATGTATCTGTGCAGGATCTCCGTAGCGTTTTCAATATCGTAGACAAACACCCAGTTGCCGTCGATGGTGTCGCCCTTGGCGTTGCACTCCGCGTTGGGGAACACCGTCTCGGACATCTGCGCCCCTGAGGCCAGCGCCCACAGCCCGATATTCATCATCTCCCCATCTGTCAGGGAAGTGGTGCAGTTGGACAGCACAATGCTGATAAGCCCCGGATACTTGGTGGCATCCATGGTCTTAACCTCCTCGAAGAGCGCATTCAGCACCTCCCGCTGCCGCCCGGTGCGGGCAATGTCCGTCCCCACATACCGGTTTCGGGCATAGGCCACCGCCTGGCCGCCCGTCAGGTGAACATCCCCTGTTTCCTCTATGGGATCCGTGGGGATGCCAATCCTGTTGAGCTCCGGAACAAAGTGCTGATTGGATACCTGGCGCTCTTCCTCCGTGACATTCACCGTAACGCCGCCCACATAGTCGATAATCTCCGCCACCTGGCCGAAATTGACGGTCACAAAATCCTGTATATTCAGATCAAAGTTTTGATTGAGGGTTTTGATGGCCAGTTCCGGTCCGCCGTACATATAGGCATGGTTGATTTTGGTCTTGCCATGGCCCTCGATGGGGACATAGGTGTCCCGGGCGATAGAGGTTAATTTAATTTTGTTGTGAACCTTATCCAGAGACAATATCATCAGCACATCGGAACGGCCGCTATCGTCATTTTCCCGGGTGTCCACTCCAAACATGGCGATATTGATGACATCCACATTTTTATACCGCTGGGCAATTTCACTGGAAATCCCCAAATCCTCGTCGCTGCCGGAGAGATGGAACCTGTCCACCTGCCCCAGGGTTAATTTCACATACGCATAGCACCCGCCTACAAAGGTCAGCAGAACACACAGCACCACCAAGAGGGTGACGCCCAGCTTCTTCATACCGGACCATCCCTTTTTCCTGCGCCGGCGTTTTTTCTGCCTTGCCACAAACCTAGAATCTTTGTTCGGTTCCATATCACTTCTACTCAAAAAGTATCACTGCCTTTCTGTTTCTGAGAGGGAGCTGCATACCGGGCTTTGCCCGCCGACAAAATGTCTGGTTTTACAAGGTATACCTTATAAAATAGGGCAAATCTCCAATTTTTCTATTTGAAATTCGATAAAAATCCTCAAAAAACATCACACATATGTAATATATAATAGCAAAATCCGACCCGTTTTACAAGTCGTAAAAGGTATACTTTTTACGACTTGAAGGATCTTCCATACATATCTGGATTTGCTTCACGCCTCATCCAAAAAACCTTCTTTTTCTTCTTTTCGATTTGTAGAAAAGAGAGAAAAACGTGGGCTTTTTTTTATTTTCAAAAAGTATACAATATGAAAGAACTTCCAATTTGGTGCTCCGGGTCAGATGCCCAGCGTCTTAATGACGCGGTAAAACCGGGACCGTTCCATGTTCAGATGTTCCAGGGCCTCTCTCTGTGATACCTGTTTATTTCTCCAAAGTTTAACCTCGTCCTCAAAGTCCTCGGGGATTGGCAGCTGGGGCCTGCCGAAGTGAATTCCCTTTGCCTTTGCCGCCGCAATCCCCTCCGCCTGCCTCTGCCGGATGTTTTCCCGCTCCGTATGGGCGCAGTAGCTCAGAATCTGCAATACCAAATCCGCGATAAAGGTTCCCAGGATATCCTTGCTCTTCGTGGTATCCAACAGCGGCATATCCACCACCTGCACATCGCACCCCTTTTCCTTTGTGAGGATCTGCCACTGCCGGATAATCTCATCATAATTTCTGCCCAGCCTGTCGATGGACTTGACAATCAGAAGATCACCGGGCTTTATCCGCCGGACGAGCCGGTGATATGCCGGACGGTTAAAATCCTTGCCCGATTGTTTATCCACAAATAGATTCTTTTCTGGGATCTCATAGACCTCCAACGCCGCAAACTGCCGATCCGTGTTCTGATCCTTGGCTGAAACGCGAATATAACCGTACTTTTGCATCATAATTCCTCCTAATCCCGGTCATATAAAACAATAATGGGGGCGGTTTATAAGCCGCCTCCATTATTGTTTCTCATTTTTCACAAAATGTCAGGTTTTCCAATGAATTTTCAGATTTTTCAGACACACAGCCGGCCCTCTCTTTTCTTCCCAACCGAATCATGCTACAATGTTCACGAGTCCAAAAACATCCAGGTTCTATGCCCATTTTGCGGCACGCCGAAGCCGTGGTATTTCGATTCAGAAAGGATTTTACCATGACCCAATACGCCATTCTGGCCAATCCCGGCCATAACCGGATTTATTTCTCCTACGCCCTGTGCATCGCCCAGCAGGAACTGACCGCCGTTTTAGGCGCACGAGGCGTTGAGCCGCAATATACGCAGGCATCCTGTGAAGGGCTGCCGCCTGCCGTATACTTTCAAACTCCCGAGCCCCTGTGCGAGGACGCCCTGCAGGCTGTTCGCACCTGCTCGTTCTTCTATGCGCTCTTTGAGGTACACGAGGGCGGGCTGCTTCGTCCGGCAGACGTTCCGGAATTCCACACCTTTCCGGAGGATCTATGCCATATCCTGCGCTACACCGGCAAGACCAACGAACAATTCACCCGCCTGATGGTCAATCTGGCCTGCAGCGCCTGCAAAACTCCCGCAGCCACAAAGAAGCTGCTGGACCCCATGTGCGGCAAGGGAACTACCCTCTATGAGGGAATGGTCCGGGGCATGGACGTCATCGGCATTGAACACAATGCCCAATGGGTTCAGGAGACTCAGACCTTCCTGGTGCGGTACCTCAAGGAGGGCCGTTTCAAGCACCAGCTTACCCGGGAAAGACGCAGCGCTCCCGGCGGCAAAAAGCTGGCGGAATTTATCCAGCTTCAAACCGCCGCGCGCAAGGAGGACTATCTGGCCAAACAGTACCAGTCAGTTTCTCTCGCCCATGCCGATACCCGCAGCACCGCACAGCTGCTGCGCAGGAATTCCTGTGATCTGCTGGCCTGCGATCTTCCCTATGGCGTCCAGCACGCCAGCCGGCAGGGAGCCCAAGGGGCCCAACTCAGCCGCAGCCCATTGGAATTGCTCCTGGAAGCCCTTCCCGGATGGTTCGACGTCCTGAAAGCCCGGGCCGCAGCGGTACTTTCCTTTAACGTATTTACCCTGAGCTGGCAGGAGGCGGCACAGGCTCTGGAGCAAAACGGCTTTCAGGTGTTGAGCCAATCCCCCTACACCGGCTATCAGCACCGGGTGGATCAGGCCATCAACCGGGATTTGATTGTGGCTGTCAAACCCGCCGGATAGGGAAGCGCATCGTTTCTTCCAATGAATCCCCTTAAAATGGAGATCCATCCGCAGCCCGGGGACGGCATCCAGCGCACTTTGGCAAGCAGCCAGCCAAAAAAAGAACCTCGCGGCTTCTGCCAAGAATCTTAGTTTTGAACGATTCACAAGGAAGCCTTGAAACCGAGACGCGGTGCCCATCGCGCTGCAGGCCGTTTGTTTTGCGGGACTGTGGAGATACGGCACCATGAGAAGGGAGTATTTCCATGCGTTTGGGAGGAAGTGTTTACCGTTGGGACGGCGACCCTGAGCTCTTTGCGCTGCGCCACGCACAATGCGGCTACCGCAGCGCCTACTGCCCGTCTGAGCTTTCGGCCGGGGATCCCCAGAACCGTCTGTTCCGGCAGGCCCTGGAAAAGCGGGATATCCGTCTGGCCGAGGTGGGGGCCTGGGGCAGCAACCCCCTGTCCCTGGATGAGCAGACGGCGTCCCGCAGTATCGAGTACCTCACCCGGCAGCTGGCCCTGGCCGACGAGCTGGGCGCCGCCACCTGCGTGAGTATCCTGGGTACAAGGTGCGATCAAAATTGGTATGGCCCGCACGCGGGCAACTATGCCCCTGATTTTTTTGACCAGGGAGTCCAGGTGGCCCGCCGGGTTCTGCACACTGTGAACCCCAAGCACACCACTCTCTCCTTTGAGATCATGCCTTACAGCTTCCTGGATTCCCCTGAGGAGTACCTGCGTTTTTTGGACGCTGTGGGAGACGCTCGCGTCCGGGTTCACCTGGATCCCTGCAACTGTATCAACAGCCCGCGGCTGTACTACAAAAACGCCCAGTGGCTCAAACGGATCATCCCCATGCTGGGAAACCGGATAGTATCCGTGCACCTCAAGGATCTGCTGCTCAGCCCGGATCCGGTGACGGTCCAGTTCCAGGAGGTGCCAATCGGAATGGGAAACCTTTCCTACCCCACCCTGCTGAGCGAGCTGGCAAAGCTGGACGCGGATCTCCCGGTAATGCTGGAGCATCTCCCGGATGAGGCGGCCTATTGTGCCTCAACGCAGAAGGTCCGCCAGCTGGCGGACGAAACCGGGGTCCTGCTGTAGCCGCCCCGTCTTCCCCCGGCCCGGTTCCATAGTTATAAAGGATATAATGAGAGCCCCCGGCGTTTGCCGGGGGCTTTCATTGGATAGATACACTCGATGGGCGGCTCTTTCGCTGACAGCCCGTTTTTCTCCCGTCTTCATAGCTTTTTCCGGAAAAAACGAAAAATTGCGCCTGCAGGGTCAGCAAACCTAAATTGAGGATCTCAGACAGGGTAAGGCTCTTTAAAAGGAATGATACAAGCCGGCCGCTCAGTTTAGGGCCGCACGTCACTTCTGAGTGCCGCACTTCACGTGCTGCATTCGGATCCAAATATGCACGCCCCTTTCTCCCATAAACCGGGAGAGCCCGTTTTGCATGGGCACACGTACAAAACCCCCACCAAAACACAAATCCGTTTTGATGGGGGTTTATCAGTTTTTATAAGGCCGCTGTCCTCCGTTGATCCGCAGTATAGCCTAACGTACTCTGCTTACTGCTGGGGATTCTGGGGAGGGGTCTGGGGCTGCTGAGGGGGTGTCTGCGGCTGCTGGGGCATAACAGGGGGCTGCTGAGGAGCTCTCGGCGGCGCCTGTGTGTACACCCGGCGCTCAACAAGGCCAAATGCACGGCCGGCCAGCTTGGAGAGAACCGGAATGCCGGAATCGTGGCCCTTTACCACACGGGTCAGTGCAATGATAATGAATACCAGAACCGCGATGGAAATCAGGCTCTCCACAACATTGAAAATGGTATTGAAAACCGTACCTACAACAGGGACGCCTCCAAAAATGTTGATGAGATTCAATACACGGCTGATGGTAGAGGTGAACAGCACCAGGAAAAATGACTGCATCACCTGGCGGGAGGCCCACTCATCCTTTTCCGCCAGGATTACAAAGCCCAGCAGAAGAGCACACAGCGTAGTCTGTCCCAAAAATGCCAGGACAAGCCCTAATACCGCATAAAAGGACAGGCAAATTCCATACTTTCCCTTTTGCATCAAAAACACTCCTTTTAAGAATTAATTGGTTTATTTTAGTATAGTAGAATCCAAGTAAAAAAGCAACGATTTTTAAGAAACAATGTCGAAAATCAGAACATTCTGAGAATGAGGCAATTCCCCGCCTTGTGGCCTCCTCTTCCCATCTGTATGGGCGGGATGGGCCTTTCATTCCGGTACGCGTCTGGATTTTTGCCTCACTGCGCAAGGGGTTCGCACGCCCCGGCGCACACAGCCCTCTCAGCGGCATTCTGAAGAATCCGTGCAGTCTCATCCGAAAGCTGCACCAGGCTTTCCCCGTGATGCTCCAGCCGCCCGGGCAGACCCACCGGGGATACGCCGAAAATGGCCGTCAGGATGGTACAGGCAGCCAGATAGCTTCCCGCTGCGCTGGCATGGGCCCCGTCGGTATAGTAGAGCTCCAATTGGGGGGCGTCCTTCCTCACCTGCTGCCACGCGCGCCCCACCGGCGCCAGTTTGGCAGGCAGCAGCCGCGCCGCTTTTTCATAGGCGGCGCTCATCTCCTCCTGGTTTTGGGGATAGGCCTTCTGTGCCCAGGTCATATAGAGAACCGGGGTTGCCCCGGACTCCCGGATCCACTTTCCCAGGGCCTGCGCCCCCTGGAGCAGAGCTGTCTCACCGTCAAAGGGGTGTGCCGCCTGCTGCAGCACCACATAGTCGTAACCGCCGTACTGGATGTTAAACCTGGCCTCCGGTTCGTCCCGGTGCCAGCACAGGGAAACCCCTCCGTGGGTCAGCTGGGCGATGTGAACCGGCCCGATATCCGGATGTGCCGCGCAAAGCTGTGCAAACATCCCGGCCATGTCATTAAAATAGGTATGGCTGTTTCCAATAAAGAGAATTTTTTTCATTGTCTTGACCACCCTTTCCCGGAGTATCCGGACAGGCCTTCCTGCCCTCATTTTGCCCGTGTCCTCAGCGGCTGTGCCGTTCGAATCTGTCTTTATTATAGCAGATTCTTGTAAAAGGGAAAGTACCGAATTGGATTAAGGGCCCGCCAACGCCTCCGGGAATGCCAACTGCCGGGGGCGTTGGCGGCCGGGATGTCAATCCCCCGGGGACGGCGCTGTGTTCCATGAGATGCAAAGACATCCCTTTTTCGCCCTGCAGCGGCGTAAAACCGCCATTTAGGCTTGCAATCAAGGGACAATCACGATAAAATATAAAGATAAGCCTGAAAAGGGAAATTCCGCCTCTTTTCCGGCAGAAACTCGAAAGGTGGAGCAAAATCATGGCGAACCAGAAAAAAATGGTCGAAGAAATCACCGCGATGGATGAGGACTTCGCAAAATGGTACACGGATATTGTCAAAAAAGCGGACTTGGCTGATTATTCCAGCGTCCGCGGCTGTATGGTGATCCGACCGTATGGTTATGCCATCTGGGAAAACATCCAGAAAATCCTGGACGGCATGCTCAAGGAAACCGGACATGAAAATGTCTATATGCCGATGTTTATCCCGGAAAGCCTGCTTCAAAAGGAAAAGGACCACATCGAGGGATTTGCACCGGAGGTGGCCTGGGTGACCCATGGGGGAACCGAGGAGCTTACTGAGCGGCTGTGCGTACGCCCCACTTCGGAGACGCTGTTCTGCGAGCACTATGCCCATGTCATCAATTCCTACCGGGATCTGCCCAAATTATATAACCAGTGGTGCTCGGTTGTCCGCTGGGAAAAAACCACCCGCCCCTTCCTGCGCTCCATGGAATTTCTCTGGCAGGAGGGCCACACCATGCATGAAACTGCCGAGGAGGCCATGCAGGAGACCTTGAACATCCTGGATATCTATGCCAAGCTGTGCGAGGATTATTTTGCAATCCCTGTCATTAAAGGCCAAAAGACAGAAAAGGAAAAATTCGCCGGCGCCAAGGCCACCTATACCATCGAGGCCATGATGCACGATGGAAAGGCCCTGCAGAGCGGCACCACCCATTTCTTCGGCGATGGGTTTGCCAAGGCCTTCGACGTCACCTTTGCCGGACGGGACAACACCCTTCAGACTCCCTTTGAAACCTCCTGGGGCGTTTCCACTCGGCTCATCGGCGCCATTATCATGACCCATGGAGACGACAACGGCCTGGTTCTGCCTCCGAAAATCGCCCCCATTCAGGTGATGATTATCCCCGTGGCCCAGCACAAACCCGGCGTTTTGGAAAAAGCGCAGGAGCTTCGGGATCGGCTCAAACAGCAGTTCCGCACCTCGATGGACGCCTCGGACAACACTCCCGGCTGGAAATTTGCCGAGTATGAGATGAAGGGCGTGCCCCTGCGCCTGGAGATTGGCCCCAAGGATATCGAAAAGGGCCAGTGTGTCCTGGTACGCCGGGACACCCGGGAAAAATATTTTGTATCCTTGGATGAATTGGAGACGACGATCGCCAATCTGCTGGAGGAAATCCACAATTCCCTGTACCAGCGGGCACTGGATAACCGTTCCAGCAAAACCTACACCGCCGCCAACCTGGAGGAACTCAAGGACATTGCCCAAAACAAGCCTGGTTTTATCAAGGCGATGTGGTGCGGCGACGAGGCCTGCGAGGAGCGCCTGAAGGAAGAAGCCGGCGTTACCTCCCGGTGTATTCCCAAGGAGCAGGAGCACATCAGCGACCACTGTGTGTGCTGCGGCAAGCCTGCCAAGGCAATGCTCTACTGGGGAAAGCAGTATTAATCACAAATGAAAAAAGGAAGCCGGCGTCCGCGGACGCCGGCTTCCTTTTCTTTGCGGAATTCCCCGCTGGGCTATCCAGCCCAGCCCGCAGCGGAAGCTGCAGGTGCAGGACCAGGGCATCAAGCGGCGGGAGAACGATACCGGCTGATACTTTCTCTTCGTTCACCGAGGCGGATGGGAAGCCCCGAAAATCCGGCCGATCCGCCCATTCTCTCTCCGGTATGTACCACGAGCACACCCCGGCGCGCACGGATCCACCTGCCGCCAGGTTCCCTTTGGCTCTGCCGCCCTTGCCCATTTTTAAGAGAGACACTTCTGCAGAATCCGCAGGATTAGAAAAGGAGGAAAGGGAGCAATCCCCTTTCCTCCTTTTTAACGTGCCATCTGTTTTAGAGAACACAGTCCCGGGCCCGCTTGTGTGTCCCAGGCAGCCTATACATAGCCCCACTTCTTCGCCAAATCCAGGATAGCATCCTTATATTGGGCATCCGCCACACAATACAGCATGGTATCGTCCACCCGGCTCACCAGATAAAAGCTCTCCTGGGTTGTCTGGTAGTAATAGGAATAATTGCCTATGGAGACGGATTTGCTGGAGGCAGCGGAGCCCTTAGCGGATTCGAACTTGGCCTGGTTCGCCGCAAAGGCGCTTTTGGTTTGATCCTCAGAGGGCAGAACGTAGAATTCCATCTTGTACTCCGCCTTAACCGCTAAGGTGACGCTCTCAACCTCGCCGGCCTGGAACTGATCTGCCGCGTCCACCAGCTCAAACCCAGCTTCCTTCGCCCGGCTCTCGAACTCCGAAGCCGTCATGGCAGTTTTCGTCATGCTGCACGCCGCACAGCACACCACAAGCAAAACCGCCGCAACTACTGTTAAAAGACCTGTTTTCGCTTTCATCACACAACACCTCATGCAATTTCCCCGGCACTTTTTTACAGGGGTTTTGTCTCCTCCCTGAGCCAATCGGATTCCTCCTGGGTGAGATAGGGTGAAATTTTCTCATACACCTGGGCATGGTACTCATTGAGCAGCGTGCGTTCCCGCTCACTCATCAGTTCCGGCGCAATGGCCTGACGGTCAAAGGGCACAAAGGTCAGGTTTTCGAAACACATAAATTGTCCGTAGGGCGTTTTCTGGGCCTTGCGGCATACGATCATATTTTCCAGACGGATGCCATATTCCCCGGCCAGATAGAATCCAGGCTCATTGGAGGTGATCATTCCCTCCTCAAACACGGCGCTGTCATTGCGCTCGGGGACAATCTTCCAGCGGAACCCGTTGGGCGCCTCATGGACATTCAGGAAATAGCCCACACCATGGCCGGTACCGTGGTCATAATCCAGCCCAAGCTCCCACAGCGGGCTGCGGGCCAGATAATCCAGGTTCACGCCCCGGCAGCCATACAGAAACTTGGCGGCCGTCAGGTTTAAATGTCCGCGCAGAACAGCGGTATAGTGCAGCTTCTGCTGCTCGCTCACCGCACCCAGGGAAATGGTGCGGGTAATATCGGTGGTTCCCTCCAGGTACTGCCCGCCGCTGTCCACCAGCAGGAAGTTTTCCGGCTTGAGGGCGGCGTCGGTTTCCGGGGTCGCGGAGTAATGGACGATGGCGCCATGCTGGGCATATCCGATGATGGATTCAAAGCTCAGGCCCATGGAATGCTCCTGTTCCCGGCGCAGATTGGCCAGATAGTCCCCCACACTCATCTCTGTCATGGGGATTTTTCCCACATTGTGCTTGAGCCAATAAATAAACTTTACCATCGCCACGCCATCCTTGATGTGGGCGATGCGCTCGTTGTGAACCTCCACCTCATTTTTGACAGCCTTGGGAAGCAGGGTGGGATTGGTTTCGCTGAGGATCTCAACCCCCGGCTGCAAGCTGCGCAGGATGGAATAGTTGGCCTTTGTCTCATCCAGCCAGACGGTTTTAGACGGGGGAATGGAACGGATATAGGCATAGATGTCGTCATATCCATAGAAGGTGACGCCGCTGGCCTCCAGCTGGGCCTTCACCGGCGCGGGGATGGCTTTCTCAGAGGAGAACAACAAAAGCTTATCCGAGGACAGCACCAGATAGGACAGCAGCACCGGGTTGTATGCCACATCGCCTCCGCGGATATTTAAAAGCCATGCAATATCGTCCAGAGAGGTTAAAACCAGTATATCCGCGCCCCTGCTGGCCAGTTCCTGCCGGATTTTCCGGAACTTTTCCTCTCTGGGGCAGCCGGAATAACAGGTGTCCAGCAGCATGACCGGCTCCTGGGACATGGCGGGGCGATCCTCCCAGATTTCCCCGATCAGGTCATGCTCGTAGCAGATGGAGATGTTTCGGGGGGCAAAATCCCGCTGAAGCCGGCTGGCGAACGCCGCATTCACCGTACGGCCGTCAAAGCCCAGGCAGCCGCCCGAGGCAAGATTGTCAATTAAAAATTCTTCGATACTGGGAACTCCCGGCTGGCCCATGCGGTATAGGGTAATCCCTGTCCCTTCCAGCTGCTGCGCGGCCTGCAGGAAATACCGCCCATCCGTCCATAACCCGGCCTTGTCCGCTGTGACAACCACAGTTCCTGCGGAACCGGTGAATCCGGAGATAAACGCACGGCACTTGAAATAATCACCCACATATTCAGAACCATGAAAATCGCTGGTCTCCACCAGATAGGCATCCATGTGATGATCTTTCATCAAAGCCCGCAGCTTTTCCAAACGCTCTTGAATCATAAACTTGTACTCCTCTCTTAAAAACCTGTATCTGTTGGGGCAGACTGCCGGCAGCGCCGCTCCCGCCCCAATCAACAGCATATCCTTTGCAGAGCCTTTCCCGCCAGCCGCAGCAGTCCCCGTGCAGCGGGGCATCTTCCGGATTTCTCCGCCCGGGCGCCTGCCCCTTGGAGATAAGACTGGAAAATGCCGCCGCTGAAAACTGGCCGGCGGCCTCTAACCGGCAAGCGAAACTCCTGTATTCTCGAAGAGAATTGCATGTCCGCACCTTGTGCGAATATTATACCACAAAACAGCCTCGCTGTCTCTCTTTTCGTCCGGTCCTGACTGAATAACTATCGGATTCAATCGGATCACAAACCTATTTTTTATTGCATCGAAGGAAAACCGTCAGGTTTTCATACCCGTGCAGCAAAAAATAGTCCGCATTTTACTTTCATGATTAAGGGACTAAAAATACTATTTTTTATTTTCCACACCCAGCTGGAAAAGAGTGAAGAATTTGGGAGCTTCCTTCGAAGTTTATCGTCAAACCCGCAATTTCCCCTCTCTCAGGGACACACACAAGAATGAAAGGGCGGCATAGGATGGTAAAGACGGAGGACTTTTCAACCGATTCGCGCGGATTGGCCCAAGGTGAGGCGAAAATCCTCCTGGAAAAGCCGGAAGCATCTGCCGTCAGGCGGAACAATCCGCGCTTAAGATAAAAGAGGCGAAGCTCTTCTGAGCTTCGCCTCTTTTGAGTTACTGGCAGAACTCTGAGTATCCTGCCGGAAGAATTCCAAGCGGCAGACAGACAGCTCCCCGCAAACGGGATACCCTATTATGAAAATCCGGTTGTGCCGCAGACGCCGTTTCCGATTGCAAAAGTCCAACCTGGTGATACCTCACAGGTAAAACGACAAATCGAAACTGAATTTACGGGAAGCGTCCTCGCTCAATATATGCGTACAAGTATCCTCGATGGGGAAGAGGTTTCCTGCCGGCGAAACCGCTGCCGGTATGCAGCACCCGTTCAGAACCGCATTCTGAACTACAGAGAGAGTATAGAGCCACAGATA
Organism: Marvinbryantia formatexigens; assembly: GCA_021771035.1. Lineage (GTDB taxonomy): Bacteria > Bacillota > Clostridia > Oscillospirales > Ruminococcaceae > CALXEM01. Next base: position 19,269 of record JAETPU010000002.1, on the reverse strand, counting down.
TGAAAGCTCCGCTTTCTTTTTATGGTATAATGTTCACAGAAGCTGCGGATATGCAATTCTCTTCGATACTGTTATCATCAAAGACGATTGGGGAGTTTTTCCGCAGATATGTATTCCCACATTTCTTCGGCTTTTCAGACAGCCGTCTCCATCCTGTTCTCCACGGCTTGCAGAGCGCCGGCACACACAGTCAGGCCGGTTTAAACGCACGGAAATGCCGCCTGCTTTCCTGTAAAGGAAATTGGCTTTTCAGGGCGCAGCGGTATTGTTCCCGCTTTTTAGCGCCAAATCAGTACAATGAAAAGAGGAATCACCATGAAATCACATACCTCCATCAACGTCCGCTATGCGGAAACTGATCAGATGGGCATTGTCCATCACTCGGTCTACGCCATCTGGTTTGAGGCCGCCCGTACGGATTGGATCCGGCAGCTGGGCATGAGCTATTCTCAGCTGGAACAGTCCGGCATTCTACTGCCGCTGGTGGATCTCAGCTGCCATTTTATCGACGCCGCACAATATGAGGACGTCCTGGATGTAACAGCACAGATCAGCCGTCTGACCCCTGCCCGGATTCAGTTCTCCTATACCGTGACCAATACAGCCACCGGCCGTCTGCTGTGTACCGGCTCTACCACCCACGCCTGGGTTGGAGAGAACTTCAAAGTTATCAGCCTGAAAAAGCACAATCCCCAGCTGTATGCTCTGCTGTCGGCATCCATTGGTGAGGAATGATCCCCCTGTTCCCAGACGCTTTCCCCATAAACGCACTCCAGGCCGGAAATTGGGCAAAGCGTCGGGAGACCTTTGCTGACAAGAACCCATGGAACATCCCTAAGGCGGGCTATCTCAGCTCCTCAGCTCCTGGCAGGAAAATCCCCCAAGGGGATGCCATCTCCCAGCTGGCTGTGGTATGGTGTCCTGCTGCCTGCCGGGAAAAACTGCGTATATGTTCCGGGGCTGCTTTGCGTGCCAATACGGTTTGCCGCATGGGAATACCCGGAAGGCGCACACTGGATAAGGCGTTGCAAAAAACGATTCTGTCTACATCTGGCAGAATGTTCTCTTTATCTGCGGGGGCCCTGCCAAACGATCCCCAACCATAACAAGCCCCCAGGCCGCTGCGCGTCAGCACAACGGCCTGGGGGCTTTCCAAATTCCCGGAAGCACAACGGACGCAGAAAGCCCGTTTTCATGCTGTCCTTCCGAAAGCACGCCTAAAGCAGCTGATAGAACAGCCCATCCTGATTACAGTACCACAGAAGCATACCATGGCCCCGGCGCGGAACGCGTACCTGCAGGTTCCACTCCGGATACTGCTTGATTACCTGAAGCTGCTCGGAGGTGGCAAAGGCCACAAAGGAAAGATGGTGCCCCTTGGTCATGGGATGGGAACTGGTGATATACCACTCATCCTCAATTTCCTGAACCTGAAGCTTTTCACAATCCTGGGCTTTTTTCGGCGTCAACTCCTGCAGCGGCCTTCCGCAGCAAGAGATACTGGCATTTCCAGTGCACAGCACCAAATTCCCGCAATTCGGGCAAACAAAATATTTGGTCTTTTTCATATTTCCTCCCACCAAATCTTCGTCGGGAAGCTCACCGCCCAGCAGGCCCTCGATATTGACCCCCAGAATACCGGAAAGCTGCTGCAGCAGAGAAATGTCCGGGGCTCCTCTGCCGGTTTCACATAGTTAAAGATATTGGTGTCATTCAATCAATTTTGCCGATAAAGCGGTAGAAGATTTCTACCTCCTGTTCCCGGCTTCCGTCCTCGCCCTTGACCGCTTCATGGACAACGATTTTTTCAATCAGCGTATTCAAAAGTTCGGCGGTCAGTTCCGTGGGATTGACATACTGTTTCATCAGCGCAATCCAGCTTTCTGCGTCTGCTACGGTCTGGCTCTCGGCGGCGATAGCGGCTTGAAGCTGTCCGATTTTTTCGTCCAGTTGCGCCTGCTCCGTCTGATATTTCCCGGACAGCATATTGAAGTTGTACTCCGTGATACGCCCCGCAACCCAGTCCTCATACATACGGGAAAACAGCTTGTCCACCTCGGCTTTCCGCTTCTCCGTCCGCTTCAATTCTGCGGCCTGCCGCTTCCTTGCGGCGGCCTGTTCCTTGTCGCTGGCGTTCAGCAGACGCTTCATCAGTTCCCCCTCGCCATTCTGCACCAGTCCAGACCAGTATTGCAGACGGGAGAGGACATAGGCGTAAAGCACATCATAGCGGATATAGTGCATGGAGCATTGGCGTGTGCCCTGCCCGTACTTGCTACAATGGTAATGGCCGTAGGGCTTACTGTTCTGCCGGTTCTCCCCGTAGGACAGCGACCAGCCGCAATCCGCACATTTTACCAGCCCGGAAAAAATCTGTGTCGTACCGTCCTTGCACTTCCTGCGGCGGCTTGCTATCTGCTCCTGCACCTGATTGAAAACCTGCTCGCTGATAATCGGCTCCTGCGTGTTCTCCACCCGCACCCAATCGCTCTGGGGCTTGCGTATTCTCCGCTTGTTCTTAAAGGAGATGTTTGTTTCCCGGTAGTGGATAGTATGGCCGATGTAGGTTTCATCTTTCAAAATACTTTTGACCTGCGCTATCGTCCATGCGTAGCTTTTTTCCTCCGGCGCATTCGCATAGATATTGGCGAAAGTTTTGTCCCGTCGGAAGTTGATATATCCCGGCGTAGGTACTTTTTCCTCAATCAATATCCGTGTGATACTGGCCGCACCTCTGCCGTGGACGGCAAGGTCAAAAATCCGTTCCACTATCCAGCGTGTTTCCTCGTCAATTATCAGCTTGTTTTTAATCTCCGGGTGCTTCCTGTACCCGATGGGAGCATAAGCGCCGATACGCTCGCCTACGGCAAATTTCGCTTTGAAAGCGGCCTTTACCTTGCGGCTCGTATCTTTTGCAAACCACTCGTTGAACAGGTTTTTGAAAGGGACGAAATCGGACAGCCCTTTTTCGGTGTCCTCGTTTTCTGCAATGGCGATGTAGCGCACACGCTTCTCCGGGAACAGAAATTCCAGATAGTAGTCCATCATCACGTGTTCTCTACCAAATCTGGATAGGTCTTTCGTAACAATACAATTCACTTTCCCTGCGTCCACATCGTCCATCATGCGCTGAAAATTCGGACGCTCGAAATTCGTCCCACTCCAGCCGTCGTCCACATACTCGCCGACCACATGAAGCCCATGTTCTTTTGCGTATTGTTGCAGGATTGTCCGCTGTGTTTCAATGCTCACGCTGTCGCCGTAGCTTTCATCGTCACGGCTTAAACGCAGATAAAGAGCCGTGTTGTAAATGGTAGTATTGTAAGGTTGTTTCACCGTAAAAAATCCTCCTTTTCAAAGAAACAACCCACGCTTACAATACTTTTGCTCTGGGGCAATTATACCATAAGCGTGGGCGTATATCAACGCTGGGCCGTCAGGCGGAAACGGCTTTTTCCGCCGTGTGCCGGACTACATCAACGATCAGATCGCCAAGCGGCTGTCCAGCGGCGGCGAAGTGTTCGGAGATTTTGATACGGTTGTTCCCACATACAAAATACTGCGTCCCGTTCTCTGCCGTAATGACCTGCCCGGTGCGGGGTATAGAAATCATGTCGCTTTCGCTTTTTACCATCTAGTGTCCTCCCTGTTTTGATGATTTGTCATGTTATCGGAATATCTGTCCATAGCGTTTACCTCTCTCGTGTGTGCCGCTGCTGCCGTTTCAGTTCCGCCAGTATATCCGGCGGGATACGGTCAACCAGCCGTTGTAAATCATCCAATTCGCTTTTCAGCTTTGCCCGTTCCATCGTATCTTTTATCTTGCCTTTTTCACTGGCCTTTTCCCTTGCTTCCAGCTTCTCATTTTCCGCCAACAGGTCATTGATTGTGACCCTGTACTTTTTCAGTTGCCCGGAGAAATTCTCCATCTGCGGGAACCACTTTTTCAGCATAGAGAGGGCTTCCTCTTTTTTCTTTCCGGCGTTCAGCGGGTTAATGCCGTCCAGCGTGGCTTCAATGGCTCTGGCCTGCCGGGAGAGGGAAACCGCCTGTTTGAAAAGCCGGGTGGGGATATGCTTCCGGCCTGTCTTGCTGGCGCTCTCCCCACGCTCCAGGTCGGGATATTTCTCCACCATGTAGGCGTGAAAATCGTCCTGCCACTTCGTCAGGTTCGCCCGGTTGCCGATAATCTCCTTTGCGCACAGGCGGTTGTCCTTTGTCAGCGGAACAAAGGTCAAATGCAGGTGGGGCGTTTTCTCATCCATGTGTACCACCGCCGACACGATATTTTCCCGTCCTACCCGGCCAATGAGGAAAGCCGCCGCCCTCTGGAAAAACGCCTGTATCTCCTTTGGGGATTTCCCCTTGAAAAACTCCGGGCTGGCGGTTATCAGCGTATCGACAAACCGTGTGCTGTCCTTACGGGTGCGGCACCCGGCCTGTTCAATGCGGTTTTGAATGAAATGATAGTACCTGCCCTCCGGCTTGACGATATGGAAGTTGTATTTGCTCCGGCTTGTGTTAATGTCGGGATTGCTGGTATACTGTTCTTTCTGTCTTTCGTGATGGGCTTCCAGCGGCCTTGCCGGGTTGCCCTTGTGCTTCTCAAACCGCAAAATTGCGTGTTGTGCCATTCTGCTCCTTTCCCCATTCCTTTCCTATCCGGGGTTTTCTACAGGGAAAATCCCGCCGGAATTATCTCTGATACGATAAGAATGGAATGGATATAAATCAGTCATTTTAATCTTTGTATTTCTATATACCGTCCGGTTTTCATACTTCAGGAGGGCGGTTTCCGTACTTCATGGGTACGGTTTTCAGTCCTCCGGCGTACCAGAACCGGATTTCTTGAAGTCGGTGTTTGGAACCGCTTCATAGGATTTTGGGAAAATGCGGTTGGGTTTTCCACAGCCCTGCTTCTGGATTTCCACCAGTCCGGCGTATTGCAGTTCCCGCAGGGTGTTCACCGCTTTCTGCCGCCCACAATGTAGCAGGTCAACCACTTCGCAGATAGGGTAATACAGGAAAATCCGTCCGCAGTCATCCGCCCACCCATTCTTGCGGGACAACTCTGTCCGGCGCAGGATAAAGGCGTACAGAACCTTTGCCTCGTTGGACAGGGGCCTGAATGTGGGGGCTTCAAAGAGGAAATTCGGGAGCCGGGTGAAGCTGAACGCCTTTTCCGGCTGATGGATATAGATGGTATTTGTCATAGTGCGTTTTGTGGACGGTTAGAAGCCCGTTTTCCGGGGTGGGCGATACTTTATACCACCTGCCCCGGTTTGGGGCTTGCGGAGCCTGATAAATCAAGGCTTTTTTCGCTCCTAACTGTCCACAGCAGACCTCCTTTTCCGTTCACTTTCTGTTTTCTGTCGCCTGTGAACTCTGGCGGCACAGCCGGGGCAGTATTTTGCCCGGTTGGATTTAGGGACGAACACGCCGCCGCAGACCGCACAGCGTTTCAAGTCCCTATCCCGGAAAATCTCCGCTTCCAGCGTTCCGTCCAGCGGCAAGACCGACCAGCGGAACCACTTACAGCAGACCGAGAAAGAAATCGTCTGCGGGCAGGTGCAGGTGTCCCCATCGTCAAGGACAATGCAGTTGCCGTCCTCACAGCAACAGCACTCCCGGCGTATCAGGCTGGCCGCCTGTTTCCTCTGCGCCGGTGTCATGCGGTAAAGGGAACCGTCCGGCCTGCGTTCCAGCGGCGGCAAGTCTTTATAGGGGTTATCTCTCATGCGTTCCCTCCATTTTGCTTTCCGTTGCCGTTCCTCCGAAAAGGTTTCCTGCCCCATTCCTGCGGCGTGTTCCGGCGTTGGCACGCTCCCCATACTTCGGGACATTTTGTCCCGAAGTCCGGCTCCTTGCAGTGCTTCCCCAGCCGGGGTATTCCTTTTCGGACGGTCATTCTGTTTTCAAGGTGCCGTTCATCGATGAACTACCCTAAGTCTACACCTAAATGACCGCCCGTCCCGTATATCCGAAAGGTAGGAAATTGGCCTAAAAAACAGGCTATTTCCACGCTTTCGGAATTGTGGTATAATAAAAATGATATTTGCAGACAAGGGGGGAGCGCATGGAACTATCCATACAAGAACGATTGAAAGACCTGCGTGTGGAACGCGGTCTGACGCTGGAACAGCTTGCGGAGAAAACCCACCTCTCCAAGTCCGCTTTAGGGAGTTATGAGGGGGATAATCTCAAGGACATCAGCCATTACGCCCTTATTGAGTTGGCAAAGTTTTACGAAGTGACTGTTGATTATCTGCTGGGCCGTTCTCAAACAAGAAACCACCCAAACGCCGATCTTGCAGACCTGCATTTGAGTGATGACATGATAGAACTATTGAAAAGCGGGCTGGTGGACAATTCCCTTTTGTGTGAACTGGCGACACACCCGGATTTTCCTCGGCTCATGGCTGACCTTGAAATTTATGTGAATGGCGTGGCAGGAAAACAGGTGCAGAGCGCAAACGCCATTGTGGACGCTGTGAGTGCAACAATTATGAAACAACACAATCCCGGCTTGACTGACCCGCAGTTAAGACAGCTTATCGCCGCCCACATTGACGATGACAGCTTTTGCCGCTATGTGATACAGCAGGACATAAACAAGATAGCCCTCGACCTGCGGGAAGCCCATAAGGACGATTTTTTCAGCGTCCCGGAGGATAGCCCACTGGAAGATTTTTTGCAGGCAGCCGAGGAAACCGCTAAAGAGGACAGCGACCCGGAGCAGGCGGCTATGATGTTTATCTGCAAGCGGCTCAAACTGAATTATAAGAAGCTGTCCGAGGAAGAAAAGAAATGGCTAAAAAGAATTGCACAAAAGTCTGACTTGCTGAAAAATCCAAAGCCCCAGCGGGGGAGAAAATAAGTGGGCGACAAAAACAAATTTTACAAACGGAGGATACCATGAAGAAAGACGATAGAGAAAGATGTTCGTGGGCAACCACAGAACTCTATAAAGAATACCATGATGGGGAATGGGGAAAGCCCGTTCATGATGATAGAAAACTATTTGAAATGTTGGTTCTTGAAGGTATGCAAGCCGGATTATCATGGCTGACGATATTAAATAAAAGAGCTGCATTTAAGGAAGCCTTCAACGAGTTTGATTATCAAAAAATTGCTCTCTATGACGAAACTAAAATTGATGAGTTAATGCAAAATCCCAATATTGTTCGCAATAGATTAAAAATTAAGTCGACAATCACAAACGCACAGCAATTTATCAAAATCCAAGAAGAATACGGAAGTTTTGATAAGTTTATTTGGTCTTATGTTAAGAATAGACCGATTCATAATCATTTCAAATCGGAAGCGGACATTCCTGCAACAACGCCACTTTCAGATAGAATCAGTAAAGACTTAAAAAAACGAGGCTTTAAGTTTGTAGGCAGCACGATTATATATGCGTATATGCAGGCAATCGGAATTGTAAATGACCATGTGAAAGGTTGCTATTTGTATGTACCAGAATAATTCAATATTTCGGTACAATTTATCGAGAGATAGCAAAGCCAGCCGAGCCAGTCAACGGTCAAGATGAACGGCGCATTTCATGCGCCGCCGTTGACAGTCCCGCCCGTCTTTGCTAAAGGGTAATCAAGGCGGGAAAGCCCTAAAATGGCTTCACACCTATTTCAATAATTGGAGGAGATAAAAATGAGATCAGAAAAGGAAGTTTATGATATTGTTTTGAATTTTGCAAAAACAGACAAACGCATTCGCATGGTTACTTTGGAAGGATCTAGAACAAATACAAATATTCCGCCTGATGATTTTCAGGATTTTGATATTACTTTTTTTGTTACGGATATGGACAGCTTCACAAGTGATGATAAATGGCTAGATATATTTGGTGAAAGGTTGATTCTGCAAAAGCCGGAAGATATGGAATTATTTCCAGCTGTAGAAAAGGGATTTTCATATTTAATGCTGTTTACTGATGATGTTAAGATAGATTTAACTTTGCTGCCGCTGGAACTGATAGACGAGTATTTTACATGGGATAAACTGGTAAAGTTACTGTTGGATAAAGACAACCGTATCGTAAAGCCGCCAATACCAACGGATATAGACTACCACTTGCAGAAGCCTACTCAAAGAATGTTTGACGATTGCTGTAATGAATTTTGGAATACTACAACATATGTAGTAAAGGGCTTATGCCGCAAAGAAATTCTTTTTGCTATTGACCATATGAATGATATAGTACGAAAAGAATTGCTTCGCATGATTTCCTGGCTGATTGGTATCAAACAGGGATTTCATTTCAGTTTGGGAAAAAACTATAAATTTATGAAGCAATATGTCCCAGAGGAATTGTGGGAACGACTTATGTCCACTTATAATATGGATTCCTATCCCCATATGTGGGAATCCTTTGAACAATGTATGGCATTGTTCCGGGAGGTTTCGTCAGAAGTGGCATGCCAGTTGGATTACCAGTATCCACTATATGATGAAAAAATCAGTAATTATGTGATTCGGCAAAAGAAAAAATATGGCATTGAAGATGATAACAAATAAAATTTTTTCAATCGAAAAAATTTATTTTGATTATTCAATTTTGAAAAACTGAATACCTCAAAATCAGAAAGAGCGCGGACAAGCACTTTGAGGGATTGGCCTCCTTGTCCACCCATTCAGTGGGACGGCGGGTGACGGTCAAGGTCGGGTGCAAACCCGTTCATTTCAGCCTTGACGGTTGCCCGCTGTCCTGCTACTTTTCCGGGAGTGTGGCCACAACTTCGGGACACTTTGTCCACAAGTCGGAGCGTAGGACGAGGGACGGGGGCTTTCATATACGCCCAGTCTGCTGTTGAAACCAGACCTGTGCTTACAGCTCCACGCCACGCAAGCATAGCCCTGTTTTCCTGCCGCTCCCTTTGGAAACCCCCACAAGAAAAGGCGGTACGCTACCCCTCCACGGGGCGCATACCGCCTTTTCTTGTTATCCAGCCCTCCGGCTGTATCGGTTGAGCAAAAGTCAGCGTGGGAATGGTGTGGTATCTTTATCTAAGTGAAACCCCCCGCTCCCACTTGGAAATGGTGCGGTCAGAGAGGTGCATCTGCTCTGCCAGCTGGCGCTGTGTCAGTCCCTTTTCCCGGCGCAGCCGAAATAACAGGGCTCCTACTTTTTCACAATCCACCATCTCTGTCACCTGTCCTTTCCGGGATTGCGCGGCTTCATCCCAATTAATTTGAACGTATCCGATTGAAAGGCATATCATTTAGAGTTCTCAAAAACCCTGTGCCTTCCCCGCTCTACTATTATAAGGGCTCAGCCGCCCGGAGCGCAACAAACGCTCCGTAGAGTCAAAATTCCAATTTTCCCAGCTGAGCGGCCATATATTCCAGCTCCGCCCGCTGCCCGTCCAGCACACTGGGGTGAATCGCCGGATAAGGCAGCTTCACCGCAATCAGAAAATGGATTGGCAAGCCCTTTTGCGCATACATGAGCTCATGCTCGGTTAGAATATTGGGAGAAAATCCGCTGCCGTGCAGATCCCTTGTGACAAAACGCAGGGCAAAGCCCGACTCCTCAAAATAGCTCAGAGATTCTTCAAACAGCTCTTCACTGTCGGTTTTAAACCAAATTTCCCCGGCTTCTTGTAAAAAGGTGCGGTATTTTAACAGCTGCCGGGGATGGGTAAGCCTCTTTTTCTGCTGCTGATGCTTCGTCCAGGGATTACAGAAATTGATATAGATACGCTGCACCGGATCCTGCGGGCCCAAAATCTCATAGATCCGCTCGATATCCTGGGCGGCAAGCCTCACATTACCGGGGCACTGCGTCCCCAGCTGAGCCTCTGCAGCGCGTTTTGCCAAAACCAGGACTTCACTTTTAATATCCAAGCCCAGATAGTTCACCTGCGGATTTTGTTCCGACAGCCGGGCCAAAAACCCGCCCTTTCCGCAGCCCAGTTCCACATGAAGCGGCCCCGGATGGACAAACTGGGATTCCCAGCGGTTCCTCAGGCTCCTGGCATCGGAAAAATAAAACGGGCAGGCCTCTAATTCCGGACGTGCCCATGGTTTTCTTCGTAATCTCATCCCAATTCTGGCTCCTTTATCCTGTCAGTATTCCTCAAAAGCGCCGGCGGCCCAGCGCCATAAAAAATAGTATTGTGATCCGATTGAACCCGATGGATATTTGCATACTATTTTATTTTGCACGGGTGTCGTCCCTGACGCGCTGCGTTAGGGTTTGGAAGAAGTCCTCAGACGCATTGCGTCTGCCTTTTCTGCAGAAAAGGGCCGGGCTTCTTCAAAATTGATGAAAGCAGGTTTCCTTTGATGCAACAAAAATTGCATCCATAGGACAGCGTAAGATTGCCTGTTCAGGCACACGGGCGTGACGATTCCAGCGCACGCTGCTGCACCTGATGCCAGATGTATCCGAGAACCGGCCTTTGGCGCTCAAACGGAACGCGGCCTCAGCGGTATCCCATCTGGCCGAAACTCCCTGATGTTCACGTCCCGTGAACATTGTATTACAAACAAGGCCTGCACCAACCGGGACGTTTTGCGCTTTCGCCCTGCCAAACACCGGCCATGCCTTCGGGCCGGTGAACGAAACTCCCTCAATCATGAAAGATGATTGCAGGTTCACACCTTGCGTGAACATTGTATCATCGCTTTGCGATTATTGTATCACAAATTAAACCAAATCAAAAGTCACTTCGGACTCCGGATTCCAATCAAATTATCTTAATCCAGTTGGTATAGGATGGTAAACTATAAAGGCAAATTCAGGGGATTCTGTTATGATGTGAGTTATTTTTCCAGAAACTACAACCCAGAAAAATTTGGTCGTATGAATTCATGCAAAATCAGTAAAAAATTGCCCATACTGGAATTGGAATGTCTTTGGGAAGATCCCTCAAACCAAACCAACAGGAACCCTTTGTTCCCAAGAAAAGGAGAAACTGCCATGAAAGCCAAAACTATCCTGGCGGCGTGTCTTGCCGCGGCGCTGACTGTGTTCCCTCTGGCTGGCTGCTCTAATTCATCGGATCACAATTCTTCCTCAGGGGAATCCCTGTCCTCAGACGGACTTGTGGATCAGTACCCGGATGGAACCTACCGTGCGGAGGCCTCGGAATTCTCCCATGACTGGAAGGAATATGTGGTTGTTACTGTGAAAGACGGAAAGCTGACCAGTGTGGAATTCGACGCCGAAAACAAGGCCAAGGATGCCAAGAAATCGGATGATGAAGCCTACAAACAGACCATGATTGACGGCAACAAGGCCAACGGCAAGCCGGAGACCTACCCCGAAAAGTTTTATAAGGAGCTCTCCGACAGCCTGATGAATGCCAGCGGCGACGTTGACAAGGTGGAAACCGTTGCCGGCGCAACCACATCCAGCAACTCGTTCCGCGCCCTTGCCAAGGCTGCCCTGTCCAAAGCGCGGGAGGGCGACACCAACACCGCTGTTATCGATACCGGTGTGGAATAACCTCTCTTTTAAGCTCAAACAGAGGGACTCAGCAGAACAAACTGCTGGATCCCTCTGTTTTTGCTGCCCATTTTTAGTTCTATGGGTTTATGCGAATACCGCATAAAAATCAAACTTCTTATGTCTTTCTGTTAGGATAAGACTAACAAGTAAGATTTAGGAGGTTTTCTCATGAAAACAATTCTGGAAGAACTATACCTTGGAAACCTGCGGCCCAGCGAACAAGTGAACCCGCAAAGCAGGGAATACAGGGAAGTACGCTCAAAACGGAGCGAAAAAATCAACTGCCTAATGGAACATTTAAAAGAGATGGAGCCAACACTGAAAAAGGAATTCACGGAAATTGTGGATATGGAGGGGGATGAGGATTACTACGAGATGGTCGAGGCCTTCACCGTGGGATTTCGATTGGGGGCACAGATCATGGTGTCCGCAATTACTGATGGTTAAGCTGACAGTTTCCTTCAGCCTGTCCGCTCAATGCCGGGAGGGGTTCTGGGCTCAATCGAAACGGTCATTCCAGAGTACCTCCTTGAGTTTTGAAACAAGTTCAAAGCTCTTAGGGGCGCTGTTGAATTTAGACAAGGACATAACTCAGCGCGCCCCGAACCCCTTCCCTCCTTTTTGGTCTTTGGGTACTTTCTGCTGACATTAACTACGGAGAATTGAAACTTGTTTCAATTCTCATTAGGGATGCCGTACTACTAGGCCAAGAATGAACTACCTGCATCCCGGCGGCAGGAGGTTGGGATGGAATTGGATGACAATGTACATGGGTGAAAATTATCCTTTTTTCCATTTGGATTTAGGGAAGCCATGATTGTCATGGCAACAAAAACAGCGTTTTACTTCCCAAAAAGATTATCGTCCAATTTCCCACCCAAACCGCTGTGCCGCGGGGCACCTACTTTCTGCCGAACAGAAAGTAGGCAAAGATTCGCCCAAGAGGCGTTCCCCCTCTTGGGTATCTCCCCCTTGGGGCAGTTTTGTGCACTCAATGAGTAAAGGCTAGAAAAAAGTTGAAAAAGTACACTTTCTCAACTTTCAATCCCATACTTGGGCCGATCCATACCTGGGCCGATGCCGCTGATGCAACCGGAATGCCCGCAGTTTGATTCTAGTCTTAGCCCAGTCTGTTGTGCCAACTGCGGGGATGCTGTATGACTCAGATAAGAAAGGGATTAGCGCATCCCGGCGTCCCTTTGAAGTTTTGGACAAGCCAAAACTACCGCAACTAATTCTAAATTGTGGTCTGCACGGCCAGAAAAGGGGGAAAGAGCCGCCCAAGAGGCGTTCCCCCTCTTGGGTATCTCCCCCTTTGGGGCAGTTTTGCGCACTCAATGAGTTAAAGCTGGAAAATAGTCGGGGATCGCAGGATCATTTACCTGCTTGTTCAAGTTTTCATTCCCCTGCTGTTCCCACTGCGACAGCTCGCCGGGGTGAACAATCAGCTCGCGCTGCTGGGAAGTCAGCTGGGACATCTTGATAATCTGTACACTGGTCCGGTTGGGCATACACACGGCGGTCTGGTTTTCCCGGGAGAGCCATCCCGCATTTTCGCAGACTTTATCCGGGCAGTCCACATTGTAAAACCGGATTTGGCCGTCGGAAAAGGTAAAGTGCACCGGAACGCCGCGGCTGGCTAAACTGACAGACCAATCTGAGGTATATTCCTCCAGAGGAAACACCGCCCATTCCTGTCCATTGACAGTTACCAGAGCGGCAGTTCCTCGGGAGGTGCCCTGCCTGACAAACAGGAGCCATCCGCCCAAAGCCGCTAAGGCTGCCAAAACACCAGCCAGAATAATCCAGCGCCACTCTCGAATCTGCTTCAAATAGGGTTCCTCTTTTCTCAAAAAGCTATCCAAATAGGATAGCTCTATAATTATTCTCCAAAAAGTATCATCTTTCCAGGGATTCTTTTATTTTACAATGGAACGTTTCTTTTTTCAACACCTCCTTCCAGAATGTGTCACAGCAGCGGACGGGAATATCATCCTGCAATTTGGCAAAACTATAAAACAGTCTTTTATTGTTGGGCTGCATGGGGATTCAGCCCCCTCCTGGCTGAACATGAAATAAAAAAACGTTCAAAACTGGACATCATACTGGATGCTTCGAGCTCCAAGGCTCTTGCCCCGGCATCCATCTTCTTCCCTATCCTGCCCCGATTTCCCGGAAAAATCTCATATGAAAGAAGGCTTTTTTATGGTTCCATTTTCTAAAACCTGGAAGAAAACCAGCACCGCCGTCTGCCTGGCGGCACTGCTATGCGCCGCTATGAGCGCCTGCTCAAAGGATACCAATTCCCAATCTATCCCTCAGGATCCGGTTTCCTCTTCCAGCGGATCCTCATCCTCCTCCCAAAGTTCCAGCACCCCGGATATTCCCAGCTCGTCCTACAGCGATTCTTCCGCAGAATCCTCATCTCAGGGGCAGTCCAGCGGCTCCTCCTCCCAAAAGGATTCCCAGGCCATGGGAAATGAATTCTCCCAGCTGGCTTCACTGGATGCAACCCGTCAGGATTGGGGCCATGGCGGGCCGCGAAACGCGGATGACAACCGCCCCACCAGCCCGGAGACCTTCCAAAAAAAGTATGGGCAGTATGATGCCGACTTCATTGCTCCCAAGGATAAAAAGTTCTATCTCACCTTTGACGAGGGATATGAAAACGGATATACCGCTCAAATCCTGGACGTTCTCAAGGAAAAGCAGGCTTCCGCGGTTTTCTTTGTCACCTATGATTATGTCCAGCGCAACCCGGACCTGGTGCAGCGCATGATTGATGAAGGACACACTGTGGGCAACCACAGCTATACCCATCCCTGTATGGCGCAGATCCCCCTCTCGCAGGCCAAGGAGGAGGTCATGAAACTGCATGACTATGTGAAGGAAAACTTCGGCGGCTATGAGATGAGCCTATTCCGTTTTCCCATGGGCCAGTACAGTGAACAGTGTCTTGCCCTGTTGCAGTCGCTGGGCTACCGCAGCGTATTCTGGAGCTTTGCCTACCAGGACTGGGATCCGGACAACCAGATGGAGCCTTCCAAAGCTCTGGAAAAGGTCACCGGAGATATCCACGAGGGCGCCATCTATCTCCTGCACGCTGTCTCCAAGACCAATACTGAAATTCTCGGCGACGTCATCGATGCAGTGCGGGCAAAGGGGCTCACCATCTGTTCCTATGATCTGTAAGAGCGGCCATTCACACCGCCCGGTAAGCTGAAATCCTCTTGCTCACACCGTAAAGGCTAAATAATCGAATCGGAAGGCTCTTCATGCCTTCCGATTTTTGTTTAAAAATGGTACAATTAAATGAAACAGCCATTACCGGCTGCAGTAAACAGTTTTCCACCTGTGCGCTCTGAACAAGTTGAATGCTGTTTCCAATGGGCAGCCGGGCTGTTTGAAAGAGGGGCAGCCACTGACTCAGGCAAATCCCCCCGGCTCTGGACTGCCAATCTAAGGCCGGGCAATTCTTGAGACAAGCGATAGCTATGACACAGTAAGAAAATAAAGGAGCCAAAAGCATGAAACTCATCTCTTGGAACGTAAACGGCCTGCGCGCCTGCATGAACAAGGGTTTCCATGTGTTCTTTTCACAGGTTCAGGCGGATATCTTCAGCATCCAGGAAACCAAAATGTCCCGTGAACAGGCAGATTTCCACTTTGACGGCTATGAGGAATACTGGAACAGCGCCGAGAAAAAGGGATACTCCGGTACGGCGGTTTTCTCAAAAGCCGTGCCGCTGAACGTCTCCTATGGCATCGGCTTGGAGGAGCACTCCCATGAGGGCCGCGTGATCACAGCGGAATTCGAGCAGTTCTACCTGGTGAACTGCTATACGCCCAACTCCCAGCGGGGATTGGAGCGCATTGGCTACCGGATGGCCTGGGAGGATGACTTCCGTGCCTATCTAATGGCGCTGGACAGCAAAAAACCGGTGATTCTCTGCGGCGATCTGAATGTGGCACATCAGGAAATCGACCTTAAAAACCCAAAAAACAACCATCAAAACGCCGGCTTTTCCGATGAGGAGCGCCAAAAAATGACCCAGCTGCTCTCCAGCGGCTTCACGGACAGCTTCCGCTACCTGCATCCCGATACAACCGGGGTCTATACCTGGTGGAGCTATATGTTCAACGCCAGGGTCAACAACGCCGGCTGGCGGATCGACTATTTCATCGTCTCCGACCGGATCCGGGATCGCATTAAATCCGCCGAAATCTATACGGACGTTTTTGGCAGCGACCACTGCCCCATCGGGCTTCAAATCGACCTATAACGGAGGCATCCCATGGAAATCCGGCAGATTACAGAGAATAAAAAGCAGTTTCTCCAGCTTCTCCTTCTGGCGGATGAGCAGGAGGACATGATCGATCGCTATCTTTCCCGCGGCGAACTGTTTGCCCTATATGATCCCTTTCCCCCCCATCTGCGGGCAGTGTGTGTGGTAACCCTGGAGGCGCCGGGGGTGTATGAAATCAAAAACCTCGCCACTGTCCCCAGGTATCAGCGCAGAGGCTATGCCCGTGGGCTCATTGAGTTTCTGTTTTCCCAATACCGCCGGGATGGGAAAACCATGCTGGTGGGCACCGGGGAAAGCCCTTTGACGCTCCCCTTCTATGAGAAATGCGGGTTTCGTTTCTCCCACAGGATTCCCAATTTTTTCACAGAGCATTATGACCATCCCATCTATGAGGATGGGGTTCTGCTCCGGGACATGGTGGTGCTCAGGCGGGAGTTTCCCCGGTGAGTCATAACGAATCGGCCACGGTGAGCCTTTGACCCGCCGTGATCCATATCGCGTGGGCACAGTTCCAATTCTGTTGGGATTGCCGATTCAGCCTCCCTTCTCCCGCTCCCTGAAGCGAAATCCTTGGAGAGGCCAGTAGCAGCAAACAAAAACGGACAGCCGCCGCGCTGTCCGTTTTTTGTTTTTCCAGCCCACGGAATAATATTAGGCGCCGCCTCTGTGCTGCCGCTTTTGTCCGCCGCCGGATCCCTGCTGGCCCTTCCCGCTGCCATGAGGCCCTTCTTCCTGGGAGGAATCCGTTCCGGCGAGCCTATCGATCCAATTGCGAATCTGGCGCATACTCAGTCCCTGCACTTCTTCCGGCTTGACGTCAGGCTCCAGGGCCCGGAGCTCCAAATACGCCCGGTATTTTCCCAGAGACAGCCCCGCCTGGTGCGCCGCTTCAATCTCAGCAGTGCTGGCTGCGCTGCATTGGATTTGACGGTTCTCCCGCTGGGCGCATTCCAGAATGCGCTCCCGCATGGCCTGGCTTTTGGGCTCATCGTCGCAGGCCACGGAGATCTCCAACACCGCATCCTGTGTCAGATAACCGGACATTTCCTCGCTCTCCAGCAGGACAGAGAGCGCTTCCTCATAGCTTTTATTGCGCAGCCCAACCGTCTGCAGCACCTGCTTGGCGTGTGCATTCAAGCCAGTGGCCGAGATAACGCGATCGAAGCGGTTGACCTCCAATTCAATGGATGGGTTCACATCCACACTGATGACAGCCACAGCCTTGAGATAGGAAGAATATCCCCAAATTCCCAGCATCATAAACAATACGCATACCCCGCACATGGCATACCGCAGCCTGTGAGCACCTCTTCTTTTGGTTCGGAAGGCCCGGCAAGACAGATACTCCCGGGTACGGCATTTCAGCGCCTCATCGGCATGGAGTCTGGAAAAGGTATCATAAATTGCGTGATTCAAAGGTTTCACCTCCCAGCTTTTCCTTGAGCAATCCCCGGGCTCTTGCCAGGCGCGTATAGACGGTATTTTCCTTTTTTCCCAAGATCTTTGCAATTTCAGGGGCGGTATACTGTTCATAGTAAAAAAGATACACCACATCCCGGTATTTGGGATCCAGTTCCAATACCGCCTGCAGCACCACTGAGTCCTGTTGGGGCAGCTGCTGGATTACAGGAGCGTCAAGCTCCTCCAGGGATACTGTCCTGCTGCGAAAAAAACTCTTGAGCAAATCCTTGCAGGCATTGATGGTCACACGGATAATCCACGCCTTTTCATGCTCTTCACTTTCAAATTCCCTGGGATACAGGACGTATTTGAGAAAAACAGTCTGAAAAATGTCCTCTGTATCCGCACGGTTTTTCAGGTGGACGATGCAGATTTTATAAACCAAATCCGCATATCGTTCTATGGCCCTGTTTGCCTGATGCTCAGTTCGCATATCCTCTACCCTTTTGATTCATCCTGCCGGCACCCCGGGCCTCAGGGTTTTCCTGCGCCCCTCTTCGGTATCCTGTGCCGTCCCGTACCGGAACCCCGCCGTTGGGGCACTCCTGGCGGGGGCAGTCCTCACGGTCCTCGCCGCCGTTTCCCCGCCCATTCCAGGCGGCTGTACCGCTCTCTTCGCTCCGGTATCCTGTACCGTCCCGTGCCGGGACTCCGCCGTTGGGGCACTCCTGGCGGGGGCAGTCCTCATTGTAGATGCAGTTGCCCGCCGGACAGGACAGCGGCTCTGTGCCATCCGTCTGTTCCCCGGCGGAAGTTAGCGCCGGCAGTTCCTCCCCCACTGTAAGGGCAGATTCAAGGGAATCCTCCATCTCAGCCCGGGCCGCGGCAACCACGTCCACAGTGCCGGTGTCCACGTCTTCCTGGCCCTTGGCCAATGCAGCAGCTCCCCCTGTCAAGGACAGCGCGACGATAAGCGGCAGAACAATCCATTTTTTCATGATAGTCTTCTCCTTACAGTTCATATTTGGCTTATTTATAAGGAATACGACCCAACCGCGCAAAACCTTTCATTGTCTCCGAAAAAAATTGAAAATCCATATCCTCACGCTGTAAACCGGCAGGGTATTTCGTGCAGCTTCGGGGTTCCTGCGCCTATCCGTCACAATCTACCGCAAGATAAAATACCGTTCCTGGAGCAGAAAGGTTTATCCGGGCGCCTGCTTTCGGCCGCCTGAATATGGTCAGCAAATCCGGTCAAGGCCGCCACGGACGCGTTCCCCATGTCCTGGCAATGGATTTTTGTCCCCACACAATAACCGCCGCTGATGCGGCCGCGAATTTCCCGCCTGAACCCGGCTTTACTATCTATTGAGCAAATAGGAACCCCCCGGCAAAGCCGGGGGTTCTTCATAGACGGGCAAAGCCCTCTAATACTAGCAGCACGCGTCACGTCGCGTTGGTACGGTCTGCCAATTGCGAGAGATTGTTACTCGCTACCCGTAAACGGGTTTAAAAGTTCCCCATCGTCAGTTGTTCTCCTGCTTTGTCCTCATCTAACTGACCTTTGATGTACTCCTGTATCCTTTGTACATTCTTTCCCGCCGTGTCTACATAGTACCCACGGCACCAGAACTCCCTGTTCCGGTATTTATATTTCAGCTCTGGATACTTTTCATAAATCATCAGGCTACTCTTTCCCTTGAGATATCCCATGAAACTCGATACCGCAATCTTCGGCGGGATTTCTAAGAGCATATGCACATGATCTGGGCACACTTCTGCTTCCACTATCTTTATCTTCTTCCAGTTACATAGCGTCCTTAGAATTTCTCCTATCTCCCGACGCTTTTCTCCGTAGAATACTTTTCGCCGGTATTTTGGTGCAAACACGATATGATATTTGCAATTCCATCTTGTATGCGTTAAACTATTCATGTCATTCATTTTCGAATGACCTCCTTTTGCTATGTTTTGTGCAGTTGGCAGACCGCACTTTTATTCTAGCAAAAGGAGTTCTTTTGTCTACATCATCGGCATTAGCCTTCTTTTGAACCACTCGCCTTGCGAGTGGTTTTCTTCATACAAAAA
>JAETPU010000050.1 GCA_021771035.1 Marvinbryantia formatexigens | reverse complement strand
ATGTACCTTGAAAACCGCATACAGAAAACAAATATTCTATCTAAATTTTAGAGAAAGACATCCGAGGTAGTTATCAACATGACTTATCCGAAGAAAACCAGGCGTGAGCGAAGCGAGCATTTGGTTTTACCTGATAAGTCAACGACAGACCGCAGGTCTGGAGTTATGTAGGTAAAGACCTGAGAAAAAAACTCATAAAAATAAGACCAGAGGCCATCACCAGCAACGCTATGCATGGTGAAGAGGTCAAGCGAGGAAGAGCGCAGGGTGGATGCCTTGGCACTAAGAGCCGATGAAAGACGTGATAAGCTGCGAAAAGCTTCGGGGAGGAGCAAATATCCGACGATCCGGAGGTGTCTGAATGGGGAAACCCGCCTGAGAAGCCCTCAGGCATCCATACGCCAATACATAACGTATGGAGGGGAACCCGGGGAACTGAAACATCTAAGTACCCGGAGGAAAAGAAAGAAACATCGATTCCGTAAGTAGCGGCGAGCGAACGCGGAGGAGCCTAAACCGGCATGCGTGCATGCCGGGGTTATGGACCGCATTTAAGATTCCAGGGAGCTAACAGAATGGTTTTGGGAAAGCCAGCCGCAGAGGGTGAAAGCCCCGTACGTGAAAGCCGAATGGACTGAGCGGGATCCGGAGTACCACGAGACACGTGGAACCTTGTGGGAAATCGGGGGGACCACCCCCCAAGGCTAAATACTACTTAGTGACCGATAGCGCATAGTACTGTGAAGGAAAGGTGAAAAGGACCCCGGGAGGGGAGTGAAAGAGAACCTGAAACCCTGTGTTTACAAGCTGTGGGAGCACTTTATACGTGCAACCGCGTACTTTTTGTAGAACGGTCCGGCGAGCTGCGCCGGCTGGCAAGGTTAAATGCTTCAGGCATGGAGCCGGAGGGAAACCAAGTCTTAACAGGGCGACCAGTCAGCCAGTGCAGGCCCGAAACCGGGTGATCTATCCATGTCCAGGCTGAAGCTGCCGTAAAAGGCAATGGAGGGCCGAACCCACATCCGTTGAAAAGGGTGGGGATGAGGTGTGGATAGGGGAGAAATTCCAATCGAACCCGGAGATAGCTGGTTCTCCTCGAAATAGCTTTAGGGCTAGCCCCGGCACAGGTTCACGGAGGTAGAGCACTGAATACCCTAGGGGGCGTCAAAGCTTACCGAAGGTTATCAAACTCCGAATGCCGCAGAACCGATTGCCGGGAGTCAGACTGCACGAGATAAGTTGGGCAGTCAAAAGGGAAAGAGCCCAGACCTCCAGCTAAGGCCCCAAAGTGCGTGTTAAGTGGAAAAGGATGTGGGATTTCGAAGACAACTAGGATGTTGGCTCAGAAGCAGCCATGCATTCAAAGAGTGCGTAATAGCTCACTAGTCGAGAGGTCCTGCGCCGAAAATGTCCGGGGCTGAAACACGCCGCCGAAGCTGAGGGATGCGCTTATGCGCATCGGTAGAGGAGCATTCCCAGGCGGGCGAAGCTGCACCGTAAGGAGCAGTGGACGGCTGGGAAGAGAGAATGCCGGAATGAGTAGCGAGAGGAAGGTGGGAATCCTTCCGGCCGAATATCCAAGGTTTCCAGGGTAAAGCTGATCTGCCCTGGGTAAGTCGGGGCCTAAGGCGAGGCCGAAAGGCGTAGCCGATGGACAACAGGTTGAAATTCCTGTACTGCTGTATGACAGAACTGTGGGGACACGTGTGGAGAGCGCATCCGGGGAATGGAAATACCCGGGCAAGCAAGGTAGGAGTCCTGTAGGAAAATCCGCAGGGCAATCCGAAGCTGTGACGCGGACCGAATTAAAGTAGGGAAGTGTGTGAGCCATGCGTCAAGAAAAGCCGCTATTGTTTATACAGCACCCGTACCGTAAACCGACACAGGTGGATGAGGAGAGAATCCTAAGGCCGACGGAAGAAGCATTGCCAAGGAACTCGGCAAAATGGCCCCGTAACTTCGGGAGAAGGGGTGCCTCCGCAGGGAGGCCGCAGAGAATTGGCCCAAGCAACTGTTTAGCAAAAACACAGGTCTATGCAAAACCGCAAGGTGAGGTATATGGGCTGACGCCTGCCCGGTGCTGGAAGGTTAAGGGGAGAGG
>JAETPU010000024.1 GCA_021771035.1 Marvinbryantia formatexigens | reverse complement strand
TTCCTTCCGGATACTTTTTCATCCCTTTTTTCCCTGCCATACAAATACCCCCTATGTAGTTATTTTCCTACATAGGGGGCCTTTTGTCTATTGTCCGTTTTTACTGGTCCTGTTCACCAAGCGGTGAGGGCCTTGAGGAACAAATGGGATCGGGCCATTGAGCCTATTTGGCCCCGCAGCTGAGGTTAATCTCCCGCAGGCGCTTCGGATCCACTTTCCAGGTGCGGTCCATACGCAGAAGGCCGTTGGCTTCCTGGAACACATCGGTCAGCTGCGTATAGCAGTAGCCCCAGCAGTAGGGCAGGGCACAGAAGCCCCGGGTGATGTCGGCATACCGCGCCAGAAATTCCTCCTCATTTTGAACGAGCCCATTGTAGCCCCAGTTCTCCGGATGGTTGGGGTCGGTGAAGGAAATTCCTCCGTATTCCGTAATCAACACCGGTTTTTCCGTGCAGGAAGGCTGGCCCTGGGCATATAACAGGCGGCTGAAAGCGCGGGAAGCCATCAGCCGGGTGAGGGACGCATAATTCTCAGTTAGGTCTTTCGCATAGGGGGCGTAATCGTGGACGCCATAGAAATCGCAGGAGGCTACCATCTCCCAGCCGTCGTTGGTGCTCACCAGGCGGGAGGGATCCAGGGCTTTGCACAGGTAGTACAGGGAGGATGCAAAATCCTGCTGGCGGCGGTCTGTGAGGATATTGCGTACGCCCCAGGATTCGTTGAGCGGAACCCAGGTGATGATGCTGGGATGGTTATAGTCGCGGCGGATCATGGCGGTCAGATCCCGGTACAGGTTTTCTTCCTCTTTGGTACAGAACTCATAGGCGCTGGGAAGCTCTCCCCACACCAGGAACCCCAATTTGTCCGCCCAGTAATAAAACCGGGCCTCCTCAATTTTCTGATGGCTGCGCACACCGTTGAAGCCGGCCTGCTTTGCCAGGAGAATATCCTGCCGCAGGGCTTCATCGTCCGGGGCGGTCAGCAGAGTGTCCTCCCAATAGCCCTGATCCAGGCAAAGCCGCTGGAACAGCACGTTGTTGTTGAGCAGGATCATATTATCCCGTACTTCAATCTTCCGCATTCCGAAGTAGCTGGAAACTGTATCGAGAGCCAGCGCATCCTGCAAAAGCGTCAGCTGGATATCATAGAGCACCGGGCTCTCAGGCGTCCAGTAGTGCAGGTTATCCAGAGCACTTTCCTCGGGGAAACACAGCGTCTGCCGGGTTTGGCTTTTGGGAAGGGAAAAGACGGCGTGAGCCACCTGACGCCCATTCAGAGAAACCTGGCAGTCCAGGTGCAGGGACTCGGTAAAACAGCCCGCAAGGCTGGTTTCCAGGTGAATGCAGCGCTCATCGATATCCGGGGTGATTTGTACGGACTCCAAATGAAGTTGGCTTTTTGCCTCCAGCCATACCGTCTGCCAAATCCCGGAGACCGGGGTGTAAAAACAGCCCTCCGGCTCCTTCCAGTACTGCTTTCCCCGGGGCTGGGTGCAGTCGCGGCGATCTTCACAGCGCACCGTGACAACGAAAGAATCTGAGCAACCGCACTCGGTGATATCCATCCCAAAGGGGGCATAGCCGCCCTCGTGGCTGCCCATATGCCGGCCGTTCACCCATACGTCGCACCGGTAATCCACTGCGCAGAAATTGAGGAACAGGTGCTTTCCCTGCCAGTGAAGCTGGGGAGTGACACGCCGGCGGTACCAGCACACCGGGTGGTACCCCGTGTCATGGATACCGCTGGCAGCGCTTTCGTAGCAGAAGGGCACGGTAATGGTTTGGGAGAAGGATGCCTTCTGGTACCAGGCCTGGACCAGGCCAACATCCTCATCGTCAAACTGAAATTCCCAGGCGCCGTTGAGATTCTGCCAGGTATCCCGGTAAAAATCCGGACGGGGGTGTTCCGCTTTTGGAAGATACATCATGAAACCCTCTTTCATCTTGATCCTGTTTTTAGGATACGCAAACTACACAGGCCATCCACAGTTTGGCAAAGAAAGGGAACCCCCGGCTCCGGCACTCCGTGGTTTTGGTTTCCTTTTTGCCCGCACATCTGTGGATTGCGCTTCTGTACCCAGTATAAAAGGGTGAAAAAGAGGATGCAATGATTTTTTCTGCTGAGGCACTGATGGATTTTCCTGCATTTTGCAGGCGGGACACTGTGAGTAATAGAGAACCTTCGCCACGGGCAAGCCAAAGCTCCGGCAGGCCCTCTATCCCTCTTGGGCGATTCCCGTCGCTTGCCTGACCGCCGTAGGCCCAACGCGGCGGCTTTGCTGCGGCGAAAAGAAACGCTCAAACAAAATCCGGGATACCGAAGAGACAATGCTGCTCTGCGGTATCCCGGATGGGGAGGCTGTCCTGGCTATTTGCCGTCGTTTCCCAACAGGCTTTGAATCCAGTCCCAGATGGCGAAATGCATCTCGTATTCCGGGGATTCCCCCGCCGCCGGGTGCTCCTGGCAATACTGCTGTGCCTGTTCCTGATCCTGGCGGGTGCTCTCGGCCGCAGGCAGGCATAGGGGAGGGAACAGCACGCACCACCAGTTGTGCCCCTCAGCCTCACCGATTGTGATGCGAACAGCGTCGTAGTCCCCTGCGGGCATGGTGAACCCATCGTAGACCCGGGTTTCAAAATACATATTGACCACCTGCGCCCCAACGCTGTCATGGCAGCCGTTTTCCCGCAGAACCCCTTGGGCGCATTCCACAATTTCGTCCAGATGCGCCTGGGCCGCCGCTTTGGCGTCCCCGGCATCCTGCGTTCCGGAGAAAAGCCCGCCGCATTGGGCCAGCACACGGTCCCGTACCTTTAATTTGAGCGCCTGATCCTCCTGGGAATCCGAATTGGCCAGAATATGCAGGCGCAGCGAGGATTCCCGGATCTCCCGACAGTCCTGCGCAAAGGCGCCAAAGGAGCTGAGCAGCAGGGAGAATACAAAGAAGAACAGTAAAAACAGATCGCGCTTTTTCATGAGGAATGCCTCCCAAACTTCATTGAGAGACGATATCGTCCCGGGGCTGTCCCCGATGTTCCATGGAAGATATTTTAAGAATGGGATGATTTTCCAGTTTTATTCACATACAGAAAAAGAACTTTTATCAGATGCTTTAAAACGTTTTTTCGAGCTGCTGCACAATACTATTGGAGATGTGAGGACAGCTGGCGGGATGCCGCCTGGGCCAAGGCTCCCAGCTGGGGCAGTTCCAGCTGCTCCGCCCGGGCGGTGGGGGAAATCTGAGCCTCCTCCAACATGGCGCGCACGGTGTCCTTTGAGCAGCCCAGGGCGGCACAAACCCCATTGAGAATAGTTTTGCGCCGCTGGGAAAACGCCCCCCGCACGATCCGAAAGAACAGCGCTTCATCCGGTACCGCGATAGGCGGCTTGGAAAGGATGTCCAGGCGAATGACACAGGAATCCACATCCGGAGAGGGAAGAAAACTCCCCCTGGAAACTGGAAACAGGATTTTCGGCTGGCTGTAGTAATGCACCGCCACGCTGATAGCGCCTGCCTGACGGGTGCCGGGCGCCGCGCAGATGCGCTGGGCGGCCTCTTTTTGCACCATGACGGTGACAGCCTCGATGGGCAGCCGGGATTCCAAGAGGTTCATCAGGATAGGGGATGTGATATAGTAGGGCAGATTGGCGCATACCACCACCCTCATCCCGGCGAAATGTTCCCGGATTACCTGATGGAGATCAGTTTTCATCACGTCCTGGTTTAAGATGGTGACGTTATCAAATTCAGCCAGGGTTTCCTTTAAAATGGGCATCAAGCGGGTATCCAGTTCGATAGCCACCACTTTTTGGGCCCGGGCTGCCAGCTGGGCGGTGAGTACGCCGATGCCGGTGCCGATTTCGATAACGCCCACATCCCCGGCGGCGCCGCCCAGCTCGGCGATTTTGGGGCAGATCCCCGGATTCACGATAAAGTTCTGCCCCAAAGCCTTGGAAAAGGTGAAACCATGGCGGGCCAGCAGATCCTTGATAACGCTCAGGTTGGTTAATTCATCTTTCATAGAGTTATTATACAGCCTTTCTGATGATTCATCTTTGATACTGTGTTACGGGTGCGGCAAACAAAATTCCCAAATCAGCGGAGCTGATTGGCTGTCCACACCCTGTGTGAACGATGTACTGTAATTGAGAACCAGCCGGGACGTTTTGCGGTTCAGCCTGAGCTGAATGCCAGCCGCTGCTTGGCTGGCAAGCAAAACTCCCAAATCAGCGGAGCTGATTGGTTGTTCACACCCTGTGTGAACGATGTACTGTAATCGAGAACCAGCCGGGACGTTTTGCGGTTCAGCCTGAGCTGAATGCCAACCGCTGCTTGGCTGGCAAGCAAAACTCCCAAATCAGCAGAGCTGATTGGTTGTTCACACCCTGTGTGAACATTGTACCACATTTCCCTTGTGTTTTGCATTGCAAGAAACGCAAAAATAGGATACAATAATATCACCGTGGGCAGACAGCCCCGGGCAACCGGAAAAACTAATTATACCGGCCCTTGGCGGGCCTTTGAGTGAATGCCGTTTGAACGAAAAACTGCGGATATCGGCTGCCGGCGCCAAGCGCCTTCGGCCTGTCTGGGCAGGATGACAAAACTCAAAAAGGAGGAAGGATTGATTCGTCCTTGTTTGCGATGAATGAATCGTGGTGATGAAGATGGATATGCAGCGCAGAGATAAACTCAACTATTACCTGGATATTGCGGAAACTGTGATGGAGCGCGGCACCTGTATCCGCCGCAATTTCGGCGCGATTATCGTGCAGAACGATCAGATCATTTCCACCGGCTATGTGGGTGCGCCCCGGGGAAGGAAAAACTGCTGTGATTTGGGCTACTGTACCAGGGAAAAGATGAAGGTGCCCCGCGGCCAGCGGTATGAGCTGTGCCGTTCCGTACACGCGGAGATGAACGCGATTATCTCCGCCCAGCGTACAGATATGATAGGCGCCACCCTGTACTTAGTGGGCCGGGAATATGGCAGCGGCGACTATGTGGCGGGCGCCAATCCCTGTGCCCTGTGCAAGCGCATGATCATCAATGCGGGCATCTCCACCGTGGTTGTCAGGGACGATCGGGAGAACTTCCGCGTCATTGACGTGGAGAGCTCCTGGGTTTTGCAGGACGAATCCCTGGAGGGTTCTTCCGGCTATTAAGCGCCCGCTCAGGGGATAAATGGCAGCGGCCCGGGGCACACTACTCGTAAATTCAGGAAAGCGAGTGGTAGAGCATTGGGTAAAAATAAATCGAAACAGGAAAAGATGAAGCTGCTGAAGGCGCATCCCACCCAGAAGATGCAGGAGGAAGAACCCGAGGAGGCCCAGCAGGACGAAGAGGCGCAGGAGCAGTCCGAGAAGGAGCAGACGGACCAGATTGTGGAGACCGGTTCTGTGACCACCTCGCCGGACTCCCGCCATGTGATTCACTGCTTGACTATCATCGGCCAAATTGAGGGGCACTACATCCTGCCGTCCCAGAACAAGGCGACCAAATATGAACACGTCCTGCCGCAGCTGGTGGCGATTGAAGAGGATCCCAAAATTGAGGGCCTTCTCATCATGCTCAACACTGTGGGCGGGGATGTGGAGGCAGGCCTGGCTATCGCGGAATTGGTGGCGGGAATGAAAACCCCTACGGTTTCCCTGGTGCTGGGCGGGGGGCATTCCATCGGCGTACCGCTGGCGTGCAGCGCGAAAAAGAGCTTTATTGCGCCGTCGGCCACGATGACCGTGCATCCGGTGCGGATGAGCGGGCTTGTGCTGGGAGTCCCCCAGACGCTGTCCTATTTTGACCGGATGCAGGAGCGCATCATTAATTTTGTCACCAGTAATTCCACAATTACAGCCCAGCGTTTTCGGGAACTGATGATGACGACAGGGGAGCTGGTAACGGATGTGGGAACCGTACTGGACGGCGAGGCCGCGGTGCGCGAGGGGCTGATCGACTCCCTGGGTTCCTTGTCCGACGCGCTGGACAGCCTGTATGAGATGATTGAAACCAAACGGGGGGAGGCGGCCCAATGATCTATACCATCATGCCGGACGGCGTTCAGATGGAGTATGAGGATCCCGGGCAGCAGTCCATGCAGGTTGCCGGCAGAGCTGCCGTGGGGCAGCTGAGCGGCGGTTTTTTTACCCTGGGTCGTTTGTATTCCACGAATCCCCGGGATTACCTGGATCCGCAGTTCTCTCCTGGCGCCAGGCGCCCTGTTGCGGAGTGTTCCATGGGAACAGGGCCGCAGCAGGGGGAAGGCTTCTGCGGCACGCAGGTGATTTTATCTCCCAGGGAACGGCGTTGGCAAGCCCCTTAACCGGGGTTGGCGTTTTTTAAGTGAAAGGACGGCAGGCCAGGGGACACTGTTCCCGTACAGGCATCGCCGTTTTGGGGAAAACAGAACAAACAGCTGCGTGCGGGCCTGGGAACCACTGGGCCCGCCGCACCTGTGATTGGAAGGCTTCGAGTGGGTTGGAAAGTCCGGAGCATGGGAAGGTCCGGGTTTTCCAATTTGCCCGGGGAAAAGCCGGAACACCGTTTTGCGGCTGGCAGGATGGAACCGGAGTAGTTTCCAGAAAGGAAGGATTGCGACAATGGCGGCAAAACAAACTGCAAGCAACCGAAAAAAAAGCCCGGCAAAGAAGCCGGCATCCCAAAAAAACACCTCTGCCCGGGTTAGTGCGGCCCGTCAAGAGGAGATGGAGCATTCCCGGCGTCAGCTGTGGGCTGTCCTGCTCTTTGCGCTGGGGATCCTGTTCTTTTTCATCACCCTGATTCCAGGGGAAAAATTCTGGCTTTGGATGCATCGGAGCCTGTTTGGCCTTCTGGGATGGTGTGCCTTTCTCATTGCGCCGATTTTAATTTATGTGGCGGTGATGGGAGCCCTGGAAAAGCCGGGGGGAAAAATTGAACATAAAATCTGGCAGATGGCGGTGCTGGTGCTGCTGATCTGCGGCGCCACCCATGTTTTTGCCACAAAGGCCGGCGATGATTTGGGCTTTTGGGCCCAGCTGGGTTCCCTGTTTGAGCGGGGGGTTCAACTCAAGGGAGGCGGGCTTTGCTCCGCGTTAATCGGCGTTCCGCTGATGGCCCTGCTGGGGAAGGTTCCCGCGGCCATCACCATTTTGGTACTTATTTTTGTGATGCTGATGGTACTCACCGGGGGAACCCTTCTGGATTTGGCCCGTTCTGCCTCCAAGCCGGTGAAAAAGCTGGAGGCGGCCTACATAGAGAAAACCCAGGAGCGCCAGGCGTCTCCCAAATTTGATCCCAATATCCCGGTGGATGACGCCGTTGCTCCCGGCGAGGAGGGAATGCCGCAGCATCCGGTGCGATCACCCAAATTGACGCTGGACACCCAGTCCATTCAAAAATCCAAGCACCGGCTGTTGGACCTTGTGCATCCCAAGCCGAAAAAACCTGAGGAGCCCCAGACGGAACTTGAGGAGGACGTGCCGCAGGTGCCGCCGGAACCCAGCGATCCCGCGCTGCAGAAGGAATCCTCCCCGGATTCCGCTGACCAGGAGCTGGAGGAGCTGATCAGCCGCCTGACTGTGGTACAGCCGCCCGAGATACCGGATCCCACCCAGGCGCCCATTCTGGATGATTCCGGCCCCGAAGAATTGTCCCTGGACGATTTGGTGCTGGAGGACAAGCCCCAGGCGCCGGGCGATGCGGCCGGGGAGAAGCTGGATGAGGCCATCCGCCAGGTTCAAAAGGACGCCTCCCTGGTACCTCAGCCGCCTGAATACCACTTCCCGTCGGTGGAACTGCTCAAATTGGCAAAGCCCGTCTCTGAGGATAATGTGGGGGAGGAACTGCGCCTGAATGCGGAGAGGCTGGTGTCTACCCTTAAAAGCTTTGGAGTGCAGACTAAAATTGTGGATGTCACTCGGGGCCCTACCGTGACCCGGTATGAGCTTCAGCCGTCGGCTGGTGTAAAGATCAGTAAAATCACCAGCCTGGCGGACGATATCGCCCTAAACCTGGCGGCGGCGGGCGTGCGCATCGAGGCGCCCATCCCCAATAAGCCCGCCGTGGGCATCGAGGTGCCCAATAAGGTGGTGGGAACCGTCTCCATCCGGGAGATTATCGATTCCCCCGAGTTCCGGGACGCCAAGAGTAAACTCACCGTGAGCCTGGGACGAGACATTGCGGGCAAGGTTTCCGTGATGGATCTGGCAAAAATGCCTCATATGCTCATTGCCGGCGCCACCGGCTCGGGAAAATCCGTGTGTATCAACTCTATTATTGTGAGTCTACTATATAAATCCACCCCATCGGAGGTGCGCCTGCTTATGGTGGACCCCAAGGTGGTGGAGCTGGGAATCTATAACGGGATTCCCCATCTGCTGGTTCCCGTTGTGACGGATCCCCGCAAGGCGGCGGGCGCGCTCAACTGGGCGGTAAACGAGATGCTCAAGCGCTACAAGACCTTTGCGGACAACTCCGTGCGGGATCTCACCGGCTACAACCGCCTGGCCCAGGAGAGGGAGGATTTGGAGCCCATGCCTCAAATCGTCATCATCATCGATGAGCTGGCGGATTTGATGATGGCGGCTCCGGATGAGGTGGAGGATGCCATCTGCCGTCTGGCCCAGATGGCCCGTGCTGCGGGAATGCATCTGGTGATCGCCACCCAGCGCCCCTCGGTGGACGTTATCACCGGCGTCATCAAGGCCAATATCCCCAGCCGTATTGCCTTTACCGTGTCCTCCCAGGTGGATTCCAGGACCATCCTGGATTCGGGCGGGGCGGAAAAACTGTTGGGCCGGGGCGATATGCTGTTTGCGCCGGTGGGCGCGCCGAAGCCGCTGCGGGTACAGGGGTGCTTTGTCAGCGATAAGGAAGTGGAGGACGTGGTGGAGTTCATCAAGAATGGTTCTCAGGAGCCAGCCGGCTATGATGAGGCCATCATGGATGAAATTGAACGCCAAGCTGTGGCGGAGAAGTCCTCTTCCGGGGACGGCGGCGGATTTGCTGAGGACGATCCCATGCTAAACGCCGCCATCGAGTGTGTTGTGGAGGCGGGACAGGCCTCTACTTCCATGCTGCAGCGGCGGCTCAAATTGGGCTATGCCCGGGCCGCCCGCCTGGTGGATGATATGGAGGCCAGGGGAATTGTGGGGCCCTATGAGGGCAGCAAGCCCCGCTCGGTTTTGATTACCAGACAGCAGTGGATGGAACGAAAACTCAACACAGAGGAATAATTTTCCTGTTTTCTACAAATAAGAATTTGAATTTGGGAAAATGAGGAAAACAACGAAGAAAACCAGGGGAAATCCTAAGCGGCGCGGGTGGCTTTTAAGGGAAGATAGCCCGCCTGGCTTCGGGGAACATAGGGCCGTCCGGCCCGGGAAAGGGTGCGACAATGGCAGGATTTTTGCCCATGACCAAAGGGGAACTCAAGGAGCTTGGATGGGACAGCGTGGATTATATCTGTGTAACCGGGGACGCGTATGTGGATCATCCCAGCTTTGGAATTGCGATTATAGCCCGTCTTTTGGAGCGAGAGGGCTTTCGGGTGGCGGTGCTGGCCCAGCCCAACGTGAAGGCGGATACGGATTTTACTAAGTTCGGGCGGCCCAACTACGGCTTTTTTGTCACTGGTGGAAATGTGGATTCCATGGTGTCCAATTATTCCGTCACCAAGCACAGGCGCGCCAAGGATGCCTATTCGCCCGGCGGTGTGGCAGGACGCAGGCCCGACCGGGCCCTGACGGTGTACTGCAAAAAGATCCGGGAAATTTATGGGGATATTCCCCTGATGATTGGAGGCCTGGAGGCTTCCCTGCGGCGTTTTGCCCATTATGATTACTGGGCAGACTGCGTCATGCCCAGCGTACTGATTGATACCGGCGCGGATCTGCTGTCCTACGGCATGGGCGAGCATCAGACCGCTGAGATTGCCCGCCGCCTGGCAAACGGGGAGCCGGTGGAGAGCCTGCATGATATCCGGGGCACCTGTTATCTGGCAGGATTGACAGATTTGCCCCAGGGAGCGGTGTCCTGTGCCTCCTTTGCCAAGGTCAGCGAGAATAAGGAATCCTATGCCAGAGCCTGTAAAATCCAGATGGATGAGCAGGACGCCATTACCGGCAAGCCTGTGGTGCAAAAGCATGGGGAGATGCTGCTGGTGCAGAATCCCCCGGCACTGCCGCTGGAGCAGGAGGAGCTGGATGCCGTCTATGCCATGCCGTTTATGAAGATGTACCATCCCTCCTATGAGAGCCAGGGCGGGGTGCCCGCCATCGAGGAGGTGGAGTTTTCCCTCACGCATAACCGGGGTTGCTTTGGAAACTGCAATTTCTGTTCCATTGCCCTGCACCAGGGACGCCGTGTCACCAGCCGCAGCATGGGTTCCGTGGTGAATGAGGCCGTAAGAATGACGAAAAACCCCCGCTTTAAGGGATATATCCACGATGTGGGCGGCCCCACTGCCAATTTCCGAAAGCCCTCCTGCCAAAAGCAGCTGAAATATGGATTGTGCCGCAATCGAAAATGCCTGGCGCCCGCCCCTTGTCCCAACCTGGAGGTGGATGAATCCGAATATTTGGAGCTGCTGCGCCGGCTGCGCAGCCTGGATGGCGTGCGCAAGGTGTTTATCCGTTCCGGTATCCGCTACGACTACATGATGCAGGATAAGGACGACAGCTTTTTTAAAGAATTGGTGGAGCACCATGTCAGCGGGCAGCTGAAGGTGGCGCCGGAGCACTGCGTGCCCAAGGTGCTGGATTATATGGGCAAGCCCCATATCGAGGTGTACCAGAAGTTCTCCAAGAAGTATTT
Source organism: Marvinbryantia formatexigens (assembly GCA_021771035.1). Lineage (GTDB taxonomy): Bacteria > Bacillota > Clostridia > Oscillospirales > Ruminococcaceae > CALXEM01. The sequence continues at coordinate 22,244 of JAETPU010000024.1, read as the reverse complement.
TGATTATACCCGGGAAATCGGCAAGGAACAGTACCTGGTGCCCTACCTGATTTCCTCCCATCCCGGGTGTACCTTAAAGGACGCGGTGGCGTTGGCGGTGTTCCTCAAGCGGAACCGCCTGCGTCCGGAGCAGGTGCAGGACTTTTATCCCACTCCCTCCACGGTGTCCACCTGTATGTATTACACCGGGCTGGATCCCATGACCATGAAGCCGGTGTATGTGCCCAAGGATCCCAAGGAAAAGGCCATGCAGCGGGCGCTTTTACAGTATTTCATGCCGCAGAACCGCCAGCTGGTGCTGCAGGCCCTCATCAAGGCCGGCCGGGAAGATTTAATCGGCAATGGCCCGGACTGCCTGATTGCGCATGATGCCAGGTCCTTTGAGGCCAGCCGCATCCGTAAAAAGTATGCGGATAAGCGGGAACCTGGCGGCAGGGGCAGAACGCCTCAGAATGCAAAGAAGCCCTCCCGTTATGCGAAGGGCACCAAAAAGCAGAAACCTAAAAATAAGGGAAACAGGTAGTTTGCCATGTCCAAGAAGGTGAAAAAACGCCTGATTCTGGCCGGCGCCGGAATTTTCTGCCTGCTGCTGATTCTGCTGCAGCTTCTGGGAGAGCGTGGGCGCGGGCAGCTCTATGAAGCGCTGGAGTTGCATCCCAGACGGGAATGTTCCCCCTGGAGCGTCACGGTTTTGGATGTGGGCCAGGGGCAGGGGGTTCTGATCCGCACCGCCGGGCACGCGGTGCTGGTGGACTGCGGGGAAGCGGAAGCGGCGCCCAGGGTTTTGTCCGCGCTGGACCGGTACTCCATAAGGCGCCTGGACGCGGCTGTGGTGACGCATCTGCATTCGGATCATATGGGTGCCATGGGAGAGGTTCTCAGGGAGGTTTCGGCGAACACTTTCTGGATCCCGCAGCAGGCCGAGCCCCAGGACGATCTGTCCCGCCAGCTCTTTACGGATTTGCAGAACCTGGGAATCCCGGTGGAGCATCCCAGCCCAGGCGACCAGTTGTATTTGGGCGAGGGCGTTGCCCTGAAGGTATTGGGCCCGGTGCGGGCTTATTCTGAGGCCAACAACCAGTCCATGGTGCTGCTTGTCACAACTCCCCAGGGGAACATTCTTCTCTGCGGGGATATGCAGAAGCAAGCGGAGGCGGATCTGCTGGCTGCAAAGGCGGATGTTAAAGCGGATGTGCTGGTGGTGGGGCATCATGGAAGCGCCACCTCCACCTCCGAAGAATTTTTAAAGGCGGTTTCTCCCAAAATTGCGGTGCTGTCTGTGGGATGGTCAAACTTCTATGGCCTTCCGGACAACACGGTGATTGGTCGGCTGGAAGAGTCCGGGATCCGCGTGGTAAGCACGGATTTGGACGGTGAAATCACCATTGCCCCGAGAGACGGGCATTTGGAGGTGCTCACTCAAAAGTAGCGCAAACGGCGTCAATCAGGCTGATTCCTGTGGTTGGATCCTGAGCCGGGATTCCCATAGGCCCCCGCCGATGCTTTGGGGTGCGGTTTCGCACGGTACCATCTGCGCAGGCATACAGAAGGCAGCCTGCCCCGGGCCGATACTGCTGAACGGGAGAAACAGCGCAGTAATGAACGTTGATGCCAGACCTGTTTTAGGCCGCGGGAAAAGGATACGGCCCGCTGCCATGGCGGAGTCGGGCTCAGTTTGGATGGTAGTTTTGCCATTTTCAGTTCGGGCGGGCGCGAGCCCTGAACGGCCGATGACGGAACAGTTTTTATTCTAATATTCATAAGGAGGCGGCGAAATGTGGATTGTTGACCGGCTGGAGGATACTCCCACAGGGACACTGGCTGTCTGTGAGCGGGAGGACGGCGCCATGGAGAATGTGCCTCTTGCGCGCTTTAATTATGAGCCCCGGGAAGGGGACTGCGTCCAGTGGCAGGGAGAGGTTCTGGTGTTTTTGCCCGAGCAGACGAGGCAGCGCCGGGAAAAGCTGCAGGAAAAGCTGCGGACGCTCTTCGGGCGGCGGGAACACTGACATCTGCCGCTGCTGCGCCAGGGCGTATCCCGGATGCGTGGGCATATGAATGCCCGCCGAACCCCTTCGGGCTTGCGCCAAAGTGCCAAGATGTGGTAAAGTTGTATGACAAAGAATCCGGAATCCCCTTATTTGAGGGCTTGCCGGGGCAGGGAGAACCTGCAGCAAATACACAGAAGGGGACGTTGGTACATGAACAGGAAAAATCAGATTCACTCAGTTCTTGCCCTGGCGGCGGGAGCGGTTTTGGGAGGGCTTCTGGCCCCCATGTGGATGGTGGTTCAGCTGAGCAACGGCTTTTTGACTGCTGAATTTGACCAGCCCTACTCTGCCAGGATGGCATACTATCTCTTTTTAGGCGCGGTGGCCCTTGGAGGAGTAATCAGCGGCTTGCTCAAGGACCGCTTTTCTGGGCGAGCCGGCCTGTTGGCCGGTGCGGCGGCAGCCTTTGCCGGCTGCCTGGGAGCATCTCTGATGCCGGATGGCTTTTATGGATTCTACTGCGTGGCGGGAGGGCTGGGCTTTGGTATGCTGCTGCTCGCTGGGCTCTGCGGCGTGCAGGAGTGGGCGCCCAGACAGAAGGGCCTGGCCTGCGGCCTTATCTTTGGCGGGTTCGCCCTTGTAAATGCGGCGCTTGTCTCTCCGCTGCGGCGTATGGTGAAGCTGGAGGGCCTTTCCGGGCTGCTGATGGCGTGTGCTGTACTGGCGTTAGTCGGCGGCGTCCTGGCGGCTTTGGCGCTGGGAAAGCCCAGTGAGGAATTCCGCAGGGATGCTTTAAGCGGCAATCTGAGGATTCAGCCCAGTTCCAAGCAGTATACTGTGGCAGGTATGCTCAAAACCGTGCAGTTTTATCAGCTGGCAGTCTCGATGGTCATTGCCTTTTCCTTTTATTGTATGGTCTCTCAGCGGCTGGGGGTTTTCGGTGAACTCAAGGGCCTGGAGTACACCGCCCATCCCTCCTATCTGTCCATGGTGGCGGCGGCGGTGGCCCTGGGAGCTGTCGTACTGGGAGCGGCTTCGGATTATCTCAGACGCAAGCCCTCTCTGCTGGGGCTCTTTGTAATAGCAACTGTAGGCGGCTTTTTAACAGGAAAGTTTACCGGGATGCTCTTCTGGGTCGGCGGCTTTATTGCCGGGTTGGCTCTGGGAGGCTGCCTGAGCGCTTTCCCGGCTGTTTTGACAGATTTTTACGGTGAGGAGCATGCGGGGGCAAACTCGGCGGTTGGGCTGCTCTTTTTCCCCGGCGCACTGGCAGCGCTGGATGCTGCTGCCAACGGCCTGGCCCAGCAGCAAAACGGATTGGCCATGCCCTTTGAGTTTGCCATGCTGGTGCCCATTGTGGGGATATTCTTAATTTTCATTCTGCAGCGCCCCACCGCGCCTAAGCTGGTGGGAGCGCGTCCGGCCCCCCAGGGTGTTGCGGGTGACGGTGAGGATCATCAGCCGGCCGCACAAGAGCAGCCTGTAACATCCCAGGACGACAAATAAGGACGAATGGAACCCGGCTGGTTTTGATACACAATTAGATTTTACCAATGCAAAATGAGAATGGAAGCCTAAAGGTTCAGCCGTTACCCAGACGGAGGCGCTGTACTGCCTGAAGAAAAGAGCGGGGCTTCATGAAACTGACAATCCCCCCTGCTTTCTATCAAATAAAATAGGGGCTGGAAGGGGACGCCGCATTTTGTCCTGAGATATGGATATCAAAACACACATCTGGCAGTTCCGCCAAGAGTATCAGGCTTCTAAAATCCCTTTTTATCAAATAAACAGCACCCTTGCCGTCAGGGCCTGGGTGCTGTCATACGTTTGAAAGCCGGGCGCAGCAGTCCCTTAAAACGGATCCGTTCGGGACTTCTGGCAGGATGGTAAAACGGCCTGCTCCGTTACCTGCGGGAGTAACATGAGTCTTACCGGCGCTTGCGGACCGCTTCTCTCGGGGCACAGGGGCCGCGAGCCGTTTCCCGGCAGCACAAGGATGGAGCAGCGTTTGGGTTCTTCCCCTCCAAGTGGGGACGAAGGCGGAAACTGTCTACCGCTCCCCGCCTGCGGAATCCGTTGCGGTTACCTGGGAATTCAGACGGCTGCAGAAATACAGCCGGTTTTGCTCCACCAGGGGGTCCCCCGGCTTATAGGCGGCGGCCTGCTCATTATATTGGGCGGCCCGTTTCCATTGGCCCATGCGATCGTAGCATACGCACAGCTGCAGACAGGGCAGATAGCCGTAGCAGTCCTCCTGGATAAACCCTCCCTGCAGATCCCGGCGGGTGCAGGTGAGGGCCGTGGAATACCAGAAAGCCGCCGGTTCCCATTGGGAGTCCTCAAAAAAATGGCTGCCAATCGCACAACAGATCTCGGCTCTTGGAGTATCGTATAAAAAGCTTTGAAACAGGTGCATGAGCGCCTGTCGGGGCTGGCCCGCAGCGCGGCGGCAGGTGCTGAGCAGGCGGCAGGCTTCAATTTTATTTTCCACCCAGGCATCGGGCTGTTCCAGGAAGGCGCCGAGCACCTGGGCCGCCCGCTCATACTGCTCATGAAAGCAGAGCTCCCGCCCGTAATAGAACTGCTGGCGGGTGTCCAACCCTTTGGGCTGCCGCAGCATCTTTTCGAAGATTCGCAGGTTGCGCATGGAATCCGGCTGAGCCAGTTTGCGGTGCGATACCGCAATTTCCTCATAGCGGATGTTTCCCTTTGTGGGGATAGCCTCATGGACGGCGCCAACCCAGCGAAAACCCGCATGGTTGCGAAGCAGGCGCTCCCGGAAATAGGAATAGGTGGGGCGGTTTTGACTGTCAAAGGCAGTGTGGTAGCGCATCATCACCACGTCGGTATCCGAAGGAAGGGTTTCTTTCAGGCGCTGAAGCTTTATTGCCTGTTCAGGCTCCAAAATATCATCCGCATCCAGCCAGAGGATATAGTCCTGAGTGGCATGGGAAAAGGAGGCGTTGCGGGCGGCGGAAAAATCGTCCTGCCAGGGAAAATCATAGATCCGGGAGGTATATTGCCCGGCAATGTTCTTGGTGGAGTCGGTGGAGCCTGTATCTACAATGATGATTTCATCCACCACGTCCTTCACGCAGTCCAGGCAGCGCCCAAGAACCGCCTCTTCATTTTTCACAATCATGCACAGGCTGATAGTCACCACAGTTATCAACGCTCCTTTACAGCTTACCGGAAATGCCCATACCGGATGAGGAAATCCGGTCTCTCTACCACTGTATGCAAGGGGAGCGGGGAAAAGAAATAAGAAATTTCAGCGGGATGCGGCGGACGATTGGAAGGCCGGGCGCCCGACTTGGAGAAATTCTTTGAGAAAGGAATAAGAGAAGGAATGAAACAATGGATCTTTGATTCTCACGCGCACTATGACGACAGCCGTTTTGATGAGGACCGCCATGAGCTGCTCGCCTCGCTGCCCGCGCAGGGTGTGGGTTATGTCATGAATGTAGCCTGCGATCTTGCCAGCTGCAGCCAGGCGCTTCAACTGGCGAATCAATATGAATTTGTCTATGCGGCGGCAGGTATTCATCCCCAGGCGGCGGGGGAAATCCAGACGGTTCCCGATTACCGTGAGCGCCTTCGGAAATATTTAAAACAGCCTAAGGTGCGTGCCCTGGGGGAAATTGGGCTGGATTACCACTATGAGGATTTTCCCAGGGAACTGCAGAGAAAGGCGTTTGCCCAGCAGCTGGAATTGGCGGTGGAACTGGATGTGCCGGTGATTGTACATGACCGTGACGCGCACCAGGATACTCTGGAACTCTTAAAAAAATACCGTCCCAAGGGGATTGTACACTGCTATACCGGAAGCGCGCCTATGGTGAAGGATATTTTGGAATTGGGGCTTTATATTGGCTTTACCGGCGTGGTGACCTTTAAAAACGCCCGTAAGGTGCTGGAGGCTGCGGCAAGCGTGCCCCTTGACCGGCTGCTGATTGAGACGGACTGCCCCTATATGGCGCCGGAGCCGGTGCGGGGGCGCCGGTGTGACTCCTCCCTGTTACAGTATACTGCGGCAAGGCTTGCGCAGCTTAAGGGAGTTTCCCCGGAGGAACTGGTGAAGGCCACCTGTGAAAATGCCTGCCGGGTTTATAGAATTGAGGATAGACTGCCGGTGTGACGTCCCCTTGGCCGCAGGGCCTGGATAGGAGCCGGTTAAAAAAGGAGTGCGAAAATATGAAGGATTCAGTAAGAATTGGATTTATCGGATACGGCAACATGGCGCAGGCAATCGCCCAGGGGCTGATCAAAACCCAGAGTGTCCGTCCGGAAGACATCTATTGTTGTGCAAAAAACTATGAAAAGCTTTGCATCAATGCGCAGAGAGACGGCATAAACGCCTGCCAAAACCCGGAACAGACTGTCCGGAACTCCGATGTTGTGGTGGTAGCGGTAAAACCTTACCTGGTACGGGAGGTATGCCAGCCCATTTCCCAGCTGCTTCGGGAGAAAATAGTGGTTTCGGTGGCGGCAGGCTGCCCCTTTGAAAGCTATGAGGAATTTCTGGTGCCCGGAACCCACCATATCAGTACCATTCCCAATACGCCGGTGCGTGTGGGTGAGGGGATTTTTGTCTGTGAGAACCGGCACTCCTTAACTGAAGAAGATCTGGAAATCTTTCGCCGGATCTTTTCCCCGATAGCTATGATTCAGCTGGTGGAACCCAAACTTTTGGATATTGCCGGGACTATCAGCGGCTGCGGACCGGCCTTTGTCAGCCTGTTTTTGGAGGCGCTGGGGGATGCGGGAGTGCTCCACGGCCTGCCAAGAGCCCTGGCCTACCAGCTGGCCGGACAGATGGTGGCGGGGACAGGGAAGCTGATGGTTCAGAGCCAGGCCCATCCCGGTGTGATGAAGGACGCGGTATGCTCCCCGGGCGGTACCACCATTGTGGGAGTAGCGGCACTGGAGCGCGGCGGGCTGCGCTCTGCCGTCATCGAGGCTGTGAATGCCGTGCAGAATAAATAAGAGCGGTAAAAAATAAAACGGAGTATGGCGTCTGCCATACTCCGTTTTTGAGTCCGTCTATTCGTCCAAATAGGATTTAACCAAAATTTGCAGCAGCTCATCCCGGTCGATCCGGCGGATTAAACTGCGCGCGTTATTGAAGGTGGTGATGTAGGTAGGGTCCTCCGAGAGGATGTAGCCGACAATTTGATTGATTGGATTATAACCCTTTTGGCGCAGAGCATCATAGACGGTTGTGAGAATGGTTCGGATCTCCTGCTCTTTGTCCTCATGAATAGAGAAAGAAATCGTCGGTTCAGACATAATAACACCCCTTTTTCAGCGTCAGGCCGGACAGCACAGTGACCCGGCCATAAAACTAGAATACATCATTCAGGTTGTTTTCGCAAGGGGAAAAACAGAGATAAGGCCGGACTTTTTTCTCAGATGAAAAGAAAATCATGGGATTTCTCCTGCAGCGATGGCGGAACAAGCCTTTTCCTCCTAATAGTTTATGTTTGTTCTTTGCATTCATACGGGAAGATTTTGCTCATAGGAAGCAGAATTTGCTCCCATATAGCAAAAGCCACAGAACAATGGGAAAAAGAGTTTGCTCATTTTGTCGAATTGTGATACAATATTCACGCGGAGCGTGAATATCTTGGAGTTTCGCTCACCGGCCCGAAGATATGGCCGGTGTTTGGCAAGGCCAAACCGCGGGGCCTCAGGGTATACCGCGTTTTACAAATGGGGTTCGTGCCTGTATCGGGAGGGAAAGGCCGGTTTTCAAGGCGTTTGCCGCCGGAACTTTTGACCGTGCGACAGCGATCCAGTCATTTCCATCCCTATGATAATTGGGGATAACGATAAATTTCTTGGGCCGTCTATGCGGCACAGTTTAAGGAGAGGAATGGTATTTATGCAAGACATTTATGTAGAACAGCTGGTTCGGCGCAGGCGCACTGCGAAGGATGTCATCCTGCGGGTTCTCGTTGTGGTGCTGGCGGTCATTCTCAGTGTGGTGATTTTGCTGGTGGCCCCGAGGCTGGCCCCTTTCTCCATGATTTTTTATCTGCTCTTTGCCCTGGTAGTCTATGCCGCTTATATGCTGTTTGTATCCTTTAAGGTGGAGTTTGAGTATATACTCACCAACGGTGATGTGGATGTAGATAAAATTGTGGCACAGCGCCGCCGTAAGCGCCTTTTATCCTTCTCGTGCAAAAATGTACAGGAGATGGGCGTCTATGATGCGGATAAGCTGCGCAATACCAAATTTGACAGCTCCTATTATGTCCAGGATGCCGGTGAGGGCGAGGTCTGGTATGTTGTCTACAGTAATCCCGGAAAAGGCCGGGTACTCTTGGTGTTTACCGGGTATGACCGGGTTTTGGATGCGATGAAGCCCTTTTTGCCCAGGGACTTGGCGCGCAGTGTGTTCCTGAATGCGCCGGGCAAAAATTGACAGCCTTCATTTGAAGATGGGGAAATGGAGTACACGGCGCAAGCGGCGTACTCCCTCTTTTTTCTTACCGTGTTCTTTTACAGCGTTAATGGATAGAATTAGATGGCCTGCGAGGAAGGGAAAGTGAGGATATATCTATGATAGTAACCAGCCGCCAAATGAGAGAATGTGAACGGTTAGCCGCACAGAACGGCATGAGCTATCTGCAGATGATGGAAAATGCCGGCGAGGCCGCGGCCCGCTGGATTGGAAAGACAATCCCCATCGAGGGCGTGTGCGTGACCGTATTCTGCGGGAAGGGCAATAACGGCGGCGATGGCTTTGTGGTTGCGCGCCGGTTACACCAGATGGGAGCCGATGTTGCGGTGATTCTGGCGCAGGGCGAGCCCAAGACGCCGGATGCGCAGGAAGAATTTTCACGCCTTGGGGAGGAGATTCCCATCATTGATTTTTCCACGGATGTGGAAGGCTTTATTCTGCGTGTGAGGCAGACCGCGGTGATTGTGGATGCGGTGTATGGTATGGGCTTCCATGGCGAGCTGACGGAATCTGCGGCGGATTTGTGCCGGGTGATTAATGCCTCCGGCGCCGCGGTATTTTCCATTGACGTGCCAAGCGGGGTCAACGCGGACACTGGAGAATGTGCCAGGGATGCGGTACGGGCACAGTATACGGGCGCAATCCACCTGGAAAAACCCGCCCATGCCATGGCGTGCTGCCGAAAATACTGCGGCCAGGTTCAGGTTTTGGATATCGGGATTTCCCGGGAGTTTGACCGGGAAATGTCCCCGGAGTTTGTCCTGCTGCAGCAGCAGGATGTATGGAGCCGCCTGCCAACGCGCCAAAAGGACGCCAACAAGGGTACTTACGGCAAGCTGCTGAATATCGCCGGATGCCTGAGTATGTCCGGAGCCGCCTATATGAGCACAATGGCAGCGCTGCGCTGCGGCGCGGGGCTGGTCACCCTGGCAACCACCAGGACCCTGACAGCGGCCTTTGCGGGGCAGCTTCCCGGCGCCACCTTTCTGCCCTTGGAGGAGAACAAGCTTGGGTTCATTGAGGAACCCAATATCGCCAGAATTACGGCGCGCCTGAACGCCAGCAGCGCCTGTCTGATTGGCTGCGGGCTTTCCACACAGAACAGTGCGGTTTCCCTGGTGGAGCAGGTGCTCCGGCAGGCACAGTGCCCGGTTGTTGTGGATGCAGATGGTCTAAACGCCGTGAGTACCCGCATAGACTTGTTAACACAGAGTAAAGCTGCCCTGGTGCTCACTCCCCATGTGGGGGAGATGGCCCGCCTCACTGGCAAGAGCATTGCGCAAATTAAGGCCTCGCCCTATCAGGCGGCTTTGGAATTTGCCAAAGCGCACCAGGTGGTTGTGGTGCTCAAGGATTCCACCACAATCATTGCGGGGCCGGATGGCAGGCTCTTCACGAATACCACGGGAAACCCCGGTTTGGCGAAGGGCGGTAGCGGGGATGTTTTAGCCGGTATGATAGCGGGATTTCTCGCGCAGGGAATCTCTGCGGTGGACAGTGCGGTATGTGCGGTCTATCTGCATGGATGGGCGGCGGATCGCTGTGCGGCCCGGCGCTCTCAATATGGGATGCAGCCCATAGAACTCCTGGAGGATTTACTCCAGATTTTTGCGGAAAACGGCCGATGATGCCGGAATTCCAGGACGTAAAAAACTCAGCGGCTTCCTTATCTGGAAAAATTGCGGAGGTGTCTTGGGATTATGGTACGTGGCAAATTGGCGGCGCTGCTGGCGGCTGTGATGGTTTTGCTGACAGGCTGCAGCACAATCAGGCTCAATGAGGAACGGGCGGAGGTTCTGGCGCAGATTCTCAAGCAGGATTTTACAGCACACGCACAGCTGACGTCCGGCGAGGTACAGCATCAGGTTCAGGTTCAGCGCCAGGGGGAGGAACTGTCAATCCAGTTTGAGGACGAGGGGGAACTGCAGGGGATGCGGGTTTGTGTGACCCCTCAGACGATGCGTATCCTCTATGGAGAACTTTCCAGCGAATATCCCTGGGATGCCGGCAAGCAATTTTCCAAGCAGCCTGCGGCGGCCGTCTGGCAGGTACTGCAGCTGGCGTCTGACCCGGAGAATACCTCGCTGCAGCGCTCCGGCAAGGACTTGGCGCTGACACCCAAAGGCTCTCAGGACTTTTACCTGCTGGCGGATCAGAACAGCGGAGTAATCTGTTCTATCAGTATCCCCAGTTTGGAGCTGACAGTGGAATTTTCCGGGTTTTCCTATATGCCCTGATTCCGTGATATCAACTAGTGTAAGCCTCTGCGCCGTTTCGCGGTGCAGGGGCTTTTTCTGGAAACTCCCGCTGCTGCAGGCATTTGAAAGTGTGCTGAAGCCCCTTGGATTTGCATCAACTGATTTTCACCTGAAAATGGGGATTCCGCCGCCTGGGGGATTGATTTCGGTTTGCCCTTTTCTTTTCGGTATCCTGTTGTGTTCAAAACGGTATCCATCTATTTGTGGGACGGTTTTGCCGGTTCGGCTTGATGTTTTGAGGTGAAGCAAAAGCCCCTGTACCGGCGTAATACCGGCACAGAGGCTTGCTGGATATATTTTGGAAAATTAAAACTATTGTGCTGTTAGTACAGAGAGCCCGAGTTACACGCTGCGTCTATCATTCATCCCTGGGCGGTTGGTTTTCAGCGTTTTCCTGGGACGGTTCGGACGGCTGCATGGGCTGGCGGGCCGGCGCGGTGCGCATCTTCTTTTTTCTGCGGTGTTTGGGTATAAAGATGGCAAGCAGAACAATGGCTGCCGGCAGTGCCATCAGCAGCAGATAGGGAGAGAAGGCCAAAAACCAGATGGCAAAGTTAGTCATTCCAATGGCAATATTGTCCAGGGAACGGGTGAAGCCCTGCTGGACGCGCCCGGTAAAGGACTGGGCGGTGGGCTTGAGAACCTCCACCTCGGAGACGGAAATGGATACCGTACTGTAATTCACCGAGCTGTCGTAGGTGCGCAGCTGGGACTCATAGCTTTCAATTTGGTAGGAAACCTCGGAGAGGCGTTCCTGCAGGGTAATCAGATCGTCGATGGTTTCGGCGCTTTCCATCAGTTCCTGAAGGCGCTCCTGCTCCTGGCGAAGAGAATCGCACCGGGCCTGTACGTCGGAATAGCTCAGGGTAATGTCCTGCGCCTCCTCAGAATGGTAAATCACGTTACCGTCCTGCTGCAGGCCTGCACAGAAGCTGTCTACCTTTTCCTGCGGGATCCGGGCGGTGATATCGGCGCTGCGCAGCCCCTGGGAGGTTCCCGCGGAGCGGGAGGAGGACCTGTCGCTGACCGTGAAGTTTTCCAGGTACCCGCCGGTCTCTTTGGTTGAGGTCTGGATACGGCTGATGAGGGTATCAAAGTCCTGAGTCTCCAGGGTAAAGTGAAAGGTTCTTACAATTTTTCGGAGAGCTTCCCCGGGATCCTTTCCCTCCAGCTGCTTGTCCATGGCCTGGGATGAGGTGGATTCCTCATAATCGTGTTGTCCGGCATAGCCGGCGGATGAATTGCTGTTGTAGCTGGAGCTGGCGGAAGAACAAGCTGTCATACATACTGCCAACAGCAGGGCAAGGCACACTGCCAGACTGCCGGTTCTGCGCCGGGATTTTGAATCACGCATAATCGATTCCTCCTCTTATTTTCAGTTGAGTCAAACGAACCGGGAAACTGGGGTTGGCGAATACAAAAGGGCTCTTTACAACTATAGTGGTTCGTGCGGGTGAATTTCCTGCAAAAGAAAAATTTTATTCGCTTATTTTCTAAAAACGGAACAACCGGAGCTTTCTTTTTTCATTTTACCATATTTTTTTCAAAAAGCCATCCAGCGGGTGAAAAACCAATTTCTAAATTCTGCGTAGGATGAATTGTCACCGGTTCCTACAACCGGTACAACAATTTCTGGGAGGGATACCCTATGTTGGAAAGACAAACGGGATGTCCCGATTATCCGGAGCCGTGCGACAATGTGATGCTTTCCTCACTTTCGCTTGCAATGGCCTATGTGCCCATGCAGGTGTGGGAAAAGCCCTATGATGCCGACGTGGCTCTTCATCGGGGAACCCTGTTTCATGCGTTAGATAAACCCTTTATCGGAGAGGAGGCTGTGCCTCGTGGACGATAGGAAGGCCTTAATGCACCGCATCCAGATCTGCGATTTTGCGTTGGATGAAGTAAAGCTGTTTCTGGACACACATCCGCGGGACACCTTTGCTCTGGACTATTATGCAAAATATCTGGAACTTTCAAAAAAGGCAACAGCCGAATATGTTCAGAAGTTCGGTCCCCTGACGCCGGGGGATTACGACGGCGGCCCCTGCTGGAGATGGGTCGATAATCCATGGCCTTGGGAAATGGAGGGATAAGGAATGTGGACGTATCAGAAGAAACTTCAGTATCCCATTAAAATCGCAACTCCCAGCCCGGCTCTGGCAAAGGTGATCATCAGCCAATTAGGAGGACCAAATTGTAATGGGAGATGATTGGGAGAAGAAACGGTTTTTCCCAAAGGCCGGTGTCCGGGGGAGAGGAATACGCAGCGGGGTTCATTTGGACACGGCAAAAAAGCAGACGCCCCTCAGGGCATCTGCTTTCGAAAGGGAATTCTCTCAGCTGATATCCACAAAATCTCCGCTGACAAAGCCGTAGCTGCCATTGTATCCGATGGAGAACCAGTAGGTGGGACTGATGCCATAGACGGTGACCTGCGCGCCGTTGGGAATCCTGCCCAGGACAGTGGAACCGGTGTTTGGCCTGTCGCGGATGAGGAGGCTGGGGCCGCCTGTGTTCACGGTTCCGGTCTTGGCCGGGCCGGGCTGGATGAAGGGCAGCCCGAAGTACTCCGTGATGGACAGTACGATGGTGCGGGCGATGGCATCAATGTTTTCCTTAATCCAGGCGGCGTCCTCCGGATTGTCATGATAGGCCACCTCAATGAGTACCGCCGGTGCCCTGGTACGCAGAACCTCCGACAGGGAGGTGGTGGTGCGGGTATCCACCATATTGGGATTGGGATAGATATTCTTAAAGTTGTTGGCCAGAATGTCGGCAAAATGCTTGCTGCGCCAGTTGGTGGCCTGATAGTAAATGTCGGTTCCTTGCAGCTGGCCTGCCCGGTTTTCCGGAGATGCGTTGGAATGGATAGCCACATGTAGGTCATAATTCCCCGCGTTGGACTGCGCAATCGAGGCGGAGACATTGCCGGAGGGCGAATTGCGGGAATACCGAATTCCGTTTGCCCGCAGGTAGGGAACCATGGCATCCGCGATTTGATTCATGACCTCCTCTTCATTACCGCCGTTGACAAACAGGTTGTATTCCTGTGTAGAAGGGCTCAGGTAGATGATTGGCATGGGTTGTTTCCTCCCGTAATCGTTTTGTTCTCTTGTATTGTATGCGTTCCCATCCCCAAAGGTTCCTCCGAGAGGTAAGCTGTGCGGTAGAATAATTGGATCGTCCTTTCAGGACAGTTCCAGATAATTTTTGCAAGGATACAGCGCAGGAGCTCATTTTTTTCATCCTCTTTCAGCATCGGGCTGCTCAGCAGAGAGACCAATTGGGAACCGGTGAGCTTCAGGCTGTGCTGGACGGGGGTTGGATGGCGTTGCAGCTCTCCCAGCTGGGTGAGAACCTCCCTTTTTCTGCGTTCATATTCCTCCAGTGTATCCACCCCCGCCTCATAAGCCGCCTGAATACGCTGCAGACGCTGCTGTTGATGCCGAACCAGGGCAGAGGTGGTGTTGTGATAAACCGGCGCGTTTGGGGAAAGGGAAAACTGACAGGAACTTAAATCCTGGGCTAATTGTGAAAGGACGGCCTTCTCAAGCCTGGGCCGGCTGATACAGTGGGAGACTTTGCAAAGCCCTTTGGCATATCGCTGGCATTGCAGGGAATTGCGCCCGCTGCAGGTGAGCAGGGCGCCGCAGCTGCTGCACCGGACCAGTCCGCGCAGCAGAAACCCCGCAGGGGCTGTATGGGAGGCAGACGAGGAGCTGAGCGTCCTTGACAGCTTTTCCTGAACCCGCTGAAAATCCTCCTGGGATATGAGCGCCGGATGGTTCCCTGCAGTGAGGATGCCGTCCCGCTGTAGCTGACCGGCATAGACCGGGTTTTTTAAAATGTACTCTACACTGCGTTTTTGAAAGGGATTTCCCCGGCTTGTGGTCAGCCCCAGGCGGTTGAGTGCCGCTGCAATATCCCCGGTGGGGTGTCCGCGCAGAAACTCCGCAAATATCCGTCTGATCAGGGAAGCGTTGGGCTCATCGATTACGAATTGGCCGTCCTGCACCCGATATCCAATTGGAGGCGGGGAGACGATGCCGCCCCGGGAGAATTTTTCCTGCATTCCCCGGCGCACCTCCTGCGCCAGGTTGATGGAATAGTATTCGTCCATGGCCTCCAGCAGGGCTTCGATGAGGATGGAGGTGGGATCCTCGCTGAGCTGCTCCGTGATGGAAATGACATCAATGCCGCAGTCCTTGCGCAGCATGGACTTGTAGAAAATGCTGTCTTGACGGTTTCGGGCAAACCGGGAAAATTTCCATACCAGAATAACGTCGAAGGGGCGGGGTTCCAGGCGGGCCAAGGCAACCATTCTCAGGAAGGCTGGCCGTTTTTGTGCGCTGCGTCCGCTGATGCCCTCATCTACAAAGATAAATTCCTCCGGAAGGGAATATCCGTGAGCCGCGGCATAATCCGCAATGCGGCTGCGCTGGCTGTCAGGGGAAAATTCCAGCTGGTCCTCTGTGGATACCCGGATATAGGCGGCAGCTGTGGGCATGGGCCCCATCTCCTTTCTATGGTGCATTCTATGCCGCGCAGGGACGAAATATGGCTTTGCAGCATAGGATGGCGCAGGATTGGAGATGATTGTGATGGCGGCATTTCAGCCTATTGCTGCACTGCCTTCCCAATGGGAGGGTGAGGATGGCGGAAGCTCCCCTATAAAAGTGCGCCAATTGGAGCGACAGGTTTGTGAAGCACTGGAGAATTATTACGGACAGGATATACACAGGTGGAACCAACTGGCAAATTGGATTCAAAAATCAGAGGAGCCGGACGTTCATCCCCTTTGACAATTTGGCGGTCCGGATGGGGAGATGGGTGCTGCAACCCGGTACCTCAGCCAACGGTATTCTGCCCCTTATGCGCAAATCAAGGGACTGCTGACCGATATTGGTACGGAAGAACTGGCACACGTAGAGATGGTTTCCACCATCCTGTATCAGTTGACACGGAATATTTCCATTGATGAGATTAAAAAGAGCGGATTTGACACCTATTTTGTGGATCATACCACGGGTATTTATCCGCAGGCGGCATCTGGAATGCCCTTTGATGTGGCAACACTGCAATCCACCGGCGATGTCATTGCCGATTTGAATGAGGATTTGGCAGCAGAGCAGAAGGCACGGCTCACGTATGATAATATCCTGCGCCTGGCCGACGATCCGGATGTGAGGGATGTTATTAAGTATCTCAGAGAGCGGGAAATCGTTCACTATCAAAGATTCGGTGAAGGCCTCAGGCTGGTTCAGGAACAACTGGACTGCAAGAATTTCTATGCCTTTAACCCCAGCTTTGATAAAACCAAACGGTAGGCAAACCTACTGCTGGATGTAAAAGCAAGGCCCTGGAGCTATCTCCGGGGGCCTTGCTTTTTGGATGTTGCCGGGCAGGCGGAAAATCCCCCAATGAAACTGGGGGTAGATACTTACAAGATTCTGAGATTCCATTCGGGCAGTACGGGATTATTCCCTAAGAAAACACATGGGAGGAAGGCGGAATCCTGGGAGAGACGACAGCGGTTGGGGCGAATACCCGGATCTAACGCGTCACGGTCCGGCATAGCGCCGATATTCTCTGAACAGGGGCCAACTCAAGGATAAAGATAAAAAAGCGCCGCCCGGGAACGGGGAGGTGGGAAGAATGACAAGTGCTTCTGATTCCAACCCGTAAATGGAGAGATTTATGCCGGATTCGCCAGAGAATACGGGCCGGAAGGCATATCTTGCGTCAGCCGGGGACACACTGATCGTAAGACGGTGATACACCGAAAAATACGCCTCAGGCGCAGGGACACCATGCGTTTAGCGCTGAGAGATTGGGGGATTCTATGGAATCAATTTGGTCCGGCATTTGCGATATACCAAAACGGCCCGCGCTGCAGGGGCATCAACAAACACAGGTGGCGGTAATAGGGGCGGGGCTGGCTGGAATTTTAACAGCCTATCTGCTTGAGCAGGCGGGAAAACAAGTGATAGTCCTGGAAGCTGACCGCATAGCAAGCGGACAATCTCAGAATACCACGGCCAAGATAACGGCCCAACATGGGCTTATTTACGCCAATCTCATCTCCAAGCAGGGGATGGAGATGGCGAGGGCATATGCCCAGGCCAACTTGCAGGCCATTGAGCAGTACGACCAGCTGATTACAGAAAAACGGATTGCCTGCGATTTCCAGCGTAGGGACAGCTATGTCTTTTCTCAGAACAAGCAGGAATTGCAGGCTGAGGTGCAGGCCGCACAGAAGCTGGGGCTTCCGGCAGAGTTTACAGGCGATATCCCAATCCCGATTCCAGCTGCGGGGGCGGTTCGATTTTCCAATCAGGCGCAGTTTCACCCGCTGAAATTCATCGCAGCCCTTGCGGATGGCCTGACTGTTTATGAGCATTCGGCGGTACGCTCCATGGATGGAACTGTCCTGTATACTGATGATGGCTCAGTGGAAGCTCAGCAGGCAGTGTTTGCCTGTCATTATCCATTTCTCAATTGGCCCGGGCTCTATTTCACCAGGATGCATCAGGAACGTTCCTATGTACTGGCGCTGAAAGGCGCTCCACAGGTGGACGGGATGTATTTGGGCGTGGGTTCAAATGCCTACTCTCTGCGGAATTGGGAGGACCTTCTGCTATTTGGCGGGGAAAATCACCGGACAGGGGAGAACCAGGAGGGCGGACGCTATCGCGCCCTGCGGGAAAAGGCGCAGGAGCTTTTCCCGGGAAGCAGGGAGGTGGCGCACTGGTCGGCGCAGGACTGTATGACTGCGGATCATATCCCATTTATCGGACAATATGCTCCGGCAAGGCCGGATTGGTATGTGGCAACAGGCTTTGAAAAATGGGGAATGACCTCCTCCATGGTGGCGGCGCAGATTCTATGTGCCCGGATCTGCGGAGAAGAAACCCCCTATGATTTTGTGTTTTCCCCCAGCCGGTTTTCCCTGGAGGAGCTTTCCGGTATTGCCGGGGAGGGAGTACAGGCGGTGAAGGGCCTGACGAAGACGCTCTTTGAGATTCCGGAAGAAACTATCGCGGAACTGAAAGCCGGACATGGCGGCATCGTAACGGTTGGGGAGGAAAAAATTGGTGTCTACAAGTCGGAAAATGGGATCTGTTTCGGAGTGAAAACCCGGTGCCCGCATCTGGGATGCCAGCTGGAATGGAATCCGGATGAGCGCAGCTGGGACTGTCCCTGCCATGGTTCCCGGTTTGATTACCGGGGAATTCTCATCTGTGGGCCGGCCCAGGAAAACCTGCCGCTGCTCTGGGAAAGAAAGGCGCCCGAAGTCTGATGAATCTACCTGAAGGTGCCTGCCAAATCAGCCGGGCTGCACGAAAGTATCCTCCCGGAGGCTCAGGAAAGCTTCTTGGGCAGAGGGCATTGTGTAGACCTTCCAGATTTACTGGAAGGTCGCTGCTGGCATTCGACCCCTTAAGTCCATGCGTCCTTGCCGTCCACTTGCAACACCGCCGAAACTGATGCAAACTAGAAAGGTAAAGCCTGGCAGAGAAGCGCCAGGTCTGCAAAAGAATAAACCCTCTGGAACACATGAAAAATGGATTCCAGAGGGTTTTGAGTTTTCTTAAAGCTGCAAGAGAAACGGGGACGTTGCGCGAGGGCTTCCCGCTATGCGGACTTATCCCTTCAGGATGGTCAGGCGCCGTCTTTTTTATGGATGCCCCGGCAGAGGCCAAAAGCCTCTCCCATACCGTTGACGCGCTTAAAGCTCATTGTGATCCGCCAGAAGGCGGTTTTTGATTTCCCACAGCCTGGGGGAGAGATCCACATAGTACCGATGGGGATTGTCGAACCGTTTGACTTCGTCCCACAGGTGTTCCAGCTGATCGGCACAGTAGGCCTTGATTGCATCCAGGGAAGGAGACGTATAGACGCATCGGCCCTTTTCGAAAATCGGAACCAGCATTTTTTTAGCTACAATATTTGTCAGCTTTTTCTTTTTCCAAACCGCGACAGGGTCGAAAATTTCAATTTCCCCGGAATCGTCTACCACCTCGTCGTAGAGCGTGACATAGTCGGCGATTGCCTCGCCGTTTTCCCGGCTGTAGAACCGGTAGAAGGTTTTGAAATCCGGGGTAGTAATTTTTTCAATGCTCTCGCTGAGTTTGATTTTGGGGGTCATGGTGCCGTCCTCGTTTTCGATGGCAACCAGCTTGTATACGCCGCCAAACACCGGAGAACTCTTGGACGTGATCATATTTTCACCAACGCCGAAGGAATCCAGCTTGGCGCCCTGCAGCAGCAGATCCCGGATAATATATTCGTCCAGGGAATTGGACGCGCAGATGGTGCAGTCCGGGTATCCCGCGTCGTCCAGCAGTTTACGGGCCTTTTTGGACAGATAGGCAATATCGCCACTGTCGATGCGGATTCCCTTGGGCCTGTAGCCCATTGGAGCCAGCACCTCGTTAAATACCCGGATGGCATTGGGAACACCGGATTTGAGCACATTGTAGGTGTCCACCAGCAGAGTGCAGTTGTCCGGATAAATTTCCGCGTATTTTTTAAAGGCTTCATATTCTGTATCGAACAGCTGCACCCAGCTGTGAGCCATCGTGCCCACCGCAGGAAC
This sequence comes from Marvinbryantia formatexigens, assembly GCA_021771035.1. GTDB lineage: Bacteria > Bacillota > Clostridia > Oscillospirales > Ruminococcaceae > CALXEM01. The sequence continues at coordinate 2,927 of JAETPU010000024.1, read as the reverse complement.
CCCATATTCCCGATCCGCAATGGCGCAGGCCGTTGAGGAACACCCGCCGATATAGGTGGCTCTGGCTCCCAGGATAGCGGCGTCATAGCTCTGGGCGCGGCGGGAACCGAATTCCATCACAGGGCGCCCGTCCGCGGCACGGGCAATCCGGCTGGCTTTTGTGGCAATCAGGGATTGGTGGTTAATGGTCAAAAGAACCATTGTCTCCACCAGCTGGGCCTGAATAATGGGGCCTTTTACAATGACCACAGGCTCACCGGGGAAAATGGGAGTGCCTTCCTCCACGCTCCAAACATCGCAGGCAAACTGAAAATTCTTTAAATACTCCAGAAATTCCTCGCTGAAAATGCCTTTGGAACACAGATAGTCCAAATCCTGCTGGGTAAATTCCAGATTGTTCAGATAATCCACCAGCTGTTCCAAACCGGCAAAGATGGCAAACCCGCCTTCGTCCGGAATTTTACGGAAAAACATATCAAACACCGCAATCCGATCTCCGATGCCCTGCTGCAGATACCCGTTGGCCATGGTCAATTCATAAAAATCCGTCAGCATCGTCAAATTGCGCTGCACGTTCCAGCTTTGCGTTTCCTTCATTTGTCTGTCTCCGCTCCATTTCTCCGGCTGCGGGTTGGGACCGAATCCGGCTGTGAATACGGCCTGGCCGGCAGCTGTTTCTATTATCAATGAGCCTTTGTAAAAATCCTGGACTTTCACGGACTGCCCGAATCCATCCGGACGCCGGTGGGTGAAAATTTTGGACTCATCTCTCTTACTATCATACCACTTTTTGCGTGCAAATCAACGTTTCAAGCTAAGAATTCCCATAGATCCGGTTGTGAAAAATCCGTTTTTAAATCGGGTATCTTCCGGATACGGGGAAGCGATAGGTATTGGGTTTTCGGCGTCTATAGTTCCTCGGAATCCTTGGCCTTCAAAACTGCGTCGGGCCCTTCAGGGGATTGCTGCACATTTTCACAGCGCCGGCACAGCCAGGCGTACAGATCCCCGAACACCTGTAGACGGTTTATCTCATTGAACATTTCATGGCGTCCGCCGGGATACAGCCGCATGGTGATGTGGTAAACGCCCTCTTTTTTGAGCATCCGGTAAACATGGCGGATGCCCTCCCCATAATCCCCCACAGGGTCCATATCACCGGATAGCAGGTAAATGGGCAGCTTTTGGGGAATGCTCTGGGCCCAGTCCCTGGAATTGACCTGGTGATTGAGCGTGAACAGATCCCGGAATGCGCTGGCGGAGAAGGTGAACATACAGTAGGGATCCTTGAGATACCGATCTACTACGGCGTTGTCCCGGCTGAGCCAGTCCTTGCTGGTCCGGCGAGGCTGGCAGCGGCGGTTAAAACTGCCGAAGGCCATTTGATCCAGGGTATGGCTGGGGTGCCGGGCTCCCCGCACCATACTGATGGTATTGGCCAGTGCAATTCCCATCGGCGCAGCGGGATTAGGGCCTCCTGTACCGCTGAGAATAACACCGGTGAGCTCCGAGCCGTATTTACTCAGATATGCCCGGGCAATAAAGGAGCCCATACTGTGCCCCAAAAGGAAATAGGGCGCTGGGGCATATCGGGATTTTATTTCCAATGTCATCCGGTGAAGATCCTCTACTAAGCAGCTGGCGCCGTCTTTCTCTGCAAAGAAGCCCAGCTGGTCGTTCTTCGCGGATTTTCCGTGGCCCAGGTGATCATGGCCGCAAACTAAAAAACCCCGGCGGGCGAAATAGGAGAAAACTTCCTCATAGCGATCGATATATTCACACATCCCATGGGAAATCTGCAAAATCCCCACAATCGGGCCCTCAGGCACAGCGCAGCGGGCATAGAGCTCGGTTTTTCCATCAGAACTGGGAAAATAAAAGGTGGTGGTTTCAAAATCCATACCTGAAATCCTCCTTACGGATTATTTTTATGGTTTTGCGAAGAAAACCGGACCGTTGGATAACGGTCCGGCCCAAAATGCTGTGGCCTGAATCCTTTGCTGATGAGATGCGGCACAGCCTATGCCATTGCGGCAGTCGGAGCGGTTACAACTTCCTGGAGCTGGCCATTTTTTGAAACGGTAAAAAAACGGGTCATGGAAAAACGCGACCACAGGTGAGGCAGCATGGTATTTTTACCATCGCTTTCGCCGGTAACCACATGGGAGGCCTTATTCTGCTTGAGATAGCGGGCCAGCGTATGGTAGGCGTCATCCGAATACAGGATGGACATAGAGGCCTCATATTGCTTTGAAACCTCATAGAGATATTCCAGCGCCGCAAAGTCGGTCCGGCTGATATCCACCGGGGAGACGTTGATGACCCGCAGATCGGTATTGGAAAGATCTGCCACCACGCGGCCGGCTTTGATCAGGCGCTCACATTCATATTGATTGGTGACACACACAATAGTTGAAGTTCTGGGTTGAGTTGGGATTTTTTTTATTTTCTGTGCGTCTAAGCGATTCATATTTACAGGCTCCTTTTCAGGGCGGGTTATCCGCAATCAGACGTTGTCAGTTCATTTTATCAGTGATAGACTCTACCGGTTCACCTCCCTGTTTTGTTCTGAGGGAGGGCCGAGCCTTCCCTAATTTTCATGTTTATTGTAACATAAGTTTATGAATAAATCATCAATATTTTGCAGATGTTTTCCGTCGGTTTTTGTAGGATTCTACAAGTGTAATCGGTCAGACTCCTGGATACCGTCTGTTTGGAATGGATGCGGCTGCCGGCGGCAAAAAGCCCGGAATATACCGGGAAAAGCCAGGTTGATGTGACGATTTTGTCATTCACAAACCTGGGGTTCTGTGGTATAATAAACGCAAATAGCGGTAAAAACGGCATTGGCCGTTTTTGCGGATGCATTTCTTTTACCGTACTGGTAGCAAGCCGATGGGCGGCTTGCATTTATGGTATAATAAACG
>JAETPU010000006.1 GCA_021771035.1 Marvinbryantia formatexigens | reverse complement strand
GCCCGGTCCTGATAGCTGAAAGACTGAATGACCTGCTGGCCGTTGTACATTTCTTCAATGTATCCGTTGAGCTGACCCAGCAGCTGCTGCTGTTTTTCATAATGCCTGCCGCTGGATTTCATCACACCCGCCGCGCTGAGCAGCGACAGCGGCACCATGATGATGGGAATGATGGTCAGTTTCGGGCTGATCGCCAGCATCATCAAAAGGATGCCGATTGCAGTGATGACCTGCGTAACGATGGAGGTCAGGTTCTGACTGACGGTATTATTGATGGTATCCACATCGTTGGTGATTACGCTGAGAATGTCGCCATGGGTATGGGTGTCGTAGTAGTTCAGTTTCAACCGGTGCATTTTCCCGTCAATGTCGCTTCGGATTTCGCGCATGACATTGGCAGTGACCTTCGCCATGTGAAATCCCTGCAAAAACGAAAAGAACTGGGAAATCAGATAGAGGCCCACCAACGCTGCCAGCAGCCAGAGAATGGTTTCCCAATAAAACACGCCGGCCCGGATGCTGTCAAACAGGGTCGTTGTGACCTTGCCGATCACAAACGGGGCCATCACGGTGAAAATGGTGCTGACAGAAGCGAACAGCAGGACGAAAAACAACCGCAGCCTATGGCCTTTCAGATACCCTAGCAGCCGTTTGAAGGTATGGGTTTTCATGTCAGACACACTCCTTTCCCAACTGGATCTCGGCAATTTCGCGGTAGAGGGGGCAGCTTTTCAAAAGCTCCTGATGCGTTCCCTGGCCGACAATCATTCCATCGTCAACGACCAGAATGCGGTCGGCGTCCAAAATCGTGCTCACCCGCTGCGCCACCAGAATAATGGTGGCGTCTCCCATGGCTGCTTTCAGGTTTTTGCGGAGTGTTTGGTCGGTTTTCATATCCAAAGCGGAAAAGCTGTCGTCAAACACATAGATTTCGGGCTGTTTCATAATCGCTCTTGCAATCGCCATCCGCTGGCGCTGTCCGCCGGAAAGGTTTGTTCCTCCTTGGGCAACTCTGTCATGATACCCATTTTCTTTTTTTAGGATAAATTCCTCGGCGCACGCGATTTTCGCCGCCGCCTGCCAATCCTGCTGCGCGCCGTCCTCTTTTCCAAAATTGAGGTTGGAGGCAATATCGCCGGAAAACAGAACGTTTTTCTGGGGGACATAGCCGATCAGGGAGCGGAGGTCGTCCACGGCATATTCCTTGGCATTTACGCCGTCAATCAAAACCTCTCCGAACAGGGGATCGTACAGGCGGGGGATCAGCTTTAAAATACTGGATTTGCCCCGCCCTGTCCCGCCAATAATGGCGGTGATCTCTCCGGGATGGGCTTCAAAGCTGATGTCTTTTAAAATCGGCTCCTGTGCGCCGGGGTAAGCAAAGGTCACATGACGAAATTCCACCGTGGAGCGGAGCGGGCGCTCCGACAGGGAAAACGAGCCGTCCCGAATCGTGGCTTCTGTCTCCAGTACCTCTGCAATACGCCCTGCGCAGGCATATGCCGTGGGAAACATCATGATGACAAGGGCCAGCATCATCACCGACATCAGCACCATGCTGATATACTGGCTGTTCGCCACCAGGGAACCGACCTCCATAGCGCCGGTTTCAACATAATGGGCGCCAAGCCCTAAAACCGCCGCTGTGGTCACGCCGAAAATCACATTGATGAGCGGCAGCAAAAGGCTGGTGATCCGGCCGGACAGCATGGCGGTCGCTGCATAGTCGGCGTTCGCCTCGCCGAAACGGCGGCTTTCCGCCTGCTGTTTATTGAAAGCGCGGATGACCCGGACCCCCTCCAGTGATTCCAGAAACAGCTGATTGAGACGGTCCAGTTTTTTTCTAAGTTTTACAGAATAGCGGGAAGAAACAGAATGACAATGCCACACCCCACCAATAATACCGGGATCGCAACGGTAAGGACAGAACTGACCTGTCCGCCGGTGGCGGCGGAGAAAATCAAGCCCGCCACCGCCATCATCGGCGCAAGGATGCCGATGCGCAAAAGCAGGGTAAGAAAGTTTTGCACGTTGGTAATATCCGATGTGCTTCGCGTGACCAGGCTGGCCGTACCGAACTTGTCCAGTTCCGCAGCCGAAAAGCTCTGCACCTTTTCAAAAACCTGCCCGCGAAGCGCTGCGGAGAAGTCCGTGGAAATGCGGGACGCGATTTTCACCGACAAAAAATTGACGACACAGGCCAGTACGGTTACTCCCGCCATAACAGCAGCAAGGATCAACACCGTGCCGCGGGAAGAATCGGCCACCCCGCTGTTGATCATTTGGGCGAGCAGAGAGGGCAGCATCATTTCTGCGACAGCTGCAAACAAAACTAGCACGGACAGCAGGATGATCTGCCGCCCTTTCAATTTCACCTTTGAAAAAATAGTGCTCATAAAATACCCCTTTCTCAGACGGCAAGCCGGATGCCAGACAGCCGGAACATCAGCTTCCCTAAAGCGTACTGCTGCAAGTCCATATACTCCTGCTTCGATACGGTGCCGCCAAAATTCAAAATTTCCATATCTCCGCTGCGCCCGGCAATGTAAATATCCGAAGAGGTGAAGCCGTTTTTGAAATAAAATCGTCTGCGGGCAATCCGCTGGCCTTTTTTTTCGGCGGTGTCGTCCAGCCGCTCGATCAGCAAAACGATTTTCTTGCCGGGAAAGTACCGGCATATCTCCTGTAGGATTCGACTGCCGGTCCCGCGGCTGCGGATTTTTGAAGAAACCGCCAGATAATCCACCATCACCATGTTTTTGTAGGGGATCGCCATCACAAAACCCTGCAAAATTTCATTCTCCATTGCTGTCAACAGCAGTGCTTTTCCCTTATTTACAGAACGTCGAACCGTAAAAAATGGTTTTCGCTCTGGCTTGGGAAAGGCTTCCATATAAATCTCTTTTATCTCTTTCCATGGTTTTTGATTTGCATTTAAAATTTCCATCTTCATACGCCGCCCTTGCAATTTTCTTCACTATTCGGTATGATAAACGATACAGTAACTGTAATGTCAAGGGGCTTGTGATGACAAAGAAAAAATATTTATATACCACAGGGCAATTTGCCAAACTCAACGGCGTCAACAAGCGCACGCTGCACTATTACGATGAGATCGGGCTGTTTTCTCCCGAAATCAAAGGGGAAAACGGCTACCGCTACTACACCTGTTTTCAGACAGTACAGCTGGAGCTGATTTTGATCCTGCGAAAGATCGGCTTATCCATTGAAGAGATCGTCCGTTATCAGCAAAGGACATTGGGCGCTTCCTTCGCGGAACTGATCGAAGAGAGAAAAGCCCTGATTGACAAATCCATTCGGGAGCTTCTGAACACGAAAGCCTTTTTGGAACAAAAATCTCAAAAACTGTCCCTGAGTCTTACAGCTAAAGAGGGGGAGATCGAAGTGGTCACACTTCCCGAACAGCGCATTTTGCTCAGTGCCCCGATTACCGGGGCCTATGACGACAGCGATTTTGCTGTTGCGGGAGATTTTTCTTTGCGGTTAAAATCCATCTTCGGCCTTTATGACAATTTCGGAAGCCGAATTTCAGTCGAGAAGATCGCAGCCAGAAACTATGCCGATTACGACTGCTTTTTTGCCTACGGCAGGGAGGATACAGAAGTTTACGACACGGTGCGGCCTGCTGGGACATATCTGCGGGCCTTTTGTCTGGGAGGGTGGAAAAAGTTGGAGAAGGTTTACCAAAACATCTGCACTTTTGCAGAGGAAAACCAAATGGAGCTGGTTGGATATTCCTATGAGGAGGGCCTGAACGAAATGTCCCTGCAAAGCCGTGACGAGTATATTACTATGATCACAGTCGGCTGCAAAAAAACTGAATAGAGATCGGAATTGGGCCCCAAAAAATGACACATCCAAAATAAAACTCTTAAAAAAAGCGTAATGCAAAAATGATAACAGCTTTATTCTGAACCCGAAATTCTCTTTTTTACTTTGGCAGACGGGTATCTTTTTTGTAACCCAAACCCAGCGGCGAGTCGCCGCAGACAGAATCGCGCACCTACTTTTGTGGGTGCGCTTTGTTTTTGTTCCCGCGCCTATAGTGGTATCTTTTTGCAGCATAAACCCATGAAGGGCTGACAAAAAGATGCCGACCCTTATTTTTTAGGTATTTATACGGCTTTGCGGGCTTTTAGTAGCAAAATTCGAAAAACAGTTTTACGGTCGATGCTCAAACGGCACACCGCAGTACAACTCGTTTGAAACTGAAGAAAGCTACGAAAAAAGCCTGTAAAATACAAAAGCGGAGCGATTTTTCAGCTCCGCTTTTGTATTAGGGCTCTGCTATTTTATAACTAAAAGCCAATCTCAAATTTTACTTTGTTTTTCTCTCGCATCTACCAGCAAGAAAATGATGCCTCCGCTTATCACCAGCGCAAGAGCAACTGTAGCGATACCATTTTCATCTCCGGTTTCCGGAGTTTCTGAATCTGTGCTTGGATTATCGGGTTCAGATGAGCCTGAAGAGCCTCCAACAGGATTCCACTGAGCCGTAAATGTTATATCCTCAGTAACCTCAACAGTATCTCCTGGTTTGTAAATATCATCATTGAGCTTCCAGCCTGTAAAGTCAAAACCATCTTTTGACGGCGATTCCTTTACAGTTACAGAGGAGCCGTACTTAACGGTCTGTGCGGAATAGTCAGTTCCGGCTGCTCCGTTTCCGCCGTTTAAGTTGTAGAAAACAGTAACTGTATCGATGTCATAGTACAGTTTCAGTACCAGGAGTTCAGGTTTGCCGGAGCCATCTATTACCGGCTCTGTAACAATTCCCGATATAGTTGACTTATCTCCGTTTACATGGTAGTGCTCATATTCTTTCTCATTAGCAATAACAGTTTCGCCTACTTTTCCATACAGCGGAAATTCTGTCTCGGAAAGAGTGTAACTGCCATCAGTATTTTCCTTATAGTGCTCCACTCTGTATGCCGTAGCTGAAGGCGGAACAGGAATTGCCTTTAAGTCCCATTTTCCATACAAAACTGTATTTTCATTTATAACTGTTCCGTCTTCATAAAGTGCGGTACACTCCCTGTCGGTATACCATCCGGAAAATGCATACGCTTCTGTATCGCCAGGTTTTTCCTTTGCGGTATATTCTCTACCCTTTTCTACCGTGTCCGGCTCCGGCAATACCGCACCTTCAGGAGCAGTGCCGACCCATTCATAAGAAACCGTAACTGCTTTGCCAAGTCTGGCTTCCGCAGTATCCTCGCTGTAAAGAACTATCCAATCAGGGTCATCGCTTACAAAAAAACGATTCGGGTGAAGGCTGGGATTAAAGGAGCTGTATCCTGAGGTAAATGCCGGAGAAGGCGCCTTCCCCTCCATTACCCCCTGCTCGGTTACACCAATTTGGCTTCCTGTCAATGCGCCGGTAATAGTTACCGTCTGATAAACCGTCTGTCCGCTGGTTTCATCATACATAAAGTACACATTGTTTTCGGTCTTTTCTGTACCGTTGACAAGCTTATTTCCCTGTACCACAACATTTCCTGACATCGACAGTCCGTCATTGTCAAAATAAATACCGCCCGCAGCAGCGTTTTTTCCGGAAACCTCATTGCCTGTAATTACATTTCCGTTATCGACTGAAACTTCTGCGGACTCCATCATTAAGCCTGCGCCGACTACTGCTGTATTTCCATTTATTTTATTATCCTGCATATCCATTTGTCCTGAATATACATAAACTCCTCCACCGAAGTCTTCCGACTTATTTCCGCTTACGGTACATCCAGAAACTTTGACGTCATTGCTGTACGCAGAAAAAATGCCTCCGGCTTCTGCCGCCGTATTGTTCCTGATTACACAGTTGGAAATTTCCATAGTGCCTGGATATCCGCTGGAATTTACGCCGTAGGAACAGATACCTCCGCCGTTGATAGCTTGATTGTTTTCTATAACGCCGCCTTCAATTACCATTGTTCCATAGTAGTTGCAGACACCGCCGCCATATCCCTTATTTCCGTGGTCGCCGGCTCCGCTGATATTGCCGGAAATTGTACCGCCTTTGATCGTCACATTAGACATATAGCTGCATACGCCGCCTCCGCGGTAAGATACTTCGTTATTGCGGATAGTACCGTCATACATATTAAATTCTGCGTCAGAGCCCATTGCAAGGACACCTCCGCCCGCAGAATAGCTGTTGTAAATTCCTTTAAGCGCCTTATTATCCTCAATTATTCCGCCGTACATATTGAACACAGCTTTTCCGCCTGTGCCGTATACCCTGACTCCGCCGCCGGTTGAAAAGTAGGATTCACAGCCGCTTATTGTACCGCCGTACATATTAAAAGTCCTGCGTCGCTTGATGTGTTAACATTTCCTGCCTGCGCCGCCTCATTGTCGCTGCTATAAGTAAGGGTATGCCCGTTTCCAAGCAGCGTGACGCTTTTTCCGGCGGGAACATCTAAACCGGTGCCATAGCCTCTGCCGGAAAGTACAATATCATTCTGTAAAGAAATTACAAACTTGCCTGATTCAGCGGTTTCTACTTCCTCAAAGGCGTTTACAAATCCACTTTTTGAACTTACTTCAATAGTCTTTTCAGACAACTCTGATGCAAAAACATTAAGCGGCAGAGCCCCGAACAGCATGATAAAACATAATAAGATACTTACGATACGCATATGATTTTTTCGGTTTGAACTCATCGTCTCTTCTACCCTTTCTTAATTATTTTTTAAACAAAGCGCCTATGTCCGGAGGGACGCAAAAACAGCGTATTACATCCATAAAAATACGGAGATAACACACTGTTAAAATTTAAACGCTTTACCTATGACAGCAGAAAAACAGAACTCCTGCTTACTAAAAGTATCCCCAATTCTGTCATATTTGTCAACCCTCTTCTCAAAAAATCACGATCCATTCGTTTTTTTACACAGGAATGTCGGGTATTAAGTTTTTTTGTATCCCATCTTTATAAGATGTTCGCGAAAATTTTCTTTGAAAAGCTAAGGATAGATTTTTTAAAGAGTTTGCCGTTACTTTGAACCCAAAGGTGACAATGCAATGAAAGTAGATAATATTGGTTTTGCAGAAGTCCTTGCCTTTTCAGTAGGTGCAGCTTGCGAACACCAATTTGATGTAAGGCCAGTATGGGGCAATTACAACCGGGCAGACGCGCGGGGGGCAAGGCCAGGATCAGAAATCCCTCAACGCAAACGCGTACAGGAGCTCCCGACTGGGGCTTCGCAGCATCAAGGACGTTAAGCAATTTGCTACCCTTTGGGCGGTTGTGTTTTCTGTCAGCTTCTGGCGTATCAATCCGGCGGAAGGCTGCCGAAACGGATCCATTTTTATTTGGTTGTCCCTTCCTGTTTTATTTGCTATAATAAGCAGATTAAGAGGTATAACCTTGAGGCGGGGAGGGCGCGTCATGCAAAAGCGGTTTATTCCCATGATCCTGGTAGTGGCGGTGGTTTTTTCCGGACTGTTTTCCCTGTTCTCCATTCATGGCCTGCAGGGAAATGCCCGGGTTATCAACTATTCCGGCGTTGTGCGCGGGGCAACTCAGCGCCTGGTTAAAAAGGAGCTGGAAGGCTATCCGGATAACCGGCTTGTGGCGCGGCTGGACGCACTGCTGCAGGATCTTGCCGCCGGAGACAGCGAAAACGGCCTGGAGCGCATCGATGACGAACAATACCAAATGCTGGTGGGCCGGATGCAGGAGCAGTGGAAGCTGATAAAGGAACAGATCTCCCTGGTCCGCGACGGCGGGGATTCGCACGAGCTCTACGAGCTGAGCGAGACCTATTTTGGAATCGCCGACGATGCGGTTTCCGCGGCGGAGGCCTATTCGGAGCGCCAGGTGGATAAAGCGAGGCTGTGGATGCTGGTGCTCAATGCCGGCTTTTTGCTGCTGGCGGCATTTTTGGCCTGGTATGAGTCGGTACAGGCCAAGCGGCAGCGCGCCATGGAACAGACGGAATCCGCCAACCGGGAGCAGAGCCGTCAGCTGGAAAACCTTGCAAGGGATCTGCGTGCGCCCATGGATGAGATTTCGGAGCTCATGTATGTGGCGGATCCCGAAACTTATGATCTTCTCTTTATCAATGAGATGGGCCGCAAGACCTTTGGTGTGTGGGATTTGGAGGGCCTGAAGTGCTATCAGGTGCTGCAGGGACGGGATACCCCCTGTGAGTTCTGTACCACACCTAAGCTGGTATCCGGGGAAAACTATACCTGGGAGTTTACCAACCCCATTACAAAAAAGCACTACCTGCTCAAAGACCGGCTTATCCAATGGGGCGGGCAGACCGCGCGGATGGAAATTGCTTTTGATATGACACAGGCCCAGGAGGAAAAACAGGCTTTAAAAAACACCCTGGATGCCCAGGAGATTATTATGGAATGCGTGCGCACCTTGTATCAGGAGCATGATATGAGCCGCTCTGTGTCCAAGGTGTTAAGGCGAATCGGTGAGTTCTTACAGGCTGACAGGGCCTACCTGTTTATAGAGCGGGGCGGGCTGTTATACAACGATTTTGAATGGTGCTCACAGGGTGTGGCCCCTCAGCGGGAATATTTGCAGGGGCTTCCCCCTTCTGCTATCGACTGCTGGCGCCCCGCCTTTGACCGGCAGCAGTGCGCGGTTATCGAGGATGTGGAGAGCCTGCGGGACCCCTATCCCGAAGCCTATTCCCTGTTGTACAGGCAGGGAATCCACAGCCTGGTTGCCGCCCCGCTGGAGCAGGACGGCCGACTGCGCGGAAGCCTGGGGGTGGATAACCCGCCGCCTGAGCGGATCCGCAGCATTTCCTCGCTGCTGCAGACCCTGTGCTACTTTCTCATGCTGACCTTCCGCCGTACGGAAAATGAACAGCAGCTCTCCCAGCTGAGTTATTTTGATACACTCACCTCCTTTTATAACCGCAACCGCTTTATGGAGGATTCCGAGGCCCTGGCCGGTACTGAGCAGACGATGGGCGTGGTGTACCTGGATGTAAACGGGCTCAAGGACATCAATGACCGCCAGGGGCACGCCCAGGGAGACAAGGTGCTGGCCGGGTGTGCGCGCCAGATGCGGGAGGTCTTTGGACAGGCCAACTACTACCGCATTGGCGGGGATGAATTTGTAATCCTGTGTCCGGGTATTGGGCGGCAGGAGTTTGAATGGAAGGTGGAGCAGCTGCGCGGGCGGTTCTCTTCCGGCACGGTGTGCAATGCGGCAATCGGCGCCCAATGGGATACACAGTTCCAGTCCCTGCAGCAGAGTATTGCCAGGGCGGATGAGAAGATGTATGAGGATAAGAAGGATTTTTACCGCAAAAATCCCCTGTCCAACCGGTATCGCAGCCATAGTGACGAGATGATCCACCTGTTGGATCCCAAGGTGCTGCAGGATGAAATCCGTGAGAAGCGTTTTGTCATCTATCTGCAGCCCCAAATTTCCTCCAGTGACCGTACGGTGGTGGGGGCGGAAGCGCTGGTGCGATACCAGTCCCGTTCCGGCTCTCTGGTGCTGCCGGGCAATTTCCTGCCGCTTCTGGAAAAGACGCAGACCATCAGCCAGCTGGATTTTTATGTGGTAGAACTGGCTTGCGCTCAGCTCCGGGATTGGGCAAGCCAGGGAAAGCCCAAGCTTCCTCTGGCCGTCAACTTCTCCAGGTGCTCCCTGTCCCAGCCGGATTTTGTTGAGAAACTCATAGGAATCTGCGAGAAATACGGCGTGGAAAGGCAGTGCCTGGAAGTTGAAATTACCGAGACGGCCCGGGAATCGGACAGCGTGGACTTTAAGGCGCTGATTTGCCGGCTGCGCCGGAGCGGGTTCGTTGTTTCTATCGATGACTTCGGAACCCAGTATGCCAACCTGGCGCTTTTATCCACTGTGGATTTCGACGCACTCAAGCTGGATAAAACCCTGGTGGACCATGTGGCGGACAGCCCGAAGGCCAGGACCGTGGTGGAATCCATTGTGAGCGTGTGCCAGAAAAACCAGATTAAGGTGGTGGCGGAGGGCATTGAGTCCGAAGAGCAGCTCTCTGTGCTGCAAAGTTGCGGCGTCCAGCTGGCCCAGGGCTTTCTGTTCAGTAAACCGATCCCCACGAAGGAATATGAGGAAAAGTACCTGCAGCATCCCGTTGTTCCGGATCCAAAGGAGCGTTGAGCGGATGCCGGACTGCCTGTCCGGCATCCTCAACAAAAAGGCCGGCGAGGCTGCGGCGGAGCGTTGCCTGCTCGCCTATGATCCATTGGTGGAGTGTATCCCCTGCTCATTTTGAATATCGACGGTTTCAAGGGCGTGAATAACAGCCTGGGGCATCTCCCCGGTGATGTCCTGCTGCGCTCTATCGGGGAGCTGCTCTGCGAGACCTTTCGCACCACGGATATTATCGGTCGCCTTGGCGGGGATGAGTTTATGGTTTTCGTGAAGGCTCAGCCTGCGGCGCAGTGTTCAAGGAGAAATACCAGACGATTCAGAATAAGCTGCGGGTGTGTGAACTGCCGGAGTGTTCCCTGCGCGTTCCCTGCAGCGTTAGTGGGGTTTTGGTTAAGCGGCAGCGGGCGGATTGTGAGCATCTGTTCCGGCAGGCTGACGGCGCGCTATACCGGGCCAAACCAACCGGGAAAAACCGGGTTGTCCTGCGGGGCTGCCAGGAGGAACAGCTTCAGCCGTATTCGGGTTCAGGGACAGGTGTTACAAAAAAGAGCGCTTCCGGAACGGAAACGCCCAAAGGGTAATTTAAAAATCAGACTCAGGAAAGGATCCTGGAAGGCTCAAAGCTTCCAGGATCCTTTTGCGTTGGCTGTGTATCCCCAGCGGAAGACGGAAGGACGGCATTTCCCTGCCGGACTTCCCCAAACGGCCGGCGTCAGCAGGGGTTCCCCGATTTTCCGTTCCATTTTGTTCGTCTCCTGAGCCTGGGCTGCCATATCCTGTGGTACACCATTGCTGACCCGGAACGGGAAATTCCGATCTTCCAGGATACCATTTTCACAGGGCTGCGGTGTCCGGGGGCAAATCTGCAGGGCGCCAAAAATGCCTCTAGGGACCATCGCCGCTTCCCCAATCGGCCGGGATCGGTTTATACAGCATAACTGCCCCGCGGAAATGGCGGAGGTGCGGCTTATAATACAGTAATTTCCATATGGTTCCAGGCGGCGCACGCCATCTTTAGGATACCATAAATATCTGCAAAATACCATATGTAGAGGTTATAAAGAATGACACACAAATATATGGTATGCGTGCATGGAAATATAGCTGGAGTAGGACTATACTGGAGGTACGATAAAGCATAGAAAGGGTGATGGCATTGGGATTTCTTTGGAATAAGACAGAATTTGAGATTCCTGTCAACCGGGATGAATTCGCACCGATTTACAAAGAGGGAGAAAAGACAATCCGGGTGAACCAAACCGGAAGAATCAGCATAAGCTCGGGTTTGTTGGCGCAATTTGAAAACCGGGAGGTCGAGCTGTCATTCCACCGTACCGGGCGGAGCCTGATTTTGGATGCGAAAGGGGAAACCCGGGTTCAGTTTACCAAGGGCTGTTATATCACGGACAAGCGGGTGTCTGAGGCCCTGAAGAGGCTGGGGTTTATCCTGCCGGCCGTCTATGAGGTGGGCTATAATTCTGTGGCCGGGGTGTGGTACGGTGTTTGTACCTCGCAGACACCGCCGCCGGATCCCCAGGAGATGGCTCAAAAGCTTCCCCAGAAAACTGCGATACGGGGCAGACCAAGAAAAACCCCCGCGATAGGAGACGTTTAATGGAAATCTGCGGCCGAAATCCGGTCTTTCAGGAAAAACTCATGCAATTTCTAAAGGGGATGTGTGAACTGTACGCAGACAAATTGGATCCGCAGGACCGCTATATGGCGGCCTGGGAGGCGTTCCTTGAGGCCTGCGGTTCCAAGCCCGGCACATATGACTTCTGGGAGTTTGCCTTTTTACACATTCGGGAACGCCTTACGGAGATGCAGCGGGAACAAAACCGCCGCTGGAGTCTGGAGAGCCCCTTTTCCCTGAACCAGCCGGGCCCGGACGGTGAGGGGGAGGCTTTGGAGTGGGTGAATCCCGGCACTGGGGACTTTGTCAATCGGGTGATGTTCCGGGATTTTCTGGGCCGGCTTCCCCAAAAAGAGCTGGAGGTGGCCCTGCGGTATATCCAGAGGTGCTCTGAGGAGGAAATCTGTGAAACCTGCCGCATACAGCCCCGGGAGCTCAGGGTGATTCGCAGGCGCCTGCAAAGGCAGCTGGAAGCCTATGAGTTGCTGTAGCGCTGGCGGGTACGTCTCCCGGAAAGCCGTGCCTCATGCCGGGAGGCACTTGCCCTCAAGGGGTGAAAGAAACAGGAGAGGATACTCCCCAAAAGGACGCCCAGGGCCATGCCGCCGAACAGGAGATTGATCCCCAGGCGGTAGCCGCTGTTTACCTGGTGGTACAGCCCAATGAGGGCAGCATCCGAGGATTGGGACAGAAAGCTGCGGCATTTCAGCTCCCCCTGCCCGGCGTCCAGAACCTCTACAGTACCCAATGCGGATTCCTGGAGGCCCAGGGCCTGCTCCTCCGTGGCGCTGAAGAGCAGCTCCAGCGAGACTCCGCTGGGAAAGTTGGGGGAAATCTGCGCGGAGCTAAGGCGCACAGGCTGTGAGAAGCCCATTGCCTGGGTGAGAACTGCGGCCTGTTCCTGGGTAATGTCATACAGGCTCTGGGTATGCCCAAAGCTGGCCAGCAGATAAAAGACCCCCAGAAGCATCAGCAGCAGAAGGGTAAATACAATTCGAAGGGCCCAGCCTGTCACCCGCAGCACCATTCCCCAGCCGGAATACCGGTTCTCCATATTCTTGTCCTCCTTTTGCGCAAACAGTAAAGCCCCCGCAAGCCTTCCTGCGGGGGCTTTGTTTATAGCCTAGCATACTCCAAGCCAGGCATAAAATTTGTCGGATTTTTCATGAAATCAGTTGCTCTGGGCATAGAAATCATGGACGGCTTTAAAGAAGGAATCGATATTTTCCCAGGGGGCCAGGGGCGGGATGTCGCATCCGGAGGAGATCAGGAAGTTGCGATAAACCGTGCAGCGCTCCATAAGGGCATAGGTGGCGTCATAGACGGACTGGGGCGTCCCGTTTTTCAGCTGACCGGCTGGGTCAATATTGCCCATGGCTACAGTGTCCGCGGGGATGCGGCGCATCATTTCTTCCATATCGATAGCGTTGCCAAAGTGATAGGCGGCGCAGCCTGTACGAAGAATGGAATCAACCTGCTGGATGGTGTTGTTGCCGCAGTTGTGGTAAATCACCAGGAAATTTTCGTCCTGGACAGCCTGGGCAATCCGGCGCACATAGGGCTCGGAGAATTCCTCCGCCAGCTGCGGGGACAACAGCCCGGTGAGAGGCTCCGCCATCACCACGCCTGCCGCGCCAGTCTGGGTTTTATAGGCCTTGATATATTCGGTCAGGAACTGGGTGGATTTTTCCAGGACGGTATGTACCACATCCGGATCCGTATAA
Organism: Marvinbryantia formatexigens; assembly: GCA_021771035.1. GTDB lineage: Bacteria > Bacillota > Clostridia > Oscillospirales > Ruminococcaceae > CALXEM01. Next base: position 143,049 of record JAETPU010000006.1, on the reverse strand, counting down.
CAGCTCACCATAATCTCCGTCACATCCATCAGCCGTCCCGCAAGGGAGAACGGGCCGATAACACCGGCGAATACCGGGCGATCCGTAATCCTTTGAGCGGCCTTCTGGATGGCCTCAATATACAGCCCGGTGCGCCCGGCGCCTACCGGCGGAACCTGCAGGGCATCGGCGTCATCCTCATCCTCCACAATCCGGCCGATGATGGTGGGAACCTCGTCGTCGCTGATTCTCACCGTGCTGCCGAAGGCCTCGGCTTCCACGGAGAGGTCCATCATACTGACGGAGGCGCCTGCATCCGTACTCTGCGCGACGATCTCCATACCGCGGGCCTGCAGCTCGCTGTCGGAAATCAGTTGGCGCACAGTAATGCCCATTTTCGTGATGCTGGGGAAGGACAGAACGGGAATCGCCTTTTTAACCGGGGCATCCCGAACCTCGTCCAACCACTGCTGCATACCCTGTTTCATATCGGTATTCTCCCTTCCGCAATCATTTTGACACGTTCATTATGCCATCCCGCCGGGAATGGGTATAGAACTATTCCGCAGTTTTTGGAAGGAATTCGAGAAGTTCCCGGTTTTCCCTCCCTGTAAATTTTTGCAGGCGGCGGATTCCCGTCACCGGAACGGGAGTCCGTCACAGCGGCATAACCAGGGCAGGATATGGGAGTTGTTGGGGGGCTATGGAATAGAAGAACAAATTTTTTATGAAATGATTGTTATTTTTATATATTTATGCTATAATAACCTCACAGCCGCAGCCAAAGCAGAGCATTGGACGTCTGTGAGAATATTGAAGCGGTTTGGAAGGAAAGCTCCGCTTTCGTTTCTATGCTATAATAACCTCACAGCCGCAGCCAAAGCAGAGCATTGGACGTCTGTGAGAACATTGAAGCAGTTTGGAAGGAAAGCTCCGCTTTTGATTCTATGCTATAATAACCTCACAGCCGTAGCCAAATCAAAGATTTGGACGTCTGTGAGAACATTGAAGCGGTTTGGAAGGAAAGCCCGACTTTCTTTCTATGCGATAATTAAGGCACACGTTTTTATGAAATGCGGGCACAGGAACCCAAATTCCCATTCAGCACCGATTGGAGGAATGAAAACCTATGGAAAGCAGAGCGATTACCATAACATCCGGAAAAAACAACAAGATGTCCATTCAGGTGATTCCCGGGCATTTTGTCACGAATCATTCCCATATCAATTATTTTATTGATATGACCGCTATGAAGCACCAGCACCGTATGGCGGCAACTGCGGCCCGGGAGATGGCGCAGAGGTATCAGAACAGCACAGCGGTGGATACCATTGTGTGTATGGACGGTACCGAGATTATCGGCGCATTTCTTGCCCAGGAGCTCTCCTCCTCTGGGATCCATTCCATGAATGAGGGAAAAACCATCTCTGTCATTACGCCGGAATTCAATACCAACGGGCAGTTGATTTTCCGGGACAATGTTCAGCGCATGGTGTGGCAGAAAAATGTACTGCTGCTGATGGCTTCTGTCACCACGGGAAAAACCATTAACCGCACCCTGGAATGTATCCGCTATTACGGAGGCAATGTGTGCGGAATCTCCGTGATATTCAGCGCAATCAGTGAGATGAACGATATCCCCATTAACTATCTGTTCTCTACCGAGGATGTGCCTGGGTACCACTCCTATGGATTCAAGGACTGCCCGGACTGTAAAGCCAATAAGAAAGTAGACGCCATTGTGAACAGCTTCGGCTATTCCAAAATATAGCAGAGAAAAAATATCCCCGTGTCCCTTGGGACACGGGGATATTTTTTGCGATACAGCGCCCGCTTGGGTCTGCCGGTTATTTAAAGGAAGGAGGGGTGACCTTAATGTCCTGGAATCCGGATTCCGGGGACGGCTCGGACATACTGAAATACATTTTTGCCGCCTTGGTGGTTCCAAAATCCTGGTTGGAGCCGGTATTCTGCACGCGGTTGAAGGCTTCCCGGAACATGGCATTGTGGGCCTCCTCCCGGTTGAGCAGAAAGTCGATGGTCTCGCGGACCTTTTTGTCCTCGATCTGCCGGTACAGATATTCGTACACCACCTTGGCGCGCTGTTCAGAGGCGATATCGGAGAGCAGATCCGCGCACAGATCCCCGGTCACGGTGACATAGTCGCCTGTCCAGGAATAGCCGGAGGCATTGATGAGCCCGGGATTGAGCCCCAGCAGCACATGGGACTGGATCTCCCCTGCCCCCACGGCGGCGGCATCCACATCATGGCCGTTGAGCAGGTTGATGGTCTGGGCCACCATTTCCATATGGCCCAGCTCCTCGGCAGCGATGTCCAGAAACAGATCCTTGATTTCAGGATCTTTAATGCGGAAGCTCTGGGACATATACTGCATAGCGGCCTTGAGTTCGCCGTTGGCACCGCCCAGCTGCTCCTGCATCAGCACGGCATACTGGGGATTGGGCTTTTCTACCGCCACAGGGTGAAACAGTTGCTTTTCGTGTTTAAACATGACAGATTCCTCCTTTTGTTTTCCTTAGTTTGGGCAGGATTTCAGGAGAATATTCCGTCAGTTGCGGATTTGGCTTGGGTTTAAGAGTGAGAGTATTTGCGGTTCGATTTCATGTAAGTTTTCCATAATCGAATGGGAAAAACGGCCCTAAGGGGGGATTCTCCGCATTCAGCCAGCCAAGGCGCACAAAGCCCTATGGCGGGAATTCCCGCCATAGGGCTTTTGGGTATTGACTGAAAGTTTAAGAAATAGGCTGCCGTCCCTTGAGAGCCATCAAGGTGCCGGAAATGAGGACTCCCAGTCCCTCTGCCACCACCACGGCTGCCCAGATTCCATCCAGGCCAAACAGAAGCGGCATAATCAGCACCATCCCGCCGCGCAGCAGCAGCGTGCGCATAAAGGAGATGAAGGCGGATACTGCGCCGTTGCACAGGGCGGTGAAATATGCCGAGGCATAGATATTGATTCCGCAGAAGAAGTAGCACAGGGCGAACAGGCGAAACCCATGTACCGTCATCTCCAGCAGCTGTGGGTCATAGCCCACAAAGGCTGACGCCAGCGGGCGGCTGAGAAATTCGGAGATTACAACCATGGCCACAGAGGCAATTCCCACTACAGTCAGGCTCTTGCGGAACACGCTTTTCAGTTCGCTGCGGTTTTGAGCGCCGTATTGATAGCTGATAATCGGCGCGCTGCCCATGGAGAAGCCTAAAAAAGTGGCCACGAATACAAAATCCACATACATCATCACCGAATAGGCAGCCACGCCCGCCTCCCCAATGAGCTTCATCAGCTGGATATTATAGAGGATTCCCACCACGGAGGCGGAAATATTGCTCATAAGCTCTGAGGAGCCGTTGGTGCAGGCGTGGAGAAGCTGCCTTGGATACAGCTTTGTTTTTGTCAGCCGCAGGCCCTTGAGGGAGGGGCGCAGAAAATAAAATAGGGGGATAACGCCGCCCACGCAGTACCCTATTACGGTTGCCAGAGCCGCGCCGGAAATTCCCATATCTAATACGGCGATGAACAAATAGTCCAGAATCATATTGGTGATGCCGGAGGCAACGGAGAGCAGCAGGCCCATATGGGGCTTTTCCGCTACGATAAAAAAGCTCTGGAAGGAGGTTTGCAGCATAAAGGGAATACTGCCCGCCAGGAGAATCCTGCCATAGGCCATGCAGTTGTCCAGCAGCAGGTCGCTGGCCCCGGCCATACGCACGATAGGCTCCATAAAGAGGATGCAGCCGATGGATAACACCGCTCCCAGGCCGATGACACTGTAGATAAACAGGGAAAAATACCGGTTCGCCAGCTGGGGTTCCCCTTCGCCCAGGGTTTTAGCCACAATGGCGCTGCCCCCGGTGCCCAGCATAAAGCCAAAGGAGCCGATAATCATGGCCAGCGGAAACACGATATTCACAGCGGACAGCGCCATGCTGCCCACCAGGTTGGAGACAAACAGCCCGTCCACCACACTGTAGACGGAGGAAATAATCATCATAATAATCGACGGCAGCGTAAAGCGCAGCAGTCTGGAATAGGTAAAGTGATCCGAGAGTTTGATTTGCATAAAAAAAGAACCCTTTCCGGGAAGCGTGCGGGGACACCCGCCCTCCCCAGCGGATACCCCACGTCGCTTCCCTTTCGCCGTTATTCTTGAGGCTTTAGATTTAAAATAATGCCCGCCTCCAGGCGCAGCGCCAGAAGGTGTTTGTGCTGCAGAGCGAGAAGCTGCTGGCTTTCCTGGGGCCGAAGCCTGAGAAAGGCCCGTCGTTCAATTTCAAACACCAAATCGATAGAGCTCCGTAAAAACAGGTCTCCCCCGTCCGTAAGATGGATTTGTTTGTTGCGGCGGTCGTCCGGTGTACTGCAAAGACGGATATACCCCGCCGTTTCCAGGTTTTTCAGTGCGGAATGAACGGTCTGCTTACTGGTATGCAGGGCGTTGCAGAGATCTGTCTGGGTGAGGGGCCTGCCCTCCTCCCGCAGGGAATACAAAATCCAAAAGGCGCAGTCTGAAAGCCCATAGTGCCGGGCAAGGCTGTGATAGAGCCCGTCGCTCTCCTTATACATCTCGTTTGAGGCCCTGAGAAATTCGCGGAAGCTAGGATCTTCCATAATCATCCCTCCCAAAATGTCCGAATTCAGACTATTTAATAGAATAGTCCGAAATCGGATTATTGTCAAGGGGGAATTTGGAAAAAGAGGATTGCGCTCCCCGGCACAGCGCCGGAGGGGCCTTTTTCGTTCCAGGAATCAAACAAAGTCCGGAAAATAAAAACACACCCTGCAAAGCTGCAGAGTGTGCTGGGAAGCGGCGGCAGTTTATACAACCGGCGCAGCTATGGGGATTGCTGCAAAAAAAGAAAAAGCACAGTGAATACTGTGCTTTTCTGGTGCGCCAGGAGGGACTCGAACCCCCGACCTTTTGGTTCGTAGCCAAACACTCTATCCAGCTGAGCTACTGGCGCATACTGATAACGAATCAGCTTATTTATATTATCATTTTTCGGCCAAGCTGTCAAGAAGATTGTCAAAATTTTTCCCTGCTGACGGAAGAATTCTTCCGGAGTCCCCGGAAAGCAGGGCCCGGCGGGAACGCAGGGGAAGACTTTCTGAAGAATTCTGAAGAGTTTAAGAAAGTTGTAAGAACAACCTGCCCTTTTCATTAAGAAACGGCGTTTAAACTAGAGAAAAAGGCCCTCAGGCACAATTTGGGGGAAAGAAGGGAGATGTGGTATAATGGGAGTCGTAGAATATGCTCGCCTGGAGCAGGAGAGGACGTTGGACGAAGCCATGGATGAGAGACTGAGTGTGCTGATCGTAGATGACGACGAGGATATTGTGGATTCCATTGCCATTTATCTTTCCAATGAAAAGCTGAATATATTTAAGGCCTATGACGGAATGCAGGCCCTGGAAATCCTGGCCCAGAATACCATCCACCTGATTCTGATGGATGTGATGATGCCCAGGATGGATGGGATTAAGGCCACTTTAAAAATACGGGAGACTAAAAATATACCTATTATTATGGTGTCCGCCAAGAGTGAGGATACCGACAAGATTATGGGGATCAATTTGGGGGCTGACGACTATATCACCAAACCCTTCAATCCTCTGGAGCTGGTGGCGCGGGTAAAATCCCAGCTGCGCCGGTACACAGTGTTTAACGACTTTACCCCGCCCGAGGCGAAGCCCAACATCCTTAAGACTGGGGGGCTTGTGCTGGATACGGACACCAAGGTTCTGACAGTGGACGGCGAACCGGTGAAAATAACGCCTATGGAGTATAAAATCCTGGAACTGCTCATGCGCAACCAGGGGCGCGTTTTCTCCATTGAGCAGATCTATGAAAATGCCTGGAATGAACCCAGCTTTGCCCCGGAAAATACGGTGGCGGTCCATATCCGCAGGATCCGGGAAAAAATTGAGATCAACCCAAAGGAACCCAAGTATTTAAAGGTGGTATGGGGGATTGGATACAAAATTGAAAAGATCTAGGAAGCTGGCCTATGCCACCGGGAAAATCCTTGTGATGACAGGGCTGTTTCTGGGGCTGGCGGCCTACCTGACGGGGATTTGCAACGGGTATTTGAAAACCAGCTTTCTGGACAGCCGGGAGTTTCAGGTAAACGCCTCGTACCTGGTGGATGAGCTGTACTACAGCGTAGGCCAGAATACCGTGGCGGTGCCTGGCCCGGGGGAATATGCCGAATATGACGGGTATTCCAGCAATACCCGCCGGCGCCTGGATGAAAACGCGGATTCCGTTGTGTATTTCGCATACAACCAGGAGACCCAGGAGATGGTGACCAACAGCTCTGCCAAAACCCTGGAGGAATTTGAGCAGCAGTATCTGGATCCGGACAGGACGGAGTTTGACTTGGTGCTTGCCATTTCCAAGGACGGCGCCAAGGCCTTGAAGATGGGCCATGAGTACCAGGATGCCGAATGGAACCTGCGGCGCTTTTTGTTCGGCTATCAGGAGGATTATGCCCCTACCATCCAGAATAAGGATGACGTGAGCGTGGGGTTTGCCGTGCGCAGCGCATCGGCACTGTCCAAATACCGGGGCTATGGGTACGGTTCTATTTATCAGAGCTACCAAAGCCATCTGAGCGGAAACCAGATGATGTCCATTCTGCCGCTGGTGATTTTGGTTTTGGCAATCCTGTGGGCGGTGCTCTCCATGTTCTCCAATTACCGCCGGTGGTTTTACCATTCCCTGGGTGCCCTTACCGCCAAGCTATGGGTGGAACTCAAGCTGCTGGCTGCCGCCGGAAGTATGGTGCTGGGCGCCATCTATCTGGAGGCCGCTTATACCTATCCGCGATACTATATGGATTCTTTCCATATCGCCTGCGTGATTGCGGTGTTCTGGTGGGCCTATCTGCAGGTGTGCGATTTTGTGTGCAACGGGCTGCGGGTATTCCGCAATAATATCTTCAATACGCTCATGGGGCTGGGCTGGCGGTTTTACCGGCACCTGAACCGCTCCATGCAGGAATATGGGTTCCAAAAGGGAATGAAGCGCAAGCTGTTCCTGCTCTTAAAATCCACCGGGGCCTTTTTGAGTATCTTTTTGGCCCTGGCTGTAATTTCCTTCATGGTCAACTCCGACGGACTGCTTCTGTTTGACCTGCTGCTGGGGTGCATCTTTTTGATTGTTTTACTGGGAATGGTCATTCTGTTTGTGAGGGACTACCTGCAGATCACCCAGGAAATCGGCGTCATTATGTCCCAGGTGGAGCGTATCCGGGAGGGCGATATGAGCAGCCAGCTGCATTTTGACAAGAATAGCCTGTTCTATCCCCTGGCTCAAAACATCAATACCCTGCAGCAGGGCGTTAAAACCGCGGTGGAGCAGCAGATCCAGAGCGAAAGGCTGAAGGTGGAGCTCATTACCAACGTATCCCATGATCTCAAGACGCCCCTCACCAGTATTATCAATTATATCGAGCTGCTTAAAAAGGAACACCTCTCCCCCGACTATGCCAACGATTACATCCAGGTCCTGGATAAAAAGACCCAGCGCCTCAATTTGATGGTGCGGGATTTGTTTGATGTGGCCAAGGCCAACAGCGGCAACATCGAGATGGATATCCAGCAGCTGGATCTGGTGGAGCATATACGCCAGTGCCTGGCGGAGATGGATGAGCTCATCGAGTCCTGTTCCAATGAAATCCGGGTGAGCCTGCCCTCCCAGCCGGCTTATATCCGGGCGGACGGACAAAAGCTGTACCGGGTGTTCGAAAACCTATTGACCAATGCCATCAAGTATTCCTTAAAAAACACGCGGATCTATGTGCTGGTGCAGCAGCGGGAGGAAAAGGTTTCCCTGATAGTCAAAAATATCTCCTCCTATGAGATGGATTTCACCGGGGAGGAAATTGTCCAGCGGTTTGTACGGGCCGACCGTTCCCGCAGCAGCGAGGGCTCCGGGCTGGGGCTTGCCATTGCCAAGAGTTTTGTAGAGATTCAAAAGGGCACCTTCGAGGTGGATGTGGATGGGGATCTGTTCCGGGTTACCATCACATTTCCCCTGTATACGCCGCCAAAAGAACAGGAGATGACACCGATTGAAACAACGGGACAGCAGGGAAATCCAGATCTTGATTCAGTCGGCCCTTGAGGCCGCACAGCTTGCCTATGCCCCCTATTCCGGCTACCGGGTGGGGGCGGCGCTGCTAAGCGCAGATGGTACGGTATACACAGGATGCAACGTGGAGTGCGCCTCCTTTTCCCTGACGAACTGCGCGGAACGTACAGCGGTTTTTCACGCTGTAAGCCGTGGACAGCGCGCGTTTTCAGCACTGGCAGTGGCGGCGCTGCCGCCAGAGGGGGCAGCGCCTTCCTACTGCGTCCCCTGTGGGGCCTGCCGGCAGGTTCTGCGGGAGTTTTGCCCCGGAGAATTTCCTGTTATATGTATAAAAAACAAAAACGAATACAAAGTGTATACACTGGAGGAGCTGCTGCCGGAGAGCTTTGCGGCGGACAGCTTTACAGAGGCCCCGCGGCCATAAAAACTTTGCAGCCCGTTTTTTGGGGGTTTACACTTCTGAGATAGGATAGTATAGAAAATTGGCCTGATAAGCGCTGGCTTTTATGGCAGTGCCGCAGGACAGGGGGTGCCGGGGATGAGTCCGCCGGATCCGTCACGTGCGGCCAATGGGGCCCGCCTTGCCGCCGGGTGATGCAGGGCGGGAACTCCCCTTTTATTTGAGTTTCTTTCGTCGGGTTAAGGGAGAAAAATACACAGGGAGGAAACAGGATGCTGTATCACATAGGCTTGGCCCCTCAGGACGGTGCCGAATATGCAATTCTTCCCGGGGATCCCGGGCGGGTGGCGAAGATTGCCGCCTATTTGGAGGAGCCGCAGTTTGTGGCCCGCAACCGGGAGTACACCACCTGGAGCGGGACCGTGAAAGGACACCGGGTGCTGGTAACCTCCACGGGAATCGGCGGCCCCTCGGCGGCAATCGCTGTGGAGGAGCTCTATCAGATAGGCGTTCGCAACTTTATCCGGATTGGCACCTGCGGCGGAATGCAGCTGGAGGTGTGCGGAGGGGATTTGGTGGTGCCTACGGCGGCGGTGCGCATGGAAGGGACGACCAAGGAATATGCGCCGCCGGAGTATCCGGCCGTGGCCGACTATGCAATGCTGCGGGCTCTGGTCCGGGCCGCTGGTGAACAGGGGGTTCCGGTTCATACGGGCGTGGTGCAGTCCAAGGATTCCTTTTATGGACAGCATTCCCCCCAGCGGATGCCGGTAGGCACTCAGCTTCAGGAGAACTGGCAGGCCCTTCTCAAGTGTGGATGCCTTGCCTCCGAGATGGAGACGGCGGCTCTTTTCACAGTTGCCGGTATCCTGCGTGCTAGGGCCGGGTGTGTCCTTCATGTATTGTGGAACCAGGAACGCGCCGCGGCCGGGCTTGAGGATATTCACCAGCCTGATACCAGTAAGGCGATTGAAACGGCAGTCCAGGCCATCGGGTATCTCATCGAGGAGCAGCTGGAGGAGCAGGTATAGCTCTTTGGCTGCAGGCCTGCGGGAGGACAGAAATACGGCATCCCCCCAGAAAATTAAGAGGTTTTCCAAAATAGTCAAGACCAGCCGCCCTGCGGCTGGTCTGTTTTTGTGCGGACAGGCATATATAGATATAGAAAAGAACCGCTCACACCATCGGACTGTACAGGGCTTTCAGAAAAAAATAACAACCCTGTCATTAGGATAGGAAGGTTTTCTACGGCGGGCTCATCCGCAGACCATGGCGTTTTCAGAGAGGTAACCGCGACTTTAGAAAGGGAATTCATGGAAAAACAGGAAAAAACAGAAATTCCCTGCGGGAAAGCAGAATGGCAGGCTGCCGTTCAGTGCCGATAAACAGAGGGGTTGACGGGATACTCAATTTTTAACACAGTCACAAAAATTTATCAAATCCGATAAAAACCGATCAAAATTTTCACACTTTGACTTAATTATAGACAAATAGGTATTGTCCTTCGTAGAAGTTTATGCTATACTATCCAGGTCGGAGGCGTTTGGCTTTGTGCAAAGCGCCTAAAAGAACGAAAACCTCTAAAATGCGAAGTCCCGTGAACGGAAAAATGTACAGATTGTTATAAAAAAATGTACAAATCTCTTGCAACTTTTAGATAAGGGCGCTATAATAACAGTAGTTCCAGCCAAAGAATTTATCTTATTTGCTAAGAGGACGGGATGGAAATCGGCTTGAGCAGTGGGTTTTTAGGTTGCCTTGGACATAATTACCAATGCCGCCTGTCCGCGGGGTCATGGTCGGAAAACCTCGTAATTTATTGAAATAAGATAAATTAAAATTTGTTTAAGGAGGATTTTCTCAATGGGCAAAAAGTCAGCTGCCGCCAGCACGGCGGTACCCGTTCAGGTAAAGCGGGTCAAAAAAGCACGTGAGAACGCGTTTCTCTACGACTGGAAAAGAAACAAAAACCTGTTGTTGATGTCCCTCATTGGTTTCATAGTTGTATTCATCTTCAACTATCTGCCAATGTTCGGCATCGTCATCGCATTCAAGAACTACAACTTGTATGCAGGTATCTGGGCATCCAAATGGGTCGGCCTGAGACACTTCAAGTCGTTCTTCGGCGATCCCTACTTCTTCCGTCTGATCCGGAATACATTCCTAACCGGTCTGTTTACCTTCCTGTTTACATTCCCGGCCCCGATTGTTCTGGCTCTGATGCTGAACGAACTCAAGGATGGTATGTATAAGAAAACCACCCAGACGATTACGTACCTGCCCTATTTCATTTCTACCGTTGTTGTGGTCAGCTTGCTGAAGACGTTGCTGTCCGGTACCGGTCCTATCAACCAGCTTCTGGGCAACTTCGGAATTGAGCCGATTTTGTTCTTTAATGAACCAGGGTGGTTCCGAACGATCTACGTTGTGTCATCCGTATGGCAGACAGTTGGTTATAACAGTATTATCTATCTGGCAGCGCTCTCCGGTGTTGACGTGTCCCTGTATGAGGCCGCAACTTTGGATGGTGCAACCAAGATGCAGAAGATTCTGCATGTCACCATTCCGGCTATTTCCGGAACAATCTTGGTTCTGCTCATTATGAATGTTGGTAGCATTGTATCTGTAGGATTTGAGAAAATCTATTTGATGTATACTCCGGCCACCTATGAGACTGCCGACGTATTGTCCACCTATACCTATCGTCGTGGTATGCAAAACCGTGAGTTCAGCTATGGTGCTGCGGTTGACTTGTTCAACTCCGTGATCTCAATGGCACTTCTGGTTATTGCGAATACAATTTCCAAGAAGGTTGCTCATCAGGGTCTGTGGTAATACGTAATAATTTGAGAAAGGAGGCAGTCTCATGAAAGAAACTAGAGGCGACAAAATATTCCGCATTGTAATTGCGATTATCCTGCTTTTTGTAAACGCGATTATGCTGTACCCGTTTATTTTGATTATCTCTCTGTCCATCAGTGATCCTGAGGCCGTGCTTCGCGGAGAGGTTACTTTCCTGCCGAAAGGCTTCAGTGGCCGTGCTTATGAGAAGATGATTACAACCCCGAACTTTGTTAAGTCCTATGGAAACACCATTCTGTACGCGACTGTCGGTACTATCATTACCTTGGCACTGACTGCATTGACCGCGTTCCCGCTGTCTGTCACAAAGTTCAGAAGTAAGAAGTTCCTGAACGTGTACTACATGATCACCATGTTCTTCTATGGCGGTATGATCCCGACCTTCCTGGTTGTCCGTAGCTTGGGAATCATCGATACCCTGTGGGCGATGGTCCTGCCTGGCGCACTGACTGCTTACAACATCATGATTTTCCGCTCCTTCTTCCAGGGGATCCCGGAGAGTTTGCATGAGTCGGCATACATCGATGGAGCCAACGACTGGAGAGTTCTGTTCAGCATTATTCTCCCGTTGTCTAAGCCGGTTATTGCTACAATCGCACTGTTCACGATTGTACGTCACTGGAACTCCTTCTTTAATGCGTTGCTGTACTTAAATACTCCTGACAAATATCCTCTGCAGATGATCCTGAGAAACATCCTGACTGGTGCAGAGCAGCTGAACAAGGATAGCGGTGCTTTTGAGACGCTGGCACAGTCCTCTGTAACAGAGTCTCTGAAGGATGCATCAATCATCATTACGACCCTCCCCGTTATCTGTATCTATCCATTTATTCAGAGATACTTTGTTAAGGGCGTTATGATTGGTTCCGTCAAAGGTTAATCTTTTCCTTAAACAAATACAAAGACCCGAAGGCCGCGGCCTTCGGGTCTTTGTTCTTTTACTACAACGGCTTATTACTTTATATATAGGAAGAAACTCTTCTGAAATTCTATATTTTGTGTAGGCCGAGGCTTAAATCACCATATTTATTTAGTGTGAAGAATACTACGAGTCAAGGCCAAAGTGGTGTGATACCCAAGAAAGCTACAGGGATCATAGGTCTGGCACTGTATAAAAATCCCATGTAGGGTGGATGGGGGGGAAGCCGGAATCCAGGGAAGTATCCAAGAAACCACCTGGTGAGGGATATGATTTATTACAGAGTCAAAAGGCTGTTTGATAGAATTGTCAGCGGGCTTTTTACAGTCTGATTGTGAAAATTATTACAAACTGGAATTTCTGTATGATTGGCTGGGATATATTGTAATTCAAGCGGCGGAGTTGTCCAAGAAAATGTTGGAAAATCCTGTTCTGGAGCGCGTTTGACAGGGTTAAACAGACAACAGCCCTATTGGCAAATCATACAACAGGGTTCCTGCAAAGACGGACAACAGGCTTTAGGGACAGACAAAACCACCTAGAACAGTGTCTGCAGGCATGGGCTTTTTATCACATTTGTGGAGAAAATGCTGCTTGAAAGCCATAATTCATACGGGTTTTTGAAAAAACTTATTCGTAAAATGGAGCAAATATACTTTTCGTATAAAACGAGCCCAGAGCGCATAAGAAAGGCATTTGCAAAAGAAAAATATTACTGAACTTTTAAGATTATTACAGTATGTTAATAGAAAATCAAAAAATATTAGAAGAATTTATAAAAAATCCTTGCAAATCAGAAAAGCTTTTGATATTATTAGTTTATGCAGAGGGGCACCTGAGGTCAACTGCCTGTTCTGGAAGTGAAAAATCTTTGTTTTTCCCGTTGATGATTAAACCATCCAGGATGGAGTATCGCCAGTCTGCAGCGATATTTGAGGGCGTTTCACTCAGGGTTTCGCCTCACAAAGAAATTTAAATGGAGGTCCAAGCAAATGAAAAAACGTGTAGTAAGTGCTATGCTCGCAGTTGCTATGGTTGGTTCATTGATGGCCGCTTGTTCTAACAACAACGGCGGCGGCGGAACATCCAGCGGTGGCAGTGCCACTGACCGTGATTATGATTCCGGTGAACTGTATGCCAAGGCAAAAATGAGCGAAGAGCCGATCTCTCCGAAATTCATGCTGAGAACCAACGAGACTTTCACCAAGGACACCGAGGCCTATAAGTGGATTGGCGAAATCACCAACATCTACTTTGAGCCCGTTCCTGTGCCGCTGAGTGCATACGATGAGAAGATCTCTGCTGTTATGGCTTCCGGTGATATCCCGGATTTCCAGGCTCTGAGAACTCCCGTTATTGCAAAACAGTATGGCCCGCAGGGTGCATTCGTTAATCTGTCTGAGCAGATGGATAACGGCAAGATGCCCAACCTGGTTGCCCGTCTGGATGAGGGCCCGGATGATGCCTATACCGTACTGAAGGCTCCCGACGGAAACATCTATGGAGCTCCTCGTATTTACACCTATGACATGTTGCATGAGTCCTTCGCAGGAAGAGCTGACCTCATGGAGAAATGGGGATTTGGAGAGAGATTCGAAACTTTCGATGATCTGTACAAATACTTCCAGAAGTGTAAAGAAGAGTATCCGGATTCCACACCTGTTGGTTCCAAATGGGGTGTTGACACTCTGTTCAACGGCTTTGGACATCAGTGGGATGCTTGGATCGACCTGGCTTACCTGAATCCGGCCGACAAGAAGACCTACATTGCTGGTCCTCTGCAGCCGAACTTCAAACCGATGCTCGAATACTTCCACAATATGTACAAAGACGGCATTCTGGATCCCGAGTGGGCTTCTTGCTCTGACGAGCAGTTCAAAGAGAAGATCCTGAATGACAAGATTTTCTTCAGCTTTGAGTACATGTCCGAAACTGATGAGATGGATACTTCCGGTAAGACCAGAAATCCTGAGTTCAGCTGGAAGCCCTTCATTCCTCCGGCATACGGTGATCGTATGAAGGTTGGTGTGGCGGACTGCTACCACAGAATTTATCAAACCCTGAAGTGCATCAGCGCTAAATCCAAGTACATCGACGAGCTGGTTCAGTTTACTGACTGGATGTACTCCAAAGAAGGTTCCGACGTTATCAACTATGGTAAGAAGGGCGAGACCTTTGATTACGATGAAAACGGTAATGTAGTGTTGGATGAAAAGGTTAAGACCTCCAACAACCTCGGTGGAACCATTGACCTTGGTAAGATCGGTGTTGCTGCTGAGTGGACCTCCATCGAGAGCGAAGAGAACGAGAAGCTGAAGAGCCTCGGACCGATCGCTATCGAAGCCCAGAAGAAGCACAGAGAGGCTGGCGCTGTTATGTTCCAGCAGCCGTCCCTGACCTTCGAGGATGAGGATCTGAACAGAAAGAACGAGCTGAGTGCTCCTATGACAACTTACAGACAGGAAATGATGACGAAGTTCACCACTGGTGAGGAGCCGCTTTCCAATTATGATAAGTTTGTCGAGCAGCTGAAGGCTTATGGTATTGAGGAACTCGTTGCCATTTACCAGAAGACTTATGATGCTCAGATGGCTCTGGCTGACAAATAAGTTAATTTAGAACTTACTATCACAGCATTTGTGAAACAAAAGGACCGGAATATTCCGGTCCTTTTGTTTTATTGTCGCCGAATGAGCTGGCGTAAAAAATCCCTCAGTTAAACTGGGACTGGATCAGTTGTTGTCTCAGGTATGAAAATGTTTTGGCAAAAAATAGTATCAACGAAAGTTCGTCTTTCTCCAAATAAAGGTACAGGCTTGCAGGAAGAGACTCGGGAATTTTTCAGGAATGGCCCTTTCGCGGGATGCTTGAATACCAAGTAATCTGGTTTACCAATTACAGGCGACGGGTGTACGGCTACAGTTTTTTCTGCATCCCTTCCAAAGGCCAGCAGGGACCGATCGCTCTGAGATCCAAGCAAAGCAATTAGTTTGCTTGGGGGGTTGATTATGTGGCTCTTGTTCCGATAGGGGGGAAAAGATTCAGCGAAAGGGTTTCAGAAGGAAAAACGAACCTTATTATCAAACTGGTATCACAATACAATCGAGAGAGCGGTTCTCATTTTTTAAGGGGTCACTGAGCGTGAAATACTGCCCTTTGGCTCTCGATGAAGGGCCTAACATCCTTTTAAGGTCTGTAAAGATTCTTGTTTTCGGATGGCAGATGATTTTGAGTGTAGCGATGCGGATCCTGGAAAAGAATTTTGAATTTGTGATGGAAGACGAGTCTGAAAAACGAGAGAAATCGGTTTGTCTATATCAATAAGGCAGGTCAATGTGGGGGATAAGCAGGTGAAACGGCATATGCAAGCTTGCGCTTTATCGGAGTAATGAGATGCTGTTTATGGAACATCTGGTATTTGCGTTCCAAATTCAAAACTATGGATCTGGCGAACTTGATGCTTAAGGAATGAGTATACTTAGGGAACGGCCCCTTTGCCGGCGGAAGGTGGCATAAGCGCTTGGGCTTTGCGGGGGATACTCAATTTTTCCGATTGCTTCGAGTGCAGCTGAATTGGCAACGAGGATGTTTTGGAAATAGGGAGCCAGCAGTTAGGGAGAACCTTTGTTGGACAGGGATTGAAAAGTGAGGGAATCCTTGTTATGATTAAGGGGACTACAATCCGCCCCAAAGCTCAGTGCTCCGGGCAAATCAGAAAAGGATGTTATCATGAAAACTCAGGTCCAGCGACACACCAAGGCGATGATCTTCAACAGCCTCTCCTTCGTCACACTTCTTCCTGCCTTCCTGCTTTTGGTTCTTGCTCTGGCGTTTATTGGATCTACCGTGACGGTGAATCAATATTTTCGGAATGAAATGACCAAAGTGATGGACAATAATTTGAATTTTGTCTCTCAAAATTTAGATTTTCTCTTTCAGGATGTCCTGTCCACTGCCTCGGGGTTTTCGGTCAATTCTGAGGTGAAAAGCCTGTCCTCATCGGAAAGCACGTCTTCCAGCAGAATTATTGATGCCCGTCGGCTGCAGACAAGCCTATCCAATCTTACGGCCTCGAAGGATATGATGGAACATATTTATCTGTATTTCCCAAACCAGGAATATGTGGTGGGAGATGTAGGCGCCTACACGAATCCCCAGGAGCTGTTCTCCACTATTGTTCCCCGGGAGGAATTCTCCCTGGCTGATGAACTGAAGACTTTAGAATTTGCCAGCTTTTTGCCGGAAAAAACGATTCAGGACGCCAGCGGCAGGCAGTTCAGAGCCATCCCCTTCCTGTATCCGGTTTCGAACAGCTGTAAGCTGGTGATCCTTTTGGATTCACAGTACCTGGATCAGCTGATGTTTTCTACAGAATACGATATGTTCCATATTTCCCTGCGGAATTCCCAGAACCAGGTGGTAAAGGACAATGGCGTAGGGCAAAATGAAAAGGCCTTTATCAAGGCGGCAAGGGAATCCCGGCTCACTTCCCTCACCTATGATATCAGCATTCCTCAAAGCGTTGTAGACGCCAGATTCTCCGGGATTAACCGTTTTGCTGTGCCGCTGATTATCCTGTTTGTGGTGTCCAGCGGGGTTACCTTCTATCTGCTGCGCAGAAAAGTTTATCTTCCCATACAAAACATGGTAAACAATCTGGAGGCCATGCTCCCATCTTCGGAGAAAGAGCCTGTGCGGACCAGAGGGGAATTGACCCGGCTTCAGCAGAATATCGAGGAGATGTTCAGCGAGAATTGTGCCTTTAAGCTTCGGCAATCCCAGAGCAATGAAATGCAGAATGAACTTCGGCTGCAGCGGGTCCTGTTTGATCTGGCCAATACAGAGGATTTTGAGCAGCTGGACAGAGAGTGCCCGGTTCTGGAGGCCTATGTAGTGCTGGACATTATGCTGGAGCCCGCCCAGTCCGAACAGGAGGAGCTGATGCCTCTGCGGGAGCAGCTGATTGAGGGAATAGGCCAGGTTGCGGAGGTGGAACACCTGTATTCCGGCTCGGATGTCCTATTTCCCTATCTGGTTCAGGTACGTAGCCAACAGGAATATACCGCGCTGCTGGAACTGCTGCACGAGATGGATCAAAAGGCGCGTCAGGCCCAGGTGTTTATGCTCTTTGCCGTGAGCCGTGTCCATCATGGGGCCGGGGAGGTTAAACTGGCAGCGGAGGAGGGCGCTTCGCTGCTGGAGGAGCGGAGTGCGGCCTGGGACGAGCGAATCCTCAGCGCGCTGCACCGGGAGGAGTTCTGTCTGTCGGATGCGGCGGCGGAGTCCAATCCCTTGACCTTTGAAAAGGAAAAGGCGCTGGTGAACTGCCTGCATGGGGGCCTGGCGGATTCTGTTGAGGAGCTTTTGGAGGAACTTCTGGAATCCATGCGGCAGATGCCCTACCGGAGATACTGTGAGCAGTGTGACTATCTGATGAAGCTCCTGCTTATGGCCATCTCCACCACCAATATTCAGGCTGATTTTGGTAAGCAGCTTTCAGCAGAGTATTATGGCGGGCTGCGGGGCTCCTGCAACCCCCAGCGCCTGCAGGCCTTTGTGAAGGATGGATTCATTCAGGCGGCCACTCTGGCCGGGAACAGCAGCCGCAAGGACACCAAGGAAAAGATCCTGCGGTATATTGAAGACCATCTCTGTTCTGCGGTGACGCTGCAGGCGGTAGCGGATGCCTGCGGGATCTCCTCGCAGTATCTCTCCGCATATTTTAAGAAGGAGATGGGCATTAATTTTAAGACCTATGTGGATACCCAAAAGATGGAGGAGGCAAAACGCCGGCTGATGCAGACTGGGGGAAGTATCCAGGAAATTGCACAGTCCCTGGGTTTTTCGGAATCCAAGAATTTTATCCGGGTCTTTAAAAAATATGAATCCATGACGCCTGGGGAATACCGGGAGCGCATGGGCTACCGGAGAGAGGATCATACGGGTTCCGCGGAATTGTAAGAATTCCTTCCTTGACTTCCGGGAACAATTCCGATATGATAACAATAACAACGCTGGGTTATGGAACCGCCGGATTACGGCATGGGACTTGGAAAGGATGTTTGCGATGAAATGTACAGTTTGGATTAAACGTATGCTGCCGATTGTTGCGGCGTTGACCGTTCTGATTGCAATGGTAGCCTATATCTCCTCCAAGCTCATCAGTGAGCGCGCTTATCGCCAGAAGTGGGAAGAGTATGATGAGTGTGGATTGGCCTGAGTAATTCCTGAACCAAAGGCCGGGGCGGCTAAAAATATAAAAGCCGGAATGCTTGAAAGCTGACCGGAAAAAGATATTGAAAAAAAGCCTCCAGTCGTAGGATAGTACTACGATTGGAGGTTTTGTCATGTCAGGGAAAAAGCATGGAGCATTCTCCGTAAGAATTACGGCAGAAGGTACAGGGCACAAAGAAGGTTATGGGGATACGAGCGCTAAGCCGATATTTTGTAAAAGCCGGTGTGGCCTGTGCAGGGTGGAGTTACGGTATGCCGCGCCCATTGCCCAAAGTCCGGCCAAGAAAAGACCCGGGAACACGGGAGGAACGCATACGGCAACTGAAATGGAGAACGAGCTGCTGCAAAATTTTCTGTCAGCTGTTGGAAGAAGGCGAAGCCCCGTTGATTGAGCAATGCGTGAGCAAATATCCCATTTCGGATGGATACGTTCTTCGACGTCTCACGCAGCGGGTATTACCGTTATCTGAGCATGAAAACGGGTATGGAGGCGCATACTGTAACACTGCTGATTAGGCCTCCCTGAGGGGCAAGCCGGTATCAGACACCGAGGGGCCTACGCCAGCACAAGTAAAAAGGCCCTTATAGGTAAGTGCGGGCGCGTTGGGGCAAGTGGCCCATATGACGCAAAACAGCCGTACGATCGATGAAAAATGGCGCTCTGTTTACGGCTGCAGGCATTTGAACGAGAACGGTATCCGGATTAACATACAGGCGAGGGATTCTGCCGCAGTGGGGCGCACCGGGGAACTTCTTTTACATTCTCCGGTACCCCGAGATTTTCTTTTCATAGAAAACCAGCCGCTGGGGAATTCCCGGCGGCTGGTGGAGAACGGAAAGATATTATAATGCGAGGGGGATTCTGTGAAACGATGGAAAGGATCCGTCTAGTTGGAAATGGAGTCCCCCTTGAGCTTGGGGCCGATCTTCAGGATAAACAGGGATACCGCGATGATGACCGCAGTCTGCGCCCACACCAGTACGGATACATTGCTGTAGGAGTAGCCGAAAAGTGGGATACTCAGATTCGGTGTAGCGGCAATAAAGGAGGTTCCGGTGAGCTGTCCGGTAAAGGCAGCCACATTGGTTACCAGGACGAAGAAGGACATACAGTAGGTCTGGTCCTTTTCCGGCAGGTGGACATAGGCCATATTGGCAAAGGTTAAATTGAGCCCCACGCCGATGAAGTGCTGTGCCAGGCGCATGGCGGTATACAGCCAGAAATAGTTATACGGATTGACAAAGGAGTTTAAAAACACGGTGGGTGCGTGCATCAGAGCTGCCAGAGCGAAGGTTTTAAGCCAGTCGTGCCGGGCAAGCACCCGTTTCCACATGGGGGCAAACAAAATGAGAAAGATGGAATAGCAGGCATTGATGGCGCTGATCATGGTGTAGCTCACCTGTACGGTGTCCAGGATATAGACATCAAAGGCCGCCATAGAAAGGTAGCTGCCGAAGTTCCACGCAAAGACGATGAGCATGGTGAGCAGGAACTTATGGTGATGAAAGGGCGTGGTAATCAGGGAGCGGATGGAGATTTTGGCGGACTTGGCGTATTCATATTCCTTTGGCAGGCACAGCACAATGACCTCGGCGATTGCAACCGCGAAGGCCAGCAGACGCATGATGGTCATCACCTGGAGCTGGTTACCGGACTGCTTGACACTGTCGGTGATGTAGCCTGAAATCAGCACAGTGACGGCGGACAGGGCGCCGCTGATGATCTGCTGAAAGGAGAAATAGTTTGCCCGTACCTGAGGGGGAAGGAAATTCACCTGCCAGACGGAATATCCGCTGGTGAACAAAAAGTTGATGGCGTTTGCGCAGAACACCAGGATAATGAACAGGACATAATTGGCCTGTTTTCCCAGATGCAGCATGGGAACCAGGGTAATCCCTGCAATATTCAGCGTATAGAATGCCAGGCGGCTGGCGGTAAGCAGCCATTTGCGGCGCTTAAAATGCTCCAATATCATGGGGCTCAGCAGGCTGAAGAGACTGGTTAGAAAGGGGATAAAGCCCAATACGCCGATATCTACCATGCTGATATCGTTGGCCAGCAGGAACCCGGTATAGAAAATTCCTGTGGTCAGGGTGTTGACAACTGTGAGCAGCAGGTTGGAGATGAGCATACAGCTGCGGCCTTTGGCGCGATCATCCCGGAAGTTAAAGACCTCCCAGAACATGGAATTGCGCAGAACGATGGCAATTCGGTTTCTCATCAGAATCCCTCCGAATCAAGACGGATTTTCAGCCCATGGGGACTAAGATTTTTTGACATTACAGTTATCATAGCGGGAAATGAAGGAAAGTCAATAGAAATTCACGAATTTCTTGCGGCTTTTGGAAAGTTTAGAAGTTCCCATAAAAAGCGGCGGGTTACAGGTGAAAAAACAGGGCTCATAGACAAATGTGTGTCCGCTGTGGAATTATGACGCTTTTGCAGCATATTCCCTGGGGCGGAACCGTATGAATTTAGAAAAATCCGCGAAAAAAACGCCCGCAGAACGGTTTCTGCGGGCGTTTCATTCAAAGTGCAGGCAGAGGGTATTTATTTCTTATTGGAGACGTTCATACGGAAATCCAGCTCGTGGGGGATTTCCACATCCTCAGGATCCAGGGTTTTGCCCTCGCGGCGGGCACGCTCCACCTGGATGTAAATCCACAGTTCAGAGGTAGAGGTCTCGCCCTCGCGGATATCCGGAATTTCAATTCCGCCGTCCTTGAGAAGGATCGCCTGTGCGGTATCCAAATCGCCAAGGTGTGCCAGTGCGCAGGCATAGAAGTATTCCACCTTGCCGATGCGGATCTCCTCATCCAGGCGCTGGACCAGGGAGAGGATGCCGCGGTAATCCTTGCAGTCCGCCAAAGTGACCAGGGCTTCTTTGGCCAGGGAAATATCGCCGGGACGCATCGCGGAGGCCTTGGCCAGCAGGGTGGCGGCTTTTTGGAGTTCTCCGGCTACCCGCAGGGTGTTGGCAAGGCCATACAGACCCCAGGCGCTCTCCTGCTGGGACAGAGAACGCTCAAAGCAGGCCTGGGCGCGCTCATAGTCCTCTCTCCAGTAGTAGCAGATACCCAGGTGCAGCCAGGTATACCAGTTGCCCACGTCCGCGCCCTTGACAGCGGCTTTGAGCAGCTCGAACCATTCGTCCTGAACCATATAGGAGCCAGGGGCTTCCTTGGGGCATTTCTCAGACATATAGCCGGTCTGGAGCAGGTGCATCCACTGCTTCTGCGGCTCCTGCAGCTCTCCAAAGTCCAAATGCTCGCTCAGGGGAGAAAGCCCAGCCGCCAGACGGCGCTCATTTTCCAGGGCGCCCCATCCGGAACCGGACCAGATGACCTCACCCTTCTTAAACACAAAGTCCTTCTTGGTGCTGGCCAGCATTTCGTCCATCTTTTCCCGGGGCAGAAGCTGCTGCAGACGGGAATCTACAGTTTCTACTGCGGTATCCCATTCGCCGTTTACCTTATCGCCGTCGATCTGCATGGCGCCATAGGCCTCCAACCACTCCCAGGCAGTTTTGGGAGGCATGGGCAGGCACTCGGTCTGGGTCTGTGCCAGGCCGGCCTGCATTTCCTGGTAGGGAAGGCCATCCTCGCTGGTCAAAAAGCGCTGCCAGCGGTGTCCGCCAGGACCCTGGCCCCAGACAAAGAGCTTGCGTCCCTGCTGGCGGTCGGTGGAGGTGTGGATGAGGCCATAGCCGTTGGGATCCAGCTGGGTCTCGAATTTCCGCTGGCCCTTGGGAATATTAAAGAAGTAGTCGATTGCAATGGGGTTGTTGGTAGGATAGGTGAGATCGAAGTCCTTGGTGCCCATGGGAACCGGAACCTTGGTGAGGCCGCGCTCCGTCTGGCTGATGTAATCATTGGTGAAGGTATCCTTGGCGGGGACAATCACCCGGTAGCCGTCGATTTCCGGAACGGCAATGGTGCTCCACCAGTACATGGGGACAGCGTCGGTGCTGGGATTGACAATCCGCATCCGGGCAAACAGGAAGTGGGAGTCCTCCGGGAGGAAGAAATCCATCTGATAGGTGACCTGGCGCACACGCTCAAACTCATACATACGCAGAACCGGCATTCCGTCATCCGCTGTTACCTTGCAGGCGAAGATGGGGGAGCAGGTAAAGGGGGAATGGCCGATCATACCGATGTTCCACTCCACGCCGCCGCAGACCCAGGCATCCCGCAGGGCCAGGTTTCCGGGGCGGAAAACCGGATTGTTGGTGACAAGGTCCTTCCCATTAACCTTATCATACAGGGACCACAGGCGACCGCCCAGATCGGGCACAAAGGTGGCCTTCAGATAATCGTTTTCCAATACGGCTGTATGAAATTCAATGTCGTCCTCAGCGCGATCGTAGCGATCCTGCATCTGATAAGGGAGGATATTCTTCAGATTGCCATATCCCACAAACAGTTCATCGTCCTCGTCCAGACGTGTCTGCATCTTGGTATGCATGGAATTGCGCATGGCAGGCAGATCGCTGCATCCGTTCAGATGAGCACCCTTGAAGATTTTCTTTTCAAAACGAAGCTCAGTCATAGAATAACTCCTTTTCCGGCCAAATGGCACTGACTAAAGTGAATATAAAGGAAAGGACCGCCGTTGATGCCCCTGAAAAATCCACTATGTAAAATAAGTAAGCAAAAGCTGGAACTGTGTTTTTCTTGGAGCAATCAACCGGATTCTTCGACTTAATTATAGCAAATGGGGAGGAGTTGTAAATAGATATTTACAAATAAAAAGCCAAAACGGATTATTTGGCGCTCAGGATAAAAAGCGGCGCTGGTTTTTGGGGAAAATCACAATGATACCTGGGGCTCAATTCTTTGTAAACTTTTTGTGAATCGGCTTGACAAGGGCATGGTTCCATGATAAATTGAATGTGTTAGCAGTCGAGATATGAGAGTGCTAACAAGTTGAACCTGAAAACGACAATAAAAGAGGTGAGTTTCTGTGCCGCTGGATAACCGCAAATTGAAAATCCTCAATGCAATCGTGGAGTCCTACATTTTAACGGGCGAGCCGGTTGCCTCCAAACGGCTGGCACAGATGCTGGATGTTTCGGTTTCCCCTGCCACGGTCCGCAACGATATGGCGGTACTGTTCGATATGGGCCTTCTGGAACAGCCGCACACTTCGGCGGGGAGGGTTCCCTCCCATTTGGGCTACCGGGTGTATGTGGACCGGCTGATGCGGCGCAAGCCCCTGAGCGTGGAGGAAAAACGCCAGATTGACGCGCTGTTCAATGTCCGGGACCCGGATCCGGATAAGCTTTTGGAGGACTCCGCGGCGGCTCTGGCGGATTTAACCGGCTGCGCGGCGTTCACCCTGACCACCACGCCCCGGCACGTACGGGTGCAGCGGGTAGAGGTGGTGCCGGTGAATGCCACAGTGGTGGTGCTGCTGATATGGGCCACCAACGGCGTGGTGAAAACCCAGGTATGCCGGCTGGATTTCACCATCAATCGGGATATTGTGGAGTTTTTCACCAAGTTCGCCAATGACCGGTTCTCCGGGAAGACCCTGCGGGAGATTTCCTATGAGTATGTGGGCGCGGTTTCCATCTCCCTGGGGGAATACGCCAAGGTGTTCACCCCGCTTTTGGTTTCCATCTATGAATTGTGCCTGAAGATTTACGAGGGCCAGTTCTTCATCGCGGGAACCACCAATCTTCTGGCATACCAGGAGTTTTACGGCGTGGCCCACGATTTGCTGACGCTGATTAGCCGCCGGGAGGAAATCGGGGGGCTGGTGGCGTCCCAGACCATGCCGGTGCAGCTGCATATCGGCAAGGAGAATTCTCACTTTGAATTGGTAAACGCGGCGGTTTTGGTGGAGAAGTTCAAAATAGGCCCGGATGACTGCGGCGCCATCGGCGTTGTAGGGCCGGTACGCATTGACTATGCCAGTCTGCTGCCCCATGTGGATTATTTCGCACAGACCCTGGGCAAGCTTTTAACGGATACACTTGAGCAGAATGAATCCCCCGACTGACGGGGCGTTTTCCCGGAAAAAGCCCCGGGAGGACGAGGAAAGGAGACAGCGACGTGCCGTATAACGACGAGGAAAAAAAGGAAACCGCTTCTCAGCAGGCTCCCTCCAATGAGGCCGAAGCCGGCCAGGAGGAGCAGGACCGGCAGGATACGCAGGAGACACCGCAGAAGCCTGAGAAGGAAAAAAAGAGTAAAAAGGAAAAGAAGGCGGATCCCGCGGCACAGTGGGAACAGAAATACCAGGAGCTCAACGACAAATTCCTGCGAACCCTGGCGGAATATGATAATTTCCGCAAGCGCTCTCAGCGGGAGAAGGACGCCATCTATACGGACGCTGTCTGCGATACGGCCTCCAAGTTCCTGAGTGTACTGGACAGCTTTGACAGGGCGCTGAGCTTTGAGTGTGCCGATGAGGAGTTCAAAAAGGGTGTGGAGATGATTCGCACCGCCTTTATAGAAGCTCTGGGATCCCTGGGGGTAACAGAGGTGCAGGCACTGGGCAAGCCCTTTGATCCCAACACACAGAATGCGGTGATGCACGTGGAGGACGACTCCGTGGAGGAAAGCTGCGTCGTGGAGGTGTTCCAAAAGGGGTATGAGCTCAAGGGCAAGGTTTTGCGGCACGCCATGGTAAAGGTAGCCAACTAAGTTCCGTTGGAATTGATAATAGATAAGGAAAACAGTAAGTTTTGATATTTGGGAGGAAATCAGTTATGGGAAAGATTATCGGTATTGACCTTGGTACAACAAACTCCTGTGTGGCTGTGATGGAGGGCGGCGAGCCGGTCGTCATCACGAACCCCGAGGGCGCCAGAACCACCCCGTCCGTTGTAGCCGTGTCCAAGAGCGGTGAGAGAATGGTGGGCCAGGTGGCAAAACGCCAGGCTATCACCAACCCGGATAACACAGTGGCATCCATCAAGCGCCACATGGGAAGCGATCATAAAACCACTATGGGCGGCAAGAACTATACTCCGCAGGAAGTTTCCGCGATGATTCTGCAGAAGCTCAAATCCGACGCTGAGGCATACCTGGGCGAGAGCGTCAGCGAGGCGGTAATCACGGTTCCGGCCTACTTTACCGACGCGCAGAGACAGGCCACCAAGGATGCCGGCAAAATTGCGGGGCTGGATGTCAAGAGAATCATCAACGAGCCCACGGCGGCGGCGCTGGCCTATGGCGTGGATAAAGAGAACGACCAGAAAATTATGGTGTATGACCTGGGCGGCGGTACGTTCGACGTATCCATCATCGAGATGGGCGACGGCGTACAGGAGGTTCTGGCAACCGCCGGAAACAACCACCTGGGCGGCGACGATTTCGACCAGAGAGTGATGGACTACCTGGCGGATACCTTTAAAAAGGAAAACGGCATTGACCTGCGGGGCGACAAAATGGCCATGCAGCGCCTGAAGGAGGCCGCGGAGAAGGCGAAAATCGACCTTTCCGGCATGACGCAGGCCAACGTCAACCTGCCCTTCATCACGGCGGACGCCACAGGCCCCAAGCACCTGGACATCACCCTGACCAGAGCGAAGTTCAACGAGCTGACCTCTGATTTGGTGCAGGCCACCATGGGCCCGGTTTCCCAGGCTATGTCCGACGCTGGCCTCAAGCCGGCTGAGATTGACAAGGTGCTGCTGGTGGGCGGCTCCACCCGTATCCCGGCTGTCCAGGAGGCTGTAAAGAACGCACTGGGCAAGGATCCCTTCAAGGGCATCAACCCGGACGAGTGCGTGGCCGTGGGCGCTGCCATCCAGGGCGGTGTTCTGGGCGGCGAGGTCAAGGGCCTGCTGCTTTTGGATGTAACTCCCCTGTCCCTGGGCCTGGAGACCCTGGGCGGCGTGTTCACCAAGATTATCGAGCGCAACACCACCATCCCCACCAAGAAGTCCCAGGTGTTCTCCACTGCTGCGGACGGCCAGACCTCTGTTGAGATCCACGTCCTGCAGGGTGAGCGTGAGATGGCCAAGGACAACAAGACCCTGGGCAACTTCCGCCTGGACGGCATCCCGGCCGCTCCCCGCGGTGTGCCGCAGATTGAGGTAACCTTTGATATCGATGCCAACGGCATTGTGCACGTCTCCGCCAAGGATATGGGCACCGGCAAGGAGCAGCAGATCACCATTACCTCCTCCACCAATATGTCCAAGGACGACATTGAGAAGGCTGTCAAGGAGGCGGAGCAGTTCGCCGCCGAGGATAAGGCCCACCGTGAGGAGATCGATGTGAGAAACGCAGCGGATCAGATGGTGTACCAGACAGAAAAGACCATCGCGGATCTGGGCGATAAGATTCCCGCCAATGAGAAAACCGATTTGGAGAGCAAGGTTTCCGCCCTCAAGGAGGCCCTCAAGGGAACCAATCTGGAGGATGTTAAGGCAAAACAGGAGGATCTGCAGAAGAAGCTGTATGAGGTTTCCGCGCAGGCCTACCAGGCCAATGGGCAGGCCGCCGGCGCTCAGCCCGGCGCAGATGCGGGCGCCGCAGCTCAGGACAGCGGTGCTCAGGATGCCGACTATGTGGATGCGGACTATAAAGAGGCCGATGACAATAAATAACCAGGCCTAGGCGCCAGAAAGCCCAAGGTGCACCGGATTTGCCCCCACTTTTTAAGAAGGTGGGGGAAATTTGGTGTAACCGGCCCGGCGCATACAGGAAGGCGGTAGCTCCATAGTCAAGGGATCGATTGAAATCGAAATTGGCATATCCTCTTTGCGGGATGCACGGGGGACGCGCAAATGGGTTTGAGATTCCTTCCCTATAACACATAAAGGATTGGGTGGTTTGTTTTGCCGGAGAAAAGAGACTATTATGAAGTCCTGGGCGTCCAAAAGGGCTGCTCGGACGATGAACTGAAAAAGGCATACCGAAAATTGGCCAAACAATATCATCCGGACTTGAATCCGGGTGATAAGGAGGCCGAGACCAAGTTCAAAGAGGTCAATGAGGCCTATGAGGTGCTTTCCGATTCCGACAAAAGAGCCCGGTACGACCAGTTCGGCCATGCGGGTGTAGACCCGTCCTATGGTGCCGGAGCGGGCGGCTTTGGTTCGGCGGGCGGCTTCGGCGGCTTTGACGATTTGGGTGATATTTTTGACAGCTTCTTTGGCGGCGGCGGTTTTGGTTTCGGCGGGGGAACCCGCACCAGGAACCCCAATGCGGCTATCCGCGGGAATAATATCCGCGCCACCATCTCCCTGAGTTTTCTGGAGGCGGCAAAGGGCTGTAAAAAGACGATTTCCTTCCAGCGCCTGGAACGCTGTGAATCCTGTTCGGGCAGCGGCGCCGCCAAGGGCAGCCAGCCTGAAACCTGTTCCGAGTGCGGCGGCACCGGGCAGGTGCGGGTGCAGCAGAGAACGCCCTTCGGTGTGATTCAGACCACCAAGACCTGTACGAAATGTTCCGGTAAGGGAAAGGTGATCAAGGATCCCTGCAAGGACTGCAACGGCCTGGGACGGGTGCGGCACCGCAGGAGCCTTGAGGTGGATATTCCCGCGGGAATTGACCATGGGCAGACCTTTGTCCTGTCCGGACAGGGGGATCATGGAATCAACGGCGGCCCCTCCGGGGATATCGAGGTGACGGTGAGCGTGCGCCGGGATACCCTGTTTGAGCGGGACGGCTTCGACGTATATTGCGAGGTGCCCATCACCTTTATCCAGGCGGTGCTGGGGGACGAAATCACCGTTCCCACCATTGACGGCAAGGTGAAATACACCATGCCCGAGGGGACTCAGAGCGGAACCCGGTTCCGTCTGCGCAATAAGGGGATTCCCTACGTGAATGGGCGCGGCCGGGGGGATCAGTATGTGACGGTCTCCATCGAGGTGCCGCGCAACCTGAACAACAGACAGAAGGAGACGCTGCGGGAGTTCGAGAAAACCACCTCGGACAAAAACTATGAAAAACGCCGCGGATTCTTTGAAAAGCTCAAGGACGCTCTGCGGGGCGAGGAAAACTAAAGAGGAACCCCCTGCCATTGGGCAGGGGGTCTTTCTATGGGAAAAGAGGTCTCGGAGGCGGCCGTATGGCGAGCCGGGAGGAACAGAGGGACAGGAAAGGAAGGATCTGTGTGCAGAAAAACCGGGGTTGGCAGAAGCCGGCTTGATTATGCGGCGGCGGTTATTCTTAGAATAAACGGAAACCGCCGGCCGATATAAGAATCATTTTGCCCGAATGGGTCACTGTACAAGGAGCCGTCCGGGGATACGGTGCAAAGAACAGATGGCTTTCGGAGGCCTTCCCCACAGGGTTTCTGCGGGGGCATCCTGCACAGGCCCAGTGGACATCGGGGAATAAGCTGGGATAATTTTCAGGCGGCGGGTAAAAATCCCCAGCCATCACATGGAGCGTAATGGCTGAGGATGGGGCGAAAATCAGATGGGTACCGGAGTATTTCAATATAGTTTGAAAAAAGGGTGTTGCCCGCGATGCGGGACGGCGTCAGGCCTGATTTTTTGGACAGATACTCAGGTGTTGGGATCCTCAGGGGATTGGATCTGCCGATTCATGCGGCGCAGGCGCACCCGCCAGATATAATATTGGAGCAGCCAGACACCCAGGAAAATCAGCAGGAACAGCCCGATATAGAGGAGGATTCCGCCTGCGGTATGGGGCATCCAGTAGGCAAAATAGGCGATGGGGAAGGTAGCGATACTGATGACGGCCAGGTACAGGGCGGTTTGGGCGGCCAGGCTCAGACGTTCGGCCTGCCAAATCAGAGAGGCAGCGGCAAAGGCGGAGCCCATAATTCCGCTGAGGACGGTTTGGAGTACAACAGCATTCAGTTCGGTTCCCATTTGCTGTGCCAGCTCAGGCACGCAGGGATAGAAGCTGCCGTCCCCAACGCTCAGGGAAATGAGCAGCGTGATGAGAAAGCTCAGGGCAATTCCCAGGGGAAAGCCCAGCAGCAGCCGTTTGATCAGGGATTGTTTCACGGTGAAGTTCACTCCTTTCCAGAGAAGCGCCGCCGGGATTGCCGAAACGACCAGCGGCAACGGCATAGACCCAGCGCAATTTTAATACATACGTCCCGGACTGTGGTTTGAAAGGACTCGGGTTCATGAATTTGCAACCTGTTAGCTTTGGATGCATTTCAGCGAAACGGCTCTAAATCCCCAGGGCGCGTTTGATTTTCGGGACATACCGTCGGGAGACATAGGTGAGGCTGCCGTCCGCCATCCGCACACAGATAGTGCCGGACAGGCTCAGATCAAAGCTGCGCACCCGTTTGAGATTGATAATTTCGGAGTTGGAAATTCTGACAAAGCGCGTGGGATCCAATCGTTCCTCCAATTCATACAGCCGTTGGCGCAGGGTGTATTCCCCGCGCGGGGTCACGGCGAAAACCTTGGAGGACTGGGTATAGACGCGCAGGATCTCCATTTCCTCCAGCGGCTCCAGGATGCCGTCCCGGGTTCCGGTGAGCAGTTCGGGCGCGGCACAGGAGAGCCGCTGGATGAGGCGGCGGGCCTCCTCATCCAGTTCCCCGGTCACCAGGATGAGTTTCGGCTCCCGGCGTCCGGGTTCCAATTGAACTTCAATCTTCATAGACACACCTCCTTGTAAGAATATGGAGATCCGACGAATCGGCAATTCCGGCTGGCGCCATAATATTGCGGGGGATGTTCGCTCCCACACTGTGGGCCGGTGTTTACAGACAGCGAAAAGTAGAGGGCCCTGTGGGCCGGGGACTGGCTGCGTGTACACGGGGGGATAAAACATTGGGCGGTGGGTGAGGGCGGATGAGGAGGCTTTGACGGGAATTCCAGATGATTGGGGCGCCTGCGGGAATCAATATTCCAAGCTTCCGTTACGCAGAAAGAGAATAGGAGGCTTTCCGTCATTGGGGAGAAAAAGCGCGGGGTGAAACCTTGCGCAGGGGATAGCCGTCAGCCGGAATGCGCCGCAGCGGCGCCGCAACCCAGAAGGTAGGGAAAGCGAAATATAAGCAAGCGTACGCTTTGGATGGGATACCGTCTTTGTCCTACCTCATCCATATTGTATGGGAAATCCGCCCGGATTCCCAGCAGAATCAGCTCAGTGGGGCCAAATTCATCCTAGGTGGAGGAAATTGGGCGCTCCCCGGGAAGGTATCAGCGCATTCCCCGGCGGTATTCCCCCGGCGTGAGCCCCACATTTTTCTTAAAGAGGTAACAGAAATAGGCCACATCATAGTAACCGCAGAACTCCGCCACCTGGGAGACTGGGAGCGAGTCCGTGAGCAGCAGGTGCTTAGCCTGCTGAAGGCGTACCGATGTGATATACTGGGCCGGAGTTTGGTGCATACACTCCCGGAACAGCTTGTGAAAGTGGGCCTTGCTGAGCCCGGAGGCTTCGATGAGCTGGGAGACATTTAAGGGCTGGCTGTAGTTTTCCAGAATAAAGCGCACACAGTCCTGGATGCGCCGGTGATGGATGGCCCCCAAAAAATCCCCCTCGTGGACAATCCGATGGATTTCCCGAAGCAGCAGGAAGATGGAGGATTTAATGGAGAGCTGTTCCATGGGGCTGGCCACCATAAAGTCCCGGTAGATCTGTTCCATCAGGGTGCCCAGGTACTCTGTCTTTCCCGCGGGAATCCGCCTGGGGAGCTGGGAGAGGATGGGCGTTTCCCAACGGGGCTGGGCCTCAGCCGGGCTGCCCAGCACATAGCCGCTGCGTTTGGAGAGGTTTCCGGAGAAATCCACGCACAACAGATAATCCTGCACCGGATGGGTACAGAAGGTCTGCATACCAGGGGTACGGATAAGAAAATCTCCCGCCTTCACCGGAAGATAGCACCCGTCGGTGGTGATACCGCCCTCGCTGCGCACAAAGTATTCGAATTCATAGTCATAGACCGTGCGCGGTGTGGTGCCGGAGGTGCCGATGGCATAGCCGTCATAAAAGGCACATTTGAGAACCACCGGGTTGAGTTCTTCTGTCAGCATCCCGTATTCTTCCTTTCTCAATGGGGCTTTCCGCAGAAATTTCCTTCAGTATAGCATACAAAATCAATAAAAGGAACACTTCAATCATAACACCGGGGCCCTGAAAACATCTATACTGAGAGGGAAAGTTGGCCTGGTGTTTTCGTGAAATCAGAGAATACCTTTACAACACCCACTGAAACGAATTGGGGAGGAAACGCAGCATGATTGTCAATGTAATCCATCGCCCGGCCTGGGGCAAGCAGTACGAGATGTTTCGTCTGCAGCAATCCATGGCCCACGAGCTGGGCCTGAAGGTCACGGTGCTGGTACCCTATGATTTCCTGTTTGACGAGAAAATCGTGGCGGATATTCAGGAGGACAACCGGCAGTATGGGGACGAAATCGGCATTTGGTTTGGGGAAATTGCAACCAAGCGCATGAATGAGGTGTTCTGCTGCAAAGAGCCTTTTCTGTGGCTGCACACCAAGGAAAATAAGCGCCGCCTGATTACCGAGGTGCTCCGGCAGTTCCAGGAGGCCTTTCACACTTTGCCAGAGGCTGTGGGCTGCTACCACATGGATGCCTATTCCATGGCGCTCCTGCGGGAACTGTGCCCACGGATCAAGGTGAGCATTGCCGGCTGCTTCGAGGAGGGCGTTAAGGTATTCCACGGCTGCAACCACTCCTGGTACCTGTTCAATGAGGGGATGCCCTGGTGGCCCTGGTATCCGGCGAAGAACAATACCCTGCGCCCCGCCAGGGACGAGGAGGATTGGGCCGGAATTGTGGCGGTGCCCCATCTGTGCCGGGATTTGGCGCTCTCCTATGAGGGCAGGAACGACTTTTTTGCCAGCCATCCCTCCAATATTCAGCGCGCCATGGCCAATGAGGGTGCGGTAGCCCCCTATGTGCTCAACCTCTTGGATGTGCACCGGTTCCAGGAGCGGTATAACGACGGATTTTCCTATACGAATGTGTTTGTGGGCCCCAACTGGCTTTCCGGAAGCGCCAATGTACAGGACAGCGATGAGATTACCCAGGGGTTATACCGGGAATACCTGGAGTATTTTGCCGCCCTGCGCCAGGAGGGCAAGCTTCAGGATATGCACCTGAGCGAATTTGCCGGCTGGTACCGGGAGCATATGCCCATGGGCCGCTCCCAGGTGTTTGACGCCAAGGAGATGCTCTACGGCTCCGGCAAGGAGTACTTCTGGTATTTGGATCCCAGTATGCGGGTGACGGTGGATCCCTGCCAGGGCGGTTCCATCGGGGATCTGCGGCCCTTTGTGGCGGCGCAGGAGCGCTGTCCCGGCGCCGATATGCCCCAGAAGGAGATGGCAAGCAACCCCTATCTTATCCACTCCCAATACCGCACGGGGAATGCCCACCACTATGAGGACGGAGCCAGGACGACGCTGCTTGTCTCCCATAAAGGACAGACGCTGGATTTGGCGGATTATCCCGTCAAGGTTGCGGATATCGCCCGGCGTCAGGAAAAAACCACCCTCACCCTGACCCCGGCGAAGCTCAAATTCCAGGATGGGCTCACCCTTTGGCTGCAGACGGTCTATACCTTCCAAAATTCCGGGGATATCCTGATGGAGCGCCTCATTACCGAGTGCTCGGATCCCGCCGAAAGCGTGGAGATGACGGAATATGTGAAGGGCTGCTATGGAACTACCGAATATCCCGAGCCTATGCAGGGCATCCGGCTGGAACTTCAGGAGGAGTCCGGCACTCAGAGCCTGGAATTCCACTATACCGGCGAGAGCATTTCCAGTGAGTGCGCCCGGCAGGTGAGCGCGGAAATCCCCGCTTTGGAGACCCAGATTTCCCTGCGGGCAGACGGTGATGCACCCCGGCGGGCCCAGGCCCAGGAGGGCGTTTTGTTCAATCCCTATTATACACTGAAACTGGAGGGGACAGGGTCCCTTGGGAAAGGAGTATCCACATGGCTGACTCTGCGAAAAAAGAAATAATCTACCGCTGCCCGGTGTGCTTTGCCCGGGAAAATGATGTGGTGCTGCACCGGCATGAGGACTCAAGCTACTACTGCGTGAAATGCAGCTTTACCGGCAGTGTGGAAGAGATCCGGGAGATGTACGCGGATCTCAAAAAGAAATACCGGCTGATGACCACCCGGGTGACCATGGAGGATTTGGAGAACTGGTAAGTGGTTCTCCGGCGTATTTCCCTCGCAATACCGGTTGACCGTAGAGATACCCCAGAGAGGATAGCTCCACCTCTCTGGGGTATCTCTGTTTATTCTTTGGGAGCATCCCGGTGCACCTCCGATGAACCCCCGGGTTACGGGAATAATTTGATAGACAGAACTAGAATTGACTACGGAAGTTTTGGGCTTGTCCCAAAACTTCTAAGGGACGCTGAGGGTCTAGGCGGAGAATAAATCTAAGCGCGTTCCGGTTGCATCAGTGGCATCGGCCCAAGTATGGGCCTGAAAGTTGAGAGGACTTGCGATTCTCGACTTTTTTCTAGCTTCCACTGATTGAGTGCAAACAACTGCCCCAAAGGGGGAGATACCCAAGAGGGGGAACGCCTCTTGGGCGGCTCTTTCCCCCTTTTCTGGCCGTGCAGAAAAGGGGTGCCCCCGCGGCATGAGCGGGCTGGGTAGGGAATTGGATGATAATCTTTTTGGAAGGTAAAACTACTGTTTCTGTTACCATGACAATAACGAATTCCCTAAATCTAAATGGAAAAGAAGGATATTTATCACCCATGTAAACTGTCATCCAATTTCCTTCCCAACCCCCTGCCGGGGGCCGCACTTTCTGGTAGCAGAAAAGTGCGCAAAGACTACAAAGCAAGGGGCCTTGCCCCTAGCTTTGATTTTACCCCGCTGTAACAACAGAACTTTGATAGACAGGACTAAAATTGGCTACGGAAGTTTTGGGCTTGTCCCGAAACTTCACGGAGGTGCTGTACAACTAAGCATCGAATATACTGAGAGCACCTCCGAGTGTCCCGGTTGCGCGGCATCGGCCCAAGTATGGGTTTTAAAGTCGGAATCGCAGGTGTTCCTGCAAGTGAATTGCAGTGCGGCACATTGATTTTATAAACAAACGAGGTATAATGAAGCTGGCAGCAACCATGGCCCCAGGCCCAAAATAGAGGAGGAAACACACCGATGAACTATCCAAAGTATGAACAGGCATCCCTGCGTATTATGACCCACAATGTGTGGAACGGCAATCCCGGCGGGAGGGACGCGCGTTATCCCGGGTTTTATGCCCAGTATTCCCCGGACATCCTGTGCCTGCAGGAGATGTCCCCACGGATTTGCACGCCAACCCTCATCGAGGGACTGGAACGGGACTATGAGTTTGTCCCGGTGGACACCCAGGGGCAGCAGAACTATACCCCGGTACTGGTGAAAAAAGGGGTGTTCCGCATTCTGGAATGCGGCTGGCACCTGTTCGGCGGACTCAATGACTCCGGTTCCAAGAGTGTGACCTGGGCGGTTTTGGAGCAGGTTTCCAACGGGGTGCGCTTGGGTGTGGCCTCCAACCACTTCTGGTGGGAGGAGGACGGGCTGGAAAACGACGCCTCCCGGGTGCAGAATGTCCGGGAGTCCCAGGCATTTGTGGATTATATGCGGGTAAAGTATGATATCCCGGTGTTCTCCATGGGCGATCTCAACTGTGCCATCCCCTCCAATCCCTACCGGGAGATGCTGCGCCTGGGCGCCATCGACACCCGGCTGTGTGCTATGGTGTCCAGCAGCCGTTCCAACACCCTGCACGAATATCCGGTGCTCAACCCGGACACCGGCGTTTATGAGCGGGGAAGCGCGCCGGTGGGCACCCATATGGATGCGATTGATCATATTATGCTATACGGAATGGATAGAGCCGAGGTTTATATCCAAAATGTAGTGACAGAACAGGCTGCCTTGGATCAGTCGGATCACTGCCCGGTATATGTGGATGTAACCGTTTGGGACAGGGACGAAAAAAATCCGAGAGTTCTGGAAAAATAGCGCCGTGGGGCCCCTTCGGCCCTTGCAAAACAGGGGCGGATGCGATACAATAACCATGGAATTGTCTTTTTATTGACAAACCGTGAAATCGGCCATCCGAGCCGGTTTTCAAAGCTATTGCGAAACCCGGAGGCTTTCTATATAATAGGAAGTACAGGGACGTTTGATTGCGCTCCCAGTTCCAGGAAAGCATAAAAGTCTGATGAAAAAAGGAGTTTTGTATCATGAGCAGTCTGGGCAAAAAGACCGTTGAAGATCTTGATGTAAAAGGGAAACGCGTTCTGGTCCGGGTGGACTTCAATGTACCGCTGAAGGACGGCGCGATTACCAACGACAACCGTATTGTGGCAGCTCTGCCCACCATTAAAAAACTCATTGAAAACGGCGGCCGTGTCATTCTTTGCAGCCACCTGGGCAAGCCGAAGAATGGCCCTGAGGCCAAGTTCTCCCTGGCTCCCTGCGCGCAGCGCCTGTCCGAACTTTTGGGCAAGCCGGTTGTGTTCGCGGCTGACGATGAGGTTGTCGGCGAGAATGCCCGCAAGGCAGTTGCCGAAATGAAGGACGGCGACGTTGTCCTCCTGGAGAATACCCGCTTCCGCAAGGAGGAGACCAAGAACCTGCCGCAGTTCAGCGAGGATCTGGCCTCTCTGGCTGATGTATATGTAAACGACGCATTTGGCTCCGCTCACCGTGCTCACTGCTCCACCGCAGGCGTGACAGACTACATTAAGGAGTCTGCTGCCGGTTACCTGATGGGCAAGGAGATTGAATACCTGGGCAATGCCGTCAACGATCCGGTCCGTCCCTTCGTGGCTATCCTGGGCGGCGCCAAGGTTGCCGATAAGCTGAGCGTTATCGAGAACCTGCTCAACAAGGTGGATACCCTCATCATCGGCGGTGGTATGGCTTATACCTTCCTGGCGGCCAAGGGCTATGAGGTGGGAACCTCCCTGGTGGATCTGGAAAAGGTGGATTACTGCAAGGATATGTTGAAAAAGGCTGAGGAAAAGGGCGTTAAGCTGGTTCTGCCGGTAGATACCGTTGTGGCGGCTTCCTTCCCGGATCCCATCGACGGCCCCATCGAGGTATCCGTTGTGGAGTCCTGCGCAATCCCGGCTGACAAGATGGGCCTGGATATCGGCCCCAAGACCCAGCAGTTATTCGCAGATGCTGCAAAGACCGCTAAGACCGTTGTTTGGAACGGCCCCATGGGCGTATTTGAGAACCCGACCCTGGCAGCCGGAACCATTGCGGTTGCCAAGGCTTTGGCAGAGACTGACGCTACAACTGTGATCGGCGGCGGCGATTCCGCTGCGGCTGTGATGCAGCTGGGCTTTGCCGATAAGATGACCCATATCTCCACCGGCGGCGGCGCTTCTCTGGAGTATCTGGAGGGCAAGGTTCTTCCGGGTATTGCCTGCCTGAACGACAAATAAGAAAATCAGACATTCAGAGAGCACCTAACCTGTGCGGATTCTATCAGTTTGATTGGATATAGTTAATTGATTTTCGTAACACAGCCCAGACAGGGCCGGATTGGCGCGGTATGTTTGCGTGCTCCAGACCCTGTTCTCGGTTGGGTTTCGATTCATTACCTATTAAGGCACGGGAGAATTCGACCGTGCCTTTTGTCGTGGGGCGCACAGCTTTGTGATGGGGCTTGAATGGACGCCCTGTGTTTTGCGGGAAGGTGCTTTGCGCGGAACACTGCTGATGCCGGTTAGGAGAGGGAGGAGATGGCAATGCTGAGAATTGGAGTTTTGGCCGATCCCCACTATGCCCCGCGGGATACGGTGAACGGCCGCTATTACCGGGATTCCCTGCGCAAGCTGCGGCAGTGCGCGCAGGTGCTGCAAAGCGAGCGGGTGGATTTAGCGGTGAATTTAGGGGATCTGGTGGATACCACCCGGAACATCCGGGAGGTTCGTTCTCATCTGAATGCGGCTCTGGACGCCCTGAGCCCCTATTCCGGCGAGTGGCTCCATGTCCTGGGGAACCATGACCTGCTGGAGCTTGACAAGGATTCTTTTTTGGCGGCCTGTACCGGACACCGGGGCCGGCCGGCCGAACGCTGCGGGTATTACTTTAAGGACGTGGGCGGTTACCGCCTGGTGGTACTCGATGGGAATTTTGACGGCATGGGACGCAGCTACAACAGGGAAGAATTTGACTGGACCGACTGTTATATCAGCCCCGCGCAGCTGATATGGCTCAAGGACACCTTGGCACAGGCAAAGGAAAAGGGCCTGCGGGCGGTGGTGTTCACCCATGAAAATTTGGATGAACGCCAGACTCCGGAGGGCAGGGATCCCCATGTGGTGCACAATTCCGGGCAGGTCCGCAGCATATTGGAAGAAAGCGGGACTGTCCTGGGCGTAATCCAGGGCCACTGCCACACAGGGTATTACCAGGTGATCCGCGGCATCCCCTATTTCACCTTCCCCTCCATGGTGGTGGATCCGGATGGTGCCGACGCCACCTTCGGTATTCTGGAGCTCGAAGGCGAGAGCATGGCGGTTGCCGGTTTGGGCAGCGGCTGGAAGAACAGCCGTACCGGGCTGGAAGGCCGAATTATTTTAAGGGAGGCCAATGGGGCGGTGCCGGGAGAGGCCCGTCCCGGCTGACAGCGGCACAGGCGGCAGCAGGCACCGTCTTAGGCGTTCCGGAATTCGAGGGTGCAGGCATGGCCGATTCCGGACGGGCAGCGGCAGGAAACCCGCATGATCCTGAGAGGCGCCGGGAGAAGATAAGCTGAATTCCCGGCAGAAGCGGCACGCAAGGGCCGTTGTGCGGCGGTATCCCCGGTCCCATGGCGGGCCGGGTACGTGCTGCAGACTATGGCTCGGGATACCACTGCCCTCGCAGACCTGGAGTGCGGCCCACGGCGATACTCCAGCGGCTCCGAAAGACGGAAGCCGGTAGCGGTCCATTTGGGGAAAACGGGCGCAAACTGCCCAGTGAGACGTGCCTGGAATCCCCCAGGCCGTCCAGAGCAAATCCGCCGGCCTGCTGGGTGTGCAGCCCTATGTGGTGCGGGAGGAAAGGATTGTCTTTGAATCCGTTGTGACAGCCCCTCTGGGGAATCACGGCGTTCAATCGAACATAAATGACTGACGACTGAATAAAGGAGAAAAAGTTATGAACAAAGAGCTTCGCAGAGCAGTAATTGCAGGAAACTGGAAGATGAATAAAACCCGTCCCGAGGCCAAGGCTCTCATCGAGGAGCTGGCGCCCCTGGTGGCACAGGCCAAGTGCGGCGTTGTGATCTGTGTTCCCTATACCAACCTTCAGACGGCTCTGGATTTGACCGCGGGCACCAACATCAAGGTGGGCGCGGAGAACTGCCACTGGGCCAAGTCCGGCGCGTTCACCGGAGAAATTTCCGCCGAGATGCTCGCCGAGATGGGCGTTGAGTATGTGGTGATTGGCCACTCGGAGCGCCGTCAGTATTTTGGGGAAACGGATGTCACTGTGAACCAGAGAGTCCGTGCCGCCCTGGATGCCGGGCTCAAGGTCATTCTCTGCGTAGGGGAGCTGCTGGAGCAGCGCGAGCAGGGCATTACCGAGGAAATCTGTTCCATGCAGACCAAAATCGCCTTGGGCGGTGTGTCTGAGGAGGAACTCAAAAACATCATCATTGCCTATGAGCCTGTATGGGCTATCGGCACCGGAAAAACCGCCACTGCGGATCAGGCCAACGAGGTCAACGGCTGCATCCGGGGCGTGATTGCCAAATTGTACGGCGAAGCTGCCGCCCAGGCTATGACCGTTCAGTACGGCGGCTCCATGAACGCCAAAAATGCAGAGGAACTGCTGAGCAAGGAGCACGTGGATGGCGGACTCATCGGCGGAGCTTCCCTGAAAGCCCAGGATTTCGCCACTATCGTTGCGGCTGCCTCCAAATAAATATCGCCGGGCCCTTTTGAGAACAGGAGAATGCATACTATGAAAAAACCGTTAGCACTGATTATTATGGACGGCTTCGGCAACAACCCCAATACCCAGGGAAATGCCATTGCCGCTGCGAAAAAACCGAATTTGGATCGGCTCTTTTCCACCTGTCCCCTCACCAGCATCGGGGCTTCCGGGCTGGATGTGGGCCTGCCGGACGGCCAGATGGGAAACTCTGAGGTGGGACACACCAATATCGGAGCCGGCCGGGTTGTGTACCAGGAGCTGGTGCGCATTTCCCAGTCCTTTAAAACCGGGGAGGCGCAGAAAAATGAGGCCTTTTTAAAGGCTGTCGATAACTGCAAGGCCCATGACAGCGCCCTGCACCTGATTGGGCTTCTCTCCGACGGCGGCGTGCACAGCCACATCGAGCATCTCTTCGGGCTTCTGGAGTTAGCAAAGGCGCAGGGGCTTACCAAGGTATATGTCCATGCGCTGATGGACGGCCGTGACGTATCCACCACCTCCGGCGTAGGCTTTATCAAGGATTTGCTGGCGAAGATGGACGAGCTGGGTGTGGGCAAAATTGCCACCATCGCGGGCCGTTACTACGCCATGGACCGGGATAATGCCTGGGATCGTGTCCAAAAGGCCTATGCCGCCATGGTATATGGCGAGGGCAACCAGAATCCCTGCCCGGTGGACACTATGGAGCAGTCCTATGCCCAGGGCGTGACCGACGAGTTCATTGTTCCCACCGTGTGCGAGAGCCAGGGGACTATCCGCGCCAATGATAGCGTGATCTTTTATAACTTCCGCCCGGACCGTGCCCGTCAGATTACCCGCACCTTTGTGGATCCTCAGTTTGCAGGTTTTGAGCGGAAAAACGGCTTCTTCCCCCTGTGTTATATCTGCATGACCCAGTACGACGCTACCATGCCCAATGTGACGGTGGCCTATACTCCCAAGGAGCTCACGCAGACCTTCGGCGAGTACATCAGCCAGAAGGGCCTGACCCAGCTGCGGATTGCGGAGACACAGAAATATGCCCATGTGACCTTTTTCTTCAACGGCGGCGAGGAGACCACCTTCCCCGGCGAGGACAGGGCCCTCATTCAGTCCCCGGATGTGCCCACCTTTGACTTAAAGCCGGAGATGAGCGCCTATGAGGTGACTGACGAGGTAATCGCCCGCATCAACAGCGACAAGTACGATGTGATTATCCTCAATTTCGCCAACTGTGATATGGTTGGACACACCGGCGTATTCGACGCGGCGGTCAAAGCGGTTGAGGCAGTGGATACCTGCGTGGGCCGGATGGTGGACGCTATCCTGGCTAAGGGCGGAGCCGCTCTCATCACTGCGGATCACGGAAACGCGGAGAAGATGGTAGGCGAAGACGGCAACCCCTTCACCCCGCACACCACCAACCGGGTGCCGCTGTGCCTGGTTGGCTATGAGGGTAAGCTCAGGGAGGGCGGACGCCTGGCGGATATCGCCCCCACTATGCTGGAGATTCTGGGACTGCCCAAGCCGCAGGAGATGGACGGGGAATCCCTGCTGGTAAAATAGAAGCTTCATAGAAAATGAAAAGAGAGAACCGGCTGGTTCTCTCTTTTTTTATGGTGTTTTAAGGGAAGCTGTCATGGGATGGAGGGGCTTCCAAAGGGCAGCTGAGCCCGCCTGGAATCAAGTTGAAAAAATGACATGATAAAACGATCTGGACAGGATATGGAACCGGAAAAAAGAGACAGGAAAAAAAGAGGTTCAAGCAAAGAACAGAAACTACGGGGGAGTTGATGGCAGGACGCCAAAACCCAATAGAACCCGGGGGCTGCAGCCCTGAGATGCGCCGGGTCCATCGCCTCAGGCACTGATCAAAGCCTGGGAGTGGATCCGGGGCGCGGAATTGCTGTGATTTTAGCAGATTTGAGGGGCTGCACCGGGTGAAGCGTGTGGTACTGTCACACAAACGAAAAATTACATTATAATAAGGAAGGCACCTGTTTGAAAGGATGCCGGGATGTATCCTGCTGGACGCAGTTTCGTTGGGAGAGAAGCAGGTTCTGCACAACAGGATGGGACACCGTTGAGGCAGAAGGAGAGGTTCTGCCTGAGCTTGCCGGGCAGCGCCCGAATGATTTTGGTTTGTGAGAAGCCTCCTCTGCTGCAAAACGGGACGGTCATCGGTGGCGCCCATATGCGCGGGAGACGGGGCCAGGGGGCGGCTCCTGTATCCGGCCGGATAAACCTGGAGGCGGTACTGCAAATTGGTTCCCTATTATATAGGAAAGGAGGAAGCATTCCCCACGAATATGAGGAAAAAGCACCCGAAAAATTGGGAATTCCCGCAGGCGGAATCTTTGAAAAATAAAAACAAAAGGATTACAAAACAGAAAACGGCGGTGGTTCGGCAAAAGGCCATACTATATATTGTGCTGCAAATTAGAGATAAGATATAAATATATTAGGGTAAAATCCATAAAAACCAGAGGCCGAAAACCAAAAAATTTTTCTTCAAAAAGTTACAAAGTTCCTTTTGGAATTTTCGATTTTTTTGACGCTTTCTGAAATCTTTCTTAAGAAATAACAGGAAATCAGCACGATTTTGGATTTTTGAGCCGAATTTTTGAGTTTGACTTTCCAGATGGATTTGAATATAATTGCAACTACTCTGGTAAGCATAAGAACAAGGCAGGTA
This sequence comes from Marvinbryantia formatexigens, assembly GCA_021771035.1. Classification (GTDB taxonomy): domain Bacteria; phylum Bacillota; class Clostridia; order Oscillospirales; family Ruminococcaceae; genus CALXEM01. The sequence continues at coordinate 101,028 of JAETPU010000006.1, read as the reverse complement.
TAAAAGTATCCAGTTTTGAATAAATTTGGATATTGAACTCATTTCCATTGTCACAGGTCATTCTATCGGATCTGGCCAAGCCTTGAAACGAAACGCGAAGGAGAGACGTATGAGGAACTTATTTGAAAAAGTGATTGCTCTGGGTAAATTTGCCCGAAGCAGAACTTTTGCAGTAGGGTTACTGTCAGCGGTACTTGCTTTCACCGTTTATACGGTTTCGATGAAAACACACGCCGTCTATATTCGGGATGGCGAGCAGGTGCTGCTGAAATTCACGATGCAGCAGGATCCCCAGGAGATTCTGGAGGAGAACGGGATTGCAACCATTGCAGCGGATGTGGTGGATTTCTCTGGATTTGATTCCAGAAGAATGGGTGAAATCGAGATTAAGAGGGCCTTCCCCGTCACCGTGACAGCGGATGGGGAAACCAAGACGGTCATGCTGCCCGAGGGCACGGTGGCCGACGCTATTGCGGAGGCGCAGGTGCATCTGGACGAGGATGACGAAGTAAACCTGGACAAGGCCAAGGAGCTGCGAGCCGGGGACGATATCCGGGTGAGCCGTGTGGAGTATGTCACCTCTGTGGAGGAGGAGGCCATTTCCTACGATGTAGCCCAGGAAAAGACCGATTCCCTGATTGCCGGGAGCACCAAGGTTCTGCAGAAGGGCCAGGATGGCGTACGCCAGCTGACCTGGCGCACCAAGGTGGTGGATGGAGTGGCCCAGGCCCCGGAATTGGTATCCGAAGAGGTGGCCAGCGAACCGGTAGAGGAAAGGGTGCTGGTGGGAACCAAAAATACAGTTTCCAAGCTGGACTTTGGCTACACCATTGAAAACAATGTCCCGGTGGGATATACCAGAGTGATTTCCGGGGCCAAGGCCACCGGCTACAGCGCCAAGGCGGGCGCGGGAACTGCCAGCGGCCGCCGGGCTATGGTGGGCCATGTGGCGGTCAACCCCAATGTAATCCCCTATGGCACCAAGCTGTATATTACTTCCGCGGACGGACGCTTTGTCTATGGATATGCCATTGCCGCGGATACCGGAACCGCCCTGATGGACGGACGGGTGGATGTGGATCTGTTTTATGACTCCTATGCCGCCAGCTGCCGCAACGGCGTCAAGACGGTGAACATCTATATTCTCAACTAGAACGCGTGCATATCACCCTGCTGCGAACACAAGGCCCCCGGCGGAAAATTCCCGCCGGGGGCCTGCGCGTCTCAGATGCCGGTATGAAATCAAATAGATGGCTGCCAAGCTGGCGCTTTGTCTGACGATGAAACATCAAAACGGACGGTTTGCCGGACACGGCAGTCCTCAGGCAATCGATGCATATCCATCGGGTTTTCAGGGGAAGGCTTGGCCGCCTTACCGCGATTTTGGGACAAGTACGGCCCCGGGGTTCTCACCAGGAGCCTGAGCCCCAGCGGCGTGAAGAGGGATGAGTAGCAGGTTTACTCAGGAGACAAAACCTCAGACAGGTTTTATTGCCGGTTCGGATGGGGAGTCCCTGAAAGAGGGAACCCCACGGTACTTTGGGGGCGTTGAGCCATCAGGCTGGAGCTTGTCCTAGGGGATGGGATCAGTCTCTGTCTGGGGCTGTAAGCTCTTGGCAATATCCAGGAGGGTCCGGTAGACCGGGAGCATATGGGGCTCTTTGCAGGCGTTTTCCAATTGGGAGACCGGGATCCACCGCACGGCGGAGTTCTCGTCCGGCTTGGGCCGGATGGCCTCTTTGGGATCTCCCAGAAAGATGAAGCTGGCGTTCAGGTGCAGGTGCGCGCCCACATATGCCCCGTTTTTATTGTGGCCAAAGACAGGGAGAATCTCCCAGGAGAGAGGGGATCTGCTCAGCGGTGTGAGTGTGCAAAGCCCTGTCTCCTCCCGGCACTCCCGCAGGGCGGTGCCAATAAGGCGGCGTTCCCCGTCCGCATGGCCTCCGGGAATACTGTAGGAGTGGTACTGAAGATGGAACACCATCAGCATATTGGCGCGATCCGGCGAGAGAACCAGCGCCGAAGCTGTGAAGTGGGCCGGCAGGCAGCGGCGCAGGTACAACTGCTCTCCATACCGTTCCCACAGGCTTTGCATCCCCGCAAGATCCGCTGCCTGGCGCGGGTTGGAGGGGATGAACTGGGCAAAGGGAGCGTCCGGGCTCATTCCGGATCCCCCTGTGCACAAGGGCTCTGCGGCATGGGAGGGTATGGATAGGGGGGAGGAGCCGGCCTGACAGGCGGGGCCTTTTGCCTGGATTTCTCTTCCAGATAGGCCTGGATCACGGCGCGGATACCGGGTGTGAGCCGGATAAGCCGAACCGTCAGCACAATACCCAGGATTAAAAGTACCAACAGGACAATCAGAACCACCAGCTGGAGATAGGAAAACACCATGGAGAGGAACATCATCATAACTGGTCACATCCTTTTCTGCCTTACGGCAAGCGTTGCTGTGAATTTCGGCACAAGCGGGCCCGCATCTGGGTTCAGAGCCGCCTATAAGTCTATTGTAACATGAACCCCAGGAGCAGCGACAGGGCAAAACAAACAAAAATACACAATAAAATCCTGGTGTTATGACGAAAAGGGAGAAAATGCAAAAAGTTCGGAAAACCGGTTCGTTTTTTGAAAAAATCCTTGCAAGGCGGGGCGTTTTGTAGTATTATAATTAAGCGTGACTGCACAAGATATGCGATGAAGCGAGAGGTTGCTGCCCCGTGTGGCAGGTAATTTTCGCCGAGTATGTCCGATTTTAAACCGGGCGACAGAAATACTGACTGAGTAAAGTGCGGCTTGATGCCGAAAGGCAAGGCGGTGCTTGGCTGAATGGCGCTCAGGCGCTACTGTCCGGATTAAACTTCGCTTTTGTGGGGTTGATCCGGTTTTTCAATGTCCGAGCTCGGAACACACGGCTCGGTGTTCAGTTTTTTGATTCGTCGTCCCAAGCTAATTACTTCAAGGAGGCGATGTAAGGTGGCAGTCAAGGAGAAAATCAGAATCAGACTGAAGAGCTATGACCACCAGCTGATCGATGCAGCAGCAGAGAAGATCGTGGAGACCGCGTCCCGTACCGGCGCAAAGGTTTCCGGTCCTATCCCGCTGCCCACCGACAAAGAGGTTGTCACAATTCTGCGTGCTGTGCACAAGTACAAGGACAGCCGTGAGCAGTTTGAGATGAGAACCCACAAAAGACTCATCGACATTTTAAGACCTTCCAACAAAACTGTGGAAGCTCTTACAGGTCTTGAGCTCCCCGCCGGCGTTGAAATCGAGATTAAGCTCTAATCACAGATTTCGTCCGGCAGGTCATGTTGGCAGCTTGCCAACCAATAACCGAAGGAGGTAAAAAGGTTATGCAGAAATGTATCATCGGCAGAAAAGTGGGTATGACCCAGATTTTTGACGAGAAGGGCAATGTGGTACCGGTAACGGTCATTGAAGCAGGCCCCTGCGTGGTTGTTCAGAAGAAAACCACCGAGAACGACGGCTATGAAGCCGTGCAGCTCGGTTTCGGAGAGACAACCGGCAAGAACCTGAACAAGCCCCAGAAGGGCCATTTTGCCAAGGCGGACGTTGCCGCCAAGAGAACCCTCAAGGAGTTCCGTCTGGACGATTGCTCCGGGCTGAACGTCAAGGACATCGTAAAAGCCGATGTGTTCTCCGTTGGAGATAAGGTAGACGTCAGCGGCACCAGCAAAGGTAAGGGCTTCGCCGGAACCATCAAGCGTTTTAACGGGCATTCGCTCAAATCGACGCACGGTACCGGACCGGTTCACCGCCAGGCTGGCTCCATGGGCGCCTGCAGCACCCCGTCCAGAATCATGAAGGGCAAGACCATGCCCGGCCATTTGGGCGCCGAGAAGGTCACTGTTCAGAACCTGGACATCGTGAAGATCGATGTGGAAAATAATCTGATCGCTATCCGCGGCGCAGTGCCGGGCCCGAAGAAGGGCATCATCACCATTACGGATAGCGTAAAGGCGTAAGGGAAGGAGGAAGTACAATGCCGAATATTACCGTATTTGATATGGCTGGTAAAAACGTGGGAGAAGTCACCCTTTCCGATGCCATTTTCGGTGTAACGCCGAATGCACCTGTCATGCACGCGGCGGTTGTGAACTATCTGGCCAACCAGCGCCAGGGTACACAGTCCACTTTGACCAGAACTGAGGTCAGCGGCGGCGGCCGCAAGCCCTGGAGACAGAAGGGCACCGGCCATGCGAGACAGGGTTCTATCCGCGCTCCCCAGTGGAGACACGGCGGTATTGCCCTGGGACCCAAGCCGCGGGATTACAGCTACTCTCTGAACAAAAAGGTGAAGAGACTGGCAATGAAATCCGCGCTCTCCTCTAAGGTGCTGGACAACAACATGATTGTTGTCGACAAGATTGCCACCGAGGAGTTTAAAACCAAGACCATCGTCAGTATGCTCAGCGCTCTGGGCGCGCAGAAGAAGGCCCTGATTGTCCTTCCGGAAGTGGATGAGAAAATCATCCGCAGCGCAGCCAACATCCCGGGCGTGAAGACAACTTTGGTCAACACCCTGAATGTTTACGACATCCTCAACTACGACAGCTTTATCGTGGCGAAGGATGCGGTTGCAAAGCTCGAGGAGGTGTATGCGTAATGAAGACGGCACACGATATCGTTATCCGCCCCATCATTACCGAGGCATCTATGGCCGGCCTCGCGGAGAAGAAATATACCTTTCAGGTAGCCCGCGATGTGAATAAAATTGAGATCGCTAAAGCGGTTGAGGAGCTTTTCGGCGTTAAAGTTGCAAAAGTGAACACTATCAACTGCAAGGGACAGGCCAAGAGAATGGGCGTCCACACCGGCTACAGACCGGACTGGAAAAAAGCGATTGTGACTCTGACCGAGGACTCCAAGACCATCGAGTTCTTTGAGAGCATGATGTAAGCTTTGAAATACGCCCCAACTATGGGATAACTCATAAATCCCGACAAGCTTTTATGAGGAGAGTGAATCAGAAATGGCTATTAGAACCTTTAAGCCGACCAGCCCGGCCAGACGTCAGATGACAACCACTGACTATACCGGACTGTCCAAGGTGGCTCCTGAAAAGAGCCTTCTTGAGAGCTTATCGAAGAATTCCGGCCGCAACAACACCGGAAGAATTACCGTCCGCCACCGCGGCGGTGGAAACCGTAAAAAGTACCGTGTCATTGATTTCAAGAGAGACAAGGCCGGCATTCCGGCTCAGGTCGCCACTTTGGAATATGACCCCAACCGTTCCGCTCATATTGCCCTTTTGCAGTATGAGGACGGTGAGAAGCGCTATATCATCGCTCCCAACGGACTGAAGGTGGGAGACACCGTTATGTCCGGCCCGGATGCTGATATTAAGCCCGGCAACGCACTGCCCCTGACCAACATTCCGGTTGGTACCTTTATCCACAACGTTGAGCTGTATCCCGGCAAGGGCGCTCAGCTGGCCCGTGCCGCCGGCATTATGGCACAGCTGATGGCGAAGGAAAATGGCTACGCCATGATCCGTCTGCCCTCCGGAGAGCTGAGAAACGTCGCCGACAAGTGCATGGCTACTATCGGCCAGGTCGGCAACATTGACCATGAGAATGTTTCCTATGGTAAAGCTGGCCGCAAACGCCACATGGGCTGGAGACCGACTGTCCGCGGTTCTGTTATGAACCCGTGCGACCACCCCCACGGCGGTGGTGAAGGTAAATCTCCGGTCGGACGTCCCGGACCTGTTACTCCTTGGGGTAAACCGGCTCTGGGTTACAAGACCAGAAAACACCATAACCGCTCCGACAAGTTTATCGTGAAACGTCGCGGTGCAAGATAAGCGGTTTGAAAGGAGGCAGACGATAAATGGGTAGAAGTGTTAAAAAAGGACCTTTCGTACAACCGGTTTTACTGAAGAGAGTTCAGGAGATGAACGCTGCGGGCGAGAAGAAAGTTCTCAAAACCTGGAGCCGTGCATCCACCATTTTCCCCGATTTCGTTGGACATACCTTTGCTGTGCATGACGGCCGCAAGCACGTTCCGGTCTATGTGACCGAGGATATGGTCGGACACAAGCTGGGAGAATTTGCTCCAACCAGAACATTTAGAGGCCACGCAGGTTCGAAAAAATCGAACAACGGTAAATAGTGAAGGCCGAAAGGAGGATTACCAATGGAAGCAAGGGCTTACCTCAAATATGCCCGTATCGCACCCCGTAAGGTCCAGATTGTCCTGGATATGATCCGGAATAAGCCGGTGAACATTGCGGCTGCGATCTTAAAGCACACTCCTAAGGCCGCTTGTGAGCCGCTCGAGAAGCTCCTGAAATCGGCCGTAGCGAATGCGGAAAACAACCACAACATGGATAAGAACAATCTCTATGTGGCAGAGTGTTTTGTTTGCCCGGGCCCGATTATGAAGAGAATCCGGCCGAGAGCAAAGGGAAGTGCGTATCATGTTTTGAAAAGAACATCTCACGTAACCCTCGTTCTGAAAGAAAAGGAATAGCTGGAAGAGGAGGTAAACTATGGGACAAAAAGTTAATCCACACGGCTTAAGGGTGGGTGTCATTAAGGATTGGGATTCCCGCTGGTTTGCTAAGGACGACGCTTTCGGCGATATCCTCGTTGAGGACTATAAGCTGCGCAAGTTCCTTAAAAAGACTTTGTACGCCGCCGGCGTGCCGCGCATCGAGATTGAGCGTGACGCAACGAAGGTTAGAATCCACATCCACTGTGCAAAACCCGGCATGGTTATCGGCCGTGGCGGTTCTGAAATTGAAAAGCTCCGCAAGCAGTGCGAGGCTATGATCAATGGGGGCAAGAAAGAGCCCGTTCAGGTTTTCATCAATATTGTAGAGGTTAAGCAGCCCGATAAGAATGCTCAGCTGGTTGCTGAGAACATCGCTGCTCAGCTGGAGCGCCGGATTTCCTTCCGCCGCGCCATGAAGCAGGCTATCGGCCGCGCGATGAGACTGGGAGCAAGAGGTATCAAAACCTGCGTTTCCGGACGTCTGGGCGGTGCTGATATTGCCCGTACCGAGCATTATCATGAGGGAACCATCCCGCTGCAGACCCTGAGAGCTGACATCGACTACGGCTTCGCTGAGGCCGCCACAACCTACGGCAGAATTGGCGTTAAGGTTTGGATCTATGCCGGTGACGTTCTGCAGGAAGTCAAGAAACAACCTCGTCAGGAAGGAGGCAAGAAATAATGCTTCTGCCTAAGAGAGTTAAGTACCGCAGAGTACACAGAGGAAGAATGAAGGGCACAGCTACCAGAGGAAACTTTGTTTCCCATGGTGATTTCGGCCTGCAGGCCCTGGAGCCTGCTTGGATTACATCCAACCAGATTGAGGCTGCCCGTATTGCCATGACCCGTTACATTAAGCGTGGCGGACAGGTTTGGATTAAAATTTTCCCGGATAAGCCGATTACCGAAAAACCGGCTGAGACCCGAATGGGTTCCGGTAAAGGTTCTCCTGAGTACTGGGTGGCGGTTGTCAAACCGGGAAGAGTTATGTTTGAAATCGGCGGCGTTTCGGAGGAGCTGGCCCGCGAGGCTATGAGGCTCGCTTCCTACAAACTTCCGATTAAGTGTAAATTCGTCGCCAAGGAAGATAAGGGGAGTGAAGAGTAATGAAGGCTGTTGAGATCAAAGAGTTTTCTGCTGCTGAGCTGAATGAAAAGCTTGCGAGCCTCAAAGCCGAGCTTTTCAACCTGCGCTTCCAGCACGCGATAAATCAGCTTGAGAATCCCATGCGGATCAACGCGGTTAAAAAGGATATCGCCCGCATTAAAACGGTGATCCGCGAGCGTGAACTGAAGAACGTTCAGTAATTTTGAAGGGAGGATTTAGGCTGTGAGTGAAAGAAATCTCAGAAAAACCAGGGTCGGCAAGGTTGTCAGCGATAAGATGGACAAGACGATTGTTGTGGCCATCCAGGACAACGTGAAACATCCCCTTTACAAGAAAATTATTAAACGCACCTACAAGCTGAAGGCTCATGATGAGAACAACACATGCAGAATCGGCGACAAGGTACTGGTGATGGAGACCCGTCCCCTCTCCAAAGATAAGAGATGGAGACTCGTCCAGGTCATCGAGAAGGCGAAATAATTTTAACGAGAGTTTAGATTTAGTCTAATCGGAAGGAGGAACGCAGCTGTGATACAGATGCAGACCTATCTTAAGGTTGCCGACAATACCGGTGCAAAGGAGCTTATGTGCATTCGTGTGCTGGGCGGCTCCCGCAGAAGATATGCCAACATTGGCGATGTGGTGGTTGCTTCGGTCAAAAAAGCGGCACCAGGCGGCGTTGTTAAAAAAGGTGACGTTGTCAAGGCTGTTATCGTTCGGTCCGCGAAGGGTGTCCGCCGGGAGGATGGCACTTACATTCGTTTCGACGAGAATGCAGCCGTAATTATAAGAGATGATAAAAACCCGAGGGGCACTCGTATTTTTGGCCCAGTGGCGAGGGAACTCCGCGATAAGGATTACCTCAAGATTTTAAGCCTCGCCCCTGAGGTTCTCTAATGGGAGGTGCTCTGATGAATAAGGTCCATGTGAAAAAGGGCGACACGGTCGTCATTTTGTCCGGAAAGGACAAGGGCAAAAAGGGACAGGTGCTGGAAGTCAGCCCGCGTGAGGGCAAGATCATTGTCGAGGGCTGCAACATGATTACCAAGCATGTGAAACCCAAGAAGATGGGCGAGGCCGGCGGACTGATTCAGGCGGAGGCTCCTCTTTACGCCAGCAAGGTGATGCTGGTTTGCCCGAAGTGCGGCAAGCCCACCAGACTTGCACATAAAATTCTCAACGACGGCAGCAAAGAGCGTATTTGTAAAAACGCGGACTGCAAAGAGACATTCTAAGTAAGGAGGAAAGGACATGGCAAGACTTAAAGACTTGTATACCAATGAAGTAGCTCCGGCTCTCATGAAGAAGTTCAGCTACAAAAGCGTCATGCAGATTCCTAAGCTTGAGAAAGTCGTCATCAATGTAGGCTGCGGCGAAGCACGTGACAATCAGAAAATGATTGATGCTATCATGGGCGATTTGGCCAAGATTACCGGCCAGAAGCCGGTTGCGTGCAAAGCAAAGAAATCTGTTGCAAACTTCAAGCTCCGTGAGGGCATGGTGATCGGCGCAAAGGTGACTCTGCGTGCGGACCAGATGTATGAATTCGTGGACAGACTCTTCAACGTGGCGCTGCCCCGGGTTCGTGACTTCAGAGGAATCAACGGAAATGGATTCGACGGACGTGGAAACTTCAGCATGGGCCTCAAGGAGCAGCTGATTTTCCCGGAGATCGATTACGATAAGATCGACAAAGTCCGCGGCATGGATATCGCATTCGTAACGACCGCGAAGACAGACGAGGAAGCTCGTGAGCTGTTAACTCTCATGGGCGCACCGTTTGCGAAGTAAGGGAGGTTTTCTAGGGTGGCTAAAAAGTCAATGATCGCGAAGCAGCAGCGTGCGCCGAAGTTCTCTTCCAGAGCTTACAATCGCTGCAAAATCTGCGGCAGACCACATGCTTATCTTCGCAAATTCGGCATTTGCCGTATCTGCTTCAGGGAACTGGCTTACAAAGGACAGATCCCGGGTGTGAAGAAGGCTAGCTGGTAAATAGCGCAAAGGAGGTTGACGGTATGCACATCACTGATACCATCGCTGATATGCTGACACGGATCCGTAACGCGAACTCCGCGAAACATGATACCGTGGATGTCCCCGCATCCAATTTGAAGAAGGCAATTGCTCAGATTCTCCTGGATGAGGGATACATCAAGGCTTTTCAGGTACTGGAAGATGGAAAGCAAGGTGTTATCCGTATTACACTGAAATACGGCCAGAATAAATCGCAAGTGATCACAGGATTGCGCAGAGTTTCCAAACCGGGCCTGCGGATCTATTCTAACTGTGAGGATATGCCGAAGGTTATGAAGGGGCTTGGCATCGCCATTGTCTCCACATCCAAGGGCATTATGACCGACAGACAGGCTCGCAAAGAGAATGTCGGCGGCGAAATCCTCGCATTCGTTTGGTAAGGGGGTGCATTTGAATGTCTCGTATCGGTAGAAAGCCAATTGCAATACCAAACGGTGTTGAGGTTAAGGTTGACGGTTCCAAGGTATTTGTGAAGGGTCCCAAGGGCTCCCTGGAGCAGAGTTTCCGCGAGGAGATGGGCATTAAGGTGGAGAACAATGAAATCATTGTCACCCGTCCTTCCGAATCCAAAGAACACAAGAGCCTGCACGGACTGACCAGAACCCTCGTCAGCAACATGGTTGAAGGCGTTTCCAACGGCTTCAAAAAGGAGCTGGAGGTCAATGGTGTTGGTTACCGTGTTGCCAAGCAGGGCAAACAGCTGGTCATGAACCTGGGATTTTCTCACCAGGTCTTTGTAGAAGAGATTGATGGAATCCAGATCGAGGTTCCCGCACCGAACAAGATTATTGTTCACGGCGCCGACAAGCAGAAGGTTGGACAGTTCGCGGCTGAAATCCGTGAGAAGCGTCCGCCGGAGCCGTATAAGGGCAAGGGAATCAAGTATGTGGACGAAGTGATTATCCGCAAGGAAGGCAAAGCTGGTAAAGGCGGCAAGAAGAAGTAAGTAAAGGAGTGAACAGACCATGGTGAATAAGCCAGACAGCAATAAAGCAAGGCTTAAAAGACACGCAAGAGTTCGTGCTAAAATCAGCGGCACAGCGACTTGTCCGCGCCTGAATGTATTCCGCTCCGCTAAACACATCTACGCGCAGCTCATCGATGATGTGAATGGTGTTACGCTTGCTGCAGCATCTTCTATGGACAAAGAGTTCGAAGGATTTGGCGGAAATAAAGAAGCAGCTCGCAAGGTTGGCGAAACCCTGGCGAAGAGAGCTCTGGAAAAGGGCCTCGAGACCGTTGTCTTCGACCGCAGCGGCTACATTTATCACGGCCGTGTCAAAGAGCTGGCCGAGGGCGCACGCGAGGGCGGCCTCAAATTCTAACAGGGAGGGATAGTTTTGGCAAGAATTGACGCTACAACACTGGATTTAGCCGAGAGAGTTGTTGCCATCAACCGTGTTTCCAAGACGGTTAAGGGCGGCCGGATTTTCAAATTCGCAGCTCTGGTTGTCGTCGGCGACGGCAACGGCATCGTCGGTTTTGGTCTTGGTAAGGCTTCCGAGGTTCCTGACGCTATCCGCAAGGGAATTGAGGACGCAAAGAAGAACCTGAGAAAAATTGCACTGAAGGGAACCACCATTCCGCACGAGGTTATTGGCGTCTTTGGCGCTGGCCGTGTGCTGATGAAGCCGGCTCCTGCTGGTACCGGTGTTATCGCCGGCGGCCCGGTGCGTGACGTTTTGGAAGTTGCCGGCATTAAGGACGTTCGTACCAAGAGCCTGCGCTCCAACAATCCCTGCAATGTGGTCAACGCGACCATCAACGGACTGTCTTCTCTGAGAAATGTGGAAGAGGTTGCTGCGATTCGCGGAAAATCCGTTCAGGAAATTTTAGGATAGGAGGATTTGAGTTATGGCGAATGTAAAGATCAAGCTCGTTAAAAGCCTGGTAGGCAGAAAACAGGCCCAAATTGCCACCGCTCATTCTCTTGGCCTTCGTAAAATCGGCGTAGAGGTTGTACAGCCTGACAACGCCGCAACACAGGGCAAAATCGCAAAGATTTCTCACCTCGTCGAGGTAACCGAAGCGTAAGCAAGGAGGTGCGATCCGAAATGAAACTGCATGAACTTTCTCCGGTACCGGGTTCCAATAAAAAGGCGTTCCGTGTGGGACGCGGAAATGGATCCGGAAGCGGTAAAACAGCTGGCAAGGGCCACAAGGGCCAGAATGCCCGTTCCGGCGGCGGTGTAAGACCGGGCTTTGAGGGCGGACAGATGCCTTTGATGAGACGTGTCCCGAAGAGAGGCTTTGTCAACATTTTTGCGACTCACTATGCAACTGTGAATGTTGGCGAGCTGAACCGTTTTGAGGACGGCGCTGTTGTAGACGAAAAGGCACTGGTAGAAGCAGGCATGATTAAGAAAACTCTTGATGGAATTAAAGTTCTGGGCAACGGAGATTTAACCAAGAAACTGACTGTTAACGTGGCTGCATTTTCCAAATCTGCAAAGCAGAAAATCGAGGAGGCAGGCGGAAAGGCCGAGGTGATCTAATTGCTTCAGACCTTGAAGAATGCGTGGAGCGTACCGGATATTCGCAAGAAGGTCCTGTATACCATGCTCATCCTCATTATCTTCCGTATCGGCGCGGTGGCAATTCCGGTTCCATTTTTGGATCCCGCTGCCCTGCGCAGTATGCTCAGCTCCGGGCAAAACCTGCTGGGCTTTGTGGATGTAATGTCGGGCGGCGCGTTTGCCAATGCGACTATCTTTGCGATGTCCATTACCCCGTACATTACCTCTTCAATCGTCATTCAGCTTTTGGCGGTAGCCATCCCCGCGTTAGAGCGCCTTTCCAAGGAGGGAGCCGACGGCCGCAAGAAGCTGAATAAGATCACCCGGTATACCACGGTTGCATTGGCGCTGATTCAGGCGTTTGCCTACTACATCCTGCTGAAAAACCTGGGTGCGGTCAGCTATACCAGTGGGTTCTCCGGTGTGTTCTCCGCCATCGTCATCATCTCCATGTTTGTGGCGGGCGCCTGCCTGATTGTATGGCTGGGCGAGCAGATTGACGACCATGGAATTGGAAACGGCATTTCGATGATCCTGTTCGCGGGTATTCTTTCCCGGGCCCCGGGCGTCATTCAGAAGATGTGGGCCTATCTCCAGCTGGGAACCAAGTATTATTTCCTGGTGCCGCTGGTGGCAATTCTCTTTATCTTCCTGATTGCGTTTATCATCGTGATGACCAATGCTGAGCGCCGCGTTCCCATCCAGTACGCCAAGCGTGTGGTAGGGCGCAAGATGTACGGCGGTCAGAACAGCTATATCCCGGTTAAGGTGAATATGTCCGGCGTTATGCCCGTCATCTTCGCCAGCTCCATCCTCTCCATTCCAGGGCTCATCCAGGGCTTTGTGGATCCGGACGCTTCCTCCATCTGGGGTAAGATTTTAGGGGCTCTGGGGTACAACAGCTGGATCTATGCAATTCTGTATTTCCTGCTGATTATCCTGTTCAACTACTTTTATGTGGCCATTCAGTATAATCCGCTGGAGATGTCCAATAACTTGAGAAAGAATAACGGTGCGATTCCCGGTATCCGTCCCGGCAAGCCCACCACGGATTATATCTCCAAGGTGATTGCAAGAGTAACGCTTGTAGGCGCGATTTTCCTGGGTATCATCGCTGTTCTGCCCATCGTGGTGGGCCAGCTGACCGGCATGAGCATTGCGCTGGGTGGTACATCCATCATCATCGTAGTGGGTGTCGCGCTGGATACCACCAGACAGTTGGAATCCCAGATGATGATGCGTCATTACAAGGGATTCCTTGAGTAAGGCTAAGTGAAACAGGAGGGAAGATTATTATGAAACTGATTCTTTTGGGCGCTCCCGGCGCCGGCAAGGGCACACAGGCCGAAGTCATCTGTGACAAGCTAGGGATTCCTGCCATCAGCACTGGTAATCTTATCCGAGCCGCACTCAAAGAGGGCACCGAGCTGGGCCTGAAGGCAAAATCCTATATGGATGCCGGGGACCTGGTTCCGGATGAAGTAGTAATCGGCATCATCAAGGAGCGCCTGGCCCAGGAGGACTGTAAAAACGGATTCATCCTGGACGGCTTCCCCAGAACTGTCCCCCAGGCAGAGGCCTTGGATCAGATGGGAGTTTCCATCGATAAGGTTCTGGACATTGAAGTAAAAGACGAAGACATTATGAAGCGCCTCTCCGGCCGCCGTGTCTGCGAGAGCTGCGGCGCCTCCTACCACGTGCTGTATAAGCCGTCCAAACAGGAGGGGATCTGCACCAAATGCAACGGCAAGCTGGTAATCCGCAAGGACGACGAGCCGGCCACAATCGCATCCCGCCTGGATGTCTATCATGCCCAGACAGAGCCTCTCAAGGAGTATTACTCCAAGAAGGGGATCCTGAGCGTTGTAGAGGGACAGGAAGAAGTTGCAGATACGACAAAGCTGACCCTGGCAGCTTTGGAGGCGTAATTCATGATAGTGCTCAAGACCTCAAATGAACTGCGTTTGATGCAGAGGGCCGGCCAGATTTCGGCGCAGGTGCTGCAGCTGGCAGGGCAGGCGGTAAAACCCGGTGTCACCACTCTGGAATTGGATCAGCTGATTGAAAAGTTTATCCGTTCCCAGGGGGCCGTCCCCTCTTTTAAGGGGTATGGCGGGTTTCCGGGCAGCGCCTGTATTTCCATCAACAACGAGGTTATCCATGGTATTCCCGGTCACCGGGTCATCCAGGAGGGGGACATCGTTTCCATTGATGTGGGAGCGGTTATCGACGGGTTCCACGGCGATAATGCGTCCACCTTTGCCGCTGGGGAAATCACCCCGGCTGCGCAGAAACTAATGGATGTCACACGGGAGAGCCTGAACCGGGGAATCCAGGCAGCACAGGCCGGCAATCGCATCGGGGATATCTCCTGGGCGGTTCAGAGCTATGTGGAGGAAAACGGCTTCGCGGTGGTCCGGCAGTTTGTGGGACACGGCGTGGGTTCCAATCTCCATGAGGATCCGGAGGTTCCCAACTTCGGGAAACCCCACCGGGGCCCTCGGCTGATGCCTGGAATGACGATTGCCATTGAACCGATGGTGAATGAGACCGGCGCGGGGGTCCGTGTCCTGCAGGACGGCTGGACCACTGTGACGCAGAGCGGTTCTCTGTCGGCTCACTTTGAACACACCATTGCCATCACGGATAACGGGCCGGTTATCCTGACACAGCCGTGATGGAGGGACAGTGGATGATTGAAGTAAACGGCATTGTAAAATCCATGGCTGGACGGGATGCCGGGCGGTTTTTTGTGGTGCTGAGGGTTCAGGGGGATTTTGCCTGGCTTGCCGACGGCAAGATGCGGCCCCTGGAACGGCCGAAGAAAAAGCGGCTCAAGCACCTGCAGAGGACAAACCGAACGGTGCAGGCTGAAGAAATGATGACCAATCATAAATTGAGACGTACATTGTCCATGCTGAATCAAGAAAACGGCAATGGCGCGCTCGTCACCTGATGGGGAGGTATTTGCTTGTCAAAAGAAGATGTCATTGAGATTGAGGGTATCGTACTGGAGGCACTGCCTAACGCAACGTTTCAAGTAGAGCTGCCCAATGGACACAAAATTCTGGCCCATATCTCTGGCAAGCTGCGGATGAACTTTATCCGCATTCTGCCCGGAGACAAGGTGACGGTCGAGATGTCGCCATACGACCTCACCAAGGGACGCATTACATGGCGTTCCAAATAGCCCGCCAGGGAAATGCAAGGAGGTAATTCCACATGAAAGTAAGACCTTCCGTTAAACCGATTTGCGAGAAGTGCAAAGTAATCAAACGTAAGGGTCGCATCATGGTTATTTGTACAAACCCGAAACATAAACAACGTCAGGGCTAATTCGTGCAAAACCAAGTAATGGAGGTGCAACAAAATAATGGCTCGTATCGCTGGTGTTGACTTGCCCAGAGAAAAGCGCGTTGAGATCGGTCTTACCTATATCTTTGGTATTGGCCGTGCCTCTGCCAGCCAGATTCTGAAGGCAACAGGTGTAAATCCTGACATAAGAGTCAAAGATCTGTCCGAGGACGATGTCTCCAAGCTGCGTGAGTATATTGACCGCAACTTCGAGGTGGAAGGCGACCTTCGCCGTAATGTCGCCTTGGATATTAAGAGATTGGTTGAGGTTGGATGCTACCGCGGTGTCCGCCACAGAAAAGGACTGCCGGTCAGAGGTCAGAGAACAAAGACCAATGCCAGAACCCGGAAAGGTCCTGCTAAAACCATCGCCAACAAGAAGAAGTAGGGAGGGACTTGAGAAATGGCAAAAGCTACTCCGAAAAAAGCCATTCGCAGACGTCGTGAACGTAAAAATATTGAGCGTGGCGCGGCTCACATCCAGTCCACCTTCAATAATACCATTGTAACCATCACTGATACTCAGGGAAATGCTCTGTCTTGGGCAAGTTCCGGAGGATTGGGTTTCCGTGGTTCCAGAAAATCCACTCCGTTTGCTGCACAGACCGCGGCTGAAACCGCTGCCAAGGCTGCAATGGAGCATGGACTGAAGTCTGTGGAAGTTTATGTGAAGGGACCGGGCTCCGGCCGTGAGGCTGCCATCCGTGCCCTGCAGGCTGCTGGTTTGGAGGTCAACATGATTAAGGATGTTACTCCGATTCCGCACAATGGCTGCCGCCCGCCCAAGAGACGGCGCGTCTAATGAGATATCAGGAGGTGTAAGGTACCATGGCAAGATATACCGATGCAGTGTGCAAGCAGTGCCGCCGCGAAGGCCAGAAGCTGTTCCTGAAAGGTGAGAGATGCTACACCGAAAAGTGCGCAATCTCCCGTAGGGGCTACGCTCCGGGCCAGCATGGTCAGAGCCGGAAAAAGGTTTCCGAGTATGGCCTGCAGCTTCGCGCCAAGCAGAAAACCAGACGTTTCTATGGTGTGCTGGAGAGCCAGTTCGCCAAGTATTTTGAGATGGCCGATCGCCAGGCCGGCATCACCGGTGAAAACCTGCTCCAGATTCTGGAGAGCCGTATGGACAATGTGGTTTACCGCTGCGGATTTGCTTCTTCCAGAAAAGAGGCCAGACAGCTGGTGCGTCACGGCCATTTTACCCTGAATGGCAAGAAGGCCAACATTCCCTCCATCCTTGTGAAGGCTTCCGATGTGGTTGCTGTTGCAGATAGCTCCAAGACCAGCGAGAAGATCAAGGCTGTTGTGGAAACCAACAGTGCGAAGCCGGTTCCGAAGTGGCTGGAGGTCAACCGCGAGCAGCTGACCGCCCGGATCGTTGAATTGCCGAAGCGTGAGGACATTGATTTGGATGTGGAAGAGCATCTGATCGTTGAGCTCTACTCGAAGTAATAGACGGGTGACTATTGGCAAGGGAATGCGAATTATCAGACAGTTCTTCGGATCTGTCCCTTCAGGGAGGGTTTTTAATGATAGAAATCGAGAAGCCAAGAATTGAGACGGCCGATATCAAACCGGATGGCACATACGGTAAGTTTATTTTGGAGCCTCTCGAGCGTGGTTTTGGTACAACTCTGGGCAACAGCCTGAGACGCGTCCTGCTCTCCTCGCTTCCTGGTGTTGCCGTCACATCCATAAAGATTGACGGAGTACAGCACGAGTTCTCCACAATCCCCGGAGTCAAGGAGGATGTCACCGAGATCGTTCTGAACATCAAGGGCTTAACGGCCAAGTTGTACTGTGACGGTCCCAAGGTGGTCTCCATTGACGCCACCGGAGAGTGTGAGGTTACAGCTGGATCCATTAAGGCTGACTCCGAAGTTGAAATCCTCGATCCGAGTATGCATATTGCCACCTTGGGCCCCGGCGCCAAGCTCAATATGGAGATCACCCTGGACCGCGGCCGCGGCTATGTTCCGGCGGAGCGAAACAAGCAGAATCTCCAGAGCACCATTGGCATCATCCCCATCGACAGTATCTATACTCCAGTCTTAAAGGTGAACTATACCGTAGAGAATACCCGTGTCGGCCAGATTACCGACTACGATAAGCTCACATTGGAGGTATGGACGGACGGAACCATCTCCGCCAAAGAGTCCGTTTCCTTAGCAGCCAAGGTCCTCAACGAGCATCTCAATTTGTTCGTTGACCTTTCGGATGAGGCCTATCACACCGAAATTATGGTGGAGAAGGACGATAACGGAAAAGAAAAGGTCCTTGAGATGACCATTGAAGAGCTTGACTTGTCTGTCCGCTCGTTCAACTGCTTGAAACGGGCAGGCATCAATACCGTGGGGGATCTCATCAGCAAATCCGAGGAGGAAATGATGAAAGTCCGCAACCTCGGAAGAAAATCCTTGGAGGAAGTCATCTCCAAGCTGGAATCCCTCGGGTTTAACCTTACAAAAGAAGAAGAATAAGATTTAGACCAGGTAAAGGAGTGAATTTCGATGCCAGGTACCAGAAAACTCGGCAGAACTTCTGACCACAGAAGGGCAATGCTCAGAGCTATGGTTACTTTCCTGCTGGAAAAGGGCAGAATTGAGACCACCGTGACAAGAGCGAAGGAAGTTCGCGCAATGGCTGAGAAAATGATTACTACGGCGAAGGAAGAGAATCTCCACTCCAAGCGTCAGGTTTATTCCTTTGTTACCAAGGAAACCGTAGCCAAGAAGGTCTTTGATGAGATTGCACCGAAATATAAGGAGCAGAATGGCGGTTACACCCGCATCATCAAAATCGGACCGCGCCGCGGTGACGCTGCTGAGATGGCGATCATCGAGCTTATCTAACTTCGTTTTTGCGAATGAACAATCCCCGGTGTCATATGACACTGGGGATTTTTGTGTTTATATTATCCATATAGTAAAATGATTTTCTGCATTTTTTAAATTTTCTTTTAAAAAGTATTGACACTTTCCCTGGGTAAGAGGGTAGACTGACAGTAGAGGTTCTATTGTTATGGCAGAAAATGGCCGCCGGGGGCAAGCCCCGGATTGAGCGGCGCCGGAAAACAGCTTGGACCAAGGGGGACTGTATCCCCGTCGGTACAGAGGGGAAAAAGAGGCCCCGTTGTTTGTGCCGGGGCAGGGCGCAGGGGACTGTGAAACCCGGGAGGATTCCGGACAGCGGGAAGCCGGCTGCAAAATAGCTTGTGATGCTCTTGGCTGAATGATGATTAAGATGGAACAAATCTATAGTATCGAGGGAGGGCGCCATGATGAAAATGAAGGAGATACTGGAGAAAACCGGCCTGACCGAGCGGGCGGTACGGCTGTATGTGCAGCGCGGGCTGGTGACACCGAAGGCCGTATGGAAAAATGGGCGGGATTATCTGGAGTTTTCCTGTACAGATCTCCAGCGTCTCAGGGAAATCGGGCTGCTGCGCAGGATGGGGTTTTCCCTGGAACAAATTGCCCAGATGATTCGGGTTCCCCAGCATATCCCGGGGCTTTTACAAGCGCATCTTCGGCAGCTCAGAGAGAGCAGCCGGGAGGTAGCCCAGGCGGCTCAGCTTTTGGAGCCGCTGCAGGAGGGGAGTTACTCCAGCCTGACCGAGTTTGTACAGCGGCTCTCCCAGGCGCAGTTTCAGAGGGAACTTCCGCTTCGAGAGCTGGAGCTGCGGTTTGGCGAACAGGATGGCCTTGGAGAAGAGGAACGCCAGCAGCAGGAGCAGAATTCCCAAGAACAACTGGCTCTGCAGCAGGTTCGAAACGCAAAGCGCAATTGGATTTTAGCGGGAATCGGGATGGGGCTTGTGCTGCTGATGATGATTGGCGGGGTATTCTGGTACCATTTCACCCAGCGGGGGATCTCCCAGTCCAGGATGCTGACTGGAGTGTGGATTGAAGATAAATACGCCGACTGGGAGGGGCATGAGGATGCCCCCTATGTGGCACTGGTTCAGGTAGGACAGATAGATGGAAGTACGCGAACCATGCGCCTGCGCATTCATAAGGAGGACTGGCAGCTGTATAGTGGGCTGGTGTGGGGGATGCGTTATGAATCCTGTACCGTGGAACTGTTTGTTCCCAACTGGAAGCTCAGGAAACTCAGGGACAAGTTGGGAAATCTCTCGGATCAGATGTTATTTGATCAAATACTGCAGGATGATGCGCTGCTGGAAGAATATGTCCGGTTTACCAGGGTTCAGCCCCAGGCCTATGCCAGCGGAAACGGCGTTCACTCCGGGCACTCCTATTAGGACAGGATATTGTCACTGGAAAGAATGAAATCCCCACGGGAAGGGGCATTGCGGCAGGAGCCAAATTTTCCGGGATACCTGACATTCTGGACGGGGTGGGAAACTACGGCCATGGGCTGCACAGAGGAAAATGGTTGACTGCCCTGTCAAAGGGGAAAAGGACTGCCGCCTTGCCATGGGGATAGCTCTTTGCGGCATCCTGTCCGAAATTCTCCGTTTCAAGCCTCTGAGGAAAAGATACTATCGGGCGCAAACAGAAAAAGAGAGCCGGAGATCGTCTCCGGCTCTCTTTTTCGGCTATGAGGGACAACGCCACCCGCAGCGGGCTGTGGATATCCGTGGAAGAGCGGCCATCTGGCTCCCATCGGATAGCGCTGCATCACAGACAGGATGGATAAGGGAGTAATCAGTCCTCCTCAGGGAACATCATCTGTTCAATGTATTCCTCCTGAAAGACGGGATCGCCGGAGAGCTCCAGATAATGGGTGCGCCGTACCAGATCCTCCAATTCCTGGGGAGCGTGACGGGAGAGCAGGGCGCGTACGGCTCCCATGCCGGCGGCATTACCGGCGACCGTGATCTTCTGGGCACAGCTGGGAGGCAAAAGGCCAATCCGGCAGGCGCTTTCGGGATGGATATGGGTACCAAACCCGCCGGCCAGGCAGATTTCCCCTACCTGCTCCACAGCCAGGCCGCGCTTTTGGAGCATGGTGGAAATTCCCGCAGCAATGGCGGCCTTTGCCAGCTGTATCTCCCGGATATCCTGGGCCGTAAGATAGACTCCGGCGTCCCTGTCCAGGTAGAAGCGTTGCGCGTCCTCGTCAAGGTACTGGACTACCCAGTCCTCCTCGATTTCATCGGCATCGCACAGACGTCCGGTTTCATCCACGGCGCCGCACTCTAACAGGACTGCCAGTGCGTCGATGAGCCCGGAACCGCAGATTCCCACCGGCGGTTTATCGTCAATCGTGGCGCAGAGAATAGCCTGATTATCCCTGTCCAGCGTCACTTGGCACACAGCGCCGGGGACTGAGCCGGTGCCGCACTGGATATGGGCGCCCTCAAAGGCCGGGCCCGCAGCGGTGGAACAGGCCGTCAGGGCGCCGTCGGAATACAGCGCCATTTCCCCATTGGTTCCCACATCCAAAAACACAGTGGGAGCCGTTTTTTCCAGAATCCCACAGGAGAGCAGGCCGGCGGTGATATCCGCCCCCACATAACTGGAGATGCTGGGCGCCAGATACACCGAAGCCTGGGGAAGCAGATGAAGCCCAAGCTGCTGGGCAGGCAGCCAGGTGCCGAACAGGCTGGCCCCTGCAAAGGGGGCGGCGGCAATGCCATCCGGGGCAATCCCGCACAGCAGATGCAGCATGGTGGTGTTTCCACACACACTGGCGCAGGCAAGCTGCTCCCGGCAACAGCCCTGCTCTGTACAGAACCGGTCAATCATGCCGTTGAGCTGGGCCAGCAGGGTATCCCGCATCCGGGTGAGGTTTTCTCTGTCCTGCATACAGGCTTGGATCCGGGAGATGACGTCCGCGCCAAAGCTGCGCTGGGGATTCAGGGCACTGAGCACCTGAAGGCGCTGCCCGTCACTGAGCCGGTAGAAATAGGCCACTACCGTGGTGGTGCCGATATCCACTGCCATTCCCAGGGGGGACACAGGCTCCGGATGGTCTGAAATTGCCAGCACAGTGCTGCCGTTCAGCAGTACCTGAAGGGGGGCTTCGTCGGGCAGGCCGGAGAGCTGCTGGAGAACATTGAAAGAGAGGGGGGCCAGGGAGATTCCCTGTTGGAAAAGCGCATCCCTGAGGGCATTTTCCTTGGTGACAGGGGCCTTTAGGGTGGGAGCAGCCAAGCTTACACCCACAGTGCGAACCGCCGGGTTCAGAGGGAAGGGGGCGCTTGTTCCCTCCTGACAGATGCCCATTTGCTGGTTTTCGTTTCCCAGCAGGCGTACCTGGCAGTCCCCCAGAATTTGAGCGCGGCAGGCCAGACGCACGCCCTGCTCCAGGGAATTTCCCAACAGGCGCCGCTCATCCTCGTCCGGGCCGCTGAGAGCGCCGCTGACAAACACCCGGCATTTTCCGCAGGTTCCGTTCCCGCCGCAGGGGGCGTCCATAAAGACGTTGTGCCGCTTGAGGGCCTCCATGAGGGTAATTCCAACCGGACATATGAATTCGCGTTCCTGGGCGTCCAGGAGACGGACTGCTGCATTCATCGACGATTCCTCCGTTATCAATCTGGCATATGGATGATACGAACCGGTTCCAGAGCCCGGCGCTGAGACTATAAAAACTTCACAAGAACCCCAAACCGGCCGTTCGCGTCAATCAGTTTACAGGATGGGGCCTCTCCTGCATTTTGGATCGGGAAGCCAAGGATACGCCCTGTAAAACAACAGCGGGCTGTACTCCTGACGGCGGGGCTGCCTCCCGGTTTGGTTAAGCCAAACACCGGCTGAGCCTTCGGGTCGGTGAGCAAAACTCCTATATCATCTTTAGATGATTGTATAATCGCTGATACGATTATTGTATCACATCCCGAAATAAATGCTAAGGTAAAAAGGTGGGAAAATTGGAAGTTTCCTATGCATTCCGGCATTGGGCCTTGCAAAGCACCCAAACCTATATTACTATGAAGTCTGGACAGCGCCCTATGGGGCCGCGCGTGGGCATTAGGCAGTTTTCCGGGGAATGGGTTCTGCCGGCGTGCACAGGCCCACACAGTTTACATTTGAGGAGGAGAGGCCAGTGCGCCTGAAGGTAATTGGCTGTAAGGTATTAACCCGGGAGATGGGGTATCTCTCTGCGCAGTGCCCTCATTTTCTGGATTTCACCTGGCTGCGCCAGGGCTATCATAATGAGCCGGATCTGCTTCGGAACATCCTGCAGGAGCAGATTGACCGTATCGACGCGGATGCGGACTGCTGTTCGTGCTCCAACGGGATTGGGGAATTTGACGCTATCCTGCTGGGATACGGCCTGTGTTCCAACGGGTCCTGCGGGGTGTCCAGCAAAAAATACCCCATTGTTATCCCCAGGGCTCACGACTGCATTACGTTATTTTTGGGGAGCAAGGAGCGGTACCGTACACTGTTTGATTCCGCGGACGGCGGGATTTACTGGTATACGCCCGGTTGGATTGAGAACTCCGTAATGCCCTCCAGGGAGCGGGACGAGATGGCTTACCAGGCCTATCTGCAGGAATATGACGAGGACAACGCCCAGTACCTGATGGAGATGGAACAGGGCTGGATGAAAAAATACCGCTATGCCTACTATATCCAGATGCCTGGGATCTCCTATCCGGATTACCGGGGGTATACCCGGTCCTGCGCGGACTATCTGGGCTGGGAGTTTAGGGATGAGGCCGGAGACGACAGCCTGCTGCGCCGGTTTTTATGGGGAGAGTGGGATCCCAAGGAATTTTTAGTGCTGCCCCCCAACACGGCAGCCCAGCCCTCCTATACAGAGGATATTCTGTGCCCTGTGCCCCAGGGAGAACAGTTTCCCGGGAAATAAAAATACGCACCAACAGAAAGAGGGAACGGCAGAGCCGTTCCCTCTTTCTGTCTTTTTCATTTGCCCGGGAACTGCGCAGACGAGCGCAAAAGCCGGGTTTTTCAGCCTGGGTTTGACAGAGGCTGCACCGTATTTCCGGAATGCAGGCCTGCGAAGCTATATGACGCGTGAAGTTAGGAAAACAGGATGCCAGAGCCCTGAGGGACGTGCCTGGATTTATCAGGAACAGGTTTTGGCCTCCGGGAAGGCTTCCAGCCCTTCGGTGTCCTGAATCAATACCGGACCAGAGTCACCATACTCAAAATGGGCAGAGGCTTGCAGACGCCCCTCGCCGAATCCACAATGCCAAGGATGGCAAGAATGAGACAGCACAGGGAGAGCAGCCGGGGAATCAGGCGGATAATCGGGATCCAGGACAGCAGGAAGGAGAGAATAGAACAGATAATTTCCAGAATAAAGAGAACCAGGCCCTGGTTGGTATGAAAATTCACATAGCGGTTTGAGCGCATTGCCAAGAGCGGCACCAAAACCAGAAATCCAAAATAGGAAAGTACGGCAAAAACCCTGCCGCTGTTGACCTCCTGGGGATCCGGGATAAACTCTTGTGTCATAACAGTAACCATCCTTTTCATTTATGGGGGATTCAAACGGGAGGGGCAGCGGGATTAAACGGTTGTGCTGCAGTGCCGCCGCTCTGGGCTATCCAACCCTGTGGGGAAAAATTCCTTGGGCCTCAGGGCCGCAAGGGAATATCTCCCTGTTCCCCGGCTGCTAAAGAGCGGCAGGGGAACAGGGCCGGGCTATCTTCATTATAGGGAGGGAAAACGGCTTTTGTCAATCCCGGCGGGGGGCTCGTTGGGGTTAAATTTTCACGGAGGGGCTTACAGTTCCACGGTTACGGCCCGGCCCTCAGTGAGGGATTGGGGCACATCCAGGATACGCTGGTTGGAGCTGCCCCGGAAATGCAGGGTTAAATCCCGCTTCTCCTGCTCATACCGGCCGTCAATCAGGTAGTCGCACTGCTTTAGGAGCTCCAGCCAGTCCGGGCGTTGGGAAGCCCCAGCCAGCAGCTGCTCAAAGGTATAGCCGCTGTAGGAGATAAGGTTCAGCCCCCGGGCTTTGATTTCCCGGCCTAAAAAGGCGAGGGCTTCGGCCTGCTCAAAGGGCTCTCCGCCGGAGAAGGTGACGCCCTGCAGGAGCGGATCCTTTGCGATGGCGGCTAACAAACGATCGGTATCGCTGTCATAGCCGCCGGAAAAGTCATGGGTCTGGGCGTTATGGCAGCCGGGACAGTGATGAGGGCAGCCCTGGACAAATATGGTGAAACGGATGCCGGGGCCATCCACAATGGATTCCCGGACAACACCCGCCAGACGAAGAGTTTTCATAGGTTTGGTATCATTCCTTTCGGGAATTGGATCCGGCTGCCCGAAGGATGGGGCAGCCGGGAGAAGTGAGACAACGAATTGCGGGCCCCAAGCGCTGCAGGGGGCAGATAACCGGGAATCCAGAGCTGAATTTACCGCGGCTTCGGCGCGCAGAAAGACCGGGGCAGCGGGGCTGTGCAGCGATGGATAAAGGGAGATGGGGTGTCAGGAGAATTCGGGAAAATTCCCGAAAAGGGACAGCCGGACGTTTCCGGCTGTCCCAGGGGATCATAATTGAGTTTTTAACCGAATCAGACGGTTTCAAAGCCGCTTCCGATACCGTGCTTCACACGGTCCTCAACCTCGGCGCGCTTGGCGTTGTTAAAACGATCCAGGGTGCCCACCAGATACCCGGTGATGCGGCGGATGCGCTCGAACTGCATCGCACCCTCGCCCTCCTTGCGGTGGCACTTGGGGCACTCGTTATTGATGATGCCTGTATACCCGCAGCAGGGATCCCGGTCCACCGGGTGGTTGATAGAGCCATAGCCCACGCCGGATTCCTTCATGCAGCGGATGACGCGCTCAAAGGCATCCAGATTGGTGGTGGGGTCGCCGTCCAGCTCTACATAGGTGATATGCCCGCCATTGGTGAGTTCATGGTAGGGCGCCTCAATTTGAATCTTATCGAAGGCGGAGATGTCGTAATACACCGGCACATGGAAGGAGTTGGTGTAGTATTCCCGGTCGGTGACGCCGGGGATAATCCCGTATTTTTCCTTATCCATGCGGACAAACCGGCCGGACAGCCCCTCTGCGGGAGTGGCGATAACGGAATAGTGGAAGCCGGTTCTCTCGGAGGCCGCGTCCATTCTCTGGCGCAGATAGCCGATGATGCGCAGGCCCAGCTCCTGAGAATCCTTGGATTCGCCGTGATGTTTGCCGGTGAGGGCCTTCAGGCACTCTGCCAGGCCGATAAAACCGATGGTGAGGGTTCCGTATTTCTTGAGGATTTCACCCACGGAGTCATCCGGGCCCAGTTTATCGGAATCCAGCCACACGCCTTGCCCCATCAGGAAGGGATAGTTGCGCACCAGCTTGGAGGCCTGAATCTTAAAGCGCTCCATGAGCTGATCCTCACACAGCGAGACCATTTCGTCCAGCATTTTGAAGAAGGCGTCCACATCCCCATGGGCCTTGATAGCCAGCCGGGGCAGGTTCAGCGAGGTGAAGCTCAGATTGCCGCGTCCAAAGACGATGGGCTTCTCTTCCCCCGGCACATAGCCGATTACACGGGTACGGCAGCCCATGTAGGCCACCTCTGTGGTGTGATCGCCCTCGATATAGTACTGCTTGTTAAAGGGAGCGTCGATGAAGGAATAGTTGGGGAAGAGCCGCTTGGCGGATACCCGGCAGGAGAGCCGGAAGAGATCGTAGTTGGGATCTCCCGGGTTGTAGTTGATGCCCTCCTTTACCTTGAAGATCTGGATGGGGAAAATAGGGGTTTCCCCATTGCCCAGGCCGGATTCGGTTGCCAGAAGAAGCTGCTGGACCACCAGGCGGCCCTCAGCAGAGGTATCGGTTCCATAGTTGATGGAGCTGAAGGGAATCTGCGCGCCGGCACGGGAGTGCATCGTGTTCAGGTTATGTACCAGGGCCTCCATGGCCTGGTAGGTGCTGCGGGTGGTTTCCTTCTGGGCATAGCGCAGGGCGGCCTTCTGCAGGGAAGCGGCAGTGCTGCTGTCCATGATGGCGCTCAAACGCTCCAGCTCGGCGGCCTGGTAGCCGTTGGAATGATCCAGGACCGGAACCAGCCCCTGCTGACCCAGGCTGTCCATTATCTGCTGGACCTGAGGAAGGATTTCATCGCCGCAGAGCAGCTCAGCCGCCTTGAGCAGATTGGTGCGGTAATGGCGGCAGTAGGTTTTCGCCACGCCTTTGGCCATACCGTAATCAAAATTCGGGATACTCTGCCCGCCGTGCTGGTCGTTCTGGTTGGCCTGAATGGCGATACAGGCCAGAGCGGAATAGCTCTGGATATCGTTGGGCTCCCGCAGATGGCCGTGGCCCGTGGAGAACCCGCCGCTGAACAGGCGCTCAATGTCAATCTGGCAGCAGGTGGTGGTAAGGGTGAGAAAATCCAGGTCATGGATGTGGATATCGCCGTTGATATGGGCCTTGGCGTGTTCCGGCTTGAGAATAAACATCTCATAGAACTGCTTGGCGCCCTCAGAGCCGTATTTGAGCATGGTGCCCATGGCGGTGTCGCCGTCAATATTGGCATTTTCCCGTTTGATGTCGTTATCTGCGGCGGATTTAAAGGTTAAATCCTCATACACCTTCATCAGGCGGGTGTTCATCTCCCGGAACCGGGTGCGCTCCGCCCGGTACAGGATGTATTCCTTGGCGGTTTTGGCGTGTCCGGTTTCCACCAGGATTTTTTCTACCGCGTCCTGGATCTGCTCTACAGTGGGGACTTCATTGCGGTACTCCTCGTTGATATACTCAACGACGCGCCCCGCTAAATCCAGGGCTGTCTCGTAATCGTCTCCTCCGGAGGCCTGTGCCGCCTTAAAAATTGCCGATGCAATTTTTTCAATATTGAACGGCACCAATCTGCCGTCCCGCTTTTTTATCTTGGTAATGACCATCCTACCTGCATCCTCTCTGTCTGTATTCCCGGATATTTTTATCCGAATTCCGAGAAACCCTTATATCTGGTAGTGCAATTACAGCTGATAGCACTAGATATAGTTAATCTGTTACTCGACCTCACTTATTGTACCGAATCGCAGAATGGTTGTCAACGCGGAACCCAGGTAAATTTTGTTATTTTTATTTTCTTCAACCACTATATCTTGTGGTTTTCCCTGTATATTCCGGCCCGGTGAGATGTATATTTTCTCCACCGTTTTTCCCCGGAAACCTTCTGACTGCGCGAAACAACGTCCTTTTTCAAGTTGAAAACTAAATGGGGTCTCCTGCAACCCGGATGTGGAATATTCATTTTTGTGAAAAGCTACAAAAATAATCGCTTTTTCCTTTATCTGGAGGAATTTCGCACGAAAAAGCACACCAGCTGCGGCTCTTGGATAATCCGGGAGTCCTCCCTGCCTTACGCACGGCGGCCCGCCCTTTGAACCCAAGTGAGAAAGGCTCCAACGGATTCGGGCATAGCGGCGCACAAAAAGTTCCCCGGAGCTGCCGGGGAACGATACTCTGTAACACTGGAGATGAGCGGGGGGCAAATCCGACGGATTTGCCTGCTACATCCGGTGCAGCAAATCCGTATAGGTTGGGATCGGCCAATAGGAGCGGTCCACCTTGACCTCTGCGGCGTCCATATGGGCACGCAGGGCATCCATATCCGGGCGGACGTGCTCCACCAGGTATTGGGCCTGCTGGGGAATATCCCCCAGGCTGCACGCGGTATCCATGGAGAACTGCAGGGACTGGATGTCCGCAAAAATGTTCTCAATCAGCCCGGAGAGCTCCGTCAGGCGCGCCTGCATGGAGCCCGACGGCATACCCGCTGTTTTGAGCTGGTTGTAGGAGGCGGCCAAATCCCCGGCATAGCGCATGACAGCGGGCAGCAGGAGCCGGTTGGCCATTTCCAGCATGGTGTTGGCCTCAATACTGAGCACCTTGCTGTAATTTTCCATCAGGATTTCATACCGGGAGCGGCACTCCACAGCGCTGAAAACCCGGTGCTTGGAGAAGAGCTCGATGTTTTTGGGGGCGTTCAGGGTGTCGAACGCCTCAATACTGGAACGCAGCACCGGCAGCCCACGGCGCTGTGCCAGGGACAGCCAATCCTGGGAGTAGTTATTGCCGTTGAAGATAATATCCGAGTGCTCCTCCATGGTCTGACGGATGATGGTGCGCACCTCGGCGTCAAAGTTTTGGGCCTTTTCCAGGCGATCGGCAAACCGGGAGAGCACCTCCGCCACTGCCGTGTTGAGCACTACATTGGCCATGGCAATGGATTGGGAGGAACCTACCATGCGGAATTCGAACTTGTTGCCGGTGAAGGCGAAGGGAGAGGTGCGGTTTCGGTCGGAGTCATCCTGAGGCAGGTTGGGCAGCGTTGCCACGCCCATCTGCAGGGTCTGGGTGGCAGGGGTATCCGGGGTATCCCCATGGGCGATGCTGGTGAGGATGCCGGTGAGCTGATCCCCTAAGAAGATGGAGATGACCGCCGGCGGGGCCTCGTAGCCGCCCAGGCGGTTGTCGTTGCCGGCGCAGGAGGCGGACATCCGCAGCAGATCCCCGTATTCATGCACCGCCGTAATCACCGCACACAGGAAGGTGAGGAACTGCACGTTCTCCCAGGGGGACTTGCCCGGCTCCAGCAGGCGGATGCCGTCGTCCGTGGTGAGAGACCAGTTGTTGTGCTTGCCTGAGCCGTTCACATAGTTAAAGGGCTTTTCGTGTAAGAGGCAGGCCATATGGTGCTGCTTGGCCACAATCCGCATCATTTCCATGGTGAGCTGGTTGTGGTCGCACGCCACATTGGCGTTGGCATAAATGGGGGCCAGCTCATGCTGGGCCGGGGCAGCCTCATTGTGCTTGGTTTTGGCGGTGACGCCCAGGCTCCACAGGTTCTTGTCCAGATCCCGCATGAAATCGGCCACACGCAGCTTGATGCGCCCGCAGTAATGGTCATCCAGCTCCTGGCCCTTGGGGGACTTTGCCCCGAAGAGGGTGCGCCCGCACAGTTTTAAATCCAGGCGTTTTTCATACAGATCCCGATCCACCAGAAAATATTCCTGCTCCGCGCCCACGGTGGGAGTCACCTTTTTGGAGGTGATGTTGCCGAAAACCCGCAGAACCCGCAGGGCCTGGCGGGAGATGGCCTGCATGGAACGCAGCAGGGGGGTTTTTTCGTCCAGGGCTTCCCCGGTATAGGAGCAGAAGGCGGTGGGGATAAACAGGGTTCCGTCCCGCACAAAGGCCGGAGAGGTGGGATCCCAGGCGGTGTAGCCCCGGGCCTCAAAGGTGGTGCGCAGACCGCCCGAGGGGAAGGAGGAGGCGTCCGGCTCGCTCATCACCAGGGCCTTGCCGGAAAATTCAGACACCATACGCCCGTCGGAGGTGGGGTTGATGAAGGCGTCATGCTTGCCGGCGGTGATGCCGGTGAGAGGCTGGAACCAGTGGGTGTAGTGGGTGGCACCGTGTTCAATGGCCCATTCCTTCATGGCGCCCGCAACCACCTCGGCTACGGAGGGATCCAATCTGGAGCCCTCCCGGGTGGTTTTTACCAGGCTTTCATAGACGCTTTTGGGTAAACGCTGCCGCATGACGGTATCATTAAAGACCTGATCGCCGAAATAATTGATAACATCCATGGTGGTTACAATCCTTTCTGTTATGGCTGGCCCTGACTTGGCAGGATAACTCCCCTAAAACACGCCCTAAAGCCCCGAATCATTGTTTGGAAGCCGGGATTTGTACCGGCCCCGGGTTCCGGCCGGGAGAGGCTTTCATTTCAGGCCTGCAGCGAAGCGGCACAGCTGATACTCACAATGCCTTACAGCAGTTCAATGCCGCATTCCTCGCAGCGGCGGATCATATCGTCGGGCCAAATAGCGGCCTGAACCTCTCCGATATGGGCCTTGCCCAACAGGAGCATACAGATTCTGGACTGCCCGATACCGCCGCCGATGGTGAGGGGCAGCTCACCCCTCAGGAGCATCTGGTGGAAGGGGAGTTCACGGCGCTCCTCGCAGCCGGCCAGTTTCAGCTGGCGCTCCAGGGTGGGGGCGTCCACCCGGATACCCATGGAGGAGATTTCCACCGCCCGGTTCAGCACCGGGTACCACAGCAGGATATCGCCGTTTAAATTCCAGTCGTCATAGTCCGGCGCGCGCCCATCGTGGGGGGAGCCGCTTTTTAATTTGCCGCCGATCTGCATCAGGAAGACGGCGCCGTACTTTTTGGCTGCCGCGTCCTCCCGCTGTTTCGGGGTTAAATCGGGATAGGCATCCTCCAGCTCCTGGCTGGTGATAAAGTGGATCGTTTCCGGAATAAAGGCGTTCATCTGGGCGAATTTTACGCACAGTACATCCTGGGTGGTGCGCAGGGCCCGCATAATGGCCTGAACCGTATTTTTTAAAGTGTCCAGATTACGCATCTGGGGAGAGATGATTTTCTCCCAGTCCCACTGATCCACATAGACGGAGTGCAGGTTATCCAGGGTTTCGTCCCGGCGGATGGCGTTCATGTCCGTATAGATGCCCCGATCCGGCGGGAAAGGATACCGCCGCAGCGCCAGGCGCTTCCATTTGGCGAGGGAGTGGATAATCTGAACCTCACGGCCCAGATCGGCAATGTCAAACTGGACCGGGCGCTCCACACCGTTGAGATCGTCGTTGAGCCCGCTGTCCGGACGTACAAACAGAGGCGCGGATACCCGGATAAGCCCCAGCCGTTTGGCCAGCTCACGCTCAAAGGTGTCCTTCACCAGCTTGATGGCCATTTCAGTTTCCACCAGGCTTAAAGAGGAATAGTAATGTTCAGGAATAATCAGGTTCTCCAGGGACATGAAGCCAACTCCATTTCTCCAACGGCAAGACGCCAATATTTTCTCAGCGGACAATTTGCGGGCCCCGCCGTGGAAAAAGCCCGCTGTCCTCAGAAATGCCCATGCACCCTGCGGCCTCAGGGGCCTTGGATACAGAGGATTTGCCAGAAGAGTAAAAAAACTTCTAATTCTTTAAATTTTATCATTTCTGCTTTTGAGGCGCAAGGTTTTTACCCGTATCCGCAGGGGCGCCGGGCAAGATCATCGAAACATACGAAATGCGCCGGGGGGAACAATTTTGATTTAGCCAATTTTATTGGGGCTTTTTGGCCCAGTAATGAGTTGAAGCAGGCGGCGGTTCCTGTTACAATGGGAGAAAGCGTGGAAAACCCCAACAAAACGATGCCGGCACAGGCGGGGGAGGGATTGCAGTGGCCTACAATCGAAAATGGATTGCCATGAGTTATACGCTGCCCATCGAGCCATCCAAGGCGCGCGTCTATGTCTGGCGCAAGCTCAGGGAATTCGGCGCGCAGTCCCTGCGTCAGGGTGTGGCGCTGCTTCCGGCGCAGGAGCGCTGCCAGAGGGATTTGGAGCGTCTTTCCCAGCGCATTCGCGCCATGGGCGGCCAGGCAGTCCTGTTTGAAATGGCCTTTTTGGACGCCCAGCAGGAAAAGGCCATGCTGGATTCCTTTGAAAAACAGAGCCAGGAGGACTATGAGGAATTTGGGGAGCACGTGCAGCAGTTCCTGTCCAATATGGCCCAGTATAATCAAACCCAGCGCCTGCGCAGGCTGCGAAGCCTGGAGCGGGAGTATCAGCGCCTGGTGCAGCAGCGCCAAACGCTGGGACAGCCGGCTGCGCAGCTGGAGAACGGGCTACACCAGATTTGGGACAGCCTTTCCAGAGAAGCGGGGCAGGCCACGGATTTAATCAAAAAGTGGATGGGGCTCAGGAGCTGAGAGGCCCCGGGGGAATGCCGCGGGAACGAACTCTGCAGGCTCTGGGCTCCACAGGCGCTGCCTGAGAATATCCATACCCAGACCACGGAGCGAACCCGGAAATTGGGATGACGCTCAGGAGCGAAGGAGTCTCTGAATCTTGCGCGCTTCCGGATTCCCAAGAGGATATCCGGAAGGGGAAGAGTATGCAGCCGCTGCACCTGCCAAAAAACAGGCCTCCCCGGCCATGGCCGGGGAGGCCTGTTTGTGTCCTGTTTTAGGCGCAGCCATCCGCCTGACGGCGGTGTCCGTCCTCATCGAAGGTTCGCTTGAGCGCGCGTTCCGTGGGAAAAATAGGAATAATAAGCACCACAACCTGTAACAGGCATAAAAGGCCGCCGATATTTCCCACGATGCCGTCGTCTTTTCCCAGCAAAAACAGCATTGCCGCCGGGGAAACCACCAGCATTATCCAGCCGGCGGCCTGCCAGAGCTTGCCGAAATACCGGTGGGCGAAGGTCCAGGTGTCCTCATTTTTCATGGAGCGGGTGGTCCGGTAGCCGAACAGATAGTTGATTTTGCCCGGGGCTCGCTTGGAAAAGGAGCGCCCAAAGCCAATCATGGTCAGGGGGAGCCATACATTCATCGCCAGCATAAAAATCCAAAACCACATGAAGATCATTTCCTTTCTGGAATTGTCCCGGTCCGGCAGAGCCGGATTGAGGCCCCGGAGTATGGCCGCAAAGGGGCAATTCCCAAGGCTGAAAAGGTTTCAGCCGGATTTCCTTTCTGGAATTGTCCCAGTCCGGCAAAGCCGGATTGAGGCCCTGGAGTATGGCCGCAAAGGGGCAATTCCCAAAGGCTGAAAAGGTTTCAGCCGGATTTCCTTTCTGGAATTGTGCCGGTCCGGCAGAGCCGGATTGAGGCGGCGGGTTGGCACGCTGAAATGACAGGGACTGAGTATCTCTGACCTTATAGGAACCTGACGGAATTTTCAACCTGCCGAAACGGGCTTCTCCATGACATAGTCGTCCATCACATAGCCCTGCCCGATCTCACTGACCTGGGCGCGTACAGTCTCAAATCCCAGATGACGGTATACGGCGATGGAGCCCGCATTGTGCTTATTGACAGTCAGCCAGATGGTTTTTCTGCCCTGGCTGCGGGCGAGTCCCTCCAAAAAGGAGAGGGCCTGCCGGGCAATTCCCCTGCCGCGGAATTCCCGCTTCAGATAGAGCTTGCTTAAAAACAGCGAATCCCCCTGGGGCTCCAGCTGGACACCCACGTAGCCTGCGAGCCCCTGTGGCGTATGCACCAGGTAATAGGAATAATGTTCCTGGTTCAGCTGGTGCTCAATGGCACTTGTGGACTGAAACTGCTCCACCATATAGTCGATCTGTTCCGCAGAAAGGATAGCGGCATAGTGCTGGTGCCAGACCTCGCTTGCAATCTGCGCCAGCTGTTGGATTTGCTGTCGCTGGGACACGGGGGAAAACTCCAGGGAAAACGGTTCTTGTGCCTGATTTGGCATGAGACAGCCCTTCTTTCGGAAAATTCGGGGAAACCGGTTACTCCTGTACAGCCTGAATAGAGGAGACGATACCCTCCAGGTCGGAGACATCCGCGGAGGGGGCGGTGAGAACCATGCATACCATGTGATCGCCCATCCTGCGCAGATAGTACCACTGTGTTACGGAACCGTCCTGCGCGGTGACACAGAGCCTTACATAGGGCGCACCCGCCAGCGTGACTTCCTGAATCCCGCCGCTGGCAAATCCATAACCCGGCGCGTTTTCCAGCTTTGTGAGCAGCACATCCGCATAGGCGCGAGTGGAGATCTGCTGGGTGGCGGTGTTGGAGGACAAATCCTGCGCCAGCAGCACAAGGGAGGTGCCGCCGGAGGAGAAAATGCCCATATCATACAGGGAGATATCCTCATAGCCGTCCGCTACAGTGAGCTCGTCTCCCACTGCCACGGTGGTACCGCCGGAAAAAGTACGCAGCTTCTGTTTATCCATTGCGGAAAAGCCCTCGGGCATGGGGAAGGTGATCCCCATGGATTCGTTGGTATATCGATCCTCCTTCCAGGCTCCCTGGTGGAAGGTGGTCTTGAGCTCCTTTTGATCCTGAGAGTTGACGGCGTTGAGCTGTGCCGCCTCGTCGCTGTAGACAGAGAAGGAGGAGGCAATCTCCTCGATGGCAGCTTCGTCCTTGCCGGTGAGCACCACTACCAGCATGGTATTGCCGGATCGGCGCATCAGATACCAGGTTTGGGTATTTTCCCTGGCATTGGTGAAGGGAAGCTTGGAAAACTCCTGCCCGATAAATTTCACCAGGCTAATTTCCCCCGCTGCAAGATTGGATTGGCCGGACAGCCGCTCTTTCAGCGCCTGGGCGTAGGTGTTGGCATCCGGGATAGAATTGGGAAAGCTCAGAGTGAGATTTTCCGCCAAAAGCAGAGCCTGGGCCCCGGTATCGCCGGCCGCATAGAGATCGCAGACAGCGGCGTTGGGGGAGGAAAGCCCCAGGAGCTTTTGTGCGGTTTCGGAGGTCTGCTGCTCCTGCTGGGCGCTCATCCCCTGAGGCAGGGAGAAGGTGAAGTCGGCCTGCTGAGCTAAAAAGGTCTCGCCGCGCCAATAGCCCTGGTGGTAAGAGGCATTGCCGGCGGGATTGCCGGAACAGCCCGTGAGGGTACCAGCCAGCAGACAGATGCCCAACAGCAGGGCAGAGATTCGTAATTTTAAATTCATAGTGATAGTCCTTCCTTTTTAAGGGGATTTTCGCCAAGTGTATCCGGGCATACCCGCGAGACACCCTGCGCTTGGGGGGAACGCCGCCGCGCCTGTGGGAAATACGTGTAATGACTATTTCTCTATCATATCCCAGATAGCTGTCAAAATCAAGGCGCGGCAGGGGCAAAACTGCCTCTTGCAAACGGCCCCCAGTATGCTATACTGAGGGCAGATTCCACTATGAATCGGGAGGTTGCATGGAATGAAACAGATGAGATTGGGAACCAGTGAACTGCAAGTGTCCCAGATTGCCCTGGGCTGCGCGAGGCTCACCCAGCTGGATCAAAAAGGGGCGGCACAGCTCCTGCATACGGCCCTGGAGGAGGGGATCAACTTTTTTGATCACGCCGACATCTATGACGGCGGCGCCTGTGAGAGCCTGTTCTCCAAGGCCTTGGAGCTGACGCCCTCTCTGCGGGAAAAACTGGTGCTGCAGACGAAATGCGGCATCTGCCCCGGCTATTTTGATTCCTCCCGGGAGCATATCCTGGAGAGCGTGGACAATAGCCTCAAGCGGCTGAACACGGAATATGTGGATGTCCTGCTTCTGCACCGTCCGGATACCCTGATGGAGCCCGAGGAGGTGGCGCGGGCCTTTGAAAGCCTGCGTGACAGCGGAAAGGTGCGCTATTTTGGTGTGAGCAACCAAACTCCGGGGACAATGGAGCTGCTCTCTCAGGCGCTTACCGTCCCTCTGGTCGCGGATCAGCTGCAGTTTTCGCCCACCAACACGGGAATGATTGATTTTGCCCTGCACGCCAATATGCAGATCGACGCCTCGGTGGATCGGGACGGCGGCATTTTGGAATACTGCCGCCGCCGGAATATCACTATCCAGGCCTGGTCCCCCTTCCAGTATGGAACCTGGGACGGGGTTTATCTGGGGAATGAAGAAAAATGGGGGGAACTCAACAGGGTGCTGCGGGAGTTATCCCAGCAGAAGGGAATTTCTCCTGAGGCGGTGGTGATCTCCTGGATTCTGCGCCATCCCGCGGGGATTCAGCCCATTGTGGGGACCACCAACGCCCAGCGGCTGCGGGGAATCTGCCGGGCTGACGGGAGCCTGATTTCCCGGCCTGAGTGGTACCGGGTGTATCAGGCGGCGGGCCATAAGCTGCCCTAATCCGGGAGAACCCTTCCGGCAGTTTCCTGTTCCCGGGGCCCCTCTACAAACCAGCCGGGATTTTCAAACCACAGATAGCGTTCTTTCCCGGCGATCCGGACTAAAAACCGGGTTCCGATGCCGCCGGCCTTCAGGCTGGCGGCTTTTCGGATATCTAAAACCCGGTCAATTTCAAACCGCCGCCCATCCTTCCAATGAATGGCCCGGGGATACAGATGGCCTAACCGGTCGAAGTGGGCGTCCACCTCCACATAGATCTTTTGCACCTGTTCCATGGATGTATTGTCACTCCTTTGACATACAAAAATTCGTCCGAACCTGCCTGCGTTCTGTTCGTAGGAGGTTCTGTTTTTAGTATAGAACGTATGTTCTTGTTTTACAATGGGAAAATGTTGGAATTTAAACGGGATGGGGATGAGGGGGGAGTTCTTTTGGGAGCGATACGCGTTTCACGGTACCGCTCGTTCGACATATCCTTCAGCAGCTTTTCCTTCTGCTGCGTTTTGGGAATCATGGAACTGGAATCCGCAGCCTGATGGAGAGCCTCCGGACCCGGAAAGCATTAAAAAAGCAGGCCGCCGCGAAGCGGCACCTGCTTTTGCTTTTTGTTTGACAGCAGCGCACTGGAGTGTTTAGTCGGACTCCATGGCCTCCAGTTTAAAAATGACCGGACGCAGACCGTCGTTACAGCTGCAAACCGCGATTCCCGGGCGGCCAATCCATCCGCCCCCATAGAAGGGTTCCTGTACACCATGAACCAGGGCAAAAACATACTGGTAGATGGCTTTCCAGGCCTCATCACAAAAGCCTTCGGGCTTACGGTTGTCGCTGAAATACACCTGCCCCACACTGTGGCACGGACACGGGCCGATTCCCACATCGCCGTATTGCGCGGCAAGCTGCGCGTCAAAATGGGTTTTCAGTACGGTGATTTTACACTGTTTCATTCCGTCTGCCTCCTTTCTCCCGGCATCACGGCCGGTATCCTATACTCTCATCATACGAGGGTTTGCGGGAGAAATCAAGGGTGGCGGATGCAGAAATTTCGGGGGTATTTTTGTATGGATTTGAGGGGGGGACACCGTGTGTTCCGGCCTGCTTCCGCGTCAGAAAACCCATTGAATGGAGCTGCGTTTTCTGGATGGATGAAGCCATGAAAAAATACAGCCAGGATAAAATCAGAAAAAAATACTTATTTGGACTGGCTTTGGGCCTCTGCAAGCCATTTTTCCGCATAGTAGAGCGCCCAATCCTGGTCGTTGGCCCATTCGTCATAGTATTCGCCCTTCCGGCCATTCACCTGGATGGGGTGCAGGTAGGCACAGGAGGCCCCGCCGTCTTCAAAGAACAGGCACAGGTTGCCCCTGAGGATTTCCTGGGCGCGCCGGGCGTAGTCCCCGCAGCCGTTACCCTTTTGCAGGCGGGCATAGCGGGCGAACACATCTGCGGAGAGCACGCTCCAATAATGGGGGAAGGTGTCGCCATACTGCATCCGTTTGCCGAACCAATAGCCGTCCCAATGGCGGATGGCGATTTCATAGAGATGGCAGTCCGGCTGCGTGAAGGCGAAGGCCTCCAAAAGAGGCATCTGGCGCTGGATCTCCTGCCAGTAGGCGTCCTCCCCGGTGAGCTCATACAGCTGCAGGAGAATTGCCAGGGCCGGCGTGACGATGGACTGCTCATAGGCCACCTCATGGGCCGGGAAGAAGATGCTGTTTTTAAGGATTCGGTTCCCGTGCTCCCGGTAAAGGGCCAAGAGCTCCCCGGCCAGCTTTTCCATCCCCTCCTGGCGCAGGGCCTGGATGGAATCCACCATGGGCATACCGATGGCATAGAATTCCGCGCCGCCATGGCGGTAGTAGCCCTTCATACACAGGGCCATCTTGTAGAGGCAGTCCCTTTCCCCGGTGAGATGGAAAAGCTCAATAAAGAACGCGGCCACCCAGGGATAGTTATAGTTGCGGTGCCAGTTATTGTTGCGCAGGGCGTCATTGTAGACGACGCCGGTGTTCCTGTCGAACAGTTCCCGTTCCACAAAGGCGGCATACTCCATCAGGGAGGCATACAGCCTGTCATCGGGACTGTGCTGCAGGCGCCGGGCCATCACCACGCCCATTGCCAGGCGTTCCCGGCCCGCGTTGTGATCAGCAAACTGGGCGTTGTAATACTGGTAATGCTCCTGAGTGTCATAGATGAGATAGGCCCCGTCAAGAGGGCTGTTTTCCCCGTGGAACTGCTGGTTCTCCCCGATATACCGGGTGCGGGCGTCCAGGAGATGGGAATAATCGGGACAGAAGTTCACCCGCAGCCAGGTGGAAATTCCGTTGATGGTGACAGAAATGGACACTTCCCCCCGCAGCTGCGGGAGTGTGGCGTCCACCAGCAGAAGGTTGTCCTGCACGGTAAAGGGAATCTGGGTATCCAGCGCGCGCACCTGTGCCTGCCCAATGGGGGAGGCGCACTGGGCCCGCAGGCGAAGCGGCTCCCCAGGGAACAGGGTGTAATGCTCGGCCTGGATATGGATCATATGGGGATACTGCATCAGGATGCGGTAAAAATCCTCCCGGCCGGCGTGGGGAAAGAGTTCCCATTCCAGCTGAACGCTCTCCCCGGGGGCCAGCGTCAAAAGCCCTGGGCAGAGGCTGAAATCCCCCCGGTCATTGCTGCTCTTTTCCTCTTGGCGGATGACGCTGTAGCCCTCCAGGCTTCCCTGGGTGAGCATGAGCCCCAGGTGGGGCCCCTGGCCGGACATACGCAGGGCGCACACGTAGCTGACCTGACCGCCGCACCACAAGTGGGTGTGGCAGCGCTGGGTCAGGCAGGTTTGGATATCCTGGTAGTTATCGTTGAAGGTGGTATAGATGCCAAAGGAACCCCGCGGCAGAAAAACCGGGGCGGCGGTGTGGTTCTGGATGGTGTAGCGTTCCCGGAAATTCCCGTTGGGGCTGAAGTCCCGCAGTGCGGTGACGGTGACAAGGTTGCTCTGGTATACGGCGCGCAGGCATCCGTCCCGGAAGGAGACCTGACGGACGCTGTAGCCGTCGCAGGAGGACTGGGAATTATCCGAGGAAACATGGACCGCGCTGGGGATGGGGGCGGGGGTGCCCCACTGGGCCTCTCCCTGGGCCCAGTTCATCCCATGGGAATCGGCTTGCAGGAAAAGATGGGTGACGCCGCCGGTTGCGGGGTCAAAGCGGACGCAGAAGCTGGAGTTTTTCAGTTCCAGTTGGGAATTTTGATTCATAACGGCCTCCATAAATTGTTGTAGGGCTTACCAGTCCGGGACTAAGTACCCGACATGGGATGGAAAATTGCGATAGCAGTATTTTAACAGGCAGGCGGGCCCGGAGGATAGAATTGGTTTGACCTTTTTATGGATCTCGTTGCACAGGATCATGAAGTTCAAAGGCCGGGGGCTGTCAAAAAGGCCTTCCCGATGCCGGATAGCTAGTTTTGTTATATCTATCAGAAACATTACCATGAGTATTTTCCCCTGGATGCTGGAGGGGCGGAATGCCCGTGGGGAGTAAGGAAAGGCCGCCATGGAATGCCGGGCATGGTTCGGGCTGCTATTGAGCGGATCCCGCAAAGGGTGCCTCCCGCAGCCGGCGCCGGCTGCGCCTTGAGAGGATGGCCAGTGCGCCCAGGAGTACAAGCGGGAAAAGGGTTCCCGCTGCCAGCCCGAAGCGCAGGCCGGTCTGAGAGGCGCTGAAGTTCCAGGACTGACCCAGCTGCATCAGTGCCGGGGAGTGCTGCGCCCACTGGGAGGCAATTCCGGTGATCCAGGGGCCCAGCGAGCAGCCCAGATCCCCGCCGATTGCCAGCATCCCGAACATGGCAACGCCTCCCAGGGGGAACCGGGCGGAGCAAATGCTCAATGTACCCGGCCACAGGATTCCCACGGCAAAGCCGCACAGGGCGCAGCCCGCCAGGGAAAAGGCGGGAAGGGGCGCCAGAACCGTGAGGGAATAGCACAGGACGCACAGCAGCCCACAGACTGTCAGGGCCCGGTGGAGCTGTATTTTTTCACCCCACACCCCATAGATGGTGCGGGCTACGCCCATCAGGACGGCGAACAGGCAGGGCCCGGCCAGATCCCCCAGTACCTTTGTGACGCCCAGCCCCTCTTCGGCAAACAGGGAGGCCCATTGGGACATCATCATCTCCGAAGCGCCGGCACACAGCATGACCACAAGGGCCAGCAGAAAATCCGGGGAGCGCAGCAGGCTTCCCATAGAGGTTCGCTCTTGAGTAGAGACGGTGCTTGCCAGCGGCACACGGCAGAAGAGAATCAGGCTGCACAGAGGGAGCAGCGCCCAGAAAATAGGCAGCACGCTCCAGTTGGCAGAGCCTATCAGGCGCAGCAGCAGGGTGGAAAGCAGGATCACCGCCGCCTGGCCCCAGCTGTAAAAGGAGTGGAGCAGGCTCATAGCGGAGGATTTGTCGTCGCTGGGCAGGGAATCCACAATGGGGCTGATGATAACCTCCAGAAGCCCGCCGCCCACCGCATACAGAATCACAGCCGCGAGCAGGCCAAGATAGGGGCTGGGGAAAATGCCGGGAAGAACCCCCAATCCCACAAGGCCGATGACGCAGAAGCCATGGGCGGCAACAGCCGGAATCCGGTAGCCGGTTTTGTCCACCAGCTTGACAGCCAGAATATCCACAACCAGCTGGGCCACAAAGTTAGTAAGAGCCAGACGCCCGATTTGTTCCAGGGTGAGCTGGTATTGGGTTTGGAAGGTGACAAAGAGCAGAGGGGCCAGGTTGTTGACAATGGCCTGGGTGATGTACCCGGTATAGCAGGCGCGCCGGGTGCTGCGGGCAGTCAGCGCCATGGTTCAGGGCTCCTTTCATGGAAAAATAATGGGGGCTATTTGGAGGCGCCGCTGCGGGAGAGCATTCCCAGGATAATGGAGGCGGACTGGTTGGCGGCCAGCTCCAAAAAGTTGTCATAGGTGGTATCGGCCTCATCGTCGGCGGAATCCGACATGGTGCGGATGACCAAAAATGGAACGCCGTTCATATAGGCGGCCTGGCCGATGGCGGCTCCCTCCATCTCCACACACAGGGGATGAAAACGCTCGTCGATGGACTGTTTCACCGCACGGCTGTTCACAAAGACGTCCCCGGTGGCGATGGTTCCCCGCAGGACGGTATGGGAGAGGCCCAACTGGCCGCAAACCTCCTCGCAGAGACAGCCCAGGGCCTTATCGGCAGGGAAATCCCGGCGGAAGGGATAGTACCCCGCCATAATATCCGCGGAGGTATCATGGAAG
Organism: Marvinbryantia formatexigens; assembly: GCA_021771035.1. Taxonomy (GTDB): domain Bacteria; phylum Bacillota; class Clostridia; order Oscillospirales; family Ruminococcaceae; genus CALXEM01. The sequence continues at coordinate 59,682 of JAETPU010000006.1, read as the reverse complement.
AGCACCCGATCCGCTATGGCTACATCCATGGTGTGCATACGGGGATCCATGGCTCCGGCGATCCCCACGTTGATGACCTTTGTCACATGGAATTCCCGGATCAGGCAGGTGGCCAGCACGGCGGCGTTGACTTTTCCAATGCCGCAGCAGGCCAGAACCACACTGGCGGCCCCGATGGTGCCCTCATAGACCGTGGAACCATAGACTTCGGTCTTGCGGCACACGGACATATTCTTGCGGACTAAATCGATTTCGGCATCCAGGGCACCTAAAATACCCCATTTTTCTGTTACATTCATCACTGGATAACTCCTCTCCCAAAACGGCGGGTAATTTGATCTTTGCCTATCATCATACCAATTCTTTGCAGCGGATGCAAATGATAATTTTTCGCTGTCCGGCATCCCGTATCAGGAACGCCGGATGCCAAAAATCTCAAACGGAGGGGCGTATCCCGGCGGCAGGAAGACGGGCTGGATTTGAAGGGGAATTTGCGTTTGGCATCGGCGGGCAGCGCAAAAGCGCCCCCGGAGGCCTGGTTTTCGGCTCTTCCGGGAGCGCTTCTATATGATAGTCCTAGTGCAGGATAAAGCGCAGAACTTCGCAGGAGACGGCGCGGGTGGGAGTCAGGCACAGGCGGTACAGGGTTTCCCTTCCGTCCCAGTCCTCCTGAATTTTCTCGTCGGTGAGGGGGATTTCCTCTACAGAGGCTTTGAGCAGCTGCGTGTCATATTCCAAAAAGGCATCGGCAATCTGAACCCCATTTTCCCGGCAGTCCGGCTTTTCAGCCAGGGTGAAGTACAGCTGGATATCCTCACTGGGACTGTCCAAGAGGATACTGTCCTCCAATATGAGGGGGCTTCCCTCGCCGTATTCCATCTGGATACTGCGGGTGAAGGACTTGAGCCCCGCCGCCGCGGGATAGGCCTGGGTGAGATCCGCGCTGAACGAGAAGCCGGTATGGCTGAAGGCGCAGTCGGCATTGCGCGCGGCAAACTGGGAACCAAAGCCCTGTACAGTTCCATGGAACGCCGGGAGATTGTGGAAATCGGAGCGCATGGTCCAGATGGTATACCGCTGATCGCTGAAGGTTTTGGCGGTATAGGTTTCCACACCCGGATCGATGAACACGGGCGTTGAGTTTTTATAGACTATCACGCAGCCCACATCGTTGTGATTGTGGCTTTCATCGTTGTTGCCGCCCTTACAGGCCACGGTAAAGCCGCTGAGAGGATCCCGGGAGACGCAGATTTGCAGATATTTCAGCCAGGTCTGACGCTCCTGCAGCAGAGTGGCCTTTTCTTCCTTCATCTGGGAAAAATGCAGCAGGTTTTGGAAGGTGCGGTAGACGAACCATTTGTCCTTGCGCATCTGCTCGTCGGGATTAAAGCGCTGAACGCCAAAGCTTGCAAGCGGCGTGCTGCCTACCCGTACGCCGAACCGGTGGATCAGCTCCGCTGAGACGGTCAGCTTGGGGGAGCCGTCCGCAAAGTTGACAAAGCGATCGGAGAACAGGTGCACGTGCATGATGTATTCGCCGATTTTGCGGATCAGGGGTTCGTTGTAGCAGTCAATGGCGCCGCCGCTCACCGCATACAGCAGTTCCAGGGCGTCAAACAGGGCAGCGCCCGCGGCGTTCCAATAGCCGGGGCCCTCGTCACATCCGCCGTCCGGCTGGTACTGCTCCAAAAACCGGTCCAATAGGGAGAGAAATTTCTGGAACAGGCGTACCCGCTCATAGCCGCAGGTGAGCACCGCCGCCGCGGCCATACAGTTGCTGGTAATCCAGGGCACCCAGTTATTGATGACATGGCCCTGATAGCCCATCCAGGGCATCTCGCTCCCCTCCAGAAGCGGGGCGAAAATGCGCCGCTGGACCTCGTACCGGATTTTTTCCATGATATAGGGGCTTGTGGAATCGAAATAATCCCCAAAGAAATAGCAGATCCAGCCCAACAGGGAAGCGGTCTCGGCGCCGAAGAGATCCACCAAATCAAAGGTGACGGCTTTGGGCAGGCAGTCTACAATCCTGCCCAGGTACATCTGGTTGTTGTGCCCGGGAACCACCCAGGAGGCCTCCTCACAGATAGCCCAGGTATAGTCCAGGATTGCGCTGAGGAACTGCCCCTTATTTTCCAAACACTCAGCTGCCGCCAGGGCAAGCAGGTTTTCCCGGCGCAGATGATATAAATTTTCAAAGTGCGTGCGGTTGCCGTTTTGAGCATACTCCATATAACCGCTGGCGGTCAGCATTGGAATCGGGGCTTTCAATACCTTACGGGCCTTTTCCAGGTAATATTCCCGGATTTGCGGATCCACAGATTCCCAAACGGCACGCTCCTGACGGCGCGGCAGCGCGCAGAACTCCTGCGGGCCCTTCAGCTTGGCCTGCAGATGGTATTCCGATAAATAGGCTTCAAACATACTCCGGTACCTCCTTGTCCTTCATGAAACAGACGGCAAAGAACCAACACCTCGGGGTTCCCCTGCATCGTCTGGGTGCAAACTTCCGGGAAATCGGGATATAACGCGTTCGATCCCCTTTAGTCTAGTGAAGTCAAACGGGAAAAGCTAGGAGAAATTTGTGTGAAAATAGGCAAAATTTGCGCGATTCCCCATTGAAGTCCCAATTATGCCCTGCGGCAGTACCAGGACGGTGTGGGATCCGTGCGGCGAGAGCCACGGCGATGATGGACCGGGCTGCCGCCGGAAGAAGCGTATGGCTCATGCTCCCTATGGGCTCTTCTCCCACTCTATGGCGGGCAAGGGGCAGATTATTCTCCCTCTGCCCGGCACTGCCGTGTGGAGGTGTTCCTGCTATCAGGCCCCACACAGTTCCAGCCCGGATGTACGCGGCATTGCCTGCCCCCCCGGCTGACGGGGAAAGTTGCGCTTCGGCTTCTTTATTATAATTTTCAGACTGGAGAGTCAATGGCTTATGTATAGATACTATATCGTGGTATGCTGAAACTATTTTATATAATGATAGAATAATGATAACAAGTTCTTCTTTTGTAAGGGAAAAAAGGCATGAAAACGAAGCGTTCCGTGATGATATTGGCTTTATCTATACCCCCATCTCCATGGTTCAGAGCCGGTGGGCTGATTGTTCTATGGTGAAGCGGCCCTTCGGGCACTTATCCCCCCGACAGCCCCGATTCACTCTTCGATGCGGGCATGATGGCTTATTCCTCCTTCGGCATCGCCGGGCCCGGCAAAGACAGCCAGAAAATTTCGGGCAATGCTGGAGAGATACCGATCCCTGCGCCAGATTGCGGCGATCTGGGTATACAGCTGAGGATCTGACAGCGGACGGCACACCAGCTGCGGGCCCCGTACCAGATTCACTGCCGATTGGGGAACCAGGGCAACACCCAGGCCGGCGTTGGCCCACAATAAGGAGGTGCGGGCATCGTCGTTTTTACACAGGAGCCTGGGTTCAAATCCCAAATCCGTACAGCTGGAAAGAATGAGCTCCTCAAACCGGCGATAGATAATCAGCGGAAGCCCCCGCAGGTCCCCCAATTCCAGCTGCCGCTGTGGAAGGGCGGATTCCCATTTGGGAGCCATCACCGCGGCCATAGGTTCCCGCTCCAGATAGATATGGTGGGTTTGCTGGGCGTGAAAGGGCGTACGCACAATGCCGATCTCAATTTCTCCCGCGTCCAGCAGTTCAATCAGGGCGAAGGTGTTTCCCTCGTGGATTTCAAAGCTCACCTGGGGATATTTTTCATGGTAATCCAACATCCGGCGCTCCAGCAATGCCGCACCGGAGGAGGACACCGTTCCGATGCTCAGGGTGCCCCGGACGCCCAGGGAGAGATCCTCCAGTTCCCGCCGGGCGGCCTGGCCAAGGCTGAGCATCTGCTTTGCGCGCCGGTACAGGGCTTCGCCGGACTGGGTCAGGGTCACTCTGCGGGCGCCCCGCCCCAGCAGGGTAGTGCCTAATTCCTCTTCCAGTCCCTTGAGCATATGGCTCAGGGGAGGCTGTGCCATATGCAGACGCCGGGCGGCCCCGGTGATACTGCCCTCCTCTACAATGGCGGCGAAGTACTCCAGCTGCTTTAAATCCATAGGAATGCCTCCTTTCACACTAAGGTTGGGCTCCAATCCCGAGCCTGTCCGAATGCCCCACCTTCAGCCTGCGTAATCCATGCTTCGGACAGATCTCCTGCACAGGCCGCGAAGAATCTGTCCGGGAAATCCCCCGGGGCTCTCTGCGCCGCTGGGCGGGGCCCGCCGAACGGGAATTGGGGACTCAGCGCGGGAACACCGGCGGGGAGAGCCCGGCCTGTCCCCGGTGGCATAAAGGCAATACGATAAAATACATAAAATCCAAACTCTCCCGCGCTTCGGCATCCGGGCCGGCTTCATCCCGGGCGCCGGAGAGGCATCTATTGATGGTTTCGCGATTATCCTATCACAGAAAACAGGGGGTTTGCAAGCCGGGTGCGGCGTTCGGGCTGATGTAGAGCACGGTATCATCCATCGTTCCCATGTGGGCCGGGAGGCCGCGGCACTTTGTGTACAACACGGTATTCTTGCGACAGATTCGCAATCTCAAACCTCATTTAAGAATATAACGCACTTCATGGGGTTCGTCGGACTTTATGTCCGGCTGTGCGGCAGGTTATGGGAAAAGCCGGCCGCGCAAAGGAGGCGGCCGGCTTGGTGATAGTGGTTTGGGGTTCAGGGGAAAGGGCAAATTTTACCTTGCATCCGTGGAAGCGGTTCCAGAGTTCCCTTGGCGGACAGGCTGCCCGTTCCTATTCCGCATACAGAGGAGTTGGACTCATACCGGTGTCAGAATGCCAAAAAGCCCTCCCGCTGCCGGGGAAGCCTCACTATTTGAACCAACCGTTCCCGCGGGATGCTCCCGGCACAGGCCCCGGGGCCCGCCGGCTGGATATCTTGGACACGAAAATTCCTTGAGTTCACCGGGAAGAAAGGTATTTCAAAGTATCCGCCATGGTCTCATAGAGGTCCCGAGGCAGGTACCCTAGCTCCCGCGTGGCCTTATCATGGGAAAATTTGTCATTGGACTGCAAGGTATACAGGGAATACCCTGTGTACAGCGGCCTGTCTCCCCGCAGCTTGGCAATCCCTTCAAACAGCGGAGCTGCCGTCTTAGCCATCCACATGGGCAGAACCGGCAGGCGCCTGCCTCCGCAGATCCTGCGCGCCAGCTCCAGAACCTCCCGAATCTCATAATGCCGGTTGGACAGAATGTAGCATTCTCCCCGGCGCCCCTTCTCCGCTGCCAGCAGGCATCCCTGAGCCACATCCCGGACGTCCACAAAATCATACCCGCCCCGTACACAGGCCGGAAGCCGGCCGTGGACGTAGTCATCCACCATCTGGACCAGATAGTTGGAAATCCGGGTATTCTGAAGATCCCCCTCATAAGGGCCTAAAATTCCGGAGGGATGCACCACCACGGCATCCAATCCCTGGGCTGCGGCATCCAGCACCGCCTGGGTCGCGGCGGCCTTTGTCTTGGCATAGCCACCCTTCACCCGTCCCGGAGAAAATTTACGGATTTCCTGGAGTACCCGTCCGGGCAGCCCCTCCTCAATGGCGTGGACAGAGCTGACATACACCAGACGTTTCACTCCGAATTCCCGGCACAGTTCCAGAACCGCTTTGGTTCCCAGTACATTGACCGCATAGGTGTTGCGGGAAAGCTTCTCAGAGATATCCACAACCCCGGCAGTGTGGATAACATAGGTCTCATAGTCCCCGCAGCCCTCAAACAGCGCCCGCAGGCTGTGGGGATCCAGCAGGTTTCCCGTGATAAACCGGACAGTCGGGCTTTTCTGTGCAGATTCTCCAGGCAGAATCAGCCCCCGCACCAGTTCTCCCTGTTTGCGAAGCAGCTCTATCAGGGAACTCCCCAGATGGCCGGCGGCGCCCGTTACCAAATATAATTTTTTCATCTCGGATCACCTCGGTAATGAACACATTGTTGATTTTCTTCTACACTTGTATTATACTGAATCTATTGTTTCCCATCCATCATCAGTTCTTCAACTTTCTGTAAACTGCCCGGCACATCCATCAGCCTGTGTTGATTATGACAGGTTATGCAAAAAAGATTCAAAATTCAGCGTGGGACTCCGGAGTTCCTCCCCGGGCAGCCGCATCTCAAAAGGGGCCGCTGCCACGCCCCGGCTGTGCCGGGAACACCGTGTACCGCAAAGGAGGTCTGCCAGCATGGGCGAATCGCGACAGGATCACCGCATCCGGGTGACAAAAATGCTCATACGCCGGGCGTTTACAGAGCTGCTGCGCCAAAAGCCGATTCAAAGCATCTCGGTCAAAGAGCTGTGCGCCAGCGCCGGTATCAACCGGGGTACCTTTTATTCCCATTACACGGATATCTATGATCTGTTAGAGAAGATGGAGCAGGACATGACAGAGGATTTCAGGCAGGCGCTGGAACCTCTTTTGGAGACGGAACTCGGTGATCTCACTCCGGTTGCAATTACCGCCAAGGTCTTTCAGTGCCTGAAGGACAACGCCGACATCTGTACCGTCACCCTGGGGGACTACGGAGACAAGGCCTTTGCCCTGCGCCTTTTAAACCTGGGGCGGGAACGGTGCCTGCAGGCCTATTTAAAATACTTTGAGGGCGCCACTCCCCAGCAGGTTGAATACTACTATGCCTTTGTCAGCGCCGGATGTATCGGCCTTCTTCAAAAATGGCTTGGGGAGGGGATGTCCACCAGCGCTCAGGCAGTCGCCACTATGGCGGAGGATATTATGATGCGGGGAGTGGGTTTTCTCACAAGGGAACCAGTTCTGCCGCCTGCGGTATCCGGGCAGAAAAATGTGGCGCCCCCGATCAAAAAATCCGGCCTGTCCCTGTGAGCGGGCAGGCCTTAATGGAAAGGAAATCCAATGAGACTCAACGAACTGCAATCCGCACTGACACATGGCGGAAAATTCCACGCGGACGATGTGTTTTCCACCGCTCTGCTCAAACTGTATAACCCCCAGCTGAAGGTAACCCGGGCCTTTTCTGTGCCCGAGGGCTTTGAGGGAATCGTCTATGATGTAGGCCTGGGGGAGTTCGATCACCATCAAAAAGGAGCTCCCGTACGGGATAACGGTGTTCCCTATGCGGCCTTCGGCCTGATATGGCGGGCCTTCGGAGCCCAAGTGCTGGGAGAAGAGGAAGCCCGGCGCTTTGACGAGCATTTTGTACAGCCCCTGGATCTGGATGACAACACCGGGTGCGGGCATCCCATTGCATCCCTGATCGGCAACTTCAATCCCGGATGGGACTCTGACGAGGATACCGATGCCTGTTTTTTTCAGGCGGTGGAGTTTGCCATGGGGATTTTGGAGCGCCGCTTTGCGGACATCCAGGGAATCGGCCGCGCACGGCTGCTGGTAGAGGATGCCCTATCCCGGCAGCAGGATGGCATCGTCATTCTGCCCCGGTTCGCCCCCTGGAAATCTGTCCTTGCCGATTCCCCCGCGAAATTCGTCATCTATCCTTCCAAGCGGGGCGGCTTCAGCGCCCAGGCGGTTCCCTTTCCCCGGGAGCCGGAGGAACTCAAGTGCCCATTCCCCCAGGCCTGGCGGGGAAAGCCTCAAGAGGAACTGCCCAAGATCACCGGAATTGCCGGGCTGCGGTTTTGCCATAACAGCGGCTTTCTCATCGCCGCTCAAACACAGGAGGACGCCATTGCCGCCTGCCGCCTGGCAATGCAGCTTGTCCCCCAGCAGCCTGAGGCACAGCCTCAGGACAGATCGGACGGCCCCATTCGTCCCGGGCATTACCGCCATTTTAAAGGCGGCGACTACGAGGTGCTCTTTACGGCAAATCATTCCGAAACCCTGGAGGAACTGGTGGTTTACCGGGCCCTGTATGGGGAAAGAGGGGTGTGGGTTCGCCCTTGCGCCATGTTCCGGGAGTCTGTAATGCAAAACGGCGAGCGCGTCCCCCGTTTTACCTACCTGGGGGATTGAGGGGAGGCCTGTCAGCCACGGCTCTGAACCCGCAATTTAGGGGGTATCCATGGAAAAACGGCTGCCCATATGAGGGCATTCTCCGGCAGTAGCTGCCGGGAAATGCCTGTGCCGTAAAACCAACGCCTGGCCCCTGCATCGTGAAGAGGGGAAGGGTACAATTTATTGTGCTGCGATGATTGCCTCTTTCGGATTTTGGCAGATTCAGAGTTTTTGTTTCCCCTCTGGCGCATAATGAGGGATTATGGTACAATGTTCACATAGAATGTGAACATCTTGGAGTTTCGCTCACCGGCCTGAAAGCATGGCCGGTGTTTGGCAAAGCCAAACCGCAAAACATCCCGGTAGGTTCTATAATTGTGGTACAATATTTGCGTGGAACGCGAATATCTAGAAGTTTCGCTTGCCGGTCAAACAACGACCGGTATACAGCCAAGGCTGAACCGCAAAACGTCCCAGTTAGTTCAAACTTTATGGTGCAATGTTTCGCAGAGACTGCGAACATCGGGGAGTTTCCCTCACAAGCCCGACGGCTAGGCATGTGTTTGGCAGTGCTGAGCCGGAAAACATCCCATGCGGTTCTGAATTTGTAATACAATACTGGCGCAAAGCGTGAAAACCAGGGCGTATCTGATTTCACCGTACAGCATTCACACAGAGTATGAACACACAGTCCTGCTATGGTTTTGGAATATTCCTGATTCTATAGCTTGCCTTACCGGCTCCCCTGTCTTCGGGAGCTCTTTTCTTGCCTCAAAACCTGCGGGATCGTTCCAATTCCGGGGGAAACCGGTATCCTGAGGCGGCGCTGCGGCTCCGGCATCCAATGCCATTTTCGCAGTTATTCCCCGGCCCGGCGGCTTTCGGCGGCGCCGTTTACGGAACAATGCGCCTTCCTGCCGGCAGGTTGAATACAGTATCCCCGGTGCGGAGAATATTTTATCCGTCCCGTTCGGAAATCCTCAGGGAACCCCTGCTTATATTGGTAAAAAAGGCCCCCTGTTCCTGCAGGCCGGCTTTTTTGTCATGATAATGAATCAAGACAACGGGGATGGCAGGCCCATCCCTCGCAGAAAGGAAGTGGACGTTTGAATCAGCTCGAGACCCAATCCGTCCAGGAGAGCAAACTGGAGAAAAAACAATTTTACAAGGCTGTGTTCGCACTTGTTTTGCCCATGGCCCTGCAGAACCTCATCAATGTGGCAGTGACCTCCGCAGACGTCATTATGCTGGGCCAGGTGGGGGAGACGGCGCTTTCGGCGTCCTCCCTGGCAGGACAGGTCCAGTTCATCATGACCCTGTTCTTCTTCGGGCTCACCTCCGGCGCGGCCGTGCTCACCGCTCAGTACTGGGGCAAGAAGGATATCCGCACCATCGAGAAGATTATCGGCATCACGCTGCGGTTTTCCCTGATTGTGTCGGTCGCCTTTACCTTGGCGGTCTGGATTTTCCCGGAGCCTATCATGCGGATTTTCACCCCGGATCCCGCTGTCATCGCCGAGGGAGCGGACTATCTGCGGATTGTGGGGATCTCCTATATCACCATGTCCTTCACCATCATCTATCTGAACATCATGCGCAGCGTGGAGCGCGTAGTCGTATCCACCGTGGTATATCTCATCTCCCTGGTGGCCAATATCATCTTCAACTCCATCTTTATTTTTGGCCTGCTGGGCGCGCCCGCCATGGGAATCCGGGGCGCAGCGCTGGGAACCACTTTGGCAAGGCTTATCGAGCTGGTGATCGTCCTGTTCTATGCCTACCGGATGAACCGGGATGTCCGGTTCCGGTTTTCAGAGCTGCTGGTGCACGATAAACTGCTGTTCCGGGATTTTCTACGGTATTCCATCCCCGTGACCCTCAATGAGCTGATGTGGGGGCTGGGTACCTCCATGAACGCTGTTGTCATCGGCCATCTGGGCAGCTCCGTGGTTGCCGCCAACTCTGTGGCCCAGGTCACCCGGCAGCTGGCCACGGTCATTGCCTTTGGAATCGCCAACGCGGCGGCTATCCTGATCGGAAAAGCCATCGGCGAGAACAACAATCCCAAGGCCAGCCGGTATGCCCACCGTTTTGTGGTGCTTACGCTCATTGCCGGTGTGTGCGGGGCTCTGGTCATACTATTGGTGCGCCCCTTTATCATGACGGGGATGAATGTCTCCGAGGAAGCCAGAAGCTACCTGTCCATGATGATGTTCGTCATGTCCTATTTTGTCATCGGCCAGGCTTACAATACCACCATGGTGGTGGGAATTTTCCGCGCGGGCGGCGATACCAAGTTCGGCCTGGCGCTGGATGTCTCCACCATGTGGGGCGGCTCCATCCTGCTGGGCGCCATCTGTGCCTTTGTTTTCCACTGGAGCGTCCCCGCCGTCTATATGGTGCTCATGAGCGATGAGATCATCAAAATTCCCTTCACCACCTGGCGTTACCGAAGCCGCAAGTGGCTTCGCAATGTAACCCGGTGATAAGGACAGGGATTCCCAATACCGCTACAGCGGCGTTGTGCCCCTGCTGATATCCTCATTTACCTCGCCCCTTGCTTTTACCGTGACAGCGCCCCCTGATGTATGCCTGCATCAGGGGGCGCTTTTTTCAATATGGTTCACATGGATTCCCGAAAAATCGAAACCCCCGCATTTGGTGCCGCTGTTTTGCGCCGGGGTTCCAAAATTGACGGATAACAGCCCTTCGCGGGCCGCCCGGCTTCCCCGCGGATTCGGTTAACCCCGATAGGGACTTTTACAAGCCTGAAGCCGGCCTCACCAGCTTTTTGCGGTATCCCCGGGAAATATACTGCCATTGTATCGGACAAGCCGGTCACCTGGGGGATTGTTCCAGATAGGGCAGTACTGTCAGCTCCCGAACAGAGAGCCCAGCCATTCCCAGAAGCTCTTTTTTGGCTTTGTGATACCGGCCACTTCCTCCCCGGCGGTCAGAGGTACCTTGGTAAGGCAGGTATCGTCCAGATAAAACTCCGCCGTCCCAACCGTCTGCCCGGCCACTACCGGGGCAAACTCCAGCTTTTGCAGGGATACCTTCACCTGCAGCCGCTCGTATTCCCCCTGGGAAACGCTGGCAATTGGCTCCCAGGCGCACTGCACGGGAACCTGCGTCTTGTTTCCGCCGGTGACATCCAGTTTCATCTCCTGGGGCAATAGCTCCGACAGGCTTCTGCGCTTGAGCGATGCAAAGGCGCGGTCATACAGGCTGGAGTGAATCGCCCAGTCGTCCGGCGCATTGAGCGTCACACATACAAGGGTCACCCCGTCCCGGGTTGCGGCGGACACCAGGCACCGCCTGGCATTGTCGGTAAATCCGGTTTTCACGCCGATGCAGCCGTCATACATTTCAATAAGCTTATTATGGTTTTTCAGCCAACGCTCCTGGGGTGGATTCCCAAACTTCACCTGTGCCCGGTACAGCTTGCAGATTTCGCAGAACTCCGGGTTCTGCATAGCCGCCCTGGTGAGCATGGCCATATCATAGGCGGTGGAGTAGTGCCCATCCGCATCCAGCCCGGAGGGCGTTACAAAGGCGGTATCAACAAGGCCCATCTCCTGGGCGCGTTCATTCATCAGCCTGACAAAGGCCTCCTGGCTGCCGGCAATCCGCACTGCCGCACTGTTGGCGGCATCGTTTCCCGAGGGCAGGATCATTCCATAGGCCAGGGCCCGCAGGGTGACGATATCCCCCTCCACCAGCCCCATGGAGCTTCCCTCCACCTGGATGGCCTGGGGATCCACAGTGAACTCCTCATCCAGGTTCTCCTGTTCCAGGGTGAGCATGGTGGTCATGATTTTTGTGGTGCTGGCCATCGGGAGCCGCTCCCGGATATTTTGCTCATAGAGAACCCGGCCGCTCTCCAGTTCTATCACGATGGCTGCATTGGCCCCTACGGAGATGGGTTCTCCCTGGGCGGATACGGCATCCTCCTGCGCCTGAACCGGGAATGCCAGCATTCCCGCTGCCAGCAGCCCTGCCGATAACCGTCTGAGGAACGTTTTGATTCCCGGGCTTTTCCCGCCGTGAACTCTGTTTTTTTCCACTCTCTGCACCTGCCAATCCTAGTTTTCCCCAAATGGGTTCCCACTCTATTGGTATGCCGAAGGCTGAAAAAATAGTCGGGTTTTTAGAGAGGCCTTCCAATGCAGAGCGCCGGCCGCCCGCTTTTGTGCCTTTGGGCGGCATCCTGCGCAGGCGGCACACAGGATGCGGCGGGGCCCAAACAAAAAAAGACAGGCGGAAAATCCGCCTGTCTTTTATCCTATCGCATCTGGGGTTTCGTCCCGAAAGCATCCCTGAAATTCGGGGGATACCCGCCGGGGCTTATCCGTGATATCCCTATTCCTGTGCCGCCGGCTCCTGGGACTGTTTATGGAACAATTCCGAAACCTTGTCGATGACATCCGGAACCATGCCCACCACCTTGTCCGCCGTGCCCGAATTGGCGGACATCTGCAAAAGCTTCACCTGGCCGCCGCTGACAATTAAAAACGCCAGGGGACTAATGGTCACGCCTCCGCCTCCGCCTCCGCCGAACATCTTGTTTTCAGCCTTGCTGGGGAAATCAGAGCCGCCTGAGGCGAACCCGAAGGACACCTTGGAAATGGGGATAATCGTGGTGCCGTCCGGCGTGGTGATGGGTTCCCCCACCACGGTGTTCACATCCACCAGCTCTCTGAGATTCTGCATGGAAGCGCTCAATAATTCCTGTGCATTGTTATTCTGACTCATAGTTTCACCTCATTTATACAATTACCAACTGGTTGGGAAATGATACCGGATGCGCCAAAAAAGGCTGCAAAATCCCGGAGTTTCAAACAGTATAAACCCGTTAAGCCGCTGGGCCGGCGGCACCCGGCGCGCCAGGCTCAGGCTTTGTGGCCGCTTTGGGCGCAGGGGGCTTTTCCTCCCGGGAGCGGCGCATATACTTACACAGAAACCGTACCAGGGCCTGGACTCCCCCCGCCAAGGCAATTATCGGAAGCAGGGAAATTTTCACGCTGGCATGGGCTTCTCCCTTTTCCTGCGCGCCGTCCCGGCTGAAATCGGGCGTGACACGGATATCGGCGTGCTTCACATTCAAAAAGTTCTCTAAAACCGCCAATGCCCCCCCACAGAACGCGCATACCCTTCCATATTGCACCGCGGTCTGCTGGGCGTCCTCCTCCAGTACGGTGATGGATACCTGCAGGCGCCGCACCGCCACATGGCGCAGAACCATCGCACACGGGGGCGCCGCCGAACTGATGAAATCCAGCACGATCTGGAGCATTTTGCGTATTTGCGGGGGATTCTTTTTTTCTTCCTCCCCCTTTTCTTTTTTGGGCTTGGGCTGTCCAGAGACAGCCTTCTTTTTATTCTTCGACTGTTCCGCCAGCTTTTCCAAATCAAAACGAAAAAACGCATACCCCAGCACCAGATGCCCCCGTCTGCCGATGGGCTGTGTATCCGCCTGAAGGGTGACCGGAATCAGCAGCAGAACCAGGATAAACAGAAAAATTCCTAAAATGATCCAAAGTGCCAGCACATCCGCATCACCGCCTTTCCTAAAAGCTCCGGCAGGCCGGCTCCGTTATTCCTGAAATCCCGACAGCACCTGCTGGGGCTCCTGCGTATCCTCCTGGGAAACCTGGGGCACAGCCGGCAGATCCGCCAGGGAACTCAGGGAGAAGCTGCGCAGAAAACGCTCGGTAGTACGGTAGGCAATGGGACGCCCCGGCAGTTCCAGGCGCCCGGCCTCCTCGATGAGCCCCCGATCACACAGCCCCGCCAGAATACTGTTGGAGTTGACCCCCCGAACCTGTTCCACAAAGGATCGGGTTACCGGCTGGTTATAGGCAATCACCGCCAGGACCTCCAGGGCCGCGGCGCTCAGGGACTGGCTCTCCCGGGAGTGGGACATCCGCACCAGGTAACTGTAGTATTCCCGGCGTACCGCCAGTTGAACACAATTTTCCAAATAAAGTAATTCCAGCGGGCTTTTCTGTTCTTCCAGAAACGCTTCCAGTTCCGTCAGCGGCTTGGACAGAGCGCTCTCCTGGATACCAAGAATCTCGGCCAGCTGCCGTTTCTCCACCGCTTCCCCGCTGACAAACAAAACCGCCATTAAGGCCGCGCAAGTGTGCTCCATAGGCATTTATTTCTCCTCAGTTTCCGCCGCGGCTGTCTGCGGCGCAGCCGCCTGCAGCATCTCAACCTGTGTGCTTCCATCCGGATCCCGGCTGGCCCGCAGCCGTCCGGCCTTCACCAATTCCAGCACCGCCAAAAACAGCGCCACCGCATGGGGCGGATCCGCCGCCCCCTCAAAGAGATCCAAAAACCCGCTCACCGGGTGCCGGTACATCCGCCGCAGCACCCGCAGCATACAGGACTGCACCGATACCATCCGTACGCTCACCAAGGGGGCAAAGCTCTCCTGGGTGGGCGGGGTCTTACGCTTATTCTTGGAGGAAATGTTCTGATAGGCCCGGAGCAAATCCTGCCCAGTCCCCAAGGGGGAAACCTGCCGCTGTTCCTCAGGAAATTCCAGTACGGTCGGGCCGCGCAGCCCGGGGGAACGGTCAAAAAAGCTCTCCCGCAGGCGCTGCGCCACCAGCTTGCAGGCCTGGTATTCCAAAAGCTCCCCGGTGAGCTCGGCCTTGAGCCGCCCGGACTCCTCCTCGTGACGGGGGAGAAGCGCCACAGTCTTGATGTATACCAGGCGGGAGGCCATCTCCAAAAACTCGCTGGCGGACTCCATATCCTCCGGAATGCCTTCAATGGCGTTTAGGTACTGCTGCACCAGGGTGTCAATTTGAATGTCATAGATGTTCAGCCGGTGCTTGGCAATCAGCTGTAAAATCAAATCCAGGGGGCCCTCCACCTGGGCCACCTGAAAGGACATCTTCTCCATCAGTGCAGAACCGCCCGGATGAGCAAATCCAAGGGAGAGGTGGCAAAATTAATCAAGCTGTAAACCCAGCCCGTCACAATATTTAAGGGCTTATCCAGAATTCCCGTAAACAGAAGGACAAACAGGGCGATGAAGATGTAGTTTTCATACTGCATAATTTTGAAATAGGTGCGTTCCTTTAAAAAGAGCGCGGCAATTCTGGAGCCGTCCAGCGGAGGGACCGGAAGCAGGTTAAAGACTGCCAGGCCCACGCTGACGTACACAATCTGCCGCAGCAGGCCCAGGAATGTGGTGAGCATCTCATTGTAATACAGCCCAGCGGCGGCGATTAGAAGCACCAGCAGCTTATACACCACGGCAACCACAAGCGCTAACAGGACATTGGCCACAGGCCCCGCCAGGGCGGTGAGAGCCATCCCCACCTTGGGTTTTTTAAAATTGTAGGGGTTGATGGGCACCGGCTTGGCAAACCCGAAGCCTGTAAACATCAGCATGATGGTTCCGAACAGATCCAGATGCGCCAGCGGGTTGAGCGTCAGGCGCCCCTGGTACTTGGCGGTGGGATCCCCCATTCGGTAGGCCACATAGCCGTGGGCAAATTCATGCACAGGCAGCGTGGTCACCACAACGATGGCCCGCACCATCAGAGTCAGTAAAAAGGTGAATAACCAGCTCATTTAAAAACAATCCCTTTCCGGCCCCAAAATACAGGGCCTGGAGAATGATAACAGCCTCTACCCTCAGAATAGGACAATACATGATTATTATACTTGCCGCGCTATGAAAAAACAAGTCGGATTTCAGGAGGAACGCGGGGGTTTCCCCGCAGCACAGCCCCGGGAATGAAAACTTTTTCGCTTGGGGGAAGAATTAGGGCTTGCTTTTGAGGGACAAATCTGATAAAATAGCAATGTTAGATTGAGTTTGATTATAGAAGGAGGTGCAGATTCATGGCGAAATGCGAAATCTGCCAGAAGGGTGTAACGTTCGGGATTCAAGTATCCCACTCCCACAGAAGATCCAATCGCTCCTGGAAACCGAATGTCAGACGGGTTAAAGCGGTTGTGGACGGTAAACCCTGCCACATCTACGCCTGCACTCGTTGCTTACGTTCCAACAAAGTGACCCGTGCCATCTAAGAATCGTATAGATAGCGTTTAAGAGAGCTGCCGAATCCGGCGGCTCTTTTTTCTTGTTGTCTTTGGGCTAAACAAAGTCTCAGGCAGAACCAGAGGAAAATAAGGAAGGGGATCGGTTTCCTGAAAGGAGCTCAGGGACAGATGGGGAGAGTATCCCGTTGGCAGAACGCTATGGAAACCCAAAGAGAGCTGGTTTACCAGCAGCAGGGCGAACGATGCGACGATATGTTCCGTGCTCCTTTCAGGGCGGCGGGTACTGGCCTCTGGGACCTGAGCGAACTACTAATTTACCAGTGGTTTTCATTGGCCTGGGTGAGCCGGACTTCCGGCGGATTCTCCCCATGCGGACACAAAAAGAATTGCACTTTTGAAGGGTTCTTGCTATCATGGTAACAGGGTGCCTGACCGGTTGACCGGACAGGCCAGGGGCCACACCGGCAGCCGTATTCAACGTGCGCCGGCGGGAGCATCCCCCGGCGCCGCAAGGGCCCCGTTAGGGGCCAAATCCCGGAACCAATCCGGGAGGGCGGCTGCCTTCGTGCACCCCAGTGACAAACCAGAATGAAACGGCCTGCCGTCCCATCACAACCGATGGGGCAACGATTGGCGCGGGCTTGAGAAAGGAACGATATTTTATGCAGCGAATCGCCAGCTTCTGCGTGGATCACACAAAACTCAAACAGGGGATGTACCTCTCCCGGCAGGATGGGGATATCCTCACCTATGATATCCGGATGTGTATTCCCAATGGGGGTACATACCTCTCCAACGGCGCCATGCACACCTTTGAGCATCTCTTTGCCACCTATGCCCGCAATTCCCGTTTCTCTGACGGCGTCATCTATGTGGGGCCCATGGGCTGCCGCACCGGCTTTTATTTTCTCACCCGGGGCATCTCCCATGCCGACGCCATTGCCTTGGTGAAGGAATGCTTTGCGTTCATCGCGGAGTATACCGGAGAAATCCCCGGATCCACCGAACCGGAATGCGGCAACTACCGGGAGCATGATTTGCCCGGTGCCAAACGGATAGCCCGGGAGATGACGGCAATCCTGAAGGATTGGACCGAGGGGCAGCTGGCCTACCAGCAGTAAAAAACAGGAGGGCAACACACATGGCTTTTATCTTGGATTTAACCCAGCGGCTCCAGGCGCTGGCTCCGGGGGCGGATGCCGCCACCATCCTGCTGGACGCCGTTCTTGAGGCAAAGCAGCACGAGGAGTGCACCCTGCGCCTTCCCAAGGGAACCTACCATATCTATCCCGATCGCGCCTTCGAAAAACACTACTTCATCTCCAACAACGACGAGGGCCTCAAACGCATTGCCTTCCCCCTCATCGGGTGCCGAAACCTGACGGTGGACGGCGGCGGGGCCGATCTCATCTTTCACGGCAAGGTAGTCCCCTTTGTGGTAGATGGTTCCCAGAACGTCACGATCTCCAATCTGACCATTGACTATGACCGGCCCTTCTTCACCCAGGGAAAAATCCTCAGCTTCGGGGAAAACAAGCTGGTCCTTTCCATTGATGCACAGCAGTTCCCCTACAAGGTGGAAAATGGGCAGATTACCTTTTTGGCTGAGAACTGGAGCCGAACCGGCTTTGAGAATTTCCTGGAGCTGGACTGCTGCACCAGGGGCCCGGCCTATCATGTGGGAGACGACTGGACTGCGGGCAAGCAAGTTCTCTGCCGGGAGCTTTCGCCCGGTGTGGTGGAGTTCCAGATGGAGTTTGCCCGTCCCCATAAGCCGGGGAATATGATGGCCATCTCCCATGTGCTGCGCCATGTCCCGGGAATCTTTGTAAGCGAGAGCCGGGACGTCACTGTCAAAAATGTGACCGTCTATCATGCGCCCGCCATGGCCTTTATCGCCCAGTTTACGGAAAATATCACCCTGAAAAACTACAATGTCATGCTGCGGAAGGGTACCTCCCGGTACATTTCCGCCACTGCGGACGCCTCCCATTTCGTCAACTGCACTGGGCTTATCACCATCGACTCCTGTATCCTGGAGCACCAAAAGGACGATCCGGTAAACGTCCACGGCATCAACACCGTGATCTCCCGAATCTGCGATGAGCACACCATCGAGGTGGCGTTTATGCACTATGAGCAGAATGGGCTTCCCCTGTACCAGCCCGGCGACCGGATTTCCATTCTCAAGCGGGACAGTATGCTCTCCTACTTTCACGGCACCGTCACCCGGGTGTTCCCGGTGAACCAGAACTATGTGCGCCTGACGCTGGATACCCCGGTGCCCGCGGGATGCCTGAACGACGCGGTGGAAAACGACCAAAAGATGCCGGAGCTCATCATCCGGGGCTGCAGGGTAGGCTATAACCGGGCGCGGGGCTTTTTGATTACCACCAACCGGAAGGTTCTGGTGGAGCACAACCACATCTATTCCCCCGGGGCCGGGATCCTCATCGAGGGCGACGCCAACTTCTGGTTTGAATCCGGCGCCGTCCAGGATGTCACCATCCGGGAAAACCACTTTGAAAACTGCGCCATCTCCCAATGGGGCCAGGCCGCCATTACCATCAACCCCAGTGTTGCGCCCGAGGCGGACGGCGAGACCAAATGCCACCGGAACATCCGCATCCTCTCCAACCGGTTCGACAGCTTCGACGGCGCCATCGTTTGGGGCCACTCCGTGGACGGGCTCACCTTCCAGGGGAACACGGTGGTCAAATCCGATCTCTACGAGCCCTTCCGCCAGGTCCGGCACTGTATCGAGCTCTCCCGGTGCAAAAATGTCACGGTGCGGGAGAACACCTACCAGGGTTTTGAGGAAAGCCTCACCGAATTTGACGGATAACCCGGCCCCGGCCCGGACGGCCGCTGGCAAAGCGGGGAATCCCCAGTCGGCAAACGTTCCATTTGCAGCTGTGCGGCGGCTGCCCCGTCATCTTTCTGAGCCTTGCGCTGGAATATTCCGGCTTCCCACAGGCCGCACTGCTGTGCCGCCGCGGCATCCGGCTTCAGGTGGTTTTCCACTTTTCCCAGTGGACAAAGTGGAAAACTTCCCTTCCCTTGAAAAATATACCGTCAAATACTGTGTTCAGCAATCAAAAAAGGCAGCCCGCCCAGGCACTTGCCGGAAACCCGGCGCCAGTACCGTCCAATCAGGCGGGCTTAGCTTTCAGAAAGGATGGATACTACTGATGAACTCATCTGTTTGCGAAAAATTTCTGCGCTATGTGGGGATCGACACCCAGTCCGATCCCGGCAGCAGCACCTTCCCCTCCACCCAAAAGCAGCTCAACCTGGCCAAGGTTCTGTACCAGGAGCTGAAAGAACTGGGCGTATCCCAGGTGAAGCTGGATGAATACGGCTATGTCTATGGGGAAATTCCAACCAACTGCCCTGAAAGGAATCTGCCGGTTATCGGCTTTGTGGCTCATATGGACACCTCCCCGGATGCCAGCGGGGCGGATATCCACTGGCGGCTTGTGGAAAACTATGACGGCGGCGATATCGTTTTAAATAAGGAAAAGGGGATTGTCCTCTCCCCCAGGGAATTTGATTCTCTGAGCCAGTATACCGGAAAAACCCTGATTGTCACCGACGGCACCACCCTGCTGGGCGGGGACGACAAGGCCGGTGTGGCGGAAATTATGGAGATGGCCCGGCGGGTGCTGTCTGGCGATATGCCCCATCCCACCATCAAAATTGCCTTTACCCCCGATGAGGAGGTGGGTGCGGGAACCGATCATTTCGATGTGGAGGGCTTCGGCGCCGATTTGGCCTACACGGTGGACGGCGGCGAGGCCGGGGAATTGGAGTATGAAAACTTCAACGCCGCCTCTGCCACAGTGAGCATCCAGGGGGCGGGAATCCACCCCGGCAGCGCCAAGAATAAGATGGTAAACGCACAGGAGCTGGCAATGGAATTCCACAGCCTGCTGCCCAGTTGGGAAAAGCCGGAGCACACCGAGGGTTATGAGGGCTTTTACCACCTGAACAGCATCCAGGGCGTCATGGAAAAGGCCGTGATGACCTATATCATCCGGGATCACGACCGGGAAAAATTTGAAGCCCGCAAGCGGCGGATGCAGGCCATTGCCGGCTATCTCAACGAAAAATACCCCTCCCATCCAATTACTGTTTGTATTGAAGATTCCTATTATAACATGAAGGAAAAACTTCAGGAGCATATGGAGGTGGTACACACCATGGAGACCGCTATGCGCAATGTCGGGGTAACTCCGGTCATCATCCCCATCCGGGGCGGAACCGACGGCGCCAGGCTCTCCTATATGGGCCTGCCCTGTCCGAATATCGGTACCGGCGGGCACAACTGCCATGGCCCCATGGAATATGTGGTGGTAGAGTCTATGGAAAAAACTGTCGAAATCCTGATGGAAACCGTGAGGCTCTACAGCCAGGCGTAGTCCTCCCTATTTTGTACAACTCTAAAGCTAATCCAGCGGGGCCTTCCTGCAAACAGGACCGCTGGATTTTCTTTTTCTCCTCTTTTTGATTGATGAAAGGAGCCCAACATGATTTTATCAGACAGGACTATCACAACCCTGCTGAACGATAAAACCCTTTCCATTTCCCCGCTGGAGACAAATCAAATCCAGCCCGCCAGCGTGGACATCCGCCTGGGAAACACCTTCAGCATTGTGGAGGATTCCCCCAGCGGGATTCTTACCCTGGATCGGGAAATCACCTATAAAACCATCTGCGCAGATACCTATCTTCTGCTGCCTGGGCAGTTTGTTCTGGCCACCACCATGGAGTATTTCCGTCTTCCCCAAAACCTGACTGCCTTTGTGGAGGGCCGCAGCTCCCTGGGACGGCTTGGCCTGTTCATTCAAAATGCCGGATGGGTGGATCCCGGCTTTGAAGGGGAGATCACCCTGGAGCTCTACAACGCCAATCGATGCGCCATCCAGTTGAGCAGCGGGCGCCGGGTGGGGCAGCTGGTCTTTGCCCAGATGGATGCTCCCGCTCAAAATCCCTACCATGGGAAATATCAGGGACAGCGCGGGGCAACGGGCTCCCGGGTATTTTTAGATCGATAGCGTCCGCGCCTTCCATGCAGCCAAGGTTTCATGTTCTCAAGAAAAAAGGCTTTGAAGGATACGCCCCCGCAACCCCCGGAAGGGGAATCAGCCTGCGATACCGGCGGGCACAGCAGAAGGAGAGCACCGGCGCCGCCGGTGCTCTCCTGGTTTTCCAACGGCCTTTTCTGTTTTTGTCTTCGCTCAAGCTCTGGGATTACAGCGGAGGATCCCTCAGCCCGGGGCGGACAGCTGCCGGGTTACCTGATAAGCTTCTCCACCAAATCCCGCAGCAGGGCGTCCCGTTCAATATGATAGACATACCGGATCGGGTGCCGGTTGGGATCAAAGCTGTAGTGGAAATCATACTGCGGGATAGGCGCGGGAATCAGCATATCCTGCATCATACCGCCGCCTAACAGCCAGCCCACCGCCGTCACATCCCAGACAGGGCGGGACCAGATGGGAGACTGGGTATACCGCCGCACGGTCTCGGCGGTATGCTGTGCCAAATAATCGCACAGGGCGTTTTTCCCTGCGAGCTGCGCCGCCAGCTCATCCCCGCTCACCGTAAAGGCGGAGACAACGCCCATGCAGGGCAGCTGCACCAGGGGTACGCCGCAGCCAAATACAACCCGGGCGGCGGCAATATCCTGCGCCATATTGAATTCCTGAGTATCCGGCCAGGCGGTGGAATGGCCTCCCAGCCACACCACCACAATGCGCTCCTTGATTTGGGGGTTCATCAGCAGAGCGGACGCCACATTGGTGATGGCGCCAATCGCCGCCACATACAACGGCTGCTGCGGGGAATACTCCATGGCCCGCCGGGCTAAATCCTGGGCCGCCGGCGAGAGCACCGGCGTGTGTTCATCGGTCAGGTACCGCTCCGAACCCCGAAACACAAATTCCGCCATGTCCCGGCGCTCCATCAGCCCCAGCAGCTTGTGAATTTCCCGGTAGCTTCGTTCCATTCCGTCGGCGGGCCCGGTGCTGTTCTCATTAAAAAAGGGCGCGGCATAGATGGCCCGCGGCTGCAGGCGCTCCGTGGATTTTAGCAGGTAGGAGAGGGCAAACTGATCGTCGATTTCATTGTAAGTGTCGGTGTCCAGCACCACATCCACCATCCCCTGGGGATGCTCCAGCTGCCTGAGCAGGCGCTCATCATACTGCATGGTTGTTTCCTCCTTTTTTGGGGACGGCCCGGCGGGCGAATATCCCCTTGTATATCCGTATGAGACCTACCTTATCTGGGAAATTTGCCTTTGTCAAGCGGGGAATGTGTTTCTCCCGGGGGCTGGGCAAAAAATCCCGAGCTCCCTGGAGGAGTTCTATGCGGATTCGACAAAATATATAAAAATAATATGGAAAGCATATAAACGAAATAGTTTTCATATGGGTTTTACTTTGCTATAATAAAATTTGCGTATGGCAGAGCCCCGCCGGTTGTTCCCGGAACACGCCCCGGCGGTATATGGGTTCGGATGCTCTGCCGGCTTAAACTTGGTTTTGTACTATTTTCATGCCGGGGGCCGGTGCCCAAGGCATACCGACGGCACAAAACCCGGAAAGGAAATCAGACTGCGATGTGGAAACTAGCGCGATACCTGAAATACTTCAAAAAGCAGGTGATCCTGGGCCCGCTCTTTAAGCTCACGGAAGCGGTTTTCGAATTGATCGTGCCGCTGGTGATGGCCAGCATCATCGACGTGGGCGTCAAAAACCAGGACATGGGATATGTCCTGCGTATGGGAGGCGTTCTGCTCCTGCTGGGGGCGGTGGGCCTGGGCTGTGCCCTGACCTGCCAATACTTTGCGGCGCGGGCCTCCCAGGGGGTGGGCACCATGCTGCGAAACGATCTGTTCCGGCATATCAATTCCCTGTCCCATGCGGAAATCGACCGCTTTGGAACCCCCACCCTCATCACCAGGATTACCAATGACGTCAATCAGCTGCAGCTTGCGGTGGCAATGCTCATCCGCCTGGTCATCCGGGCGCCGTTTTTGGCCATCGGCGCCATTATCATGGCAATGATGCTGGATCTCAAGCTTTCGCTGATTTTCCTGGTTGCCACTCCCCTGATTGTGGGGGTCTTGTACTTTGTGATGAGCCGTTCCATTCCGTTTTTCCGCACCATTCAGAAAAAGCTGGATAAGATTGCCCTGATTACCCGGGAAAACCTGGAGGGCGTACGGGTGATCCGGGCCTTTTCCCGCCAGAAAAGCGAGGAGAAGCGCTTTGAGGACGCCAGCGAGGATCAGACCCACACCTCCATTGTGGTGGGCAGGCTCTCCGCTTTGCTCAACCCGCTGACCTATGCCATTATGAATTTTGCCATCGTGGCCATCATCTGGTACGGCGGTATCCGGGTGGACAACGGCATTTTAACCCAGGGGGAGATTATCGCCTTTGTCAACTATATGACCCAGATCCTCCTGGCGCTGGTAGTGGTGGCCAATCTGGTAGTCATCTTCACCAAGGCTTCGGCCTGTGCCTCACGGGTCAACGAGGTATTTGAAACTGCCTCCTGCCTGCCTCAGGCCGAGGGAGGCCCGGTATCCCCGGCAGCCGGCGCGCCGAAAATCCAGCTGAGGAATGTGCGCTTTGCCTATGGCGCCACCGGCGACGCGGCCCTGGAACACGTGGATCTCACCATCCGGCCGGGGGAGACCGTGGGCATTATCGGCTCCACCGGCTCCGGAAAATCAACGCTGGTGAACCTGATCCCCCGCCTGTATGACGCGACCCAGGGCGAGGTGCTGGTGGACGGCGTCAATGTAAAGGAGTATCCGTTTTCCCAGCTGCGCCGGAAAATCGGCATGGTGCCGCAGAACGCGGCGTTAATCTCCGGAACCCTGGCGGATAACCTGCGCTGGGGTAACCGGGACGCCACCGATGAGGAGATGCGGCAGGCGGTGAGCATCGCCCAGGCTGAAGATTTTGTCTCCAAGCTGCCCCAGGGGTATGAAACCCCGATTCTGCAGGGCGGAAAAAACCTCTCCGGCGGGCAGAAGCAGCGCCTCACCATTGCCCGGGCCCTGGTGGGCTCCCCGGAAATCCTCATTCTGGACGACAGCGCCAGCGCGCTGGATTTCGCCACGGACGCGGCCCTGCGGCGCTCCATCAAACGGGATACCGCCGGGATGACCGTGCTCATGGTATCTCAGCGCGCCAGTACGGTCAAACGGGCGGACAAAATCGTGGTGCTGGACGACGGCGCTGTGGCGGGCATCGGAACCCACGCCCAGCTTATGGAGTCCTGCCAGGTGTACCGGGAGATCTGTCTGTCCCAGCTCAGTGAACAGGAGGCGATGGAACATGGAAACTAAAGGCTCTTCCGTTGTGGGCCGTCTGCTCCGGTTCACCCGGCCCTACCTTGGGTATCTGATCCTGGCGCTGGTGAGCGCCGTCATCCAAATCAGTATGACGCTGCTGGCACCGGTTTTAATCGGGGACGCCATCGACGAGATTATCGGACCAGGACAGGTGTATTTTCATAAGATTTGGCCCATCCTGGCGGGACTGGGCGTCACCATTGTGGTGGCCTGCCTGTTCCAATGGCTGATGGCCTACTGTACCAACAAGATGACCTACCGCACCGTCAATGATCTGCGGGTGGCGGTCTTCAATAAGCTGGGCCATGTGCCCTTAAAGTATATCGATTCCAACGCCCACGGCGATCTCATCAGCCGGGTGGTGGTGGACATCGATCAGATTTCAAACGGCCTATTGCAGGGCTTTACCCATCTGTTTACCGGCGTTGTCACCATTGTGGGAACCCTGCTCTTTATGCTGTGGGTGGACTGGATTATCACCCTGGTGGTGGTGCTGGTGACGCCGCTTTCCCTGTTTGTGGCCTCCTTTATCGCCAAGCACTCCTACAATATGTTCCGGGTTCAGTCCCAGACGCGCGGGGAATTGGGCGGCTATGTGGAGGAGCTTATCGGCAACCAAAAGCTGGTAAAAACCTTCGGCTATGAGGACCGCGCCCAGGAAAAATTTGAGGAAATCAACGACCGCCTGTACGACTGCGGCGTGAAAGCCCAGTTCTATTCCTCCCTGACAAACCCCTGCACCCGGTTTGTCAACGGGATTGTCTATGCCCTGGTGGGCATCATCGGCGCAGTGAGCGCCATCACCGGCAGGCTGTCCATCGGCGGCATCTCCTGCTTTCTCACCTATGCCAACCAGTACACCAAGCCCTTCAATGAAATTTCCGGCGTGGTGACGGAACTGCAGTCCGCCTTTGCTTCGGCCCGGCGGGTCTTCCAGGTGCTGGATGAGGAGGAGGAAACTCCCGACGCCCCGGACGCCTTCGTCATGAAACACTGTGACGGTGCGGTGAGCGCAGACCATGTGGACTTCTCCTATTCCAAAAAAACTCCCCTCATCCAGGATTGGAACGTGCAGGTTGCCCCGGGGCGCCGGATTGCCATCGTGGGCCCCACCGGCTGTGGAAAAACCACCATTATCAACCTGCTCATGCGGTTTTATGACGTGGATTCCGGTGAGATTCGGGTGGACGGCACTCCCATCTCCCATATCACCCGGGACAGCCTGCGCGCCCAGTTTGGCATGGTGCTCCAGGAGAGCTGGCTGTATTCGGGAACCATCCGGGATAATATCGCCTATGGCAGGCCCGACGCCACCGATGAGGAGATTGTCGCCGCCGCCAAGGCCGCCCATGCCCACAGCTTCATTAAGCGGCTTCCCCAGGGGTATGACACCGTTGTCAGCGAAAACGGCGCTAATATCTCCCAGGGCCAAAAGCAGCTGCTGTGTATTGCCCGGGTGATGCTGGCCTCGCCCCCTATCCTGATTCTGGATGAGGCCACCAGCAGCATTGATACCCGCACGGAAATCCGCATCCAGCGGGCTTTTGACAAGATGATGAAAGGCCGTACCAGCTTTGTGGTGGCCCACCGGCTCTCCACCATCCGGGAAGCGGACTGTATTTTAGTGATGAACGCCGGCAGAATCGTGGAGCAGGGAACCCACCGGGAGCTCCTGGAAAAAGGCGGGTTCTATGCCAATCTGTACAACAGCCAATTCGCCGTGGAGGAGTGAAAGGGACTTCCCTTCTGCCCGGCAGACCGCCATATTGAAGCTGCAACGGAGAATTGAACCGAGTTTCAATTCTCCGTTGTTACTACCGGCGGCAACGTGCGCAATGACGGTAAAGCGAATCTGAAACCCAATGGATGCTGCGCAAGTTTTAGCCTGTCCCAGGGCTCCAAAAGAATGCCGGCCTCGCCTTTATTTCATACCGGAGATTGCGGTGGAACCCGCCGGGTTCCTGTGCCCCATGTTTACGCAGGGCATGAGCATGGCGGCATGGGTTGAGCGCCGGGATCGGGAACTGGCGCCTCGGGAGCACGCTAGGACGGGGAAGCGCCGGGCCGAGCGCGGCACGGAGTGGACCCCGCTTCAGGGCGTGTAAATTGGGAGCCTTGAGCGGATAGGCCGTTATTACGGCGGTAACCGGACAGACGCAAGTTGAACCAGCTATGGAAGTTTAGGGATTTCCTCAAAATTTTTGAGGGACGCCGGGATGCGGCTGGCTGTTTCAGGATTTTACGGATACAGGCAATCCCGTATGCACCCCGGCGGAATCAGCTCAGTCAGCCTCTGCAGCAGCCGGAGAAAGGGATGTGCATCAGTTTTTAAGCCGAGAAAGTTTACTTTCTCGGCTTTTTAGCTTTGTCGATTGAGAGAGCAAAACGCAGGTTTTTCTTTCAGTTTCCTTACTTCAGGGGGTTCTCAGAGAAGGGATGGGTGTTTGTCCTAACAGGATACCGCTCTCGTATTATGCCGAATGGTGCTTTATAGAAAATACGCAACTGACAGCATAGAAGAAATTGGCAAATTTTTCAGTGATTGAATGACACATGGTTTCCCCATACTTCTCATCGGACGGGATTTTCCGGAACCGATTGGGTAAGGGATGTGGAACTTTGTATCAAAATAAGGTTGAGATCTGCGGGGTAAACACCTCAAAGCTCAAGGTACTCAAGGAAAAGGAAAAGATGGAGCTCCTTTTAAAGATGAAGGAAGGGGATATGCAGGCCCGGGAAGAGCTCATCAGCGGCAATCTGCGGCTTGTGCTCTCAGTGGTTCAGAAATTCCTCAACCGGGGAGAAAATTTGGACGATCTCTTTCAGGTCGGGACGATTGGTCTGATGAAGGCCATCGATCATTTCGATACCACGCTGAACGTACGATTTTCCACCTATGCGGTCCCGATGATCATCGGAGAAATCCGGCGGTATCTGCGGGACAACAATCCGATCCGCGTCAGCCGTTCCATGCGGGATATCGCCTACCGGGCCATGCTTGCCAAGGAGCGGCTGCAGGGGGAATTTTCCCGGGAGCCTACCGTAGAGCAAATAGCCAAGGAATTGGGGCTGCCCAAGGAGGATGTGGTATTGGCGCTGGAATCCATTGTGGATCCGGTTTCCCTGTATGAGCCGGTGTATTCGGATTCCGGCGATACCATCTATGTAATGGATCAGGTGGGCGATCACAGTGACGATGTGGACTGGTTGGAGGAGATTTCCATTAAAGAGGCCATTGCGGGACTGGGGGAGAGGGAAAAGCGCATTCTCTCTTTGCGGTTCTTTACCGGAAAAACCCAGATGGAGGTGGCCCAGGAAATTGGCATATCCCAGGCACAGGTCTCCCGGCTGGAAAAGGGTGCGCTGGAGCGCATCAAAAAGCAAATCTGAGGAAAACAGAGGACAGAGGGGACGGGTCCTGAACCTGGGCTTTCAAAGGGCCGGAAAAGATGGTTACGGGTGGATGGGTGAGTCCTTTTTCAGGGATATTTTGCGGGGACGGACATCTTTAGCTCAGGCACGTCTATGCATCCATGGAACCTGCAGGCGAAAAAACCGGAGGGGCAGCGGCTCCTCCGGTTTTCGATCTTGCTGAAGAATGATATTCGCAGGGGCGCACAAGCAGGTTTTCGGAGGGATGAGTCAGGGGTACCGGCGTGCGAAGAGGCGCCGCGCAGTCTGGGAGACTGTGCCGGAGTGCGGAGGATTCCTCTTATCCGGGAGGAAGAAATCCCTCCAAAAGCGGCTTCAAAGCGTTCAAAAGCGCCTTGTACTTTTTGGGGGGATAGGATATAATAAACGCAGACAAAACAAAACCGGAAGGACCATGGTTACGGTGCGTTTCTTTTATCGCGTGTAGAAAGTCTGAACGACTTTCCGATTATGATAGAATAAACGCTGACAAAACAAAACCGGCAAGAGGCGGTTTTGCGGTTGAGTTTTTAATCATCTGTAGAAAGTCCAAGCGGTTTTCTATTTATGATAAAATAGCGCAGGTGATGCATCAGGGCGTCTCCAGGCGAATGCCGGAGGACAGGCGCTGTTGGAACATCGCGGTATTATTGATTGTGTATTGGGGTTCCTGGGGTTTTGGAGAGTATCTCCTTATACTCCAACGGGAACAATTTCATTCGGCAGTGCCGAACGGGTAGAATCCCTCTGACGGGGGAAAGGCGGCCGCACAGGGCGGCAGAATGGGAGTAAGCCATGGATAATATGGACACCAGAGATGAGTTTGCCCGCATGGGCAGAACCATTGAGCGCACGGTTCGGGACGTGCTGTCCAGCAGGGACTGCCAGCAGCTCAAGCAGATGGCGCAGAATTTTGGAAGCGAGGTCCGGGATTTTGGCCAGGAGGTGGGCCGGGAAGCCCGCCAGGCTGCCGAACGTGTGAAGGAACAGGCCTCGCAGTACAGCAATATCAATATTAATAGTAACAGCAACAGCAATGTCAATCAAAGCCAGAACAGAAGCCAGGGCCAGAATCCTAACATGGGGGCGCAGGCGGGCCCGGCCTATCAGCCTAAGTACCGCGCTGCCAGGACGCCCGGTTCCAAGATGCCGTCTGTGAGCGTCTCCGGGTTGTTGCTGACAATTTTCGGCGGGCTGCTCACTGTAGTTTTCCTGTTTTTATCGGTGATCATGGGAACCGCCTCCTTAATTTCTTCCGGAATGCCGCTGGCGGTGCAGTTTGTAAGTGCTGTCTTTTACTTTTTGCTTGCGCTTGGCCTGGTGATGCTGGTAAGCGGAATTGCCATGCTGGCAAAGCATTCGCGGTACCGCCGGTATGAAAAGCTGATGGCGGGAAGAAAATTCCGAGAGGTCCAGGATATGGCCAAGGAACTGGGATGCTCTCAGGCAAAGGTAGTGCGGGATCTCAGGAAAATTATCCGCAGCGGCTGGATGCCCGGAGTATTTCTGGATTCTGAAAACACCTGTCTGTTCGCGGATCAGGAGGTTTACCAGGAGTACCTGCAGGCGAGGCAGAAGATGGAGGAGGAGCGCCGCCGCCAGAAGGAGCGCCAGAAAAATCCCCCCTCTGAATTGGAGAGAACCTTGGAGGACGGCCGGGCTTATATTGTAAAGATTCAGACGGCAAACAGCCGGATCCTGGCGCAGGAGCCCTCACAAAAAATCGACAGGCTTCAGAATGTGACAAAAAATATCTTCGAATATGTGGAAAAACATCCGGCGCAGCTGCCGGAGATCCGCAAGTTTATGAGCTATTATCTCCCCATGACCTTAAAGCTGCTGGATGCCTACAGCGAATTCGAGGCTCAGCCGGTCCAGGGAGAGAATATCCAGGCTGCCCGCAGGGAAATTGAGCAGACGCTGGATGTGATCATACAAGCCTTTGAAAAGCTGCTGGACGGCTTGTTCCAGGATGATGCTATGGATATCTCCTCGGACATTTCGGTGCTCAACGCCATGCTGGCCCAGGAGGGCCTGACCGGCGGCGGGCTGAGCAGCCAGGAAGATTTGAACGCCCAATAAATAGAATGAGTTGACGAGGAGGAACTGCATATGACCCCGGAAAACACCAATCCTGCCGTGGAGCCGGTACTGGAAATGGAGCCCACCTTAACCTTGGATCCCTTTGAGACAGCGGCGGCCCAGCCTGCGGCGCCTAAAATGGAGCTTTCCGTGGAGAAAGCGCAGGAAAAACCGGTGCTGGATGAGAGTATGCTCACGGATCAGGAAAAAAAGATGGTGGCAGACTTTGCCCAGAAAATTGAACTCAAGGATTCCAATACCATTCTGCTGTATGGTGCGGGAGCCCAGAAAAAGATTGCCGATTTTTCGGAATCCGCGTTGTCGAATGTGCGCACCAAGGATTTGGGCGAGGTGGGCGAGATGCTCACCGGCGTGGTGAACCAGCTCAAGGATTTTGATGCGGAAAAGGAAAACAAGGGGTTTCTGGGCCTGTTTAAGAAAAACCGGTTTTCCGGCCTGATGACCAAATATGATAAGGTCGAAAACAATGTGGATAAAATCTGTGAGGGCCTGGAGGCCCACCAGGTTCAGCTGCTCAAGGATATTGCCCTGCTGGACAAGATGTATGAGCTCAACAAGGTGTATTTCAAGGAGCTGTCCATGTACATCCTGGCAGGAAAGAAAAAGCTCAATCAGGTGCGGGAGCAGCAGCTGCCCCTTTTGCAGGAGAGAGCCCACCAGACTGGCCTGCCGGAAGACGCCCAGGCTGCCAACGATCTTGCCAATTTGTGTGATCGCTTTGAGAAAAAGCTCCACGATTTGGAACTGACCAGGATGATCTCCATCCAGATGGCGCCCCAGATTCGCTTGGTGCAGGGCAATAACACCCTGATGTCTGAGAAAATCCAGTCCACCCTGGTGAATACCATCCCCCTGTGGAAGAGCCAGATGGTGCTGGCATTGGGAATTCAGGACTCCCAGCGGGCTGCCGCCGCACAGCGCCAGGTGACAGATATGACCAACCAGCTGCTGCGTAAAAATGCAGAGACGCTGAAAATGGCGACGATTGAAACCGCCAAGGAATCTGAGCGGGGGATTGTGGATATTGAAACCCTGCGCACCACCAATGAATCCCTGATTTCTACCCTGGATGAGGTGATCCGCATTCAGGAGGAGGGGCGTCAAAAGCGCCGCGATGCCGAGGCGGAGCTGGGACGGCTGGAAAACGAACTCAAAACAAAACTTTTGGATATCCGCAAATAAATGGGAAACTAAGAGGCGCTGCCCTGGGAAGAGAACCAGGTGCGGCGCCTTTTGGCGCGGATACAGCTCTGAAGAAAGGGAGACTGAGCTGCAGAGCAAACCGGAAGGCCGGCGGAACCGGGCTTTATGGCGGGCGAACCTTCTGGAGTGAAATGCGGATGTCCCCATTTCGTGTCCGGCTTAGGATGGAAAGGGAGGAAGGTTGCCCGCTGAGCGGCCGAATAGGATGCTGGCGGGATGCAGCTGCCTGGACAGGAGAGCAGCGTCCCCTGCGCACAGAGAGTAAAAAATTAAAGCCCGCAGGTTCTCAAGGGACGGTTCGGCGCATAAATATTCTCGTTGCGCGATATGGATTTCCTGGGGGCCTGCCGCTGGACTGAGGGGAAAAGGACCGGGAGCGTGACACGAAAGACCTGATTTTTTGTTATCGAAACGGAATAAACGGCGTTCTGCAGATAGGAAAAACCTGGAATGTCAGCCGCCGCCTCCGCCCGGAAAAGCGTGAGATTTTCTTGGAAAAAACGGGACAAATTGTGAAATTCGGCGAAAAACACTTAAAGTTTTATTAACTTTTTCTAGGAAGCTTGTTTTTGGAAAAAAGTGTGATATAGTCAAAGATGATGGGAATAAGTCTCGCCTTGCGGGGCTTTCGTTGTACTAACCGTTGTTACTGAACAAACGGGGAGGAATGGTATGCTGCAATTTATACGAAATTTCAACACTGTCATATTCTGGATTTTGACAGTTGCCTACTTTTATCAGTTTATTTATGTGGGCGTCGGGTTCTTTACCCGTAAGCGCCATAAGGATGTTCCGGCAAAGAAACTCCACAAATATGCCGCGATTATCGCAGCCCGAAACGAGAGCAGCGTAATTGCCCAGCTGATTGAAAACCTGCAGGATCAAAAGTATCCATCGGATTTGCTGGATGTGTTTGTAGTGGCGGACAACTGTACGGATAATACCGCTCAGGTTGCCCGGGATGCCGGCGCCATCGTATATGAGCGGGAAAACAAGGTACAGGTCGGCAAGGGATATGCGCTGGATTTCCTGTTTAAAAAGATTTTGTCCGATCACCAGGAGGCCGGCTATGAGGCGTTCTTTGTCTTTGACGCCGACAACCTGATTGACGAGAACTTTGTCAGCGAGATGAATAAGCTTTATGATCAGGGATACCGGGTGGCAACCTCTTACCGGAATTCTAAAAACTATGGTACCAACTGGATTACTGCAGGATATTCCCTGTGGTTTTTGCGGGAGGCCCGGTACCTGAATAATCCCAGAATGCACCTGCGCACCAACTGCGCAGTTTCCGGAACCGGATTTATGGTTGCGGCTCAGATTATTGAGAAGAAGCAGGGCTGGGACTATCACCTTCTCACCGAGGATATTGAATTCTCTGTGGACTGTGCTATTAAGGGCGAACTCATTGGATATTGTGAGAACGCAAAGGTATATGACGAGCAGCCCACCACCTTTAAGCAGTCCTGGAATCAGCGTCTGCGCTGGTCTAAAGGATTTTATCAGGTGACGCGGCACTATGGGCCTTCTCTGGTGCGGGGAATATTCCGAAACCGTACGGCGATGCCCTGTTATGATATGCTCATGACCATTGCCCCCGCTACACTGGTGACGCTGTTCTGCGTGATTGTCAACGCCTTTTTCCTGGTGATTGCCTTCAGTGAGCCGTTCTTCTTTGCCCTGCGCATTCTGCGCCTGGCGGGACAATCGCTCCTGTTTACACTTTTAAACTTCTACCTGCTGTTAATTTTGATGGGTGGGCTCACTTTGTTGACAGAGTGGAAGGCCATTTCTGCAAAAACCAGTGAGAAGATTCGGTATTTGTTCCTGTTCCCAGTGTTTATCTTTACCTATATTCCCATCTGTATTGTGGCACTGGTACAAAAGGTGGAGTGGAAGCCAATTTCCCACTCGGTAGTCAAATCGTTGGATCAGGTGCGATAGCTAGTTGAGATATCATAAGGGATGGGGCCGTTAGGCTCCGTCCCTTTTTGTGATAGTCTAAGAGGGATGGGGGAGACGGAATGCCGCAGTGGATTTTGCCGGTTTTTATTTAGGGACTGGGACTCATTGGTCTAGGCTTCGGCGTTGCCGCCTTCCAGAGCAACCGGCACAAGAGCATTGTCCTGCTCAAGCTGCTCAATGAGTTGGTGTTCGCCGTGCAGTATGTGCTGCTGGGCGCCTATACAGGCGCTGTCATGAACTTGATCAGCTGTGTGAGAAATTATATCTATGCGAAAAGTGTGGAAAAAGGGCGCTCCACAACGCCGTGGATCTTTATATTCTCGGGAATTATTGTACTATCCGGCATATTGTCATGGTCTTCTCCACTAAGTTTAATTCCAGTGGCTGCAAAATTATTAACCTGTGCTGCCTATGGAATGAAAAATCCGAGAACCGTACGGATTTTAACGCTTCCCTCCAGCATAGGCTGGCTAGTTTATAATGCCGTGTACCACTCTACCGGCGGAGTGCTCAATGAGGTATTTACCATGGCTTCGATTGCAATCAGTATGGTACGCTTTGATTTTATACCCTATTATAGAACCCGGGCCCTGAAGCGGCAGGCCCACTGAAACTAAGAGAAAAAGGAGCAATGATGAATGCAAGCATCCCAGGAGAAAAAAATCTATTTTCGCAAAGCCCAGCCCCAGGACTGTGAGTTGGTTTTTGCCTTTATTCAAAAGCTGGCCGCATATGAGAAAATGACCCAGGATGTAGTGGCTACACCGGAGCTGCTGCGGGAATGGCTGTTCGAAAAGAAAACCGCGGAGGTCATTTTTCAGTGTGACGCTGAGCGGGAGGTGGGCTTTGCCCTGTTTTTTGAAAACTTTTCAACCTTTGTAGGGCGCGGCGGACTGTATTTAGAGGATCTGTTTGTGCTGCCCGAGGAGCGGGGTAAGGGGTATGGCAAAGCGTTGTTCCAAGAACTGGCCCGTATTGCCGTGCAGCGCGGCTATGGGCGTATGGAGTGGAGCTGCCTTGACTGGAATACGCCCAGCATCGGGTTTTACCGCAGAATGGGAGCTGTCCCCATGGACGAATGGACCGTGTACCGGCTGGCGGGGGATACGCTGAGGGCCGCAGCTGAATAGGGCCTCTGATGGAACTGGCAGAGAAGAACGGTACACAGCCGCAAGATAAACTGTTACAAACAGAAAACAGGGCCTGTCCGAACCCCTTTGGGTTTGGACAGGCCCTTGCAGATAATTCCTATTGCGCAATGAAACGGCGGTTTTGCCGCCCGTCACCCGGACATACTGCCTGCGGAACTGTGGGGGACGGGAATTTCGCATAATCTTGAAAGTTATTCGCAGATTTCATCCAGGCAGTAGTGGCCGCGCACCACGGGAGCCGGGTTGAGCCACTTGCCGTCGGTGAAATCGGGGAACATCACCGGGGCGCTGCCCTTGGCGATGGATTCCTCGGACAGAGCGGTGACTGCCATCCAGGAAGCCATATCATACACATCGATGGGCACCTGGCTTCCCTTTTTGACCGCGTCGAAGAAGGCGGAGAATACCAGCCAATCCATCCCGTCGTGCCCGGCATGGATGCCCTCCTTCTGGTATTGCTTCCAGATGGGATGGTCATACTGCTCGCGGTATTCCTCCACGTTGTTCCACTGCTCTTTCCAGGTGAAATCGAATTTATTATGAGTTTGATCCAGGAACAGGGACTTGTTGTCCTCCAGGTACATGGCCTTGGTGCCCTGAACCCGAAATCCGCGGGAATAGCCCCGGGGAAGGGTGGTATCCAGGGTGAGGACGATGGTCTGCCCATGGGCGCATTTAATCATGGTGGTGATAACATCCCCCTGGGCGAACTGGGCGTTTGTCAAGTCATAGGAATCGCCCTTTTCCCGCTTGAGGAATTCGTGGATCCCTGCGGCCTTGGAGGCCATGGAGACAAGCGAGACCATCCGGTTGCCGCGGTTAATGTTCAGAACCTTGGCGATGGGGCCCAGTTCATGGGTGGGGTAATTTTCCGCATTGCGGTTCAGGTAATTTTCCAGGCGGTAGTGCCGGTTTTCGCGGCCGTAGGCCACCTCGTCCCGCAGGTCGTGCTGATATCCGCCGGAACAGTGGATGACCTCGCCGAACACGCCTTTCTTGACCATGTTGAGCACCATGAGCTCATCCCGGCCGTAGCAGCAGTTTTCCATGAGCATACAGGGGACGCCGGTTTGCTCATAGGTGCGCACCAATTCCCAGCACTGTTCCAGAGAATAGGCGCCGCCAACCTCACAGCCCACATATTTTCCGGCCTTCATAGCGTCAATGGAAACCTTGATGTGATCCTGCCAGGAGGTGGTGACAATCACCGCGTCAATCTCAGGCATGGCCAAAATGTCCCGATAGTCCGCAGTCATGATGGGGGTGTTTCCGTTTTTCTCCTCAACCTGTTTGGCGGCCGCCTGCATCCGATCCTCATAGGGATCGCATACTGCGGCGATGGTAATTCCCTCCATGGGAAGCATAACGTCCTTCATCAGCATACTGCCGCGGCAGCCCAAGCCGATTACGCCGATTTTCAGCTGTTCTTTCATGGTTAAAACCATCCTTTCCCTGCTGGGGAGGAGTTTGGCTCCGGCTGCCGGAAAAATTTTCCCGAAACGGACAGAACTCCAGGCATGAGAATCTCTATGCCCCGGTTTCCCCCTTTTAGGCCAACTGTGGGCCTAGCTTTTAGTTTCATGATAGCACAGGCCCCTAAAAGTGTAAAGAGGCAGAGGGCGCCTGGGAGTGTTCTACCACGCAGTTTATGCCACAAAGGGTTGCTTCTTGCAGAATGTCAAACTCTCTTTCAACACTGGCAGACAGACGTTCTGTCTTGATGAGGAAATTTTATAAACTCTGCAAATGGGACACTTCCAGGGCGCCTTACGTTTACCGCGCTGGAAATGATAAAGGCCTCCCGGCTGAGCCTGTACCGTGCACAGAACCAGGAAGTCGGACATTAACAAAAAGCCCCCTGGCGTAGGAAAATAACTACGACAGGGGGAGATTTGTTGGTCGGAACCCTTTCTCTTGTGCACGATAAGTCCATGGTAGGGAGAACGGTTTAGAATTATAAAATATGTAGGCGATTCCAGGTTATTCATAGGACTCCTCATAGGAATAACTGGAGACGGGCTCGATCTCCACGAGTGCGGAGAGCTCCTGATCGCCCATCTGGCGCTCGTGGGCGCTGGCAATGCGAAGAGTCATGGAAGAATCGGCGTTCTTTGGGGAGCTGGTAATCCACAGTGCACGGTATTCAATAGAATTTTGGCGAAGGCTATCCACAATTGCCACTGCGTTGCGGCAGAATTCCACCGGATCGTCATAGGCCTGGATAAGCTCCACATGGATTGTGCTGTTTTCAAGGCTGCGCTGGACGTTAATATCCCTGTCTATCCAATCCACCCAGTCCACACTGGAGCCATGGCGGTATTCCACCTGGGCGGACCGAATAGTATGGTTGTCCAGAAGGGCGGCATCCACCTTTTCCTGCTGGGACTGGAAGGCCACGGACATTTGATCATAGGCCTTCAGATACTGTCCGCCGGCACCTGCCGCGATGGAACCGCCCAGGCTGGCCAAGATGAGAAAACCGCACAGAAAGATTCCCAGGATATCATATTTAAAGCGGACCCTCCGGCATAAAAAAGTGCTGATAATGATTTCGATTCCCATAAAGACCAGGATAATGGGGGAAAATTTCAGCCAGCGGATCAGGTTGACGGGCTCTCCAAAAAAGGAGTACAGGATCATCAGCCCGGTGAATACCAAGGCAATCCCCAATGTCACGGAGCCCACCCGGCGTTCCCGCGGCGGACGGCGCCTGCGGGGAGGCTTTGGCTCTTTACCGCTTGGGGTATCATAGCCGGGAGAATTGGACTTCTCACCGGCGGGCTGTTCAGAAGGGGAGTCCTGCTGCTCCTGTTCCTGAGAGGGTTCAGCCGGTTCCTGGGAAAAATCTGCGGATTCGCCAGGCACCTGCGAAATAAGGGAATCCTCCCTTTGGTTTTCGAGTTCGTTCATAATCATACCATCCTTTCCCTGTGAAGCGGGGGATCACTTGGCGTGACGGCCGCAGCTCCATTTATTCCGGGCGCTGTTCCCGGCCGCGGATAATTTTAATTCCCAGCAGAATCACAATAACACCGATAAACAGTGCGGGAACCTTGGTGGCAATTTCATACAGGCCGGGGATATTGACAGCATATAAAAGCGGCATGAGAAGGGTGCGGTACAGAAGGACTATGCCCACAAAAATGAACACGGCGCCGATGAGGATGCTGCTTTTTCCCGAGAAGGTTCCGGAGTTCTCCCATTCCTTGAGCATCCTTACGCCGAAGATGGGGCGGTCCTCCAGGGCGTGCAGTTCGTCCCGGGTGTAGTCGCTCTTGTTCAGAGCGTCAAAGAAGGCATAGAACCATAGAACAGGAAGAAAGATGCACAGTTCCCCGATCATCGTGAAGATGGAAAAGGCGCATACCGCGCTGAACAGGATCATGATGGAGGCTCCACGTTTCAGCTGGCCCTGATACATCTGTCCGGCGCCCGGGATCATAGCGGCGATAAAGGTTAAAAAACGGCTTTTTCTTTTCATAGAAACGCTCATTCCTTTCCGGAGTTGTGCCGGTTTTGCCCCTGCGAGCTTTGAAAGGCACAAATGGTTAATTTGAAAATTTGCTGTTAGTGATTTTCTGCCGATGGCTGATTGGAGTCCGGAGCCGGCTGGGATTGCCCGCCAAACCGGAACTCAAAGAATTGGGAGGCCTTTCCCATACTTTGGGTGAGGCCCTGCCGGATATTGGAGGCCACATCCGTGAACACCTGGCTGACAGGGGTGGAGGGCGCGCCCTGCTGAGGACGTCCGCCCAGGGAACTGAGCCAGGAGAGATCCTCCACGTGTGCCCAGATGACCAGCGTAATCGCCGCAGCCACCGCCATCTTGAGGATACTCAGGGTGAGAACCTTTGCATTTTTCTTTTTCGGCAGGGGCGCTGCCGCCTTCGGCTGCTCCACACACTGGGCCAGAATGGCGTCAGTGACCGATTGGGAGCATTCCAAGAGATGGGAGGAGTCCTCCTCCAGAATTTGGGTATAGCGTTCCTGGCACTGTTCGCACTGGGAGAGGTGTTCGCAGAGCGCCAGGGTTTCTTCCTCGTCCAGCCGGTAATCCGCCAGAGCCAGCAGAGCTTGTGCGGCTGCATGGCCGCTGGAATCAAAGAGCGTCATCCTGCAAACACCTCCTGAATTTGTTTCCGAAGCTTATCCCGGGCCCGGTATAATTGTGTCTGTACAGTCTTTAAGGGGATCTGCCTTCGGCTGGCAATGGTTTTTACATCCAATTCCTGCAGATAGTACATCTGCGCTATGCTGGAATAGGGTTCCTTGAGCTGCCGGCACATCAGGGCAATGTGTTCCACAGTATCCCTGTTTGCCGCCTGCAACTCCGCCGACGGTGCCGCCTCACCGGCAAAACCGGCCAGCTCCTCCTGAGGATGGTACTCCAAACGTTTCTGACGGGGGCTGCGCAGATAATCCAGACATTTATTGGTGGCAATTTTTGTAAGCCAGGCCTTATAGGCGCCGCCTTGAAAGCTGTCCCTGTGCTTGTAGGCACTCAGAAAGGTTTCCTGCGTCAGGTTTTCCGCCTCGCCGAAATCCTGCACATACCGGTGGCAGATGCTCAGGATTAACCGATGGTACTGCTCGACCAGTCCGCTGAATTCTTCATTCGTCACGTCTTTGCGCCACCTCCCCCGTCATGTATCACTCTCTTTAACGAATCATACCATAAATATCTTCAAATTTCTCGAAATAATTTGAAGAAAACGGCCGCGGCCTGGGTGAGCGGTTCCCTGGCACCCCCCCTTTTTTTGATGAACCCCCGGGTTACGGAAGTAACTTGATTAACGGAAATAAAAACTAAACTCGCATCAGCGGCAACAACCCAAGTTTGATTTTAAAGTTGAGAAAGTTTACTTTCTCGACTTTTTCTAGTCTCTACTATTAAGTGTGCAGAACTGCCCTAAAGGGGGAGTTTCCAAAGAGGGGGAACGCCTCTTTGGCGAATCTTTGCCTACTTTCTGTTCGGCAGAAAGTAGGGCCGCCCGGCAGGGCTTGGGGAGGGAAATTGGTAGATAAATCTGCATGGGTAGTAAAACCACTGTTTTTGAAACAATGGATTTCCGAAAATAGAATAGAAGGGTATTTTCTTCCCAAATAAATTGTCATCCAATTCCCACCCAACCCCTGCCGGGGGCGGTACTTTCCCGTGGGAGGAAAGTACCCAAAGGCCACAAAGGAGAGAGAGGATTTCGATTTTCCTCTCTCCCCTTTGGAACCCCACTCACTTTTAAAAACGACAAAGGATGCCACAGGCATTATAAAAACCAGGGAAGTTTTGGGCTTGTCCCAAAACTACAAAGGGACGCTCTGAGGGGGCTAAGATATAAACTAAACTGCGGGCGTCCCGGTGCCCCCTCCTTTGATGAACCCCCGGATTACGGGAGTTACTTGATGGACGGTAATAGAATTAACTACGGAAGTTTTGGCTTGCCCAAAACTTCTAAGGGACGCCGGGATGCGCTAAGCCCATTCTTATCTGAGTCATCCGGCATCCCTTATGAGAATTGAAACAAGTTTCAATTCTCCATAGTCAAAACAATGCTGGGGGCTAAGCAAAGAACCAAACTGAGGGCATCCCGGTGCCATTCGGCATATAGGAAAGCTGCGGAGTTTTGAACTTGTTTCAAAACTCACGGAGGTGCTGTGGGTTTACCGTTTCGATGGAACCCAGAGCACCTCCTGGCATTGAGCGGGTTGGGAGAGAAAGACAAAAAGTGTAGTCTTTCTAAATTCACATAATAGAAGTTCTTTATCCCTTAGATGTCCGTTTCAAAGTTATCTGTCAGCTTGCTGTACAGGGTGGCGCCGGCCTTCATCCCCAAACTAAACGATATTTCTTCGACTACGCAGGAGTACCCGTTCACCTAGGTGATGATTTCATCCACCTGGCTCTCGCTGTACTTTTCGCGTAAATATTGCTCAAGCTTGGAATACGCATGGTCCCGTCTTTCCTGAAAGCTGTCGTAGCTTACACAGCACCTGATGTCGCCGTCGCGGATATAGGTGCCGATGGACTGCAGGTTGAGGCGTCGTTTGATTGCCGACAAAAAGCTCTCCGAATATCCCCGTTGTCTTCGCAATTTTTCCTGGTATTCCTCCAGCTCCTTCATCATACAAACCATTCCTTTCTCAAGCTGCGCTGCTCTCAGATATGAGAGCAGAATTGTCGTTCACAAAAACTTTACACTCGTCAAATTAAATTGTTTAAATGCGAATAATATTCGTATATTATCTAATAATATACGCCCATTTACAAACTCTGTCAATAGTTCTTGTTTGAGGTATCACGAAATTTATTCGTTTTTTGTTTGAATTAATACGTTCAACACCGTATAATCAAAAAAATGGGGGGCGATTCAATGTCTGCTGCTAAGAAAATTAAAATACTTTTGGTGGAGCGAGAGCTCACGCTTACAGATCTATCTAAGTTATTAAATAGAAGCCTATCAACGATCAGCGCAAAGATGGCTCGAGATAATTTTTCGGAAAAAGATCTCAAACAGATAGCCGATCTTCTGAACTACGATTATGAAGCTGTCTTTACTGACAGAGAAACCGGAAAGCAGATTTAACCATCATTGGGAGAAATGTTAATTATGGGAATGG
Source organism: Marvinbryantia formatexigens (assembly GCA_021771035.1). Taxonomy (GTDB): domain Bacteria; phylum Bacillota; class Clostridia; order Oscillospirales; family Ruminococcaceae; genus CALXEM01. Next base: position 18,876 of record JAETPU010000006.1, on the reverse strand, counting down.
CGCTCAAAATTAGGACGATTCTCTTACAACGAGGGATGACGATTAAGGAACTCGCTGAAAAATTCGGTACTTCTGGTAATAATTTAAGCAACAAGCTTTCCCGAGACAATCTCTCAGAAAAGGAATTACATAATATTGCAGATGCGCTGAACTGTGATTATGATGGTATTTTTACTTTTCGGGATACTGGAAAACAGATTTAACCGCAGGTGGAACAGGCCAAAGGATGCGCTCAGTACGCCAAAGAAAAAACACACCCCGGCATTGCCGGGGTGTGTTTTTTCTTCTCGAAACTAAGATGAATCGGGTGATTATGCTTCCATACCGATTACCACCCAAATTCCTCCCCATCTTCCTCCAGAAGCGGGGAGACCGGTGCCGTGCCGGAGAAATCGATGCCCGCGGCTCTGGCCTGGCGCAGCTGCAGGCGGTGGGGGATCCGGTACAGGCGCCCGTCCTTGAGAAAACGCGAGCCTGTTTGACGGAAGGTAAAGGGAATGCCGCGCTCTACGCACTGCTCCCGGATATTCAGCACCCATTCATACCGGCAGGGGCGGGCGTTTTCCCCGGACTCTCCGCCCACAATGACGCCCTCGATTTTATTGGACAGATAGGACCAGAGATCCACGGCCTCCAGCAGTGGTTCACAAACGATAAACCGATGGCGGATAGGAAGATTCAGAAAGATGGGGAGCCTGAAGGCGGCGCGGTCGTTGTTCTCCGCGGTACAGCCCAGGGTCACATTCCCGTAGCCGTTTTCCCAGTCCTGGGGCAGGCCCTCCTCTATGCGGTCAATACGCTTGGTGATGATAAAAAAGTGAAGGTCCGGCCTCTGCCGCATCATGGCCCAGGCCTCGGGACGCCAGGAATCGGCCTCAGGCAGGAAAAAGTCTGAGGTAAAACAGGTGTAGACTGTCTGTCCCGGGGAGAGCACATAGCTGGAGTCCCGCCGGCGGCGCAGGGGAAGGTTAAAATCCGATGTCCGGTAGACAACACAGGGATCCCGGCCATAGGCTCTGTCCATCCGGTAAACATAGCAGTTCTGGCAGCCCGCGCTGATGGGATGGCAGCCGTGCCACAGATTCCAGGTGATGCCCAGGGAGCTCACGAGCCTATCACCTGTACCACGACCCGGCGGGTTCTGGGACCGTCAAATTCACAGAAATACACGCCCTGCCAGGTGCCCAGTACAAGACGGCTATCCTGAACGGGTATACTTACGCTGCTCCCCATGGAGCTGGCCTTGCAGTGAGCGGCAGAGTTGCCTTCGGCATGGCGGAACCTGGGATCCTCCGGGAACGCCTTATCGAGGGCCAGCAGCAAATCCTGCACCACATCCGGATCCGTATTTTCATTGATGGTAATGCCTGCGGTGGTATGGGGACAGAACACCAGGCAGATGCCGGATTTGATACCGCTTTGCAAGACGGCCTGCTGGATCTGCCGGGTGATGGGTACGAAGCCCTCCTGTGGGGTGTGCAGAGTAATTTCCATGATATCGATCCGTCCTTTCGGGGAAGTTTCGCTAAAATCCGGGCTGAAATGCTGCCGGCGGGGGCAGGCCGCAGATACGGGAGTCTGCCCTGACGGAGAATTTGGCGTCTCCGGCAGACACCGGCGTTTGAAAATGGGGAGAGTAGAAAGCTGCCGTCCTCCGGGCTAGGTGGTGAGGGTACGGCGGATTACGTCCACAAATTCCGCATCCGTGTTGGCTTGAATGTATTGGTAAACCCTGTCCAATACAGTTTGTTCCATTCCCGGGTATCCAGCCACGCAGGCAATGCCCAGCACCACCATATGGAGCTCATGAAAGGCATCGATTTCACTGGCGCAGATTGGGAAACGATGATGGATCCGCTCGGTGATGTGCTTGATGAGCAGGCGTTTTTCCTGCATGGAATGAATCCAAGGCGTGTGCAGATGCAGTTCTAAGGTACCAACCGTCATAAAAGTTCACCCTCCAGTTATAATAAGTGAGCAGCGGAGCTCTTGCGTTGAACTTCCGCCTGTTTTTTGATAGAATGAATAAAATCGCTGATATCAGGAACATGAACCCTATGGCGGGGGCAAGCCTGTGGGATGCAGAATTTGTATCCTTGAGCGGACACAGGCCATATCGGCTCATAAACCATAAAGCGGTGTGATTAAAAGAATGTATCATAGATTCATCCTGGATTTGGAAAGGAAAAACTGATTATGAAGCATCTACGGGGCAAGACAAGACGCACATCCCCGCTGCTTACCATCTGTCTGATAGCGGCACTTGTTGTCTTTTGTTTTTCTCTTTGGAAGATTGTATCGATTTTATATCGGGATTATCAGAGCGAGACCGCCTTTGATGATCTTGCCCAGCGGGTGTCCAGCGCATCCCAGATTGAGGAGAGTTCCGGGGAGGAGCAGGGAATTCTGCCTGAATACCGGGAACTGGCCCGGGAAAACCCGGATTTGGTGGGCTGGCTGAAAATTGACGGGACGAAAATCAACTATCCTGTGATGGCAACGCCAACCGATCCCCAATTCTACCTGCGAAGAAATTTTCAGAAGAATTATGATTATTCCGGGACGCCCTTTCTGGACTACCGCTGTGACGCCGGGCTGCCCAGCACGAATTTGGTAATCTATGGGCACTGCATGAAAAACGGCGGGATGTTTGGGCAGCTGGAGCAGTATAAGGAGAAAGAATTTTATACAGAGCATCCTATCATTCAGTTCGATACGCTGTATGAACGGCGGACCTATGAGATTGCAGCGGTGATTCTCACACAGGTGCCAGCAGACGGCGAGGAGGGCTTTCGGTACTATGACTTTATCCAGGCGCAGAGCCAGGAGGAGTTCGACGGGTTTATCCGATCCCTCAGGGAGACGGCTTTGTATGAAACGGGAATTACTCCACAGTACGGGGATGAACTGATTACTCTTTCCACCTGCTCCTACCACACGCAGGACGGGCGCCTGGCTGTCATTGCCCGGCGGGTATCCTAACCGCGGCTGAGGGAACTTTTTAAAATGGATGCGGGGACAGGATTTCCGGCATTCCTCCCCAAAGCCTCCGGAGCGCTTGCTATCCGATTTTTTCAGGTTCGGTTCATGATGGCTCGGGAATGTTTGTGAATAGTCGAACAAAGAAAGGCCTTCCCCATTCGGGGAGGGCCTTGTCTTTTTGATTAGTGAAGGAACCGGGATTGCCAAGAACAGGGAAAGCCGGAAGTTTGCCGGATTCCAGGATTCTCAGGCGCGTCCGGATTCGTTTCCTATATCCTCACGGGAAACCCTGTGAGCGTTAATGTTTCAAGGCCGGAATGGGGCCGCAGGGGAAAAGGGGTTAAGCAAAGGGATTCTCGTCCTCATACCGCATTTCCTTGGGCTGGTTGAACGCAATATCCGAGATGCCTAAATACTGGAAAATGCTGTAGAGCGCTTTGCCGTGATGGCCGAAGGCCACAGCGCCATGGTGGGGGTAACGTTTGGCAATCAGCACATGGCGGTAGAACCGGCCCATCTCCGGAATGGCGAAGATTCCGATTCCGCCAAAGGAACCTGTAGCGGTTGGAAGCACCTCGCCCTGGGCGATATAGCTGTGCAGGGTGGCGTCCGCAGCGGACTGCAGACGGAAGAAGGTGATTTCTCCGGGAGCCAAATCACCCTCCAGGGTGCCCCGGGTGACATCCGGCTCACCGCCCTTTTCAATCAGGCGGTTCTGAATAATCTGGTAATTGAGCTTACCCTTGGACAATTTGCAGATAGGGGTATTGCCGCAGTGGAAGCCCATGAAGGTGTCTTGAATGGTATAGTTGGTATTGGGGGCAATATGACGCTCAAACAGATCGCTGGGAACCGAATTGTTGATATCCAAGAGGGTGACCGCATCCTGAGTGACACAGGTGCCGATATACTCGCTGAGCGCGCCGTAAATATCCACCTCACAGGCCACAGGGATTCCCTGGGAGGCCAGGCGGCTGTTCACATAGCAGGGCTCGAAGCCAAACTCGGTTGGGAACGCGGGCCAGCACTTGTTGGCAAAGGCCACGTACTCCCTGGCGCCCCGGTGCTCCTCGGCCCAATCCAGCAGGGTGAGCTCATACTGGGCCAGCTTGGGCAGAAGGCTGGGGTACTGGTTGCCGTCCACGCCCAATTCTGCGGCCATATCCGCCGCCACCTGCTCGATTCTTTCGTCTCCGGCATGGCTTCGGAAGGCCACCAGCAGATCCAACTCGGAGTTCTCCTCAATCTCCACACCAATGTCATACAGGGGCTTGATGGGAGCATTGCAGGCAAAGAAATCCTGTGGACGGGGGCCGAAGGTGATGATTTTAAGATTTGACAGGCCCAGGACAGTGCGGGCCACCGGAACGAAGTCCGCCATCATCTGTGCGATTTCATCGGCGGTGCCGACCGGATATTCCGGGATATAGGCCTTAATTTTGCGAAGCCCCAGGTTATAGGAGCAGTTGAGCATCCCGCAGTAGGCGTCGCCCCGTCCGTTGATGAGATCCTTGCCGGCCTCCTCGGCAGCAGCGGCATACATCACCGGCCCGCTGAAGTTTTTGGCAATCAGGGTTTCGGGGGTTTCCGGACCGAAGTTGCCCAGGAATACGGTGAGGGCGTTGCATCCGGCATCCTTGACCTCCTGCACCGCTTTGAGCATATCCCGCTCATTTTCCACAGTGGTTTTGGCTTCATAGACGTTCAGACCGATGTTTTTACAGCTTTCGGCCAGTTCTCCCCGGCGGCGTTCGGACAGGGAAATGACAAAGCAGTCCCGGCTGACTGCGATAATACCCAGTTTTACGGTGGGAATATTCTTTGAAATCATGGATCAATACCTCCTGATAAATCCTCGGCTGAATCGATACGTGCACGAGCACATACAATATACACCACTACTTTAACAGTTGATATTATAGCACGTTTTTTTCGGGAGTGATATAGACGATTTCGCCGTATTTTATGGGTTTATCTGGGCAACAGTCATAAAATGAGAACAGAAAGCCGGCGGAGAATTTAGCATGATTCGGTTTTGCGTTCTGGGCGGATTACTGTGGGAGGTACGGGAAAATGGATGCCCCTTTTCATTGACACACGCCCCTGTACGATCTTCCGCAACAGCTGATATATATTATAACTATAAATTAATAGTGTATTAAAACTACAAAATTATAACATACTAAAATTATTCTTGTCAAGTTAGAATGGAACTGCAAGGAGTGATTAACATGGCAAAGGAAATTAAAATTACAAAGAAAACCGCCCGCAAGGGTGACGATGGATATAAAATTGTGTCTGTTCGCATGAAAGACGAAACGATTACAAAGCTGGACGATTTGTCAGCGCAGACCAATCGTTCCAGGAATGAACTAATCAATCTTCTCCTGGAAGCAGCTATCCCCATTGTTAAAATTGAAGAGGAACAAAAGCCATAGAGGGTTCAACGGCGGCAATAGGAAGGAGAGGATCGCTCCAAGGGAGATCCTCTCATTTTTATTCCTCCGACTGCGAGAGAGGAGCGGGTTTTGCAGGGGGAGGAGAGGGGAAAGGAAAAAGAAACAGGCCCTGCAGCAATCAGGGCCTGTGATAGAATTATTTTTTGAGTAGGTGGATTACCCCCACGCCGCCGCCGGGCCGGCAATCGGGCAATAGGCGCCAGACCTCCTTTGAGAGCGCCTGGGCGTCCAGCTCTTTGCAGAAGGGCTCCATTCCAAAGAGGGGAGTGGCCGTATAGCTGCAGCCGGGGGCCAGGGCTGTGTGAAAGTCGATTTGAAGGGCGGCACTCTCGGTTTGAGAAGGGTTGGCCAACACCAGAAGACCTTCGCCAGAGTCCTGCGATAGGTACAGATAGGGGACGGGAAGCCGGGGCTGGGAGGAAGGCAGCGGGATGCAGCGGGCCTGCGATTCCCCCATGAGGCAAGGGCTGATGAGGTGGGAAAATTTCCTGCGGATAGCCAGAAGGCGCTTGGTATCCTCCAGCATGGCGCGTTTGTCGGGATGATTCAGCTGTTCCCAGTCAATCCAGCTTCCATACAACCACCGGCCGCTGCCCAGGTTCTCTTTTTCGTAAAGGCGGGCGGACAGGTGCGGCAGGGGGCGGTAGCCGGCGTCGAACTCCTCCCCGGACATCAAAATGGGGACTGCCGGGGCCAGGAGTACGGAATATCCCATGATATGCCGCCGCCCCCGGGCCGCATAAGGGTTTTCCTCCGGGGGAAAGCCCTCCCAGCCGTTGTCATGGCAGCTCAGCTGGACGGACATCATCTGCCCGTCCTGGACCCGGAGGGGAATTTGAAGGTACAGAGTGTTTTGAGAGACACAGGTCTCAATCCGGTAATCTACCGTCAGGATACCGTCCAGATTGGAGTTCCAGACACGGTTCTGATTATTGCGGACTACCACATTGCGGACGGGCTTATCCAGCCGGGCGTTCTCAATCCGGAATACAGCCTTATGGGTTTCATACGCGGCACCGGACGGGCAGGGGATTAGCTCCTTGCGGTCGGGCTCCCGCACGAGGCGCAGCTCCGGCTGCTCCTGGACGGTGCCGTCTTGGTAATAGATCGAGGCCGTATAGGTTTCCGTGATGCCCCGCTGCCAGTCTCTGCAATACTGTGCCACATTGTCCAGAAGCCCCAGGGATGGCGCCTCCCCGAAGGATTCCACGATGGTTTCGCCCTTTTGGAGCATATCCACAACGCCCCGCACCGCCGGGCCGTTTTCCGCCAGAATGACGATGGGATGCCCGGCATCGGCGGCGCGTTTTCGGACGGCGGCCCAGAGATCGTTGCGGTACGTGGCGACATCCAGGCGAAAGCCGTCGATTCCATACTGTTGCACATAGCGGCTCCAGGTTTGTACCCACCAGTCGTCCAGATCCTGATGGCCGCCGAACCAGTCGAAATCCGCCATCCCCCAGGTGCCCTCTTTAAACCAGGACGGATGCTCGGTGACCAGCGGGCTGTCCCTCATGACGCCGTGGGTAATCACATCCAGCAGTACACGGATGGAATGCCGGTGGGCACAGTCCACCATTGCCCGGAAATCCTCCTCGCTGCCCAGACGGGGATCCAGTACATCGGGGCGGATGCAGGCATATTCGTTCCAAATATTATAGAAATGGGTTCCGTTGCAGAGCTGATGGCCGGACAGCCAGATTGCATTGACGCCCAGATCCTGCAGATAGGGCATTTTTTCAGCCAGGGATGCAAAGGTGCCGGACTCGGGGCCGCCGGTTGTGGTGAAGTTGGGAGTTGCCACCTCATAGATGACCAGTTCCCGGGCAAACTGCGGGGTATCGATAACCTGATAGTTCATGAATTGACCTCCAGCCTGTGCTTGGGATATTCCCCGGTTACCCGGGGGACGGACGGAACTGCGCCCGGGTTACTCCTGAACCAGGCGCATGGCGATTTGCTCCCACTCGATGAGATTTTCCAGGCGGTGGGAAGCGGTGCTGATATCCTTGAGTACCAGCTCGCAGGGCGTTTCATGGGTGCGGCAGGCGGTGAGGATACCGGAGAGCTCCTGGTGGATAAGGGTTTTGTCCAGCCTTCCCGCCGCCACGTTGGCGGGATTGGGCTTGACGGAGGCCACATAGTCCCTGCCGATGGCTTGGGCTGAACGCGCTGCATCGGCCCAGGGGGAGATGGAGATTTTGCGCAGGTTGGGCAGCTGGCGCAGAATGTCAATTTTCCGGTCCAGCGGCTCGCAGCAGCCATAGTATACTAAGCCGAAGGGCTCCATCGCCCGTTTCATATAGGTGATATCAAATTCGTCGTGCATTTCAGGGGAGACGGTGGAGAGGATTTGAGCCAGGCCGCGGCCCCATACATTTTTGGCCCGGACGTGCTCCATATCCAGAGGTTCCTTTTTCAGATCATCGCTGGAAGCGCCGGTACAGTGCAGATATTGAGGAAAGGGATCGATGAGATTGAGTTCCTCATATTGACGTACGGTACTCAAAAAGATGTCCGTGAGCTTACCCACCAGCTTATGCATGAATTCCGGCTCATCGATCATCCCATAGAGCAGATCGTCCACGGTCATGAAGTTGGCGATGATATCCCAGTTCTTACAGCCGAGATCATAACCGGTGGCTTCGCCTACAATCTGTACCGGGATGAGATCCCCGACAGCCTCAGAGAGCTTTACGAAGGTGTTCCAGGTGGCCTCCTGATCATAGGTGATAACCGGTTCGTGGAGCTTTTCCAGGTCCTCCTCGGTGGAAAACTGGCTTTCATATTTATGGGAGACAATATGGTTGGTTTCGTCAGTGGCGCGGATCTCCTCATGGATTTCTACGCCGATTCCCGTGGAATGGATGACCTTCTGTACCGGCAGAAAAGGGGTTATCGTCATATCGGCGGGGAAATACTTCCATTGAAACAGGGTGCGCCGCAGCGTCTGCTCCACACTGCGGAAGTAGGGATCCTGGCAGTGCAGGGTGAGGGAACCGTCAAAGTCCAGCTCGTTCCAGGGGATTTCATTGATTAAAACCACCGGACGGATGGGGTGAAGATCATTGACCGCCTTATGCAGCGCCAGGCGCTGGGCGTTGCAGTCCTCATGGGCCGCCTGGGCATAGCGCCTTACCAGTTCCCGTAGAATTTGCCGATCGTTCATGAAAAATCCTCCTCAAAATAGTAGTCGTCCACATATGAAGGTACAGCCATATACACAGGGTACTGCAATGAGAGAAACAGGCTGTATTTTTTCTGGCTGACAGGGAAAGAAAGTTCCGACAATCAAAAAGTTTCCTGATGATTTGGACTCTAAGAGTAGTATAATAGAAACAGAAGGGGCTTTTCTATGAAGAGATTGCCTAATTCATGTATGAGATTGACATTTTGGGAGGCGGGACGTGCTGAAAAATCAAGATTTTTTTCAATTCACTCATTTTTATATACCTACTGCCTTTGCCGAGGAACATCTGGTGGTTTCAGACGGTATGGGTTTTGTGAGTTCGCCCTCCTTCTATATCAACCGTGAGAGTTTTCGCAACAACCTGGTGGTGGTGGTGCTGGAGGGGGTTCTGCACGTCGTTCAGTATAACCAGCATTACCGGCTGGGCCAGGGACAGGGTATTGTCCTGAAACTGACGGACGCCCATCAGTACTATTCCGACTCCAAAGAGGTGGCGAAGGTGTTTTGGTTTCATTTTCGCGGAAAGCCCTTGGAAAGGCTGATGCTGCAGCTGGGGGAGCAGGGACAGCTGCCCTACTGTTTTAATTCCGTCCCCTTGGAGCCGGATATCCGGGCCCTGTTTGCACAGGTTCGGGAGCATGAAGAGGCCTTGGAGCTTCAAATTTCGGCAAGGGTCTATGCACTGGTGCTCAGAGCCCTTGAGTCCCCGCTGATGGAGACTGCCCGGGAGATGGGCGGACCGGGACACGCGCTTGTCAGCCGTACCCGCACCTATATCGACGACCATCTGTGTGAGGAGATTACGCTGGAAAGGCTCAGCGCCCAGGCGCAGATTAACAAATACTACCTATGCCGGCTGTTTCGCACCTATTTGGGGATGGCTCCCATGCATTATGTACTGCGCCGCAAGATCCTGCTTTCCCAGAAGATGCTGGAAAACTCGGATTTGACAGTGTCCGCCATTGCCAGTACGCTGCATTTTTCCGACCAGAGCCACTTTTCCAAGACCTTTAAACAGCTCATTGGGCTGAGCCCCTCCCAGTACCGGGAGATGCTGCTGGGGCATGGAGACGCCTTGCGGGAATGAGCGGGATTCGGGCGCAGCTGTGCTCACACAGGAAAGCTGCGGCTGTCCTAAAAAACCGGATCCGAAGCCGGCGGGTCAACGCGCCTTCCCGGGAAGGCGCCGATGTGCCGGATTGTGAGTCCGAAGCCGCGCTGAAACGTGTGCCAGGGTTATGCAGGGGGATTGGGACAAAGGACATTGTAGGATGAATTTAGAATCAGCCGGGATGTTTTGCGGTTTGGCCAAGCTAAACACCGGCTGTGCAGTTGGACCGGTGAGCAAAACTCCGATATATTCGCGTTCCACGCGAATATTGTATCAGAAAATTAGAACCAGCCGGGATGTTTTGCGGTTTGGCCAAGCCAAACGCCGGCTGTGCTGTTGGGCCGGTGAGCAAAACTCCGATATATTTGCGTTCCACGCGAATATTGTATCAGGACAGCAGAAACCCAAAGCGGCGATACAGAAGGATGCTGAGGACCGGAAGTTGCAGCTCAAACGCCCCGCCGGTTTCAGTTTCCGGGGAAATAATATGTATTCGGGACACGGAATAAGGAAAAAAAGTAACGCCAATCCCCATTGGCGTTACTTTTTTATGCGTCTTTAGGCGCTGCTGGCGTTCTGCGGGTTTTACTGTCTTTTCTTCCCCATTCCCATGGGCGGGGCTTTGATTACAGCTTGAGCGAAACCGGGAGTACCCGAAGGGGAATAAAACCTGCTTCGGTTCTGGCAGGGCATTGAGCCTGAGCCAAAGGAAGCGTTTCTTTTGCATAAAGTACAGGGGATACAGTCTGGGGGATCCGCTGTAAGGGAGCGCCCGGCACAGGATTAGGCCGGGCCCCGGCATTATGAACTCAATGCTGGCTTTGAGGGGCGGCGGATTGGCCGGCCCTCATCCGAGAGAGCTCAGCAGCGTTCATACAGATCGGCCAGCTGCCTGGCGGAATCCGCCATGCGCCTGATGCCCTCAAACACGGTTTCCTCCGTATAGCTGCTCAGGAACTCGTCAGACTCCAGAGTGAAATACCCGGCATAGCCGATCTTCTTGAGCGCCAGGACAATCTCATCGAACGGGATATCCATGGAAAATGGGATCTGGTGGGAATCGTGCCAGCAGTCGTTGTCGTGGATATGAAGCGCCTGCAGCTTGCTGCCCAGGGCCTGTATCATCGCAACGGCGCCAGTGCCGGAGCCTCTCATCTGGGCATGGCCGATATCCAGGCAGGCCACGAAGGCGTCATCATTGACAGCGTCCAGATGGGCCAGGAAGCTCTCGGGTGTGGCGCAGGCGGCGAAGGAGGACTGGTTTTTCTGGGAATCCCAATTCCACATATTTTCAGTGGCGATTTTAACTCCACAGCCCTTGGCAAACGGGAGCAGTTCCAGATAGAGTTCGGCATTTTTTTCAGGGGGCTGATCGTTGTCCGGATGGATGATACAGATCTGACCGCCCGCCTCGGCGGTACACTCGATAGCGCGTTTAAAATAGGAACGGATTTGGGGACAGCTGGTTGGAAATGGCGCGTGGGACTGGTTGCACACAATGCCGTTGTCCAGCCCTGTCTGTTTGAGCTTTCTGGCAAAGGACAGATAATCTGCCCCGGACAGCGGGTGTGTGTTGTCCAGAAGCCTCTTGGTCTGCCAGTCATACCGGCACATACTGATCATGGTAAAATCCCAGGCGTCAAAGCCTGCTTTTGCCAGATACTCGATGGCCCTTTGCTCGCCCACATGGGCGGCAGCGGAACCGATTTCAGATGAAATTTTCATGGTAAGAACACGTTCCTTTCCAAAAACTGGTTGGGATTGAAATCCGGAAGGGCCGGGGTAGGGCCCGGCTGCGAAAACGAGAAGGAGCTTTTGATACCTCAAGGCAATTATAGCATTGTTTGTGCGGAGCACAAGCCCTGTTTTTCTAAAAAACGCCATATCCGGCAAGGGACGGATGCGGTCTAAAAAAACAGCTGCCGGGGAATTCTGGATTCGCCGGCAGTTGTTTTATAGGGCCCTGAGGGATTGCGCCCAAGGGTTCTGAAGCCTCAGGCGAATTGAAAACCCCCGTGCCGGCCTTTTTTGATGCCCCGGCAGTCAAGGGAGCCGGGCGGGTTATTCCGAAGCAGTCCCGGCAGTTATCCGATGTTTGAAATAAAGAGCGCAGTGCCTGCTGGATTTTGCAGAGGGGAGATGCCGCTCATGCGGGGAGCTAACCGGGATCAGGCCTGGGAGGAGGGTTCCACAAATACAACCTGGACTTCACTGGGGATTTGATAGAAGGCCTTATAGTGAATCATCCAGGAATCGGAGGGCGGTACGGTCAGCCAAATAAACCGCCAATGGGGAAGATACTCCAGCTGGATTATGGAGGCTCCCTGGGCTACCCCCTGCCGGATTTGAGAGATTTGGCGCCGCCAGGCGGTACCTATTTGAAAAAAGACGGTTCCCAGATACAGGAGCAGTGCAAGCACCAGGACAGATGAGACGGCAGTGAAGGATTTTGTGAAGATATGGGAGAAGCTGTATGCTCCAAATACAAGCTGGAGGAAAAAGACGGCCATGAGCAGATAGGGTGCAAAAAAACAGCGGGCGCCAATGGGATTTGCCACAACCAGGGGCAGAGCCAAGGCGGGCGCGCATAAAAATAATGTCATTAAGCGGTGGCGGCGCGCGGTATCCGGAATGCAAAGCCAGAGCGTAAGAAGGCTGCAGGCAACAAAGAGAAACAGGGAGACGCATACAAGCAGGAGCTTGAGGAGATGGCTTCGCTCCGACAGGGCTGTGAGGGCCTGGGGAAAGAACTTTTCAACAACAAAAAAGAGCATGAATTCCACAAGGCCGATTCCAGCGGCAATGCGCAGGCGTACTTTATTATGAAAGCTCCTGCGGTGTGAGAGGATCAGAAGGAGCAGCAGTGTGAAGGCAATCAGCACAGGAAGATAGCCGGTGGAATACAGGGTATGGACAATATGGTATCCGCTTTTTAATAGATTTGGGATAGCCCCGGCCGAAAGCTCAATATTTTTGTATCCGTCGGTATGGTTCAGAGCGTTGGTGTAGGCGGGATTGAGAAACATAATGACGGCGCCCGCCAGGCAGGAGAAGAAGTAGCTCAGATGTACCGCATAAACCCGGTGACGGCGAAAATAGGTGTAAATCAAAACAAAGGCCGCAAAGAGGATATGGAAGATGGTGTTGTGCTCACTGAACAGCTGGGAACAAAGACCCAGCGGAATCATCCAAATCCAAAGACGGCGGGAGTAGCTGGGGGATGCTTCCGGGAAGATGTTCTGTACCAATTGCCAGTAGACTAAAAACAGCAGTACCGGAGGGACAAAGTTCACAAAGGCGGCCACCCAGCCTAAAATTTGCCGGAAGATGGGCTGCGGCATTCCGAGAATCAGAAGAGTGCTCAGCAGGGCTATCTGCAGAGGCGTGCCCCGGTTTTCCGGGATTTTTTTCACCAGGCCTGTCATGAGGATGACAAGGCCCCAGGTGGTGATAGCCAGAATCAGGACCTTGGCCCACACAGAACGGGTGACTGCCAAGGAGAGCAGATCTCCCAGATAACGACCGTTGTAACCCTGAAAAAAGGTGCTGAGCGTTTCCAGCCCGCTCTGAGAGCCCCAGGCCCACTCGTCGTGGCAATAGGGAACCTGGATGGCGAAGAAGATAAGGAAAAGAAGCAGGCCGCAGAGATAGCATAAGAAAGCCCTGTCTGTGCGGCGTGAAGACGACTTTTGTTTCATAATGACCTCCTGAGTACACGGCTGCGCTTAGGGTTTGTCCGGATTTCAGCGGCAGTTGACCGATTGGCTTGGCAGTATAACAGGCGCACCCGGCCGGTATGGCCTGAATCAGCAGGGGAATACCAGTGGGCCGCCAAAATCTGTTTACACCATGGGGAGCCCTTTGCAGAGGGCTTCTTTCGCTGTAATAATGAAACTATTAAATCTTAAGTTCCGAACCAACCGGGACGTTTTACGGTTTGGTTTTGCCAAACACCGGCCACACCTTCAGGCCGGTGAGGGAAACTTCCTCTTTGATGATTGCAGGTTCACGCCCTGCGTGAACATTGTATCATATTGGACAGGAGATTTATGGAAAATTAAGAAGATTTTAATATTCTTTAGAAATACTCCCGGATTTTTAATGCCATAGGGTCTCGAAAAAGCAGGATTACTGTGTATAAACCCGGCTTCGGCGGAATATATTCTTGTGCTTTTAATCCGGATTTTCTATAATAAAAGCAAGAGGATATTCGTTTGGAAATTGCCGGGCTGATATCCTGAGAGGAAGGAGCGTGTGTTATGGATCGTAATCCGCAGAGGCGGGAAACGCACACGGAAAGCAAACCCTGGAGCCGGGAAACCCGCCGGAGCTTTATTGCGGCCTGCCTGTTGGTGGGCTGCGGGCTCATTGGGCTGATTTGGTGCCTTGGGAAGGCGGCATCGGTTGGGAACGCCGCCTTCGGCGCGGTGGGACCGGCGGCCCAGTCCTCCCAGGGCGTACCTGGTGTAAGCGGGGAGATGACGGCACAGATTTCAGAGCTGGAGACATCACAGCTCTGGGCGGACATTGAGGAGCTGCGGCCCCAGGAATCCGCTGAAGAGGAGAAGCCGTCCTCCGGCCGGGGCCAGACAGGCCCGTCGGGATCTGCCTCATCCCAGCCCGCCCTGAGTTCGGAAGGCTCCCAAGCGAACCAGGAGCAGGACGCATCCTCCCAGGAATCGCAGAGTGATCAGGAGTATCAGAGTTCCTCTGAAAGCCAGAGCAGTGAAGCTTCTCAGAGCTCCTCCGCCGATTCCCAGGGCCAGGACACGGAACCAGCCGCCAATGAGGTGTGGATTTCAGCCACTGGAAAGAGATACCACAGCAAAAGCAGCTGCAGCGGGATGAAGAACCCGGAAAAGATGACTCTCTCTGAGGCTGCTGCCCAGGGGTATACTCCATGTAAGCGGTGTTACCGGGAGTAGACTATGTTGTGCACGGGCGATTGGCCTTTATTGGAAGAGCAGGCCCAACTAATAGGAAAAGGAAATGAGACAGGAACCGCAGGGGAGGAGAAATTGGCGGTATGGCAGAGGCGGAATTTCCGTTAACCATGGAGACGGTTTGGAAAACCCGTAAGGGGCGGTCCGCCCGCGGAAACGGAAAAGGGTGTTGGGAAGGCCCGGGATCGGCGTAACCGGGCCGTAATTTCACAAATAAAACACAAACCCTCCATCTAGCGTACAGAGGAGGGGCCTATACTGGAATTGTCCCCAACAGGAGAGACATCCCTGAGTTGGACAGACTTCAGAAATAGAGCGAGCATAGCACACCGGAGCTTTCGGAGGCGGACGCCTTCAAAGAGCTTCTAAAAATCCAGCCGGTGGGGTGGGAGGTTCTCAGAAGGCAGCAGACGGCTTTCGGGATAATGGCCTTCCCCTTGGAAGTTCCGGCTGGATAGGGGTTCACTCATACAACTACATTGTCAACATCATTTTATCCGCAGAACTGCAAAAGCAGCCCAGACAGTTTTCCCTCCGAATCATCCTTTTCTATGGGTTTCTGATGTTTTGCGGGTGTTAGGACTCATGATTCCCTCTCTTGTGAAAGGCCCTGTCCTCCACGGCAGCCGTAGGAGGACAGGGCCTTTTCCCCTTTTTTTACAGGAATTCGACTTTTCCATTGACAAGCCCTCTGTAAATTCGGTACCATAGATACGAAATACGATTGCTGGGGATTTTGGCGAGGGGGCCGTTTCATGGATATTACGAATATTTTCATGCTGGTTGGGGGATTGGGGCTATTCCTTTTTGGGATGAAGTATATGGGAGACGGCCTGGAGGCCGCTGCCGGTTCCAAGATGAACGATCTGCTTGAAAAATTGACACGGAACCCGTTTTTAGGGTTTCTGGTGGGAACTGTGGTGACGGCGGTTATCCAGTCCTCGTCGGCGACCACCGTAATTGTCATGGGCTTTCTTAATGCCGGAATCATGGACTTGGCGCAGGCCACGGGCGTTATCATCGGTGCAAATATTGGAACGACCATGACCAGTATCCTGATTGCGCTGGATATCTCCATCATTTCGCCCATCTGTATCTTTCTTGGAGCCGTACTGATACTCTATTCCAAACGCGCCGTGTACAAGCACGTGGGGGAAATTGTACTGGGCTTTGGCATCCTGTTCCAGGGACTGCATACCATGAGTTCCGCCATGTCGGTGCTCAAGGAGATGGAATCCTTCCAGAATTTTATCACCAGTGCCAACAACCCTATCGTTGGGGTGCTGGTGGGTACTCTGCTGTGTGCTGTTATCCAGTCCTCCTCCGCTTCGGTGGGCGTTTTACAGGCTTTGGCGCTGCAGGGGCTTATGCCCATCCACTTTGCGTCGTATTTAATCTGCGGCATCAACATCGGTTCCGCCATGCCTCCGTTTCTTTCGGCCATCAGTGCCAAGAACAACGCCAAGCGGGCGGCCTTTATCTACTTTTTCTATAACATTTTCGGTGCAGTCCTCTTTGTGCCGCTGACGATGTTTACCCCCTATACCCAATGGGTGGAATGGCTGGCGCCCGGCAGCGAGGTGGTACAGGTGGCGGCCTGCCATATCATATTCAAGGTGGTGACGGCGCTGGTACTGCTGCCGTTTACCAATGCCATTGTTCAGCTGTCCTACCGGGTGATTCCCAAGCAAAGCCATGAGGGAGAGCGCCGGTTCCTGTTTATTGACCGGAATCTGGCCGCCAGCCCCAGTGTGATGATTCTTCAGATCCAAAAAGAGATTAAACGTATGGCGGGTTTGGTTCGGGAAAATTTTGTGATGGCCTGTGAGGGTTTACTGCGGGATGATTTGACCAACGCCGCCCGTGTACGGGACGAAGAGAGCGTGATCAACTTCCTGAACCATGGGATTACAGATTATTTAGTAAAAGTCAATGCCTTGGAGATGCAGAGCGAATCCTCTGAGCATATTGGAAGGCTGTTTCATGTAATCAATGATCTGGAACGGATTGGAGATCATGCGGTGAACCTGGTGGAGCATACCGAAGCCTGCGTAAACAAAAAGCTGCTGTATTCCCAGAAGGCCCGAAAGGAGATAGAAGGGATCTATGAGAACAGCCTGCTGCTGTTTGACTGTGCTATCGGCGCCTTTTTGAATGGGGAACTCTCTGATGAGGAGGAAGTGCGGCTGCACGATTTGGAGGAAAACATCGATGCCCTCACCCTGCAGTCCCAGGACAACCACATCGAACGGCTGCGGGCGCAGGAGTGCCAGACGGAACCTGGGATTATTTTTGTCAATGTGCTTCACGACATGGAGCGGGTGGGCAATCACTCCTACAACATTGCCTGGGCGGCAAAGAAAAACGCGCATTTGCTGCGGGAGGTTTAAACCCGCGAATGAGTTTGAGACTGTCATGGACGGCATTAATATAGGAAGAAAGGGCTTTTGCATATGCAAAGGCCCTTTTGAACAGCTGGAGATGGGGGACAGCGAAAACCTGATGCTGTATGAGAATTTGGCCCTGAAACTTTGTGGCGTCAGGGTAGGATTTCTGATTCGTTTGGCCCAGAGCCGTTCCAGCCGCAGGCGACTCGAGTCCAGGAGAAGGCAGAGGATTTCCACACGTTCCAGCTTGATAGCTTGAGTCTGATTGGTGACCATGCGGTTAAAGTTTTGATAATGCATACCCAGCTATTTATATGGCCGGTATTTCGTTTAACCTTTTCGTCAGTAATGGGAGAATTGTGAGTTTAACCATGTCAGACTCTCCTGTAATCTAATGGTATGCTCAGATGATGTGGGAACAGCTGCGTGTAATCAGAATATAGGGAAAGTTCGCAAATTGCATTCAAAGCTGCAGTTACGGCTGGTTTCATCGAAGAGCAGGCTCTTTCCATCCCAAAAACGGAAACGGGCTGCTGCACAGTTGCTCTCATGGATTGTCTCGGTCATATGACCGGACTTTGGAGCTCTGAGGGGGTGGGAATGGCTGGCGTCCACGGCGATTTCCAGCCGCAGGGGGCCCTGCTTGAGAATCAGCTGATGCCTGGACGCGGCGAGGATTTTGACTCCATGATAGGTAGCCAGACGATATTCCATTCCCCGGTACAGAACCACACAGATACAGCCCATAAAGTGCATTCCGCACAGGGGAATGTCCGCCACAGAGGCCATGACGCTCAGTTCCTGGGGAAAATCATTACAGTGCAGCCAGAGATATTCCCTGGGGAAGGAACTCCCCTTATCTCCCTCGATATATCCTAGGCCGCCGTTGAGATCGATCCAGCTTCCGTCTATGAGAAACCCACCGGAGAGGGTATGCCTCATACTGATAACCTCATGCCGGCACTGCATGGGCAGAAACCGGAAGGGTCCCATAATGTCAGAGCGGATTGGAGTGAGGGGCCCATAGGTTACCTTGCCGCGGATCCGGGGGAGATTGACAGTAAGGCCGCGGGGGCCTACATGGCAATGGGTCAAATCATCGGATTGGAGGATCTGATCGTTGGTAATCACCTGAAGGAAGGAGCCGCTGTCGGCCCTCCCTATTATAAAACAAATGGTATTTCCGTCTTTCTGATGTTTGAAATAACGCCCGGCAAAATAACCCTGCATGGTATTTCCTCCATTTGATAGTATTGCTGGGGATTAGTATAACCAGGATTTCTAAAGAAAAACAGGATGGCATAGATTCAATTCAGCAGTACTTTACAGAATGCGGGCGCAAAAAAACGCACACCACAAAAGTGGTGTGCGCATCTTGAGAGCGGCAGATTACCGCTGGTGCGTCTGACTGGATTCGAACCAGCGGCCTTCCGGGTCGGAGCCGAACGCTCTATCCAACTGAGCTACAGACGCGTGTTCCTTTATAGAACGAAAATTATTATAGCACAGGGGAAACGGAATTACAAGAGCAAAGACAAAAAGAAAATGCAGTGAAAAAAAATAAGTTGAGTTTTTGTCGAAAAAAGTATTGACTCTCCATTGTGAATATGCTAATATAATAAAGCCAACTGCGCAGGGTATCCGCGAGAGCGGGTCTGAAAAGCAGGCGGCGCCACAGAGGGAAGGCAAAAAGGAGGCCACGAAAAAAGTGGTTGACAAGAGCCCGAGGATGTGGTAAAATAAAAGAGTTCCGGTCGCGAGAGCGGGACGAGTTCGGACCTTGAAAATTGAACAACATGAAAGC
>JAETPU010000005.1 GCA_021771035.1 Marvinbryantia formatexigens | reverse complement strand
TCGGGCAAGAACCTATTATTCAAGAGATCTGTGGAGAGTAAAGGGAACAGGCTATCCATGTGGATAGCCTGTTCCCTTTATATATCTCAGAATTCGAAAAGTTGGATAGCCAGGTGAATAGCTAAATTTCAACTCTATAAGTTATTTATTAGACATGACAAAAATTTATTGATAAGATTCATTTTTAGAGATATAATAAAATTGTTACCACAAAAATTAGAAAAGTCCAGTGTTATTTTTTACACGTGACACATAGGGGTGGGCGAATGAAAATAGGAGCCTTAGCAGATGTCCGAAGCGGACTGGTTTTATCAAGGAAACAGTCCAAGGAGCCTACAGATTATCGGTATTCTTTAATCAACTTACGTTGCATCCAGCCGGAGGGTATCATTGACCTAAACGAGTCAGATATCTACGAGGCAAAAGAGCCTCTGAAGGAAGAGTATCTCTCCCAACGAGGAGATATTGTTGTCCGTCTTACTGCACCTTATACGGCAGTTTTAATTGATGACACTACATCAGGGATGGTGATATCCTCAAACTTTGTAGTGATTCGGATAGAAGATAAACAGCTGTTGCCGGAGTATCTTTTCTGGCTGCTGAACACCCAAAAAGTGAAGCGGAAAATTTATGAAAACACGACTAGTAATATGCTTGGCGCAGTAAAAGCAAAATTTTTGACGGACTTTGAACTGACGGTTCTTCCCGTTGAGGATCAGTACAAAATCGCACAGCTAAATTTGCTGGCAAAGAAGGAGAGGCAGCTGTTAAAAGAGTTGGCAACAGAAAAAGAGAAATTGTATTCTTGCCTACTGGATCAGGCGTACAAAAGAGCAAAGAGAGGAAAATGAAAATGACAACCAGAAAAAATATTGAACAAGTCCTGTGGAGTGCCTGTGACAGCTTTCGGGGCAAAATTGATAGCTCCCGTTATAAAGATTATATTCTTTCCATGTTATTTGTGAAATATCTCAGTGATGTTTCCAGAGAGAAGCGTGAGGCGTATATCAAACAATATGACGGGGATATGCGCCGGGTGAAACGGGCCATGAGCCGGGAACGCTTTGCAATGGACGAGAAGTCCACCTTCGACTATCTCTATGCCAACCGGAACGATGCTGAAATAGGCCAGAAAATCAATGTGGCATTGAACCATATCGAGGAACACAACAGTGGAAAGCTGCGCAATGTATTCCGGGCCATCGACTTCAACTCTCAGGTAGACTTTGGTGAACCCAAAGAGAAGAACGCTACCCTGCGCAACCTGTTGGAGGATTTCAATGGTCTGGATCTGCGTCCCAGTCAGCTGGGTTCTGCCGATATCATCGGGGATGCCTATGAATACATGATTGCCATGTTCGCCTCTGATGCCGGAAAAAAGGGCGGGGAGTTCTTCACGCCAAGCCAGGTTTCTGAGCTGGTAGCCTCTCTGGTACAGCCAAAGGAGAACGACCGAATCTACGATCCCACCTGCGGTAGTGGCGGTCTGCTGCTTAAAGCGTACAAGAAGGTACCCAGTGGCAAGGTGGCTATCTATGGCCAGGAACTCAATGCACAGACCTGGGCTCTCTGCACCATGAATATGTTCCTGCACGATGTGGATGATGCCCGGATCTGGCAGGGCGATACTCTCTCTAATCCTCAGAATGTTGAGGATGATAATTTAATGAAGTTCCAGGTTGTGGTGGCAAATCCGCCATTTAGTTTGGATAAGTGGGACAGTGGATTCCTCTCAGAGGCCGAAGCGGACAGCAAGGGCAAGAAGAAAATGTCTGCTGAACTGGATCAATACCACCGTTTCGATTGGGGTGTGCCTCCTACTTCCAAAGGCGACTACGCCTTTGTGCTGCACATGCTCTCCAGCTTGGATGCGGAAAACGGCCGCATGGCAGTGGTGCTGCCCCATGGTGTTCTGTTCCGTGGAGCCAGCGAAGGAAAAATTCGCCGTCAGCTGGTGGAAATGAATCTGCTGGATGCAGTCATTGGCCTCCCTGCTAACCTGTTTTACGGCACCGGTATCCCTGCCTGTATTCTGGTATTCAAGAAGAACCGGACATGCAGGGATGTGCTGTTCATCGATGCCTCTGGGGACGGGAACTTTGAAAAGAGTAAGAATCAAAATATCCTGCGGGACAGCGATATTGAACGCATTGTCAATGCCTATCAAGCACGAAAGAATGAGGATAAGTATAGCTATGTGGCCTCCTTCGACGAGATTAAGGAGAATGACTTCAACTTGAATATCCCCCGGTATGTGGATACCTTTGAGGAAGAAGAACTGGTGGATATCGATGAGGTGCAGCGAAACATTGCTGATATCGAGGCTGAATTGGCTCAAGTACAAGCACAAATGAAAAAATACATGGATGAACTTGGAATCTAAGGAGGTAGGAGCGTTGGCTACAACCGTTAATAATGCATTTGCTGAATTTATGAGGGATATTGTCAATCTTGACCCTGATGTTGTATCCGAAGCAAGAACGAGTCGAGACAACCTGCTTGATAATATCGCCGAATTTGATAACAAGGATGGCTTCTTTGATTTATGTGATAGTTTTAATGTGCATTTTGGCTCATTTGCTAGAAAGACTAAATGCCGTGACCTTGATGATGTGGATTTGATGATTGGTATTGCTGCTAGCGGTGCAACGTATTATTCCGATGATCCATGGGACGAGGTCAGAATAACTGCAAGTACCACCAATGCAGCACAAAAAGATTGCACACGCGAAGATGGAACACTTAACAGTACCCAGGTATCTAATAAATTTAGGAAAAAGTTAGAATCAGTGAGAGAATATTCGCGTTCTGAGATTCGTAGAAACGGCGAAGCGATTATTTTAAATTTAAAATCAAAGGAATGGTCTTTTGATATTGTACCTTGTTTCCATACGGTACAAGAAAGCAATGGTAGGTCATACTATTTGATTCCAAACGGAAATGGGAATTGGAAAAAGACAGCACCTGATAAAGACAAAGGGCGTGTTACAAGCACAAACCAAAGTAAAGATGGGCGTGTGTTAGGGTTAATTCGCCTCTGCAAAAAATGGAATAAAGTAAAGAACGCCAAAACACTGCCGTCATATATGCTTGAAACGATGATTATAAATTTTGCAGATTCTCAAGCAGTACTAAATGAGTACATAGATCTTCGTTTTCGAGATGCGTTGAGTTATATAGCAGGACATATTTTGAATCCAGTATATGATATGAAAGGAATTCAAGGCGATATCAATAATCTTGGCATAGATGATAAATTGCGCCTTCAGCAAAAGGCATGGACTGATTACAATAAGGCATGTGAAGCGTGGCAACAAGAACAGGCTGGTAACCATAAAGAGGCTATTAAAAAGTGGGGTGAAATTTTTGGAAGCGACTTCCCGACATACGGATAATAGTATTTTTGCTTGTCAGAATGAAGAATTCTTACTCAAATGCCAGTTAGCTCAAAGAAATGAGTATTCTCATGCAAAAAGAGCCAGTCGGATAAAGTCGACGGTAACTCTCATATTCACGATCTGTTCTATCGTTGCGTCTATTGTAAATTGTGATACACTGTCTGCCATATCTAGCTTATTTGCCGTAGGATTGGTTGTGTTTAACAAATACTCAGATGGACATATTTCCGCTCACAAAAAACACGCAGCTTCCATACAACAGTATATTGATGTGACGCTTTTTGCTTCGGCTATAGGAGAAACTAAGTCTGAGTGGGGCGAATTACCAAATAAGACCGACCTTGCAGAGACGATAAGTGAATTTTCAGGTGAAGGCACCTCTGATATGAAAAACTGGTATAGTGATTGCTCATCTTTGCCAGGTGAAGCTCAGATTTTTCATTGTCAACGAGAAAATGTAAGATGGGACTACGGTTTGCATAAATCTTATATCTGCCTTCAGCTTGGCATTTTGCTGGCTGCAGTCGTTGCTATGGTTGTAACTATGTTCATCGTTAATCCTGACTTTATAAAGCTGATATGTATTTTATCATGGTTAACACCACTTGTAGAATATACATATTCCGTCTGTAAAGATGTCTTCGAGAGCATTTCAATTTTGCGAAAAATTAATAGTTTTTGCAATCAAATTGAAAATAAGCTATCAGGAGATAACGTTGTATCTGTTAAACAAGAATTGATTGATTTGCAATATAAGATTCGAGAAAGACGAGAAGTGGGTTTTCTTATTCCAGATTGGTTTTATAAAATGAGAAAGGGAAAGCATCAGAAGCAAGAAGACAGTATTGCAGAAACTATTGTTAATTTGAACCAAGAGAATGGTGAGCAGAGATGATATTAAGAATGAGAGATATAATTGAACAGATCCGGCGAGGAAATGTTCCAGATGGATATAAAAAAACAAAAGCAGGCATTCTCCCTGCTGATTGGGATGTGCATATGCTTGGAGAATGCCTTAGCCGTGTGGAGAAACCGGTGGAGGTTAAGCCTAACGAATTGTACACTCAAATTGGTATCCGTTCTCATGGAAAGGGTATCTTTTATAAAGAACCCGTTACAGGTGCATCGCTGGGAAGAAAGTCGGTCTTTTGGATTGAGCCGGACTGCTTTATAGTAAATATTGTTTTTGCATGGGAACAGGCAATCGGAAAGACCACACAATCTGAAGTAGGAATGATTGGATCTCACCGTTTTCCGATGTACCGTCCTGTAAACGATAGCGTTGATATCGACTACCTGATTTCTTATTTTTTGACAAAGCGGGGAACCGATATTCTGGAGGCAGCATCTCCTGGAGGAGCAGGACGAAACAAAACACTGGGACAAGAGCGCTTTTTGAAAAGTAAAATTGTACTGCCTCCCATTGGAGAACAACAAAAAATTGCCACAATCCTTACCACCCAGGACAAAGTAATTGAGCTGAAAGAAAAGCGGCTTGCCGAAAAGCAGAAGCAGAAAAAGTATCTCATGCAGCAACTTTTGACCGGCAAAAAGCGCCTGCCGGGGTTTAGTGGTGAGTGGAAAAAAACAAAATTAAAAAATATACTGTATGAAAGAAAAACATATTCCCCCAAAGGGCTGGAGTATCCCCATGTTACATTATCAACAGAAGGTATTTTCCCTAAAAATGAACGGTATGACAGAGATCATCTTGTAAGAGATGAAGACAAGGAATACAAGATTACACATAAAGGGGACATTTGTTACAATCCTGCAAATTTGAAATTCGGTGTAATTTGCGAGAATACTTTTGGAGATGCAATTTTCTCTCCAATTTATGTAACATTTGAAGCGAGAAAGAATGTTTGCAGGGAATATCTGGCTAATTATCTTATGCGTTGGGACTTTATTAATGCTGTTAGAAAATATGAAGAGGGTACAGTATATGAACGTATGGCCGTAAAACCGGAAGATTTTTTAAAGTTTGAGATTTTTCTTCCTCAGATTGAGGAACAAACCGCCATGGCTGAAGTCCTTTCTGCTGCCGACCGGGAAATTGAACTGCTCTACCAGGACATCAAACAGGAAAAACAAAAGAAAAAAGCCCTGATGCAGCTTTTGCTGACGGGCATTGTGAGGGTAAAAATATGATAGAAAAAGAAATGCGGGAACACGCCTTCAAAGAACTACTAAAGAAGGTCGTGGACAATGGGCAGAATTACACGGAAAAGATGAAGTCTGACCTGAAAGAAATTATTGATCACGGAAAATCTCCTGAGGAGATTTGTGAAACGACCCTTGCCTATTTTGCTATGCACAGGTGGCAGTGAAAGGAGGTGAATACGCATGGCAACCAATCCCCCCAGCGGTGACGGACATAGAAACGGTGCGGTAAAAGACCGTTCTCAGACTTTCAACCCTTTTACAAAACAATGGGTAAAGCGAGACAGTGACACCGGTCGTTTTATGGATGTCAAAAAGGATGGCACTCCTTTTAAGGGAGTCCGCAAAGAAAAGTAAATCCAGAGACAGGCGAGCGAGGCGGGATTTCCCGTCCTGCTATTCCTGCTTTTACCGATATTCTCGAAAGGAGGCAACCATGGACAAATCCCTGTACTTAGAGAAGAATATCAGCCAGCAGCCGGCCATTAATCTGCTGCAGTCCATGGGTTATACCTACATTTCACCGGAGGACTGTGAGACACAGAGAGGCAGCCGGTACCATGTACTACTGAGGGACATTCTCCGAGGACAGCTGCGGCGCCTCAATCGCTATGCCTTCGCCGGTGCGGAAAACGAGTTTTCCGCCGCCAACATCGAGCGGGCTATGGAAGATCTGGACGAGCCTTTAACTGACGGCCTAATCCGCTCAAGTGAAAAAATCTATGATGCCCTGCTGCTAGGAAAAAGCTATCCAGAGACTGTAGGAGAGGGCAAAACCCTCAGTTTCAACCTGAAATACATTGACTGGGAACATCTGGAGAACAACCTGTTCCATGTTACCGAGGAGTTTGCAGTAGACAGCCGGGACAAGCTTCACAATGCCCGGCCGGATATCGTGCTGTTTATCAATGGCATTCCCTTCGCTGTCATTGAGTGTAAAACGCCCCAGATCAATGTAGAGCAAGCCGTGGAGCAGAACATCCGCAACCAACAAAAGGTATACATTCCACAGCTCTACAAGTTTGCCCAGATTGTGATGGCGACCAATAAAAATGCCGTGAAGTATGCCACCACCGGCACACCTAAGAAATTCTGGAATGTATGGAAAGAACAGGACACTGCTTTTCTGGAAGAAGCGCTGGTCCACTATGTAACTGACAGAATCCCTACCGAGCAGGATCGGAATTTGATTTCTCTGTTCAGCAAAGAACGGGTCATGGAACTGATCCGGTACTTTGTGCTCTTTGATGCCAATGTAAAGAAGATTTGCCGGTATCAGCAGTATTTCGCTATCAAAGAGATTATCAAGACCATCCAACAGCCAGACGAAAAGGACAACCGTCAAAGTGGCGTTATCTGGCACACTCAGGGCAGCGGCAAGAGCCTGACCATGGTCATGCTGGCAAAGTATATCTTAATGGAGCTGTCCGACTGCAACCCCAAAGTTGTTGTTGTCACTGACCGTAAGGAACTGGATCTCCAAATCGCCGCTACCTTTGCTCACACCCGCCTTAATCCGGCCCGGGCCACCAGCGGACGGAATCTGGTAGAGCTGCTGGGCAGTGGTAAGGCAGATGTGGTCACTACCATCATCAATAAATTCAACACTGCTGAGAAACTGGAACACAAGAACTTTTCACGGGATGTGTTCCTGCTGGTAGATGAGAGCCACCGTTCCAACTATGCTCTGCTGGCCACTAAAATGAGGGCAGTGTTCCCAAATGCCTGCTACATCGGCTTCACCGGTACGCCTTTGATGAAAAAAGAGAAAAATACTATGGCTAGGTTTGGAAAATTGATCCACAAATACACCATCAAGGATGGAGTAGAGGATGGAGCTATTGTACCGCTGATTTATGAAGGCCGTTTTGTAGAGCAGAATGTGGACGAGGCAAATATTGACCTCTGGTTCAAGCAAACTACCAAACGTCTCACAGAAGCCCAGCGGGACGACCTATCCCGCAAATGGAGCAACATTCGCCGTCTGACCTCCACTGACGCACGTATCAAGCGGATTGCGTTGGACATCAACGAGCACTTCATTGAAGGCTACAAAGATACCGGCTTCAAGGCTATGCTGGCCACCAATTACAAACGGGATGCAATCCGGTATCTGGAGTGTTTTGAGCAGTTCGGAGATCTAAACTGTTCAGTGGTGATCTCGCCCCCCGATCTCCGGGAGAGCGTAGACGATATGGACGAAGGTGTCGATGATAAGGTCATTGCCTACTGGAACAAGATGATGAACCGTTATGGAGACGCAGACGCCTATGAAGAGGCAATGAAAAACCAGTTCTGCGCAGGAGACATTGATATTCTTATTGTGTGCAGTAAGCTGCTCACTGGCTTTGATGCGCCCATTTGCCAGGTGCTCTATATTGACAAGGAATTGAAGGAGCACGGCTTGCTGCAGGCCATTGCCCGCACTAACCGTCTGTATGAAGGCAAGGACTACGGTCTGATCGTAGACTACCGTGGCCTGATTGAAAAGCTGGATACTGCTATGGATTTGTATAGCGGCGCTGGGCTGGAAAACTTCGACGGTGGAGACCTGAAGGGTGTCGTGGTGGATGTTATGTCGTCTGTGGCTGGCCTGCGGGAGGCTTATACCCGGTTGACGGAACTGTTTGCGGACTTGAAAAATCCCCGCGATACCGAGGAAGTGGAAGTATCTCTTGCTGACAATAAGAAGCGAGAAAACTTTTATAACCTTCTCTGTGCTTTTGGTAAGGCGTTGAACATTGTGCTGAATGCGGAACAGGCATATTCAGCAGTCCCCAGGGATGAATTAAAGCAATATCAAAATGTCTTCATCTTTTTCTCCAAGGTGCGCCGCAGTGTAAAAATCCGTTACTGTGATGCCATTGACAACCGGGAATACGAACCGCTGATGCAAAATCTCCTGGACACACACCTTTCGGTAGCTGGTCTGAAGCAAATCACCAGCCCCATCGATATTTTGAACAAGGATGACTTTGAACGGGAATTGGAAGAACTGGGCTCTCTCAGAGCAAAGGCAGACGCTATTACCAGCAAATTGACCCGCAGCATCAGTGAAAAATATCAGGAGAACCCCGCCTATTACGATAGCTTCTCCAAGCGGATTAAGGAAGCCCTAGAGCAGTACAAAGAGAAAGTGATATCCGAGGCGGAATATTTGGCGAAGATGCGCACCATCATGGAAGACTATCATGCTGGAAAGAGCACTGTGACTTACCCGGAATCCATTAAGAATAATGTCCATGCACAAGCATTTTACGGTGTCCTGTCAGCAGTATTTGACGAAGTTCAGGAAACAGAGGTCTCTCCTGATTTTGCAGCTGAGATCGCGGAAGAGATCACAAAAATTGTGACCAATCACAGTCAGGTGGACTGGACCAACAACAAAACAATCCATGATCGGATCTCGCAGGATATTGATGACCTTTTTTATAACTACGAGAAAGAACGGGGATTAAAACTGTCTTTTGACACCATTGATAAGATCATTGAAAATGTCAAAACAGTAGCACTTCGGAGGTTTTGACAATAATGACGCAGGAAAGAACCGTTTTATATGAAAACAACGAGATTCACTATCTGTTGGAGCAAAAGCCAGTAAAGAATCTCAATCTGCGGATTCATAAGGATTGCATGGTTTATGTTTCGGCTAATCCAGATGTCCCGGCTGAAAAAATTGATGATTTTGTAGTGGGAAAAGGAGCTTATATCCAATCAGCGCAACGAAAGTTTCGTGAGATGGCACAGTATGCTCCTCAGCCTAAGCAATATGTCAGTGGAGAAACTTTCTATCTACTGGGTAGAGGCGTTCGCCTAAAGATAGAGAAAAATGTGCGAGACACAATTTTCTCTGATGGGGTTTATCTGCGCCTTTGCGTGAAAGACCCGGATGATTTTGCAAGAAAGCGAAGGATGGTGACCCGTTATCTGGATGAGCAGTGCCGAATCATTTTTGGAGAGATTATTTCAGAAACCTACCCAGTATTCCAAAAATATGGAGTGCCTATGCCGACATTGCGGATTCGAGATATGGAGACACGGTGGGGTTCTTGCTTGGCAAAAAAAGGGGTTATCACATTGAACAAGCGTTTACTGGAAGCCCCTCGAAACTGTATCGAATATGTGGTGATGCATGAGTTCTGTCACTTTATCCATCCAAATCATTCAAAGCATTTTTATAGTTTCTTGACCATGCTGATGCCTGATTGGGAGGAAAGAAAAAAAATTTTAGATTACACTGCTACTTTTGGACTATAAAATAAATCCACTACAATGAATTTAAGCAGGGCATTGCCAGCCTCCATTGCAATGGATTTTTCTCAGGTATTATATACAGTTATATTTCTAGAATAACAATAAATCCGAACCCATCGCCAACCGGCACAAGGTTCGGATTTATTTGTTGTGGTGGAGGCGACGGGAATTGAACCCGTGTCCGAAAATCGATTCATGCCGCTTTCTTCGGGTGAAGTCTGTCCTTTGAGTTCCCGCATTTCCCCGCCGGCAGACAGGCTGGGAAATTTGGTATCCGCTTAGTCATCCTGCCGGGCCGCGAAACTCCCAGCGGACGTTCACCACTTATCGACGCCTGATCCAAGCCCGTGGTCCTGCCTGGTCAGACGGCTGCTTAATTAAGCAGCAAAAGCTAAATTATCGTTGTCGTTTATTTAAAAACGTTGTCATGTTTTATAGAGGGCATGCTCCTCTACCCGCTTACAACACTTCACAATCCCCGTCGAAACCTTTACGCCCCCTTATAACTCAGCGCCGGCTTTCTTTGACGGCGCGCTGAATGCTTCGCTGTGCATCCCGTTTGGCCAAATCCTCCCGCTTGTCGTACAGCTTTTTGCCGCGGCACAAGCCAACCTGAACCTTGACCCGGGAGCCCTTAAAATAGATGGAGAGAGGAATCAGGGAATATCCCTGCTGCTTTATCACGCCGAACAGGCGAAGGATCTCTTTTTTATGCATCAGGAGCTTACGCACCCGCATGGGATCCTTATTAAAGATATTGCCCTGTTCATAGGGGCTGATATGCATGGCATTGACAAAAACTTCTCCATCCACAATGGAGCACCAGGAATCCTTGAGATTCACCGCTCCCCGCCGCAGGGATTTAATTTCTGTGCCAAACAGTTCGATGCCCGCTTCATAGGACTCCTCAACAAAGTAGTCGTGCCGGGCCTTTTTATTGACCGCTATCGTTTTCAGTGATTCCTTTGCCAATTCGGCACGCCTCCTCTCTTGAGAACCGAATTCTATTATATCAAAAAACAAGGGCAAAAGATAGCCTTTTTTCCCGATTGTCTCAGATAGAGCTGCGCCCCTCCAGGGCCCGGTACAACGTTACTTCATCCGCATACTCCAGGTTTCCCCCGATGGGGATGCCATAGGCAAGCCTTGTCACTTTAATCCCCAGCGGCTTTAACAGCTTGGAGACATACATGGCGGTAGCCTCCCCCTCAACAGTGGGGTTCGTGGCCATAATAACCTCGTTCACCGGGTTTTTCTGCACCCGCAGCAGGAGTTCCTTAATATACAGCTGCTCCGGGCCGATGCCGTCCATTGGAGAAATCAGCCCATGCAGCACATGGTACAGCCCATGGTATTCCTTGGTACGCTCAAACGCCAGCACATCCCGGGGATTTTCCACCACACAGATGGTTTTGTCATCCCGGGCAGCGTCCGAACAGATGGAGCAGAGTTCCTGTTCCGTCAGATTCTTGCACACGGTGCAGTATTTAATTTTTTCCTTTGCCTCAAGAATGCAATGGGCAAAATCCTCCGCTTTTTCCTTGGGCATATTCAGCACATAGAAGGCCAGCCGCTGGGCCGACTTCTTGCCGACACCGGGCAGCCGCTCAAAATGCTCAATCAGCCGGGTCAGCGGCAACACCTGATACGCCATGTATGCTTCGCCCCTTATCCCTAAAAATTACAGCAATCCGGGAATCGATAATCCGCCTGTCACCTTACCCATCTCGTCGTTGGTAGTCTCCTCCACAGTGCGGATGGCCTCATTGACTGCCGCCACAATTAAATCCTGGAGCATCTCGATATCCTCAGGATCCACAACCTCCGGCTGCAAGGTGACGGATTTCAGCTCCTTCTTACCAGTCATAACAACCTGGACAGCGCCGCCGCCCGCCGTAGCGGAAAATTCCCGCTCCTCCAGCTCGGCCTGGATCTTCGCCATATCCTCCTGCATCTTCTGAGCCTGGCGGATCATCCCCTGCATATTGTTCGGGCCGCCGCCCATTCCCTTTGGCAGTCTTGCTTTCATATCTGTAATTTCCTCCTAATTCTCCGCCGTTCCAACGCGCTCCACCGGAATTCCAGCATCCATAGCGCGCTGGCTCAGAATATCAAGCGGATTTTTTTCTTCTTTTTCAACTGTCTCATTGCGGTAAGGGCCCAGCCGGAACTTTCGTCCCGTTTCCTGGAGCAGTGCCTCCCGAATGGATGTTTTGGCATAGTCATTCTGGCGCATCAGCTGCAAAAAGAGCACATTGTCAGTTTCAATCAGCAGCAAATCCCCGGCCTCATAGGCCTTGGAGTCCTTGAGAGCCCCTGCCAGGGCCGGATTCACGTGCACCAGCCTGCCCACAACCTTGCTCCATGGCTTAAACCGGCGTGCCGTTGGCTTTTCCTCAGGTGCCTGCACCCCATCGGCACAACCCGGATCCTGCAGTGCAGGCGGCGTGCTCTCCTCGATGGGCGTCTGCGGCACAAAGCCGGGATCGTCCGGCGGATTGGATTGCTCCCGGTCCGGCACAGCCGGCGGCAGGCCTGTCCGGCGCAAAACGGATATCGTCTGCTCCAACTGCTCAATCCTGGCCAGCAGCGCCTTGGGATCCGTGCTCAGCTGGGGAGAGCACATCTGAAAGATGCACAATTCCAAATCCATGCGCTGTGAGGAGGAACGGGACAGCCGGGAAGTTGCCTCCTGCAGCACGTTCATTACATACAGAATTCTGGAGGTTCCCACCTTGGCAGCCTGCTCCCTGAGCTTTTCCAGCTCCGTCGGCAGGCAGGAGACGAATTTTCCCAGATCCTTGACGGACTTTGCCACCATCAGATTGCGGAAATGCTCGGTGAGCTCCGAGCACAGCTTATCTACGCTGATGGAACGCTGGTACAGCGTCTGTACGATTTCCAGCGCTGCCGCGGCATCCCCGCCAATGACGGCTTCAGCAATGGCAAACAGGTATTCCCGCCCCACAATCCCGGCACAATCCAGCACGACCTGAGCCGTAATGTCGCCGCTGCGGGCCGAACAGAGATCCAGCAGAGAGAGCGCGTCCCGCATCCCGCCGTCGCTCAGGGAGGCGATGGTCAAAGCCGCCTCTTCCTGAAGCGGGATTTCCTCCTGCCGGGCCACAGCCTGGAGGCGCTTGGCAATCACCCCACTGTCGATGCGCTTAAAATCAAAGCGCTGGCAGCGGGAGGCAATGGTGGCAGGGACCTTGTGGGCCTCCGTAGTGGCTAAAATGAACAGCACGTGCTCCGGCGGCTCCTCCATAATCTTGAGCAGCGCATTGAAGGCGCCAGTGCTGAGCATATGGGTTTCATCGATAATATAGACGCGCATTTTGGCCACTGCCGGGGTGAAGTTTGCCTCATCCCGCAGATCCCGGATATTGTCCACGCCGTTATTGCTGGCGGCGTCGATTTCCACCACATCCATCAGGGTTCCGTCATCCACGCCTCGGCAAATTTCACACACGCCACAGGGGTTTCCGTCCGTCACATTCGGGCAGTTCACCGCCTTGGCCAGTATTTTGGAACAGGTGGTCTTTCCCGTTCCCCTGGTTCCGGTAAACAGATAGGCGTGGGCGGTCTTTTTGGCCTTCACCTGGGCTTTGAGCGTTGTAGTGATGGGCTCCTGGCCCACAACATCGTCAAAAATCCTGGGCCGCCACTTGCGGTACAATGCCTGATACATCCACAGCCCCCCTGTCGTTTTCCATTTGTCTAAAACCCAATGGCAGCTGTCAAGCCCCGCGGATCCTCGTCCTGCGCGGCGCCCACACAGCCTGACCGCTAAGCGCCCAGAGCCATTGTTTTAAATTTCATATAAATCCGACGCGGAATCGCGCCGCCAAAAATCTGGAATCCATTCCTGGCAGGATGGGAATCCAGCAGGGCAAGCACCCCATAAAAGAAAAAATTACAAACAGCGATGGTTTCTCATGTGCTCTGCCACACGGCCGCACAGATTGACTGCGGCACACAGAAAAAGCCACTTAATGCTGCTCGGTTCCCCGCCTGACATGGTTCGTGGCGTTCTGTTGCACAGGACCCATGCAACCGCGTGGCAGAACACACCAGATTTCCGCCGTTTGTAATCTCATTTTCCAAAAATGTCCAAAACAGCAGCCCGCTGCCCATGGGGCAAATCAGGCGCTCACTTTTGGGAGCATTTTATATTATACAATAGCTTGCCCGCTTTGGCAAGCATTTTCCCTATCTGTCTGCCGCAGAGCCCTTTTTGACCGGCGCTGGGTCCAAGCAGTCATAAAAACCGCCGGACACCGCCTGCAAAGCTGAACCCTCCCGATGCCTTTTGATATTAGTTTCGGCTCCCCCTTTTCCAGGCGCCGCAGCCGTTACTTCTGAGCCGCAGTGCTCAGCCAGGTACAGCGCCATCCTGGGATCGTTGCGCCCTCAATCACCTCAGGCGGCGCCGCGACACCGCTTTGCAGTTCCTGCAGGGACAGCCAGGCAGGAACGCACCCCATCCCCGCTTTCTCATTGACGCACCCTTTGCTTTTCGGAAACCGGCAGGCGGGGCGGCATGAGGAGTACCCTGGGCAGACCCACGCCCGGGCTATTTCTGCGTATTTTCAAACCGGTATACATACAGCCCGCTGGGCAAATCCTCAAAGGTGAGCTTCTGGGCCACGGTAAATCCGTTTTTCTCCAGCATCCGGCGGGAACCCAGATTGTCCCCCACCACATGGCCGGTCAGCGCGCGCACCGGGCTGTCCGGATCCATTGCCATCTCCTTTGCCGCCGCCACCATGGCTGTGCCATAGCCCTGGTTCCAAAACCGCGGGGCAATCATCGTAGACATTCCATAACAGCCCGGCTCCTCGTCGGAGGCGTACATGGCCAGATAGCCCACAAACTCGCCGGACGGGGAGAGAACGGCAAAGGCAAGCCCGCCCAGGCGGTACTCCTCCACCAGCTGCCGGGCCTGTTCCAGGGAGGTGTGGACATCGAAGCGCATATATTTTGCGGCCTCGGGATCACCGGTAATTTCGAACACTGCCGCAGCGTCCTGTACTGTAAGTTCCCGCAGCCGGATACAAGGGGTTGGTTTCATTGGGCACTCTCCTTTTCCTCGTTTAAAAACATTCGGGTGAGCAGCTGGATGCCCATGGAGGTTTTAAAAATGTTATCGCGGACACTGGCCGCCTGCAGCCTGCCCATATTTCCCTCATCCAGATTCACCAGAAAATCCGCCTCCACCAGAATCTGGTGCAGCGGGGAAACGATATTGGTATAGGTATGGTGATGGGCAATCAGGAAACGGACTGTCTCCATCACCTCGCCGTCCTCCTCCAGGCCATTTAGGATTTGATCGGAAACCGACGGCCCCTCCTGCTCCTGAAAATTCCCGGCGGCGCTGCCGTGAACCTGCAGCGCCCGGGGAATGCCGATATCATGGAGAATGCTGGCCAAATCCAAGATATACTGCTGGTATTCGTCCAGCCCTTGCGCTTGCCCAATGATCCTGGCAAAGGCATATACCTTCATAGCATGGTTAATTTGATGGAGATCTCCGCCAAAGATGTTCGTCATCTCCAGCATTGCCGCGCTGACATTCTGCTTCATCCCTGTTTCCCTCCCGGCTGAGCCGTTCACAACTGGTTTCAGAATACACACCTTCCCGCTTTCTGTCAAGAAATACTGCTGATGGAAGAGGCGCTTGCGTCGCTGAGCTCCAGAGTCTCAAGAATTCCCAGCAAATCCTCCCGGCTGTTCTGGATATAAGAAGGCGTCCCGGTAATCATCACGAACGCAAAGATATCGTCCCGGTTGTCAAACCTGACCAGGCACGACAGATAATAGTTCTGGTTTTTGTCCCGCTCGGCCGAAAACATCGTGGAACCGATAGTTTTTCCCCCTGCGTGGTATTCCTGATACTGCTCTACCACCTCCACATTTTCCCGCCGGCTGAACAGATCGCTGTTCTGCCAGTCATAGACCTCCTGGGCGGTCTGTTCCGGGGAGAGATCCTGCTCACCGTAGGCCATAATTCCCAGGTAGGATTTGGAATTGGTAATTTGAATATCAAAGGGCGTATCCTCCACTTCCTCCCAATCCCCCGCAGCAGTGAAGGTCATCCCATAATCTTCTATCTCAAAATTTCTGTCCCGGCGAACTCTCCCCGTAAGAAGGGAACAGCCCGCACACAGCATCAGCAGCAAAATCGCCGCCAGGCATACAGAACCTTTTTTCATCCTCATTTCGCCTCTCCTCAACTTTAAATATAGTGGTGCTCCTCCATAAACTCCAGGTACTCCTCATAGGTTCCCCGGCGATCCAGTACGCCGTCCGCCCGCAATTCGATGATGCGGTTGGCGATAGTCTGGATGAACTGATGGTCGTGGGAGGAAAAGAGGATCATGCCTGGAAAGGCAATCATACCGTCGTTGAGCGCGGTGATGGACTCCAGATCCAGATGGTTGGTGGGCTGATCCATCACCAGCACATTGGCCCCGTTCATCATCATTCTGGAGAGCATACACCGCACCTTTTCCCCGCCGGAGAGCACTCCAACCGGTTTTAGTACGTCGTCGCCCGAAAAGAGCATCTTGCCCAAAAAGCTGCGCAGATCCGTCTCCAGCATATCGGGAGCGGCCTGGTTGAGCCATTGCAGCAGGTTTTGCTCCCCGCTGGCAAAGTAGCTGGAATTATCCTTGGGGAAATAGGATTGGGAGGTACTGATTCCCCACTTATAGCTGCCCTCGTCCGGCTCAAGCTCCCCCATCAGGATCTGGAACAGGGTGGTGTTTGCCACCTCATTGTCCCCCACAAAGGCGATTTTGTCGCCCTTTGCCACCCGAAAGGAGACATTGTTTAGCACCTTCACGCCGTCGATGGTCTTGGATAAGCCCTCCACGGTCAAAATCTCCTTGCCGGCCTCCCGTTCCATGGTAAAGCCCACAAAGGGGTACCGCCTGGACGAGGCGGGCATCTCCTCCACCGTCAGCTTGTCCAGCAGCTTTTTGCGGGAGGTAGCCTGCTTGGACTTGGATTTATTGGCGGAAAACCGCTGAATGAAGCTCTGCAGCTCCTTCACCTTTTCCTCCCGCTTTTTATTCTGGTTCTTGAGCAGCCGCTGCATCAGCTGGCTGGATTCATACCAGAAATCATAGTTGCCCACATAGAGCTTGATCTGAGTGTAGTCGATATCCACAATATGAGTGCACACGCTGTTGAGAAAATACCGGTCATGGGATACTACAATCACCGTACCCTCATAGCTGATTAAAAACTCCTGAAGCCATTCGATGGAGCGAATATCCAGATGGTTGGTGGGCTCGTCCAGCAGGATGATATCCGGCTGTCCGAACAGGGCCTGCGCCAGGAGCACCTTGACCTTTAATTTCGCCGGAAGGCTGCTCATGGACTCATACAAAACCTCTTCTCCAAGCCCCAGGCCCTGCAGGAGCTTCTGGGCCTCGGTGGGGGCGTCCCAGCCGCCCAGCTCCGCGAACTCGCTCTCCAATTCGGAGGCCAGAATTCCGTCCTCCTCGGTGAAATCATCCTTGGCGTAGAGCTGCTCCTTCTGGGTGCTGATTTCATACAGCCGCGGGTTGCCCATTATCACCGTATCCAAGACCGAATAGGCGTCGTAGGCGAAGTGATCCTGCTTGAGCACCGACATCCGGCTGCGCTCATCCAGGATAACCTCTCCCTTGGAGGGCTCCAGCTCCCCGGAGAGAATCCGCAGAAAGGTGGATTTTCCCGCCCCGTTGGCGCCGATGACGCCATAGCAGTTCCCGGGGGTAAATTTGAGATTCACATGGGAGAATAAATTCTGCCCGCTGAAATTTAACGATACGTCTGAAACAGTCAGCATTTTAAAGCTCCAATCCTAATGTAATGTCAGCCCGGCGCCTTTGACAGCGGGCATTTTTTTGTTCATTGCATCGTATCTGGGATACTTTGCTCTGTGGCACCGCCGAGATGCCGGCCATCGTTTACCCGGCAGCCCTACCTCAGATGATACCCACACTCCGCACGATCCCTGCACCAGAACAGCCGAACCAGCCGGGACGTTTTGCGGTTTGGCCTTGTCTGAATGCCGGCCGTGCCTTCACGCCGGTGAGGGAAACTTCCATATCATCTTTAGATGATTGTATATTCGCGTTCCACGCGAATATTGTACCACAAATCCCCTATCCCTGCCAAATTTTCACGTACCGGTGGGAGAACGTCCTCCCAATATTCTGGGTCTGACAGCCGCCGGATATCCTTTGACCCTGGGTAACATGAGCAAAATTCTGCCCGAGGAGCCTTGTGGACATCAAAAAAAGGTGGTAAAATGGGCCAAAAGGACGAATCCTCAGGAAAAAGGGGATGCGGCCAGAAGGAATCCCCTGATACTGGAGGGGCTGTTGGCATTGCCTGCCGCCCAGTCCCCCCATTGTGCCCCTGCAGGGCTTCCAATCAAAACCCTCCCGCAGGCCAAGCCTGTCTTGCGGGAGAAAGACGGCACTGTTTGGCCTGACGAATCCGGCGTTATTCTGCCGGGCTGGACGCGACGCCACAGGGCCTGCGGTGTTGAAACTGCGGGCCAGAGAAAGGATGAACGGTTATAAGCAAAAAAATGGTGGCCCTCTGGGCTTTTGTGGGATTTTTATGCGGTGTAATTGCTGGGTTTTTCCTGGCCCCCACGAAGGGCGGCATCGGCAATAACTGCGGTAATACCGTCAATCAGTATGCCGCCGGGGATCCCGGTGAAGAATAACGGGGACGCGCCCGGTTCCCACAGGTAAGAGAGCCGCCCTTTCAGGACGGCCCAGTAAACGGCTGCCGCTTCACTGCGGCAGCCGTTTTTTCTTTTATAAAAACCATCGGAGACTTTGGGAAACGCCGAATTCAGCACAAACAACGGAAAAGCCATTCGGGCGCAGAGGAACGCCGGTATGAAACCAGCGAACTGAGAACACTGGCCCGTCTACAGGCACTTATGCAAGCGATGAAAAAAGCGCAGGGGATTTGTTCCTCTCAAGCGCCATAGGGAATCGACGTCCATCGCCGAAAAGATGATATCCTAACGCTATCAATATAAGATAAGGCAAAGTGCCTATTCAGCCGCCTTTTCCTGCCACAGCTTCCTAGCCAGCTCCAAAAGGGGTTCCCGCTCATTTTTCACCCGGCCCCTGGCGGCCGTCAGCAAAAGTTCCTGCAACAGGTTTCCCAGCCCGGCGGAGGGCCCAATTCCCAATTCCCGCAGATCCCTGCCGTTCACCCGCAGCTGGGACAGGTTGGTGCAGGGACAGCTGCGCACCGCCTGTCTCAACTGGGTTTCATAGGTGCGCCGGCACCCCGGATCCCAGGATTGGAGCGCCCCTGCAATCCGAAGGGCGTGGGCCAGGCATTCCTCTCCCCATTGGATGAGCCATAAAGGCCAATCCGCATTGGAAAAGGGCAGCTGCGCGGCCTCGCGGCGGTTCACCACCAGCTGCAATATCCGCCGGGGACATCGCAGCGCCTGCAGATGACGTGCAAGATCCTCCCGCGGTACGCTCCACAATAGGAGCACCAGCCTGTCCGCCATCTCCGGTACCTGTGCTGCGGCACGGACGTATTTTGCAAAATCCGGGGAGCCTTGTGTATTTTCCAGGCGCAGGGCCTTTGCGAACACCGGGGCAAATTGGAGGAGGATTTTCCCGTCATCCGCCGTCAGGATTTCCGTGAGCTCCGAAAAGATACGCTCAGGGGACAGCTGGGGGAGC
The DNA here is from genome assembly GCA_021771035.1 of Marvinbryantia formatexigens. Taxonomy (GTDB): domain Bacteria; phylum Bacillota; class Clostridia; order Oscillospirales; family Ruminococcaceae; genus CALXEM01. The sequence goes on along the minus strand of JAETPU010000005.1, from coordinate 219,905 downwards.
AGAACCCGCAGCGCCAGAACCCCCTGGGCGCAGTCCGGCGCCAGGGTGAAGCGATACCGGCAGGCAAAGCGCAGTGCCCGCAGAATCCGAAGGGCATCCTCCTCAAAACGGGCCTGCGCCTGCCCCACACAGCGGATGATTCCCCGGCTGAGATCCTCAAGGCCCCCAAAGTAATCCCGCAGGCCCAGCTTTGGGTGATAGGCCATGGCGTTGATGGTAAAATCCCGCCGGGAAAGATCCTCCCGCAGGCTTTTGGTAAAGGAAACCTCGTCCGGATGCCGGTGATCCGTGTAGCCGCTCTCTGTGCGGTAGGTGGTGATTTCATAGGGCATATGGCGGTACAGCACGGTCACCGTGCCATGCCGGAGGCCCTGGGTCAGCTGAGGATATGAGGAAAAACAGGCGCTCACAGCGTCCGGCGTGGCATTGGTGGTAATATCCCAATCCTTGGGCGCAAGCCCCAAAAGGGCATCCCGCACGCATCCGCCTACCACAAATGCCTCATAGCCGTTTTCATTGAGGGTTTCCAGCAGCCTTTCGGCGTGGGCGTCCACCTGAATGAGTCCGGGCGCCGTGCCCGGATATGGGCTTTTGCCGCCGGTCTGCATGGGTACCTCTCCCCTTTCGCTGATTTTGGGGCGTCCGGGAGTCAAGCGGCTTTTTTCTCACCGAATATCCAAAACTCCCCAAGCTCTCCCCAAGGGCGTAATAGTTGCCATGAGCATAGGCCACCAGGCCGCATTTCTGTAAATCCAGCTTTCCCGCAGCGTCCAAAAGGCTTTCCTCCACATTCACCGCCACAATCTTGGCAATAAATACCTCATGGGAGCCCATGGGCAGGCGCTGGGTCACCCGGCACTCCAAATTTATGGGGCTCTCCCCAATCAGAGGGGCACTCACCTGAGAGGCCCGTTTGGGGGTCAGCCCCATCAGTTCAAATTTATTCACCTGCGCCCCGCTCTTCACTCCGCAGGTGTCGCAGGCGCGCACCAATTCCCGGGTGGTAAGATTGATGACAAACTCCCCGCTATCCGCAATGAGCTTGTGGGAAAAGCGCTGGGGGCGCACGGAGATATAGGTCATGGTGGGATGGGTGCTGAGAATCCCGGTCCAGGCAATGGTGATGATATTAGGGTGTTCCATGCTCCCGCAGGAGACCATAGTGGGCGCAACCGGAGCCAGTAAAGCCCCCGGATTCCATACGACTTTTGCCATATATAAATCAATTTCCTTTCTGTTTTAGGCCGTTCTGCTCCGGGCGGATTTGGGCCCGGCTCACAGGCTTCCAGTCCCTCATGGGGAGGCCGCGGCAAGAGGCTTTCTCCGGGAATACAGAAGGCATCCGCCAATCCGCCGACAAAGCAAAAAAACGGATTTCTCTGTCCCGGCACTCAGGCTCCCGGTTCCGTGAAACGCATACCTCCCGGCATTTTTTCAGCCTAGGCTGGAGCCATCTCTGGGAATCTCCCCGAGAGGCTCCCCTTATCACGAAGCCATTTGGATTTTCCTCAGGACCGCCCGCCTCAGTTTTTCTCCAGGCTGTCCAGTGCTTCCCTGAGCCATCCGGCGGACTGCCTCAAAAGCGCCAGCTGATCCTGCGCGCCAAAGTGCTCGATGGTGAGGGCACCGGTATATCCCATCCGGGACAGCCGGGTCAGAATTTCCCGCATATGGATGACGCCGCCGCCCACCGGGGAGGGGTACAGTTTTGTGTTATCCACACTGACCTGACACGCGCCGTTTGAAGGCTGCAGGGCTCTGTCTTTACAGTGGATATGGACGATTTTGTCCTTTAAAAGCTCAAAGGCCGCCAGTTCATCTTGCGCCCAGAAGAGGAAATTCCCCGTATCAAAGGAGATTCCAAGCCCGGGCACCTGCCGGGTAAACCCCAAAAGCTGCTCCATGGTTCCAAAAGGCGCTTTCACGCCGTCATAATCCTCCAGGGTGACATTCACGCCCTTTGCGGCGGCGTAACCGCACAGGGGAACCAACGCTTTTACGATAGTTTCCTCTGCTTGTTTCCACTGCTGGGCATCGGCGTTCTCCTCCACAAAGCCGGGAACCACCAGCACAGGGCCAACGCCCCATTGGGCGGCTAAATCCACCAATTCCCTCGCCTGGCCCCAGTCGGGAACGTGCACAAAATCACAGTCCTTGTGCAGGCTCAGCACCGAGAGCCCCGCCCTGTCCAGGCGCGCTTTGGCGTCCTGAGGGGATTCGTCCAGCCCCTGCAGGGGGAAATCCACTCCCTGAACCCCGCAGCCACGGGCAATATCCAGGATTTCATCCAGGTCCTTTTGGCTCTGCCGGGCCGCCTCCATGAGATGTTCGTAAAAAACAGCTATTTTCATCCGTTTTGCCTTCCTTTCTCCCGCTGCAAAGGGGCACCCAGGCCTGAGCCTTCCCGGTGCCCCTTTCAAAGACCGTTTTGCCATTAGCAAATCTGCAGCGTATTCCCTGCGCTCAAATGCGTTTTCACATACAGTACCCCATCCCGGTACTCAAAGGGAAGCTGCCCGCTGCCGCACCGGACGCTCTTTACGGCAGATACAAAGGGGATTTCCAGCTCTTCCAGAGAAAGTTCCCCATATAAAACCGACAGCATCAGGCCGCCGTCCTTGCGGCTGAAGGTTCCCCAGGCTCCATCCACGGAGAAAAAGAAGGAGAACTCCTCTTGAGGATGCAGGGGCGCAAAGCCCAGTTTTCCGGCAGCCAAATCGCAGGAGAATCCGGAATAGGTGAGCAGCAGGGCCCAGGCAGCCATGGCACGGGCATAGTAGCTGCCGCATTCGATTTCATTGAAGGGATTGCGTTTTTCCCCGTCATAGCGCTCCCGCACCTTTTCTACGCAGCGCAGCCCTTGTTCCTCCAGGCCCTCCGCTATCATCAGAGACGCCGCCGCATATTCGAAGCCGGTCATCACCTCGTCGGAATAGGTAATGGGGATCACAGGCACCTCTTTGCCCTCGCCCCAGGTGCAGATCACCAGTCCCCCCTCGTCATTGAGGGCATAGTTGCGGCATCCGTTGAAGAAATCCCGGAAATGCTCCTTGAAGTTGTTTTGGAACAGGTTTTGGAGGGCTGTTTTGCGGTGCTCCGGCGAAAAGATGTCCCCCAGCCCGCAGAGATTCGCGTGCCACTGTCCCAGCAGCTGGTCGATGGAGCAGCCCTCTCCAATCTGGTATTTCATCTGTCCGGCCTCCGCGTTCCAATAGGAGGCCACAGCGTCCTCACCAAAACTGGACAGATGCTCATAGTCGGTGAGATCCACCTCTTGCTGATAGTATTCCCCGTTAAATAAATGCTCCTCCACCCAAGCGCTGCCCGACTCAAAGACAGCCTGGTACTGCTGCTCCAGCTGGGTTTCTCCCAGCTCATGGGCCATGCGCGAGGCCGCCTTGAGGGCCGCCAGATACATCCCGTTGAGCCAGGAACTGGGGCCGAACAATTCCATATCCAGGGTGTGGTGCTGCCTTCCGGTGAGAACGCCCGAGGCGTTTGGATCCCACCGGTCCTCATTGTCGGGGCTCCAGGCAAAGGACAGGGCCTTTTTTACCGCCGGGAAGGTTCTTTCGAGCCACTCCCTGTCGCCGCTGAGCTTATATTCCCGATAGACATTGATGATATCGCCGAACTGACCGTCCGCACAGGCCCGCATCTCCCAGGGCTCCCGGCCCAAAGGCAGCATGGTGCGAAAGGCTAAGGAACCGCTTGGGCGCATATCATACCGGAAATGCGCGTCATGCATGGAGCGCTCCAGATCCGGGAACAGCAGCGGGAGCGCATAGTTATAATTCCAAACATGAGTGCAGGAACCCTCGCAGGAGCCGTCAAAGGGATTGCAGCCCTCCCAGGCCCAGAAGGTGCCGTCAGCCAGGCGCAGGCAGGTAGGCGAATGCAGAACGCTCAGCGTATTGCTCACCGCTTCCAGCGCCTTTTCGGGCAGCGTACTGCTGCTCAGGGCCCTATGGAAGGCCCGGGTATCCCGCTCAAGGCGCTCCCACTCCTGCAGGCAGTACACAGCCGCAGCCCGGGAATCCTCAAACACTGTGGCATAGTAATTTTTCCAGGTGTTGTCCCGGATGGGATCGCTGTCCGGGATGGGATTCCAGTCATTCTGATAGTTGGGAAAACTCCAGGCCATCACAAAACGGACCGCCCGCCGCTCCCCCGGGGCAAGGCGCACATGGGCGGCAAGGCTGCACATATCCTCGCCCCGCATCCGGTCGATGAATTTGGTTTGAGAGGCCTCTTCATACCGGCGGTTTTTCAGCCGTCCCGGCGCGGTAAACTCCTTCCAGAATACCGTGAGGCTGTCAAACCAAGCCCCCCGAAACCAGTTTTCCTGAAAGCTCACATCCGGTTCCATACACACCAAAGCCAAATTTCCATAGTTGGGGGAATCTTTATCCTCCCCCAGCTGGCCCAGAAAAATCCCCTCATAGCCTCCTATGAGCTCCCGGCGGTTCTCAGCGGTGGGCGCCGCCATATTGTTGAGCGAAAAGCATACCGTATAGTCCAGCTCATCCTGTGTGGGATTGTGCAGGGTCACGGTGAAAAATGCCGCCGGCAGGGAGGAATCCGCACTGTTGGAGGGGATGAAGGGGTTCATGGCATCCAGCCTGACCTCCCCCGGAAAGGTGGGCTGGGAAAATTTCAGGGAGGCCAGAGGAAACTCCCCTTCGAACACCACATCCTGAAAATGGGGCACCCCCGCCATGGTGCATCGATCCGGACCCTGCCCGAAGCCGTTATTCCCACGCAGCCCCGAGGTCTCGCCCCCAGAATAGGGCGGGGCAAAATCCCCCTGGAGCACCCGGGCGTCAACAACGGTATCCCCCCGCTGTGCCTTCACCGCCAGATGAGTAAAACCGTTGACGCTGTGCACATTGGGCCGGTTGGCTATCTGCCAGTCCACAAACCGTCCATTTCCCGCAAGGCCCACACTTCCAGTGCCGATGCCTCCCAACGGAAATGAAATCTCCTTGAGTTTTTCCTTTTCATATCGTCCTGCCATAATCCAAACTCCTCTTGCCGGGTCAAACCGGCTTTTTTGCGCGCGGCACGGCGCTTTTATTTTCCGGAAGGCTCCCGCGGTTTTGAAGGCATTCCTTGTACCTCGCCTCCCGCCGGATCCCCTGTGCAGTTTTCTTTCTATCACTATACTGAATCCACGCCGAAAAATCCAGCACTTTTGAGTTCTTTTTTCTCTTTTTTCAGAAATGCCCCTCTCCCGGGCGTTTTTGGCCCAGGCGGCAATTTCCTCAACCCGTACAGGCGGTATAGGCGCTGTCATAGAGAATCAGCGCTCCATAGCCCGGACGGCAAAATTCCCCCGCCCGGTCCCCGCTGCCGGGTACCGAACAGGAGAAACCTCTGCTGCTGACGGCGGATACGATCAAAAGCCTGCGATACCGGTTCGCTCGGACTGCCCTTGCGATGCCTTCAAAGCAGCTCGACAGTCACTGCCCGCAGGCCGCCAGAACATAGTCCGTAAAAAAGGGACGGGGCGCATAGCTGTTTTCGACGGAATTGCTGGTGATGACGGTGACCAAATCCAGCTGGGGCACCACAAAGATAAACTGCCCGTGGGCGCCGAAGGCATAATTAGGTGTGATTTCCGCCGCTGACGCCCATAGGCTTCCCCTCTCTCCGGTGTCAAAAACCCCCTGGGACAGCGTTTTTGCCGTCTCAGGGGGCCTTCATCAGTTCTATCCAGCCGGACACGCCGGTATTCGGGTTCCCGGACATCAATCAGTCATGAAAAAACAGGGGCAGGGGCTCCAGGAAGATAATATCCTCCCGTTTGGCAGCGTCGCCCTCAGCCAAAACCGCAGCTTTCGCCGCAATGGTGCCGCCGGCCTTCTCCACCAGCTTTTCCATGGCGCTCAGCGATTCCCCGGTGCTGATAACATCATCCACAATTACAACCCGCTTTCCGCGCAGCAGGCCGATATCGTGCTCATCCAAAACCAGGGTCTGAATCCGGGAGGTTGTGATGGATTTTACATCCACCTCCACCGGATTGCGCATATACAGCTTTGCGCTTTTTCTGGCCAGGATGTAGTTTTTTCCGGACTGCCGGGACATCTCATAGGCCAGCGGGATTCCCTTGGATTCCGCTGTCAGCAGAATATCATAGTCCGCCGGCAGCTTTTTAAGCAGCTCCTCGGCGCACCGGATGGTCAATTCCACATCAGAGAACATGATAAACCCGGCAATGGACATGGTTTCACTGATGGGGCAGATCGTCAAATCCCGCTGCAGCCCCGCAACCTGGAGCCGATACGTTTTCTCTTGTGCCATAACAATGACCCTTCCTTTCTCAGGATTTGTGCCGGAATAGAGCCTCCTCTTTTGGGCTCAAAGGGCACAAAGCCAAGTTAAAATCGTTGCAAATGGGCGGTTGGCCCTTTTCTCTGCCGGGGAGGCCGGTTGTGTAAAGCGCCGCCCCTCAGCAGAAGGGATGCCTGCGATACAAAACCCGGCCGCAGCCTTTTTCAGCAGGAATCCGTCAGGCCCTATGCCATTTGAAGGGAAAGCGGCCCGCCGCCCAGGACATGGAAATGCAGATGGCGCACCGTCTGTCCCGCATTCTCTTTGCAGTTGTTGACAATCCGGTAGCCGTCGCAGAGCCCCTGCTCCTTTGCCAGCTTCGCGATGACGCAGAAGATATGCGCCACAACCGGGCTGTTTTCCTGGGTGATTTCATCCGCACAGGCGATATGCGCCTTGGGCACCACCAAAAAATGAACCGGCGCCATAGGATTGATGTCATAAAACGCTACGCACTGCTCATCTTCATACAGTTTTTTCGAGGGGATATTCCCCTTCACGATCTCGCAGAACAGACAATCCAAATCCATTACCTCCTTGCAGGCCCTTTAAAAAGCCCTGTTTCGCTGCATTCTGTCCCAACCGGGGGCCATCTATCTGTTGGAGCCCAGGGATAACCGCCTTCATTTCCCTGCGCGCGCCTGGGCAGCCCGGAAGCTGACGCCGGCCGGCCCCCCGCTTTGTGAACCGTCTCCCGCCGGGCGGCAGGAACGCCGCTGCCCGCACCCAGGATGATGCCCGCGATGGATTCCCCTTATCCCCAACCTTTCTCAGGTTTTCAGACGGAGGCTCCATGCCTTTGCAGGTGTGTGGGCAATATCACCGGGAGAAATTCTTCCAATCGCGCTTTCTGTTTATTTTGAGGACTGCTTTTCCTCTACCATACGCTGTACAATCTGGGGGACTTTTGCCAGAGCCTCGTCGATTTTAAACACGTCCTTGGCGCCGCCCATAGCGCTGTCGGGCCGCCCGCCTCCGGAGCCGCCCACCATGGCGGAAACCTCCTTCATCAGCTTGCCGGCGTGGACACCGGCCGCCACAGCCTCTTTGCCGCACACCGCGAACAGGGTGGATTTACCCTCGTTCATGCCGCAGATCATCGCCACCATCTTGGGCATCTGGTCCTTGACACGGTCGCACATAGCGCGCAGGGTCTCATTTTTTGTTCCGGAAAAGGCAGTATACACCACCTTCACCCCGCACACCTCCATGGCGTTTTCAAACAAACCGCTGGTCTGCATCTCCGCCATCTTGCCGGTGAGGGTTTCAATCTCCCGATCCTTGGCCTTTAATTCCGCAGCCACCGAGGCGGTCTTTGCCACCAGATCCGCAGGGTTGGCCAATTTCAGGTTCATCGCCGACTCCCCGATCACCCGCTCGGACTGCTCCAAAAGCTCCAACACGCCCAGGGCGGTTGTGGCCTCAATCCGGCGCACGCCGGCGCCCACGGAGGATTCGGAGATAATGCGGAACAGGCCGATCTGCGCGGTGTTGGACACATGGGTGCCGCCGCAGAATTCCACAGAGCGCCCGGACATATCGCACACCCGCACAATATCCCCGTATTTTTCCCCGAACAGGGCCATGGCCCCCACCTTCTTGGCCTCCTCGAGAGGCATCTCACGCACCTGCACCGGCAGGGCCTCCAGAATCATCTCATTGACAAGCTTCTCTGTCTTTTTCATCTCCTGAGGGGTCATTGCGGAGAAATGGGAGAAGTCAAACCGGCAGCGGTGGGGATCCACATAGGAACCGGCCTGGTGCACATGGTCGCCCAGCACCCGGCGCAGCGCCGCCTGCAGCAGATGGCAGGCAGAGTGGTTGCGCATCACAGCCCGGCGGAAGTCCTTATCCACCACGGCCTGCACCTGAGCCCCCGCACTGATAATCCCGCTGACAACCTGCCCGATGTGCAGGTACTGCCCGGTGGGGGATTTTTTGCAGTCCTCCACCTTAAAGATGGACTTGCCGGAGACAATCACGCCGCGATCGCCCACCTGGCCGCCGCTCTCGGCGTAGAAGGGAGTCTCGCTGAGCACCACCACCGCGGCCTCGCCCTGGCCGATGTTCTCCACCCGCTCAGAATCCCTCAGAATTCCCCGGATAACAGCGGGAGCCTCCAGGGAGTCATAGCCCAAAAAGGAAAAGCTCTCAATATCCAAATCCGCAAAGCTGTCGTCGGACCAGCTCACCGTATCCAGGGAATTCCGGTTGGATCTGGCGGTCTGGCGCTGGCGCTCCATCAGCTCACGGAATACGTCCTCATCCAGCTCAATGTTGCGCTCCGCGATGATTTCCCGGGTCAGATCAATGGGGAATCCAAAGGTATCATACAGCTTGAAGGCCTCCTCGCCGGACAGGCGGCGCTCACCGAACTGGGCGGCGTCGATACGGTCGATGATGCTGTTTAACAGTTCCATCCCCTGATCGATGGTCTTGGCAAAGCGCTCCTCCTCCATACGGATCACCTTTTTGATAAAGTCGGCGTGCTGGCGCAGTTCCGGATAGGCGCCCTCATTCTCCTGGATCACCGTCTCGCACACCTGGTACAAAAACGGCTCCGTGATGCCTAAGAGGCGTCCGTGGCGCGCACCGCGGCGCAGCAGGCGGCGCAGCACATAGCCCCGGCCCTCGTTGGAGGGCAGAACGCCGTCGGAAATCATAAAGGTGGTGCTGCGGATATGATCGGTAATTACCCGCAGGGAGATATCCTTCTGCGCATCCTGGTGATAGGGTACGCCCGAAATGGAGCTGACGTGCTTCATAATATTCTGAACGGTATCCACCTCAAAGAGGTTTCCCACATTCTGAATGACGCAGGCCAGGCGCTCCAGGCCCATGCCGGTATCGATATTGGGATGAGCCAGGCGCTCATAGTGGCCCTCTCCGTCGGAATCAAACTGGGAGAACACCAGGTTCCAGATCTCCATATACCGGTCGCAGTCGCATCCCACGCCGCAGGTGGGCCTATGGCAGCCGTACTCCTCGCCCCGGTCCCAGTGGATCTCGGAGCAGGGGCCGCAGGGGCCGGAACCGATTTCCCAGAAGTTATCCTCCTTGCCCATGCGGATAATCCGCTCGGGCGGGATTCCAACCTCCCGGGTCCAGATCTCGAAGGCCTCGTCGTCCTCCTCGTAGATGGTGATCCAGAGGCGGTCCGCAGGCAGCTCCAGTTCCCCCGTTAAAAATTCCCAGGCCCAGGCGGTTACCTCCCGTTTAAAGTAATCCCCAAAGGAAAAGTTACCCAGCATCTCAAAAAAGGTGCCGTGGCGGGCGGTTTTTCCCACGTTTTCAATGTCCGGGGTACGGATACATTTCTGGCAGGTGGTCACCCGCTTATTGGGAGGGGTTTCCTGGCCTAAAAAGAATTTCTTCATCGGAGCCATGCCGGAGTTAATCAGCAGAAGGCTGTTGTCGTTTATCGGCACCAGCGGAAAGCTGGGCAGGCGCGTATGGCCCTTCTCTTCAAAGAAATGCAGAAAGCTCTCCCGGATTTCGTTGAGTCCCATCCATTTCATAGTCGTTCCTCTTTCCTTTAAACCTATCCTCTGTTTTGATCGTTCTGAAGGCGGCCGCACGAGCCAAAAACAAAAAAACCTCCGCCCCAACTATGGGACGAAGGCTGTCAGCACCGTGTTACCACCCAATTTGCAGCGGCCGAAAAGGCCCCCGCCACTCATAAGCCTTAACGCGGCTGTACGGCGCGCCTTAACAAAAGGGTTCGGCGCGCAGCTCCGGGACGGCCGCAGATTCGTCCGTGCCAAGGCCTTTCACCCAAGGGCCTTTTCTCTGAGAGCACAGGCTTTTGCAATCCGCTCTTTCCCTTCCAAGCTGTTCATCCTGAAAACATTTTTATTATAGAGAAAATGCCAGGGAAAGTCAAGAAAACGGGATAGCAAAAAAAGTGCGGCCAGGCCCCGATTTCTTGTTTAAATCTGTCAACTTTCCAGGTTCCGCGCCCTAAAACTGAGGGGTTTGGCGCTCCATGGCAATCACGAATCGGTTGCGGATCGGCCCAAAGGCCGCCCGCTCTTTCGCGCAGCCTGCGGGCCCCATCGTCAGCCAGCCCCTGCAGTTACATCTGTTTTTCATACTGAAACCGGTAATATACAGCATACCCCTGTACGAATAAATACGCAAACACCAGCAGAAGCACCGGCTCCATGGGAACCCCCATCAGCGCAAACGCAATCAGCAGCGCGCCGAAAACAAAAACCGACAGATCATAGGCTTTTGCCTTGGCACAGTTGGAGATGGCAATATTGCGTTCATCCTGTTTCTCAATTTCCATCCGCCTTTGGATTGCGGGGCAGCGCCGGACGGCTCTGTCCGAGACGAGACAACGGTTCCCATTCCATGGCCGAACATCCCGCAGCCCAGCCCGATGCACACATAGGGAAGCGCCTGCATGAATCCTTCCGGATCCCCCGGCGCTTTTAAAAGGAAAAAGCCCAATACCAATATCAAGATCCCCGCGGCGGCCATACCATAACTCTTCAGCTTGTTCATTCGGACACCTCCTCAAAGATAAAAATATCCTCGACTCCCATATCAAAATACTTTGCAATCCTCAGTGCCAGCAGAATAGACGGATTATATCTCCCCTTTTCCAGCGATCCGATTGTCTGCCGGGATACTCCCAGCGCTAATGCCAAATCCTCCTGGGTAATTCCTCTTTGTTTTCGAAGTTCTTCCAAACGGTTCTTCACAATACCCTCCCTCCTATGGAAAGCTTACTTTCCATAATTCTATTCTATCACATCCGGCGGAGATGTCAAGTTAACTTTACATATTTTTCGTCAAAACAAAGAAAAAGGATGATACCGCTCTGATGAGCGGCGGCCTTTTTTCATTAAATGGCAATGCCATGCGTCTGAGGACTACTTTCGGAAAATATGGCTCAGCATTATTGTTGAGACCTGTTTCAGGAAAACTGTTCCTGTCATTTTCTTGGGTAAGAGACTAACCCCTATTTTATTTCATGGAATTCGCCGTCTCCCAAATGCGGCCCATCCGTTCCAAGTGGATTTGGGAGGCTTTCCCCATCCCAGACGCAAGAAGCGCCAAACATTCATCATTTTCCCAAATTTCCGGCAAAATTCTCAATTACAGGGCCTTGGGCGGCGGTCTCCCGGGTAATCGTGCCGAAAAGCACGGTATGAGTTGTTGCGTACTGGCAACTATGCTATAATAACCTCACAGCCGTAGCCAAAGCAGAGCATTGGACGTCTGTGAGAACATTGAAGCGGTTTGGAAGAAAAGCTCCGCTTTCATTTCTATGCTATAATAACCTCACAGCCGTAGCCAAAGCAGAGCATTGGACGTCTGTGAGAACATTGAAGCGGTTTGGAAGGAAAGCTCCGCTTTCATTTCTATGCTATAATAATCGCGTAGAACGCGAATATGGAATTGTCCCGGATGATTGGGATTCCCGGAAATGTCCAGGGTGTTAAAGGCCCCCGGCTGGTTCCGCTGACTGCGGCCCTGTGCGCCGTCAAAAGGAACCGCTCCGTGCTATGGGACAAGGGTGCCGTTTGCACCAGGCGGATCCCGCACTATCAGGAAAAACCCGCGCATCATCCAAAGCCAAAGAGAGAAAGGAAGGGTTGTATGCCCAAAAATCTGCTGATTGCCCAGTCCGGCGGGCCTACCTCCGCCATCAACGCCTCGCTTTCCGGCATTATCCAGGAGGCCATGCGCCACAGTGAAATTGGGGAGATATACGGCGCCGTCAACGGGATTGAAGGCGTTTTGGACCGCAAGATCATCGAACTGAAAAGCCAGTTCCCCACGCAAAAGGAATTCGAGCTGCTGGAGTGCACACCGGCTATGGCCCTGGGCTCCTGCCGGTTCCGGCTGCCGGCCTTGGATGACAAGCCTTCTGTGTATGATGAGATTTCCGCCATCTTTGAGGAATACAATATTGGCTATTTCTTCTATATCGGCGGCAATGACTCCATGGATACCGCCCATAAGCTCTCTATATATTTCACCCGGGAACAGCGGGACGTACGGGTAATCGGCGTACCCAAAACCATCGACAACGATTTGCCCAACACGGACCACACCCCCGGCTTTGGCAGTGCCGCCAAGTTTATCGCCACCTCCATGATGGAGATTATCCGGGACTGTGAGGTATATTACCTGGATTCCGTAACCATAGTGGAAATTATGGGCCGCAACGCGGGCTGGCTTGCCGCTGCCGCCGCGCTGCCCCACACGGTGGGCTGTGCTGCACCCCATTTAATTTACCTGCCGGAGGCCCCCTTTGATCCGGAGGAGTTTCTCAAAGACGTACGCCGGGTACAGGCCCAGCATAAGGCAGTTATTGTCGCGGTATCCGAGGGAATCCGCCTGGCGGACGGGCGGTATGTCTCCGAGAGTATGCAGAGCGGCATGGTGGACGCCTTTGGGCACAAGTATCTCTCCGGTGTGGGAAAATACCTGGAACGCCTGGTGGCGGAACGCATCGGCTGCAAGGTACGTTCTGTCGAACTGAATGTGCTGCAGCGCTGTGCCGGGCATATGCTCTCCGCCACGGATATCACAGAGGCCCGCAAACTGGGAGCCCACGCTGTCCGTTTCGCGCTCATCGGAGAAACCGGAAAAATGGTGGTGCTCAACCGGGTTTCCCAGCAGCCCTATCTGGTACGCACGGAACTGGCGGACATTTCCCAGGTGGCAAACCTGGAAAAGACCTTCCCCACCCAGTGGATTTCCCCCGAAGGCAACGCCGTTACCCAGGAGGCCTTCTCCTACCTGCTCCCGCTGATTCAGGGGGACGTCAGCTACCCGACCCGCAACGGGATGCCCCTGCATTTCCATTTTGAAAAAAACTATGTTAAGCCGCCTGTACGGCGGGCATAGCAGATAGTAAAAAGGAGCCTGCTCCCAAGGGAGCAGGCTCCTTTTTGCCACCGCTTTACTGTTCCGTTTCCAGAATATCGGCAGCCTCAGAGGATACGATTCGCTGGGTGTTGAGCCACTCACTGCCTGGCTGGCAGATGAGCCGGGCGTCCACATAGGCCATGGGCAGAGTTAAAACGGTCTGTCCCAGGTAATCGCCGCTGTAGGTTCTCTCGCAAACCAAAACCAGGCAGGGATCCCCGGTATAGGTAAAGGACAAGGGCAGCATCATGCTCATCACATTGCGCGTGGGAAAGAAACAGGGTACCGCCAGCTTGTAATTGCGCCGAATCCTCCTGATAGAGCGGTTCACTGCGCTCACCAGGCTGTCGTTCATGGCTGCGTACAAATCAGGATCCTCCACAATCACATTGCCCAGTTCCTCAAATAGCTGCCGCTTCAAACCGGGATCCGTCTCCTGTTCAATCTCAGCCAGAATGGCCTGTGCCTGAGAATTCCAGTTGCATTCCCGGCGCAGAAACTCAATGGGGAACCGGCTGCAGTTATCCTTGAAGATATGATCGGAGGACAACCGCACTTCGCACGCCGGGTCAAACAGCAAATCTGTAATCTTGGAAAAATAGGTGGCGGCTTCGGGCTCCTTGAATTCGCTGACCATCATTTTGTAGCAGCGCCGTTCGTTGGGGTCCCGGCTGTCCGAAGAACAAAAACAGGAAAACTTCCAGGCGGAGGTCTGTTCCGGATCATTGGGGATAAAAAACGCAAACACGTCCTCCCCCAGCCGTCGGGACTGCAGTCCGGTATTGAAGGCGGCAAAGCTGCCATCCGCCGCAATACAGATTTTACTATCCTGTTCGTCCTCTTTATCCTGCTGCTGCAATCGGTAAAAGGTGTAATTGATATACTGATGCAGAATGGAATAATCATCCTCCTGGCCGCTGAAGTTCCAGGTCTCCTCCTGTACATGATCCGCCAAACTGCGAAGGAATACCGTCATATTTCCCAAATAGGCAAAACTGCGAAGCGCACTGCCGGGCCGGTTGAACACCGGATGCCTGACGGCGGGCTCTCCTCGTTGAGAAAAAAGCCCATCGGAATCCGGCCCCACATATTTGACAATCCAAGGGATACCCTCGCTGCGGCTGCTCCGGCACAGGCTGAGAATCAAGGTCTCTCCGTTGGCGGCAGGGGTGGACAGGCAAAAGGTATAGGAATCCCGCTCCCTGTCATAGCGAACCTGACTGTGAGAAAGGGCGTCGAGATAATCCTGCTTCACCTGGGCAATGCGTTCCGGTGTGATGCGGGAATCCCTCTGCCCTGTGATATTATCATTGAGAATGCTTTGCAGCTTATAGTGAAAGAATACCATATCGCTTTCCATATTGGGCGGCAGGATATCCCACTCTATTTGCCCGGCAGAATCGGTAGGCTCCCGCACCTCTTCCACGGGATCCCCGGAGAATTCCGGGGCCACCTGCGGCCGGGGAAGAATTGTCACATACCACACCAGCGGCACGCCAGCACGCGGTTCCTCACTATGCAGGGTACAAATATGGGATAAAGCCTCAAACATGGGCAGAAGCTTGCCAAAGCCAAAGTCAGCAGGAGTAATATGGTGAGATCTCAGGAAATTGCCCACGGCACTCAAGGGCACACAGTCTCCGACGGAGTAATTGGTCATCAGAACATCATAAATATCAAGTTCCTCTTTGAGCGTCATCCAATCATCCTTCCTTATTTGCTGCCTTTAGTATAACTCTTTTTTACATCCTCTGCAAATAAATCCGGATTCATACGCAGGATGATTTTGCGCTTCCAATAAAATAGCAGTACTGCTGCGGCCTCCTGTAAACCGGCTGTATCACAGGACTTACCCATGGATTCCGCTGATACGAAATCGCCTTTTCCAATTCCGCCGAACCTCATTTTTCAATTTTTAAAAACCGCCGTCTCAGCACAAAAAAAGCACTGAAAAAAACAGCTTGGAAGTAAACGCTCCTTTCCCACGATCCCCTTTCCCATGAAAACGCCCCCTCCAAATCGCCATGGAGAGGGCGTAGCGTTTTAGCCTGTTGCAGGTTCTCTTCGCTTTTTCATCTTTTAGCATACCGGCGGCACTGCCTAGGCAAAGAAATCCCTTATGAACCGCCGTCTGGCTGCCTTCTGTTCTCCCGTCTTGCCAAAAGCCGTTCTGGTATGATTAGGAGAACGATCCCGATTGCCAAGGCAGTGCATTTCCAGTCCTACAAGGGCCTGAAGAGATCCGGAGAGAGGTAGTCGCAGTTCTCATATAGTAGTTGTATAGAAAGGTCTAGTGGAAAATGTTGCGAATTAGATAAACCATCAGCACAAGAACTTTGTATTTTTAATACGTTTGAAGAAATGATAAAATATGTTCTTCATTTGTCTGTTAAACTTTGATTGAATGCTGTAATTTCACGAAATACATTGTAATCACTATATTGAAATGATAAAATAAAAATAGTAAGTTATGTGAAAAAAAGAATTTTATAGGAGGACAATTAAAATGCTAAAAGAACTAGATATTAAACAATACCTCAACGAGAAAGGTAGTACCTTTAAGGAGAATACATCTATTATTGGTGTTATTTTCCCTAGTAAGTTTACATATGCTCTCGGTTCAGTTGCAACTGTTCTTTCAATGCAATATTACGCAATGAATTTTAGCGATAGTGGTATTGCTGTTATCGGTTTAAACAATGTAACGGGTAAATTGGAAAATGAAGCATTTCTTTTCGTACCAAAGGAAGAAGTAACAAGTGTTAAATTCAATAAAAAGTTAATGTCTTATGAATTAGAAATTAGTACATCACAAGGAACATTAGCTTTTAAAGTGAACAAAACAATGGTGGGTGCTTCATGGCATAAAGAAAATTTAGCAACAATTTTAAAGAGTTTATAAGTATTCAAAAATTTATATCTGTGCATTTAAAGCAGTTAGTCTTAGGATTGACTGCTTTTTAAAAAGACACCATTTCAGTAATGATGTCTTTTGAGTGTTATTTTATAGTCATATCAAGGCTCATTCAATCGTGGTAAATTCGTGGTAAAATGAATGCTTTTTTATACTTCAAAATGCTTGAAAGTACAGTAGTTATACGGATAATCGAAAATTAGATATAAAATTTAGTTTTAATCTTTTTATATTCTCACTAACAAAAAGATTGAAAGTGGTGTTTGTTTCCAGTATAATATTTTTTACCTAAAATAAAGAATAACAATTTCAGTATTAAAAAATTAAGGAGTGTTTTATTATGCGAAAAAATATACATTATATACTTTTTCACCTATTGTTATCTCTTCGTGGAATTATAAGGATTGTTTGCAAAATTTTTATAGCAATCGGTATTGTTGCCGCTATTGTAATGTGTACAGATAAAACGTCTGTAGGATATATATTACCGCTTCTTGTGTTAGGTATTATTAGCTGGCTTATTATGATTTATTATGATAAACTACTTTTTAAAATAAAGCCAAGTGACATAGATCTTTTTTTAAGTTGATTTTGAATACTTTAGAGAATAATATCAACAGTTTATATTTATCTATTCAATGTATATAGTCTGTTTTCCTATATTTTCCCTCAATGTTCGGGGAATTGGACAGAAAACTCCCCCGGAACCGTGAAGCCACGGCGCCGGGGGAGTAAGTCATCCTAACAGTTCAGTTTATCTGGGCATCCCTTACCGGTAGGCCACCGAGCGGATGAAGCCATCGGAAAGAACATCCAGGCGTTCGAAGGCCAGCCCGCTTCATTTTTTACGTCCACTGGGGCGTCCAGTACCTCCGTGTTTTTTCACACAGCGTCCCGAAACCAGATTACCGGTTATTGAGTTCCGCATAGTTGAGCACATCCCGGCAAAGAAAGCCGATCAGTGCGGCTATGGCCGTATTGCACACTGTGAGCACCAAAAACGACGGCAGCATCACCGGCAGCTGAAGCATAACGCCCAGTACAATAGCCGCCACGGCACCCGGAATAATCAGGATAATGACCGCCAGGAAATAGAGCATCATAGTGATAGTCTTGTTGACAGCGCTGCCCACCAGGCGTTCCAGCAGGATATTCGCCGCCAGGAACAAAAGCCCCATACTCACCCTGGCGATGATACAGCCCACAATATCCCATATGGATGCCTGTGCCATAATCCCGGCAACCACAAAGATTAGTGTGGATTCCAGCAGCATCTGGAAGATACTCTGCGCGCAGATCATCACCAGCTTTTTAAAAGCGGGCGCCGGGGACAGGTACACATAGGGCATGGTGAGTTCTCGGGCCCACTGTCCAAAGGAGATGGAAAACACCTGCATATAGGCGGCAAAAACAAAGATGGGCAGAAGCCCGGCATCCCGGATAAAGAAGGCGAACACCACCGTACACACAGCAAAGAGAAGCGTCATTTTATCCAGCAAAAATACCCGTCCCCTGCGGCTCTCCAGCAGATGCTTATAGAAAAACGCCGATGCGCCGCGGCCCTTGGAAAGGCCGGTTTTTCCCAGCTTCACATGGCGGGGATTCAGGGAGGCTCCATCCAGTTTGCCCTCCTTTTTAGCTGTGATGGCAGCGGCGGACACCTCTGTGGCCTGCAGCACATCCTCATAAAATTCACATTTTCCCTGGCTCAGCAGCAAAAACACCAATACGCTGAAGCCCAATAGAAGCGCAAGCCCAATCATGGCAAAGGCCCACTGCCCCATCATCAGGTAATCGGTAAAGCTTGCGGCCCAGCCTGAGACTGGGAACAGCCGCAGAACCGGGGAATCCATACGGGCCACCAGAGTTTCTAAAATATGGCTGTGATCCCAAAACAGGGGCAGCACCACATAACCGACCGCCGCAACGCACACACCCTCCAAAATCAGGCGCAGGATTTTCTGTCTGCCCTCGGAAGCGCTGGTGAACGAGTAGATGGCGATAGCCGTCAGATTTGAGACAAACATGGTGGCGCCATAGCCCAGCACGATGATGAGTATCCCAGGCAAATCCAGGCCGTACTGCTGGTGCATCCAGCCATATTGGAAAAAGATGAAAAAGCCTACCAGCAGGGAGGTTCCCATCTGGCGCACAATCCCATAGGTCAGGATGCGCCGGGGAGAAATCGGCGTTGAAAACAGGAGATTCACATCCGCCATACTGTAAAAGGTTCCGCCGGAGGAAAGCCCCTGAAATGTAGTCAAAATAAAAATAAAGGTATACAGCGCCAGCACCATGGCACGCAGCTCCGCCATATCCCGCAGCTGGGATGTCTCAATCCCCTCCAGGCGGCTGGTGAAGAATACGAACACCAGCATTGCAAGACAGAAGATATATAAAATCAGCTTGGACGGATGCCGCACCAGCTCCTTGAGCGAGTTTTTGATCCGGGTGATAAAGAGATACGAAAGCCCCTTCATTCCAATGTTCCTTCCTTTCTGGGAGTTCCGGGAAACCGACTCTCCAAATGACAGGCCCATTTGGAGAATTCACGAATCCATGAACCCTCTTTCGCTTTGCGTAACCGCGAAGCTGGCATCTCTATCAGTTCAAAATAAACCGGGAGTTTGGCGCTTTGATTCCGGGTGGTTCTCGCCGTTTCTTGACACAAAAGCCAAACTCCTCCAGCTTCGCGCCAATGCGAAGCTGACATTTCTGTCAGTTCAAAATAAACCGGGAGTTTGGCGCTTTGATTCCGGCTGGTTCCCGCCGTTTTTTGACACAAAAGCCAAACTCCTCCAGCTTCGCGCTAGTGCGAAGCTGGCATTTCTGTCAGTTCAAAATAAACCGGGAGTTTGGCGCTTTGATTCCGGCTGGTTTCCGCCGTTTCTTGACACAAAAGCCAAACTCCTCCAGCTTCGCGCTAATGCGAAGCTGGATGTTCCGTAATGGCAAAGAACAATTCCTCCAGGCTCTGCTCCTGCTCGCTCTGGGGCACATTGTGCTTGGTAGCGGCGAAGGTGCCGTTGACCATGATATGCGCCACATCCCAGAAATCCTCCACACTGTCCAGCATATGGGTGCTGATTAAGATCGATTTTCCTTCCTCCCGCAGTTCACGGAACATGAGTTTGAGTTCCTTGATGGCGTGGGGATCCAGCCCCACCATAGGTTCGTCAAAGACAATGACGGTAGGCCGGTGAACCAGTGCGCAGCAGATGGAGAGCTTCTGCTGCATTCCCTTGGATAGTTCCTTCCCCAGTTTATCCTTTTTGTCTGTCAGTTCAAACCGTTCCAGAAGCTTCTGCGCATAGTCCTGCCAGCCGTCGGGCATCTCATAGGCCCGCGCGATAAACTCCAGATGCTCCCATACCGTCAGCAGATCGTATACAGCGGGCATCTCCGGGATATAACCCAGCCGCGCCTTTGCCTGGCTGGATTTATTTTCAAACCCGTCCACAGTGATAGTGCCCTCAAAGCGCAGAAGGCCCGCGATACATTTGATAATGGTGGATTTTCCCGCTCCGTTTGGGCCCATTAAAACGGCAATTTCGCCATCCCCCACGGTGAAGCTGATATCGTTGTCGGCAATCAGCTTTCCATAGCGTTTTGTGACGTGCTCAACTGTAAACATGATGGTTCCTTTCCGGCGGCAGATGCGCCTCCAGCAAATTTGTTGGCTGGGCTCCCCTTTATGGAACGCCCCTTGATATCTATTTAACAATAAGTATTTGGAAAAGTCAAAGGTATCCTGAGCTCCCCTGACGCGCCCGGGCATCCCCCTGCACTGGGGCACAAATTGGCGTCCTCCGCACGGCCCAGGGCTATCGCTTACGGCTCCTGACGTCGCCGGGCGGGGTTTTTTAACCCCAATTCTCCCCAAGGATGCCAAAAGGCCCCCGCCCATCCGGGCGAAGGCCTGTACTTTTTCTATAGAATGGGAGAGCCATACCCTTTTGAAAGCTCCTCCATCTGGCTGCGTGTGGCATCGCTGCGGGAGTCGATAATGGCAATCCCGTTATAATACAACAGCGCCATCTCCAGCGCCTCCGCGCTGTCCGCCAGGATAGAGACAGGGGTATGGGCCATATGGCAGTTGACCCCCAACTGGTAGGCATCGTCCACTGTGGACACATGGACGCTGATGGCGCTGCAGCCCTCGTCCTCAGCATCCAGAAGATCATCCGCCATATCCAGGCTGCATTCCACCGGATCGGAGAGTTCGAAATCCTCCTGCAAAAAGAAGACCTCCCCCTCGTTGGCAACCTGAATGGGATGCAGCGTATCCGGCTGGACATGAACCTGGGAAAAATCAAAGGTATCCAGCACCCTGCGCATGGCGGCAATATGGGCAGCCGTGGTACCGCAGCAGCCGCCGATTATCTGTACGCCCTCCTGCAGCAGCGCCCGCATATGCTCCGCCATCTGCTCGGGCGCCATATCATAGGTATGCTCTTGCCCCGCCTTGGGGACTCCCGCATTGGGCTTGGCGATGATGGGAATTTTGGCATAGGGCATAATCCTGCGGATATGTTCCAGCATTTTGTCCGGGCCGGCGGAACAATTGAGTCCAAAGCCCGCCGCACCCAGGGACTGCATCACCAGCAGGCAGGACAGCATATCCGCTCCGGTGAGGGTTCGTCCCCGCTCATCCACAGTGATGGTGACAAGCACGGGAAGCCCCGCCTGGCGCGCGCCCAAAAATGCCGCCCGGATATCCGTTAAGGACATCATCGTTTCACACACCAGCAGCTGTACGCCCGCCTCCTTCAGAGAGAGGGCCTGCCTGGCATAGATATCGATGAGATCCATGAATTTCGTCTCGCCAAAGGGCTCACAGAACAGTCCGGTGGGGGAGAGATCCCCAGCCACCAGGGTTTTTCCGCCCAAGTTGAGCGCCGTCTGAAGGGACAGGCGGGCCAGTTCACGGTTCATCTCATCGGCCTTGTCCTGCAATCCATAGTGGGAGAGCTTGGCAATATTTGCGGAGAAGGTAGGCGCATAGATAACGTCTGAACCCGCTTCGATAAATTCCCGCTGGATTTCCTCGATCACCTGCGGATGCTGCAGCACCCACTCCTCCACGCAGACCCCCTGAGGCATCCCGCGCAGCATTAAGTTTGTTCCTGTGGCCCCGTCCAGCAGCAGGGGCAGCTTGAGTTTGCCTGTTGAATCCATCCCAGTGTCTCCTTTGTCTCCAAATATGTGTTCAGCCCCCAGGACAGCCCCAGATACCGGGGTTCGCCCTGTGCGGCCTTATTCCAGACCGGCTGAGTTTTCTTCCAGTTTCTTAAAATCAGAGTATCGGAGCAATGGCCGCCGGCTGATGTTAAAAGGTCCGGCTTCCCTTCACCTTGCACAGACTGCCCACACCGGCGGCTAGATAAACCGCTAAAACGATTGGCAGACGCATGGCGGCTGTTGTGCTCCCCGCCTGCGGATCAGCCCCATCCATACGGATTTTCCGATCCCCTTACCGGCATTGGCGCAGCAGCAAAACGAATTCCTCAAAGTCCTTCTCCGGCAGCTGATAGCTGCGGTAATACCTTCCGAGGTGCACCACCACCGTATGCCGCTCCCCCAATAGGGCCAGAGTTCCCTTTGTGGAACCGGAGCGGAACTCCACCTGCAGATCCCCCGGCTGGTTCAATGCATCTGGCAGCGAAACTTCCTTCCAGGTTCCCGGTGCAAGCGCCTGTGCGGACTGGGAATCCAGCCGGCAGCTCCATTGGGCGGTATCCTCCTGAACCTTCAGGGCCTGCCCATCGGCAAGGGTTGAGACAACGGCCTGGGGCTGCAAATCCGAGAGCGCAGCCGCGCTGTTCACATGGAGAAACCACCACACCGCCAGGATAACAAAGCCAATGACAACCATAGCTGCACCGCCGGCTATCCAGGCCCACTTGGCCCGCCGGGAGAGCGTTTTATGGGGACGGAGCATAGGCGCCTGCTGGCTCATAGAGATCCCTCCTCTGAAAAATATTCACATCACCGCAGAGTATTTTATTCTTATTCTGTCCCAAAACTCCGGGATTCTGCACCCGGAGCCGCAATGAAAAACAGAACGCTTTGACACCGCCAATAAACGTTTCCAATGCCTCGGCCTGTGTCCCGCAAACAATCCGTCGCCGTACAGCTGACGGGACGTTTTGCGATTCAGGATTGCTAAATGCCAGTCGTTGTTTGACTGGCGAGTGAAACTCCCAGATATTCGTGCCTTCACGAATATTGCACTACAATAAGGCCTGAACCAAACCGGGACGTTTCACGCTTTGGCGTCTGCCAAACGACGGCTGGCCTTATGCCGGCGAGTGAAACTCCCAGATATTCGTGCTTGCACGAATATTGCACTACAATAAAGCCTGAACCAAACCGGGACGTTTCACGCTTTGGCGTCTGCCAAACGACGGCTGGCCTTTTGCCGGCGAGTGAAACTCCCAGATATTCGTGCTTGCACGAATATTGTATCACAATAAAGCCTGAACCAAACCGGGACGTTTCACGCTTTGGCGTCTGCCAAACGACGGCTGGCTTTATGCCGGCGAGTGAAACTCCCAGATATTCGTGCTTGCACGAATATTGTATCACAGTTAGCGAAAAAACAAAAGGCCTGTGTCCCGTGGCGGGACTGCTTCCGCATCCTATAAAAAGCAGCCCTCTCCCCAATCAGCGGGGCTCCTGCAAAAATCCCCCGGCACCCGAAAATCGAAGCGCCGGGGGAAAACCCGCCAACAATCAGTGGAACAGCTTGAGAATATCATTGAAGGTGACAAAGATCATCAGCGCCATGAGCAGCAGAAAGCCCACCATGTGCACATATCCCTCATACTGGGGCTTGATCGGCTTGCGCCGGACAGCCTCGATGAGCAAGAAGAGAAGGCGCCCGCCATCCAGTGCCGGCAGCGGCAGCAGGTTGAACACTCCCAGGTTCACGGTAATGAGCACCACCATCATCAGCAATGTGCGGGCCCCCATGGAGCTGGCCTGCCCGATTGCCGTCGCCGTGCCCACAGGGCCCGACAGCTGGTTGATGCCGTATTTTCCGGTCACCAAATCGATCAAAGAAGTCCAAACCGTTCTCACCACGGAGGTGGTCATGTAGTAGGACTCTTTGAGTACGCCCCAGAAGGTCTTGGGCATCCCATACACCTTGAAGTCCAGCTTCATCACCTTGATGCCCTCCTCGGCTTCCTCCACCTGGAAGGGCACATCCGTGAGCTCTACAGTCTCCCCGTTGCGGCGCACCGTAAGATCCATAAGCCCATCGTCGTCCCGCATCATCAAAAACACAATATCATTGCCGATATGGACCTTGGAGCCGTTGATGGCAAGGATTTCATCCTGTACCTGCAGCTTCTGGGAACTGGTGGCCCCGCTGTCGAACTGTGCCACCACAGAGGAGGACAGGGCGTTCTGGCTGGCGGTGATGCCCACCATGATACAAAAGCCCAAGAGAATATTCATCACAGCGCCGGCAACC
Organism: Marvinbryantia formatexigens; assembly: GCA_021771035.1. Classification (GTDB taxonomy): domain Bacteria; phylum Bacillota; class Clostridia; order Oscillospirales; family Ruminococcaceae; genus CALXEM01. The sequence continues at coordinate 196,287 of JAETPU010000005.1, read as the reverse complement.
ACAATGATAATGCGCTGCCAAATTTTTTTATTGAAGAAGGCGCCGGGATCGTCCCTGCCCCGGAGCTCCTCTTCCTCCTCAGCGGAAGGATCCTCCCCCGCCATACTGACAAATCCGCCGATAGGGAACAGGCGCAGGGCATACTGCGTCTCCCCTTTGCCAAACCGAAACAGCACCGGCCCCATTCCCAGGGCAAACTCCGTCACCCTGACTCCCGTTGCCTTTGCCGCGATGAAGTGCCCCAATTCATGGATAAAAATAAGCGCCCCAAACACCAGCACCGCCAACAGGATGGTAATTACTGTCTGCATCTTGATACTCCTTCCTTTTCTGGGAATTGCGCCGGTTCGACACTGCCGAATTTGAACCCGTTTTTCCGGGTTCAAGGGGCACAAAACTGATTTATTCATAGGGCGGGAACCGCTTTATATTCCATATACCCGATACCGCAGCTTCCCGCCTGTTTTCTCAATATGCTGCGATAACGGTTTCAGGCACCCTATAAGAGCCCCAAAAATCCACTGGATACGTTTTTTAACCTTTGGAAAACGGCGGAGCCCATCCCAGAAATATGGAGGTTCACAGCCAAAAGACATCTTATGGGCTTGCCGCCGAAGCTGTCAGCAGCCGGCGTGCTCCAGTACAAACGCCCGGGCCGCCGTATCCGCCGAAAATACATCCGCAAGGGAATATTCTCCCCGGGAAACCGGGAGCCCCAGCGAGGCCTCCACCAATTCTCCAATCTGTAAAAAGGAAATCTTCCCCTTCAAAAACAGCTCCACCGCCTGCTCGTTGGCGCCATTGACGATACAGGGGTACAGCCCTCCCAGCTGGAAGGCACGCTTACAGGCCCACAGGCACCGGAAAGTCTCATAATCCGGTTCAAAAAAGGTGAGTTTCGCATAATCCGTCAGCTTCAGGCGCCTGACATCACAGTCCAGCCGCCTGGGATAGGTCAGCGCTAGCTGAATGGGGATTTTCATATCCGGTACGCCCAGCTGAGCTATCACAGAGCCGTCGCACAATTCGATTGCGGAATGGACTACGCTCTCCCGGTGAACCACAATGTCCACGTCCTGCGCGCTCTTTCCAAACAGCCAGGCTGCCTCGATGAGTTCCAGGCCCTTGTTCATCAAAGTAGCGGAATCCACGGTAATCTTTGCGCCCATGCTCCAGTTGGGATGGCTCAGGGCCTCCTTCACCGTGACGGCTTTCAGCTGGTCCCGGGTTTTCCCAAAAAAAGGCCCGCCGGATGCGGTCAAGATGATTTTATGAAACTCTTCTCTGCAATTATGCCCCTCAAGGCACTGAAATATAGCCGAATGTTCGCTGTCCACCGGCAAAATCGGCACGTGATGATCCTGCGCGGCCTGCATCACCAGCTTACCGCCGGTGACTAGGGATTCCTTATTGGCCAAGGCCAGCGTTTTACCGGCTGCCAGCGCCGTCATGGTGGCCCGGAGCCCGGCGATGCCCACCACGGCGTTGAGCACCAGATCCACGGAATCCAGCGCCGCCAGCTCGAGCATTCCCTCCTGACCGCACAGTACTCTCACCGGAGTATCGGCAAGCGCTAATTTTGCCTGCCTGAAGGCTATTTCATCCACCAGGCACACCGCCTGCGGGCGAAATTTCCTGGCCTGCTGCTCTAAAAGCTTCCAGTTTTGGTTGGCACACAGCGCCGCCACCGGAAAGCCATGTTTTTCGCAGACCTCAAGGGTTTGGGTGCCGATGGAACCGGTGCTGCCCAAAACGGCGATTCGTTTTTCCTGCATTGCTTATTCCCCCACACATTGGTGCGTTTGCTCCGCTTTGTTTTCTTCCATATCCCCAAAGCCCCGCTTCTCTCAAAAATCCGGGAAACGTCTCCCCGCGGGGCCCTTTCTGCCTCAGACTACAGGATAGTGGCAAAGGGCAGAAAATGAATGAGAATGAGCATCATGGGCAGTACAAACAGCACACTGTCGAACCGGTCCATAATCCCGCCGTGTCCCGGCATAATATGCCCGTAATCCTTAACGCCGTACTGCCGCTTGATTACGGACGCGCTGAGATCCCCTAAAATCCCCGCCAGAGCCGCCACCGGCGCCCCCAGAAGAATATTTCCATAGTGAATCTGAACCGGCTGACCCATCCAGGCGCTCAGATGCCCATATCCAAAGCCCACCAGCAGCAGGCATACAATACAAACGGCAACGCCGCCTACAGCGCCTTCCACAGTCTTGTTGGGGCTGACCTTAGGGGCCATTTTATGCCGCCCAAAGGCGCGCCCGATGAAGTAGGCGCCCGAGTCGGTAAACCAGGCCGCACCCAGGGCCACTACAATGTAGAAAAGCCCCTGCGTCCCGCCGTTAAAGTGATCCCGGATATAGACCAGCACATAGACGGAAAACGGTACAATCAGGGAGATCATAAAGGCCATTGCCACTTTTTCCACATGAAGCTGTTCATGCTGTCGAATTAAAATTCCAAACAGCGCCAAGACAAACCCATAACAGAAGAAGGGGAAAAATCCCAACACTGTCTGTGGGTTTAAAAAGGGGATTACCGCAGCCATCCCCATGCTCAAAAGCGTCAAGAGCCTAAACTTCGTGCAGCCGGTGGCGTGCAGCAGCTCCCACACCGCCAAAAGGCCGATTGCCGCTACCACAATATTGAGCGCAATCGTATCAAATAGCAAAAGAACGACCGCCAGAATTGCCAGCCCTACTACAGCTGAAATCAAGCGCTGCTTCACTCAAATTCCCCCAAACCGTCTGTTTCTACCCGCGTATTCCTCAATTGCCGCATCCAAATCGGAGGGCTTAAAATCCGGCCAAAGCAGGCCGTCCATAAAGACATATTCCGAATATGCCGACTGCCACAGCAAAAAATTAGAGGTCCGGTATTCCCCGCTGGGCCGGATAATCAAATCCGGATCCGGAACTGAGGCCGTATACAATTCTTCGGAAATGGTCTGCTCGTCAATGGCGTCCCAGGAAAGCTGCCCCTGCTGTACCCGCTGCGCAATCCTGCGCACGGATTTTACCAATTCATCCCTGCCGCCGTAATTGAGCGCCACCTGCAGCACCATCTTGGCCTCAGGGTCAATGAGGTTTTCCACCTTGTCAATCAATTCTCGGATTTCCGGGGAAAAAGCGGTTTTATCCCCGATAAACCTGGTATTGACATGGTTTGTAGGTTCCTTGAGCATATCTCTGAGATATTTGCGGAGCAAATCCATCAGGGAATCCACTTCCTCCTTGGGGCGGCTCCAATTTTCAGTTGAAAACGCATAGACCGTCAAATACTTTACGCCCCGATCCCGGGCATATTCCGCAATGGTGCGCAGCGTTTTTGCCCCCTGGACATGGCCTGCGCTGCGGGGCAGCATCCGTTTTTTCGCCCAGCGGCCATTGCCGTCCATAATAATTCCGATATGCTGCGGTGCCTGCGGTTTTTCCTGCTGTGCCATGATGGCCCACCTTTCCTTTCGGAGATGAAAATCCGATCCCCTTCTTATTTCGGACAACGAACAAAATAAAAAGACAATCTGATAACTGCCTCGTAAAAACATTATGACAGGGCTTTTGCCCTTTGGCCTTACCAAACACCGGCCGTACTTCGGGCCGGTGAGGGAAACTTCCATATCATCTTTAGATGATTGTATCTTCGCGTTCCACGCGAATATTGTACCACAAAGTCTAGGAGTACCGGGACGTTTCGCGGTTCAGCGTAAGCTGAATGCCGGTCGCTGTTTGACCGGCAAGCGAAACTTCCCAATCATCTTAGATGATTGCACATTCGCGTACTACGCGAATATTATACCACAGAACCCCCGCAAAAGAGGGGAATTTTCCAATTTTTTTTAGTTTCTTCACAATTCATCCGATTTTGGGAGTCCTTTTGCGAACCAAAAACGAGCGGCAATCGGGACAAATGGCGCTGCAGGACACCAGAAACACGCCAGATTTACAGGCTGCACCAGCTGCCGGAACCCTCCTCCACTCCCAGCGGCCTTTATTTGAACGCGGTTTTCACATATATGGAGTTATAGCCAAGTTTTTTTGAGAACAACGGATTTTCCAGCCGCTTGACGATTTTTATGCCGTCTATCCGCCGTTTATCCCAGCAAAGCTGGTGTTTTCCAGGGGAACAGTCCGATTTTTCTATCTGAACAACCGGAAGGGAAATCGATCGGACCATCACCGGGACACCGTTTTCCTCTTCTCTGACGCCGCCGTCCGCCCAGCCGATGTTTGGCTCAGCCCATACGGCTATGGCGTTCCCCGGGCAGAGCTGGTGCTTGCGGTTTTCCTAAACGCCGCAAGTAAGAAGCGCCCTCTCCCCTGTGACATCTGAGGGGGAAGGCGCTGTATGATAAATTGTACTGCCGTAAATCCCTGGCCCGGCCAGCTCTTACAGCTGCCGCAGATGAACGGCAAAGCCGCCGATTTCCTCTTTGAGATAGATAAGGCTCAGGCAGCCCTTGGCGTCATAGAGGGCGGTGGAGTCGTCCAGCGCCACACCCTGGCGTTTCAGATAGGTAACAGCCCTGGCGATATCCCGGGTCCCTACGGCGATGTGCCCTTTGGCGCCCAGGGACACTCCCTTGACAACCTCCACCATTTCCCCGGCAAAATAGGCCTTTGGCTGCTCGGTGACCGGCTGCCCAAAGATAGAGCCGAAACTATCGGCAACCGCCGCGGCCTCGGCCTCGCCGGAGGTATTGATGCCGATATGCAATAGCCGGAAGCCCAGTACCTTCTGAACCATCTGGCGGCACAGGGCGGTAATTTCCTCCCAGCGCTTCTCCTTCACCAGATTTGACGGCGCCATGAAGCTGCCGCCTACAGCCCCCACATTTTTTAAGGAGAGGTATTCCAGCATATTCTCCTCAGTGACCCCGCCGGTGGGCATAAATTTCAGCTGCGCATAGGGTCCTGCCAAGGCCTTTAGGGTTTTGACCCCGCCATAGGCCGCAGCCGGGAAAAATTTGCAGTTTTCAAGTCCCAATTCCAGCGCCTGCTCCAAATCCGCAGGAGACACCGTTCCCGGAATTACCTCTATGCTGTTTTCCTGGCACCAACGGATGACCTGGGGATGAAAACCCGGCGTCACAATAAATTTGGCGCCCGCCTCAACCGCCTGTTTGGCCTGCTCAACTGTATGGACGGTTCCCGCTCCCACCAGAATTTCCGGCACCTCGCGGGCCATATCGGCAATGACCTGCCTGGCGGCATCCGTACGGAAGGTAACCTCTGCAATGGGCACGCCGCCCGCCACCAGCGCTCTGGCAAAGGGCACCGCGTCCCGGGCGTCCTCCAGGACAATCAGGGGGACGAGCCCCACATCAAAAATAGTATCTGTAACTGCTCCCATTTTAATCTCCTCCATTGTGTCACAATTCCGTGTCAGATTCGTATTCCGATCCGTCTTTCACAGCTCTGAGCGGCCCATAAACGCCGCCAGCTGCTCCCGGGTGGGCAGGCCTTCATTGTCCCCGAGGCTCATCACCTGGATGGCGCCCACGGCATTTCCCCGCAGGACACATTCCTCCAAATCACAGTTCTCTAAAACGCCGCTGAGAACCCCGGCCGCAAATCCGTCCCCTGCGCCCACGGTGTCCACCACCTTCTGAACCGGGAAGCCCTTCACCATAAACTGGCGCTGGGCCGTGGCCGCATAGGCGCCCCGGCTGCCAACCTTGGTGATGACGGTTTTAGCCCCCAAGTTCAGATAGAATTCGCTGATGGCCTTGGGATCCCGGCTGCCCATGAGGATTTCCCCCTCGGCCTCGCCCGGAAAGACAAAATCCGCCTGAGAGGCCAGCTCGTTGAGTACCTGAACCATCACTTCCCGGCTCTCCCAGAGCTGGGGGCGAAGGTTGGGGTCAAAGGAGACGAGCACGCCGCTTTCCCTGGCCTTTTTCATCAGACAAAAGGCCGCCTGGCGGGCTGTCTGGCTCAAAGCCGGAAGAATTCCCGTCATGTGGACCAGCTTGCAGCCGGAAAAATCCACGGCCCCAATATCCTGGGGCGACAGTGTGGACGCCGCGGAATTTTTGCGGAAATAAAAAATCTCAGGATCCCCCTGGCTCACCCGGTTTTTCAGCATAAATCCGGTGGGGCGCTCCTTGGAATAGCTCAGCCACGGGGAACTGATGGCGTTTTCTTCCATCACATGGGCGATGCGTTTTCCAAAGGGATCCTCCCCCAGCTTACTCAGATAACCCACCGAATGCCCCAGCCGGGAGAGCCCAACCGCCACATTGAACTCTGCTCCAGCCACAGCCATGGTGTAGCTTCCCACGTTTTCCAGAGGGCCCTCCTCCTGGGCAATAAAAAGCCCCATTGGTTCTCCTGCCAGCATGACCTGCGGTGCCATAAACCCACATCCTCTCAGTTTTTATGAAATATTAGCGATTTGCTTCTTCTTTCCTCAGGGTACTGCGCCGCACCACCAGCGGCGCTTCAATGCAAATTTCCCGGGGCTCTCCCGTGTAGCCTGCCATCCGCTCCAAAAGCAGACGCGCGGTTTTTTCTCCCAATTCATGCACCGAGGGAGACACTGCCGTCAGGCCCACATCCACCAGCCCAGCCAGCCCCAGCTGAGTCATCCAGCCCCAGTCGTCATAGCCGCACAGGCCGATATCCCAGGGCATCCGGATATCAAAACTGCGGATGGATTTCACCGTATGCATGAGAGTAACCCCATTGGCGGCAATGACAGCCGGGGGCTTGGGATCGCCGCGGCTGAGCACCATCAGGCGGCACAGGGCGCTGTCCAGCGTTTCCTGGCGCTGAGGATCCACCACATACACCTGGGCTTCTCCCACCCCGCCACCCTGCCGGGCCGTCGCATCCAGAAACGCCTTCCAGCGCAGATACCGGGGCGACGCGGCGGCATAGTCCTGCACAAACAGGGCAATTCTTCCATACTCCTGCTCCCGCAGATGGCTTAAAAGCGCCTGGATAGGCCGCTCATTTTCCAAGTAGCCGATGTCAAACCCGCGTTCTCCCACAAACCGATCCAGCAGCACCACCGGGATGCCGCTGTGCTGGATCCGGCCCAGCTGCTGCGTTTCCTCAGCCGCCGAATTGACGATAATTCCATCCACCTGCCGCTGAACCAGGGAATCCAGCGCCTCCTGCTGCCGCTTGGGATCCCCGCCCGTGTCCACGGTTATCAGCGTATAGCCCGCCTGGCCGATCACATCTCCGATAGCCTTCACCGCAGCGGCGGAAAACGGGCTCTCGATATCCGCTACCAGAAGCCCCGCCAGCATACTCCTGCGGCTCTTGAGGCTTTGGGCCAGGTGGTTGGGCTGATAGCCGGTTTTGAGAATTACATCCTGGATTCTCTGACGGGTCTGCGGGGACATAAACTCATATTTTCCGTTGAGATACCGGGAAACCGTGGTTTTGGAGACCCCCGCCATCTGGGCAACGGTAGAAATCGTTAAACCTTTGGTCATACCACAGCCTCCCATTCCCTATTCCGGCTTCTTCTGGTTCTGTTTAGAAACCGGTACACATCGTTTTATTCATTATAGACCTGCCGGGACTCCACGTCAAGAGGCCGGCCGCCGTTTCCTTCCGTTCTCAGCCTGTTTGGCAAGCTGCGAGGATGCCGAACTATTCTGATACGAAGAGGCTCAGCGCATCCCGGCGTCCCCGCAGCTAATTCCAAATTGTGGTCTGCGCAGTCAGAAAAGGGGGAAAGAGCCGTCCAAGAGGCGTTCCCCCTCTCGGGTATCACCCCCCTTGGGGCGGTTTTTTGCACTCAATCAGCCGAGGCTGGTACTGAACGAATAACTGTAAACCCTGTTCCCTTTCACCGCGTATACTGGCGCATCCGCAAGCCAGTAAATAGGCTGGCGCCGGTAACGCCATCTTATGTTTTTTGACGGCCCGCTGCCGTTTTTTTGACATAACTGAAATTTTCCCACTCTCAGGACGGCAAAAAGCGAACTCCCAGAAACACGCTTCTGGGAGTTCGCTGTCTATCGCAGTTCCCGCGGGAAAGGGCTCGCTTAACGGAAGGAAGAAAACCATCCTCCGCTCTCGCTTTCGTTCTGGCTCTGACCCCGCTGACTGCCCTGCTGCTGGGACTGGGTTGTGGTTTCACCGGTATCCTCCATGAGGGTAACCGTGACCTCAAAGGTCTTATCGGACTGTCCGCTGGTGCGGCGGAATACCGTCAGCTTTACGGAATCGCCAACCTCAAAATCCTGAAGCACGGTATAGATATCCGCGGTGGAGGTCACATCAGTGTTATTGATTTTAGTGATAATATCGCCGGTGATCACACCCTTCTGGGCTAAATCGGACTCCGGATCCGTTCCGCCAACCAACACACCGGTGGGCACTCCATAGACGCGGGAGGCCACCTCATCCACGGACTGTGCGTTATACACACCCAGCACAACCCGTCCGGTGACGCGCCCGTTCTGGATTAAATCATCCACAATGGGCTTTGCGTCGTCAATGGGAATGGCAAAGCCGATCCCCTCATAATCCGTGGCGGAAATTTTAGAGGAGTTGATGCCGATAACCTGTCCGTACTCATTGACCAGCGCGCCGCCGGAGTTGCCGGGGTTGATAGCGGCATCGGTCTGCAACACGGAAGTGGTGCCATAGCTGGAGGAGAGCTGGCGGTTTACCCCGGAGAGAATGCCCTGGGTGATGCTGCCGGCAAAGGTCAGGCCGCCGGGATTGCCGATTGCCATAACGATATCGCCTTCCTGCATCTTGGAGGATTCTCCGAACTCCGCGGGGGTCAGGTTGTTGGCTTCAATTTTGATGACTGCCAGGTCCGTACGGGTATCAGAACCGATAACCCGTGCCTCATATTCCTCGCCGTTATTGAGCACCACCTTGATTCCTGAAGCGCCGGAAATTACATGGGCATTGGTGATGATATAGCCGTCCGAGGTCATAATAATACCAGAACCCTCACCGGAGGCCTCGATTGAGGAAGAACCGTACTGGTACTGCACCACGCCTACCACAGAGGGCTTTACCTTGGCAGCCACCTCCCGGGCGGTCAGCTTGCCGTCCGCCGAAGCGGAGGAGGTCTCCGACTCCGGCGTGCTCTCTACATTCAGCGAGGGAAGGTTCTCCTGACTGGAGGAACTCTGCTGGGAATTGGAGCCCCCTGCCTGCAGGGAACCTGAGCGGAAGAAGGCGCTGTAAACGCCGTAGCCAGAGAAGGTAAGCACGCCCAGTGCCATCACGCCGCCGAGAATTCCGGCGAACACCTTGAGGCCGCGGTTTTTTCCCGGGGTCTTTGGTTTTTTCTGCTTGGGGGGCTTGCCGCGCCCTGCGGCTGCATCATAATCCTCGAACTTCCAATTATAGTCCCCGCCCGGCTGAGCGCCTGGCTGCGCATTAGGCTGCGTATACCCGGAAGCGTTCCAGCCCCCATACTGTGTATCCTGCCCGGGAGCCTCAGAGGCCGTACTTCCTGCGTCCTGGGAATGATCCTGTGCGGTCCAGCCTGTCTGCTGGGAACCGGTATCCTGCTGTCCCTCCTGAGAAGCGGCGCCATAGGTGGACCAGCCGGCATTGGAACCGGGTTGAGAGGTGCCGTCCCCCTGAGAGGGGATACCTGTCTCATCCATTCTATTCTGATCGCGCTCATCCATGGGCCCATTAAAATCCATCATAACGAAAACCTCCTGTATTGGAATTCTCTTTTGCTGCTGTTTTTATCTTACGATAGAAATGTGACAGTCGCTTGAACGCTTCATAAAGATCTTTCATAAATTTCGCATCCAAACTTTATCATCTTTCAAAGATTTATGAACAATTTGAAGATTTTTTCGCAAACTGCAAAACATTCTATTTTTCGGATTTCTTGGCCTTGTTGTTCTTCGCCGTGGGCAGGGAGAATTCAAACTGGGTATACTCCCCTTCCACACTCCTCACTATTATGTCACCGCCGTGCAGGTTTATCAGGGATTTGACGATATACAGCCCCAGCCCCACGCCCTTTTTATCCAGGCTGCGGGATTTATCCGTCTTATAAAACCGCTCGAACACATTGTGGATTTCATTTTCGGCAATTCCCTCGCCGGAATTTTTGATGCTCACATAGGTGAGCGCACCCTGGATACGGTAACCAAACTCCAGATATCCCCCGTCGTTGACGAATTTGACGGCATTATCCAAAAGATTATATACCACCTGGTGGATCATGTCCTCATCCGCCAGCACCATCATCTTCTCACTCTCCAGCCCCCGCACATCCAGGTGCTTGGCCTCGATGCTCTGCTCGAAGGTGAAGACGGTGCTCAGGACAATATCATGGATGTTTACCGGAGAGGGGCTTATCTTCATCTCCCCTGCCTCGATTTTGGCGATATTCAGCATTGAGCGCACCAGCCGGGACAGCCGCTTGACCTCATTGGAGACAATCTCCAGATAATGCCGCTGCCGGTCCTGGGAAATGGTACCGTCCAGGATCCCGTCAATAAAACCGGCAATCGTGGTCATCGGTGTTTTGAGCTCATGGGAGACATTGGCCACAAAGGACCGCTGGGTGGATTCCCAGTTGGCCAGATCGATGGCCATGTTGTTAAAGGCCGCCGCCAGCTGGGCAATTTCATCGTAGCCCTCCACCGGCACCCGCACCGTAAAATCCCCCTTGGAAAAGCTCTGCGCCGCATTCACCATCCGGCGCAGCGGCGTCACCATGCGCCGTGTGACAAAGTACACCAGTACAAAGGCGATGATCATGGCGGCAAAGGCGCTGACAATGAACATATTGGTGATTTCTACCAAAAACATCGTCAAGCTCTGGGCCGAGGTGGAAGCAAAGATGGCGCCCACAGTGGTACCGTCGGAAAGCACCACCGGCAGGCCCACTGTGTAGTAGGGGCCCTTGTACATCCCGCCCAGGCGCCCGGATTCCCGATAGCTGCCGGAAATGGTCTCGTCCATAATATCCTGGGGAACGGTGTAGGTTCGGTGCACGCAGGCTTCGTCCTCAGTGCAGGCCAGGGTTTTCCCCTGCAGATCCGTTAAAAAAATGGTGGCGTCGATGGAATCCCCAAAGATTTTATAGAGATCCACCACCGTAGAATTGATATGCCGGTAGGAATTCATCTCGTAGTTGTTCACCGTTACCGCCACCGCCTGCTGGGTATTGCGCAGAAGCAGCTTCTGCTTATCCAGCTTAAAATACTGGGCGGCAAAAGTTAAAAAGACGATGCCCAAAAACGTGAAGCAGATGAGGATAATAGCCGAACAGATGGTGTAATACTTTGCAAATAAACTCTTTTGCAAGAAACTCTCCCTCCAACAAAAAGGGGCGCTTGAAGGCTGGCTCCTCCAATACGCCCCGCGAAACCCTTATTATGTTGTCCCGAACCGGCGGCGTGTTTGAGAAAGCCAGGGCTTCTCAGCTTTGCCCGCCGCGCCGCTCCACGGGCACTTTAATCCTTCAATTCAAACTTGTAGCCCACACCCCAGACCGTCTTGAGGGCCCACTTATCAGAAACACCCTCCAGTTTTTCTCTCAGGCGCTTGATGTGCACATCCACCGTTCTGGAATCGCCGTAATACTCAAAGCCCCACACCTCGTCCAGAAGCTGATCCCGGGTGTAAACCCGGTTGGGGTTGCTGGCCAGGTGGAACAGCAGCTCCAGCTCCTTGGGCGGGGTATCCACCACCCGGCCGTCCACCTTGAGCTCATATTTAGTCATGTTGACCACCAGCTTGTCGTAGGAAACCTCTTTGATATTGTTTTCCGACGAGGATTTTCCCGTACGGCGCATCACCGCTTTGATTCTCGCCACAATCTCCTTGGAGTCAAAGGGCTTGACCACATAATCGTCTGCGCCCAGCTCCAGGCCCAGCACCTTGTCAAAGGTTTCACCCTTGGCGGTGATCATGATGATGGGGCAGTCGGACTTTTTACGGATTTCCCGGCACACCTGCCAGCCGTCCAGCTTAGGCATCATCACGTCCAGAAGGATCAAATCCGGGTTCTCCGCCGAAAAACGGAGCATGGCCTCCTCACCGTCGTTGGCCAGGACTACCGAATAGCCCTCCTTCTCCAAATAGAGCCGCAGCAGTTCGCAGATGTTGCGGTCATCATCAGCAACAAGAATTTTTCCAGTGGACATAGCGCGTTCCTCCTCACCCCGGCCTCAAACCGGCTTTCGTCTATCAGTACAAAAATATTGTCGCGTGTTTTGCCCCGGCCCCGACGGCTGGCCATCGAAAAGCCGCTTTGGGCGATGCCTGCCGCTAGGAACCAAAAGCCCTTATGGGCTCCGGATCCGCTGCCGGCGGCACGTCCCCAGTTAAGGGAGCCTACTGGGCTGTTGTGCCTTTTGAATAGGCTCCCATAAAACAAATGCCTTTTATTCTATTATACATGAAAAACCAGGCTTTTCTTTACAAAACTTTAAATCTTTTTCGCGAAAAGTTTGTCTGATTCCCGCGGGGCGGCTCAATTTCCGGGAGTTTTCTTCCCAGAAGGGGGAATTTCATCAGCTTGCGGACAGCTCTTTTCGCATCCAAACATGGGGACAGCCCTCCTCCATGCAGTGAACGCCGGTATCCCGATAGCCGGCCCGCTCATAGAATCCCCGGGCGCGCTCCTGCGCCATCAGGCGGATTTCCCCGGCCCCAAGCTGCCAGGCGCGCTCCTCCAGGGCCTGCATCACTTTGAGCCCGAGCCCCAGGCCGCGGGAATCCTTTTGCACGGCAACCCGGCCTATCACCCAGCCGTCCGGCGTACAGAACAGCCTGCCGGTGGCGGCGGGGCGTCCATGCAGGCAGAGAACCACATGGTGAGCAATTTTATCCGTTTCGTCAAATTCCTCCTTGAAGCCCTGCTCGTCCACAAACACCTGCTGGCGCACCCAGTAGGCGTCGGCCAAGTCCTCAAAGGCATCGCCGCTATAGCGCAGCCACTTCTGAGTTATCTGATGCGGCATCCTATCAACCCTTCCCGATTTTGTATTGATGTCCCGGGTACTGCCCGGGCCCAGGCCTGCCGCGCTGCGCTTCACAAACGGCGCCAACCGCAAAAAAGGGGCGGAAACCCTCCGCCCCGGCTGTGCAAATATTGCCGCAAATTCCCAATGCCGGCCAGCACTACAGCTGCAGGATCAGTTTTAACACCAGCATCATAATAACACCTGGAAGCCCCAGTACGCAACTAAAAAATAGGGTATATCCGTTGACCGCCAGGCCAATCCCCAGCACATGCACCCCCAGCAGCCCCGCGGTTCCGCTGCAGACGCCCAGCAGCGCCGTCCTGCCGGGATGCCGAAGGTTCCGGTACAGCCCCATCATCAGCAAAAACAGCATAACCATAATGACGATCCAAATTGTCTGTCCCACTTCTGTCCTCTCCCTTGTCAATCCATGATGTCACAATCCTGATGAAAGCCCGCAGGTACGCGGTGGGTATTCCTGCCGTGCCTGCAAACGCCCGGACGCCCTGCCCAGGTTATCCAGCTTTACGCCGCGCCGCCGGGCCAGCCCCAGCAGATACCGGTATTCGCTCTCTAACGCCAGAATCCGGTAGATACAGCTCTCCACCAGGTCGTTGTCCACAACCCGGTCAAATTCCTGCTGCTGGCGCGCCAATTCCCGGCGCACGCCCCGGATTTTTTCCAAGATCGTTTGATTTTCCCCGGCTGATTCGCTCTGTTTTGCCCCGCTCAGGCTGTCCCTGAGCCTGAGGGCCGGGATGGCGATGCTCTTCTTGAGTATATGTTCCATTTCAATCCTCCTGCCGTCGATGTCAAAACGCCTTGTGGATACGGTTGTCTTCACTATTGGCAGCTGGAGTACAGTTTATGCCAGTGACAGTAAAATTATTCCATACTATCCCGCCGGCCCGGGGGCCGGTGCGTCTCCCGAATGCCTGCCGGAGATTGCGCCGGGTTCCCCCTTTAAACCCAGCGCTCAAAATGCGGTTATTTTTCAGCTGGTTCTGGAACCCTTCCCCCAGATCCGTTATAATAGAAGGCAGAAAATCCCGCCGAGCCCAGGGCCGGCAGGATTTTACCTCATAAATAGTTCTCATATACACCCAAATTCTTCCTATCGGGCACCGCATAGCTTCCAAGCACCGCGGACGGTTATCAGGGACGGGCGAAATCCCGCACACCACGGGCCCGCAGCACGCAAGTGCCAGGGCGGCAAGCTGGTTTTCAGGATACCGGGCAAGCCCAACCGGCAGCGGAGGGATACTGTCCCGTGCAGCAGCCAGGGGATCACCGGCAGCCCGGGCCGGGGAAATCTGTCCTTTCCGGGGAGACATCCCCGGCGAAAGAGGCTCCGGCCCCCAAAGGGTTCTTTCCCCTTAGACCGCCTGTTCCCGGCGCTACCGGGAGCGCCTCAGAAGCCATTCGCAAATGCCGGAAGCGGCCATCAGGGCAATCATATACGCGAAACCGAATTCCCACAAAACCTCAGAAGCCTTTGCCGCGGTGAAAAAGAGGGAAACCTCCCACAGCCCTATTATCCGCAGGACACAGGCCGCAAAAAAGGCGGCGCAGGCCCCGGGCAAAACCCAACCCAGAAGATAGCGGGAAAAGGCGTTGAGGCGCCCCAACTGCAAGTGTATTTTATCCATCTGGCGTTACCTCCTTAAACCCGGACAGCCCAAAGCCCGCTTTCACCCACATCCGCCCTTTGCGGCAATGCCTGCGTCCGGAGCTGTCCCGTTGATACAGCTTTAGGATACCATTGGCGCCGCATAGCAGGCAAGTGAAAATAATTGCCACCACAGGAGGGTTCTTCCATGAAAAAACAAATGCAAGCCGGCGTATCGTCAGCCTGCTTTTATCCCATGCCCCTGGCGCAGAGCCTGCGGCTATTGGGAGAAAACGGGATAAACTGCTGCGAGGTGTTTTTCAACACCTTTTCGGAATTTTCCCCTGACGCCCTGCGGGAACTCCGGGGAATTTTAGATACTTACGGAATGCAGGTGCCGTCCATCCACCCCTTTACCTCGGAGTGGGAATATCTTTTCTTTTTCAGCGAGTATCCCGGACGCCTTGAGGACGGATTGGAATTATACCGCCGTATCTTTGACGCGGCCCAGCAGCTTGGAGCCCATGTGATGGTATTCCATGGCGACCGCCTGAAAGGGACCTGCAGTATCGAGACCTATGCCGAGCGCTACCGGATTCTCAACAACCTGGGCCAGCAGTTCGGCGTCACGGTCTGCCAGGAGAATGTGCCGCGCACCAGGTGCAGCAGTCTGGACTTTATCCGCGCCCTGCGCCGGGAGCTGCACGATGAAATTGCCTTTACAGCGGACTTTAAGCAGGCGCTGCGCTCCGGGATGGAAATTTCCCAGATGCTAAACGCCATGGGCAGCTGCCTGAAGCATATCCACATCAGCGACAATTCCCCGGACAGCGACTGCCTAGCGCCAGGGGCCGGTACTTTGGATTTTATAAAAATCCTCTCCCAGCTGGATGGGCTGGGCGGCGTGGACACCCTGATGATCGAATTATATTCCAAGAGTTTCGGCAGTCCGCAGGATTTGGTAGAATCCTGGCGGTTTTTATCCAACATCATTGAATCCGTACAAAACTAAATCCAAAAATTCGGTTGTTTTCGCCAGCTTCCCCTTGTTTTTCCACACTCTGCATGGTATACTACCAAAAAGAGTATACAATCTGTATTTTCTTCTTTGTTCGAATTGATGTGCAAACTTCTGTTTTCGTTTTCGATATGGCACAGTCTGTCCACTGTCCACGGCGGTGTGCCTGTATTTTCAAATTGTTCTCAACTCCATAGGAAAGGAATGCTTTCGCAGGTGCGAAAGCCATGGTTCTGACGATGAAATGTCCATTTTGCGGTTATTTGGAAAGTAAAGTAATTGATTCCCGGCCTGCGGAAGAGGGCGGGAAAATCCGCAGAAGGCGGGAATGCCTGAAGTGTTCCAAGCGGTTCACCACCTATGAGGTGGTGGAGATGCTTCCGCTGATGGTAATAAAAAAGAACGGGACCCACGAGATGTTCAACCGCACCAAGCTGCTCAACGGCCTATTGCGCGCCTGCGAAAAACGTCCGGTCTCCCTGCCGCAGCTGGAGAACATGGTGGATGAGATTGAATCCCACTTCCAAAATGCCCTGCAGCGGGAGGTTACCTCTACACAGATTGGCGAAATGGCTCTCAAGCGACTGCGGGATCTGGATCAGGTGGCTTATATCCGCTTTGCCTCTGTCTACCGGGATTTCCAGGATATCCACTCATTTTTGGTGGAATTGGAATCCCTCAAGGGCGATCAGTAAAGGTTCTCCTTAGAAACCTGCCGTCTGTGCGGCCGGTGTGTGAAGAGGCGTGCCTGCGGGACCTTGACCGGAGCCACGGCAGCCATGGTTTTCCGGCCGGCTCCCCCAAAAACGGCGGAGTGCGCTGCGGGAGCGTTCGGGTATCCCGCGGCAGAAGTGCGTTTGGCCCTGAAAGGTTCGGCCCCGCTATTCATCCCAAGCTTATCGATTAGACAGTCATGACCATCAGCTAAGCCGGCGGCTTGATCAAACCCCAGAAGGCCATACCGGCTAGTTTCTAAAGACGCATTGAAAAACTATCGTTTGCATGACTTGTCCTACCGCCCGTAAACAGGCATTTCACTGCCGAACGGAGCGTTTTCTAATTTTCCAGCTTGTTTTCAGCATCTCGCTGCGCTCGTCTCTTGAAGCTAACGCTTTTTACGAGACACCTCCTCCGGCAGAGCTGGGGGTTCAGTAACCAATACCAAATGCCCCGCCCTATCTGGATGATAGAGCGGGGCATTTTCATATGGAAAAAACGGCATGACAGGGGCCGCATTTTTCAGGATAGGCTCAGAACATCTCCGTAAAAGTTCCAGGAGATCCTTCCATTGGCAGGTGGGGCCAAATCCGCCAAGCAAGAGGCTGCGGCGGCGGGCGTACAGCAGAATCGGCAGCGCCGCACCTTACCGCACCTGAATCCACACCACCATTTCAGTTTCACCCCGGTTGGCGAAGGCATAGTAGGGAATAAAACGCAGTTCCTGCCGGAGATAGGGAGAGCTTCCCAGCAGGTGGTACAGCTCTCCCGCCTGTTCAAAGGCCTCTGCATTCCGGCGCACGCCGGACGCCTGGATGAGATTGCAGCCCCATTCCTGGGAGTAGCTGATTTCATAATCGGTATCCCTGAGAATTGCCAGCTCCCGCAAGTCCTCTCCGTTGTCCACGCCCTCCAGGCAGTACACCACCGGGCCCAAAGTGAGCGCCGCCCGGCCGGCATTGGCCGCCACATGGGGCGAGCACTCCACCAGCTGCGGAGCCATAGCAAAGGCAAGGGTGATCTGGTGCGTGCCGCCGGTGAGCTCCACCGCCGCATATCCGTTTTTCATCTGCAGCTGCTGGGGCACGCCGTCCACTGAAAGGTCGGCCTCTCCCCGGCACCAGCCCGGGATCCGCAGCGCCAGGCCAAGCGGCTCCGGGGACGATACCGTCAGTGAAACAACACCATCCGCGGGATACCGGGTGGTCTGCTTCAACTCCACCGGCACTCCGGCCATGGCAAACCGGGTGGAGCTGTCCAGGTACTGGTGGACATAGACGGTTTTTGGAGATTCTTCATAGGTATACAGGAAATCTCCAACGCTGGCAATCAGGCGGGTGATGTTGGGCGGGCAGCAGGAACAGTCAAACACCCGCTTGCGCTGGGTATCCGGATAGCGGGTCTTTTGCCTCTGACGCACAGAGGTATCCTTATGGTTAAACTGCGGGAGGATTTCCAGGGGATTTTCATAGAAAAAGGCCGTGCCGTCCAGGGACATACTGGAACGAAAGCCGTTATACAAAATGCGCTCAATTACGTCCGCGTACCGGGAATCCCTGTCCAGCAGCTGCATCCGGCGCGCAAACAGCGCAAGGCCGATGGCGGCGCAGCTCTCGGAATAGGCCTCGCGGTTCGGCAGGTCATAGTCCACGGTGAAGGCCTCGCCCACGCTGGAGGATCCGATTCCGCCCGTGATGTACATCCGCCTGCCCACAGCGTTTTCGAACAGGGCCCGGCAGGCCTGCGCCATAGCCTCGTCCCCGCAGGAATAGGCGGCGTCCGCCATCCCGCAGTAGAGGTACATAGCCCGCACGGCGTGGCCCTCGGCGGTGCGCTGCTGGCGCACGGGAAGAAAATCCTGGGCATACAGGCGGTTGATCCAGTCTGCGTTCTGCTCATCGGGATCCTCGCCGCGGTGATCCAGGAAATAAAGGCACAGCTCCCGGTACTGTTCCTTCCCGGTGTGGCGGTACAGCTTCATGAGGGCCAGTTCAATTTCCTCATGGCCCGGCGTTACAAACGCGGCGGAGTGCTCCTGGCGGAAAACACGGTCCACCAGGCGGACATACCGTTCCACGAAAGCCAGGAACTCCCCCTTCCCCGTGGCTTTATCATAGGCCACGGCGGCCTCAATCCAATGCCCCAGGCAGTACAGCTCATGGTTCATACGCTGGGTGAAGCGGTTTTGGGGCTCTACCGCCAGATAGTAGGAGTTAAAATATCCGTCCGGCTGCTGGTGTTCGCGGATAGCCCCCACCACCTCATCCACAATCTCTTCCAGCCTTGGATCCCTGCAGCGCACCAGCAGGTAAGCCGCGCTTTCGCACCACTTGGCAATATCCGAATCCCAGAAAATATGGGGCTTGGGGCCCTTCCCCTCCTCCCAGTGGCAGTTCATGGCGTCAAAACGCCCGGTTTCCTGAAACTGCTCATAGATGCTCCAAATGGAGACATCGGCATCCAGCTGCTGGAGATCATGCCAAAATCCGTGTTCAATCTTTGTGGCCTCAAAGGGCACCGCCTTGAGGGTGGTCAATGGTTTCATGGAGGTTCTCCTCTCTTTCCTGGAAGTTTTCCCGGTATTTTCTTGCGAAATCGCACTGCTTATGCTATTACTATACTCAGAGAGGACGACACAAACAAGTTGCAAAAACACAGAGGAAGTGAGAAAATCCGAGATGATCCTTCTGAATGCCCAAACAAGTTCCCCCCTTATGCTGTCCTACTGTTCCTGCGGGCTCTTTGAAACCCGGGAGCCCTGGATCCACCGCCGCCGTATCATCGATTCCTATGAGATTCTCTATGTGCGCAGCGGAGAAATTTTCATGCAGGAAAATGGACTCCCCCTGCAGGCCAAAAAAGGGGATATCCTGCTATTGCGCCCCGGAAGGCAGCATGAGGGCACCCGGACCAGCACCGGACACACCTCCTTTTACTGGGCCCACTTTCGCCTGGGGGCTGATACTTCAGACACCGGGGAGCGCCTGGAGGCTTTGGAGCCTGAGCTGCTCTGCTTTCTGCGCACCGCTGAGCATACACGGCTTCACCTGCTGATGCAGCAGCTGGTGCACATCTCCAACACGCCGGGGTATCCGCCTGAATCCTGCGACGCTTTATGCCTGATGCTCATTCAGGAGCTCGGATGGCTGCAGCGCCAGGAACGCCAGCCCCAGCGGCGCCTGGTGGGGGAAATTGCGGAATATATCCGCGTGCACTCAGACGAGCCCTTGAGCGCCCTGGAGGTAGCCCGGCAGTTCGGCTATCACAGGGACTACCTGAGTACGCTGATGAAACAGCAGCTGGGTGTCACTCTCAAGGAATATATCAGCGCCCAGCGCATCCGCCAGGCCCAGGAGCTATTGAGCGTGACCGCCTACTCCGTCAAGGAGATTTCCGCTCGCCTTGGCTTTCAGAACGAAAACCAATTCGTCCACTTTTTCCGGTACCACACCGCATGCTCCCCCACCGCCTATCGAAACGTATACTTCAATACCCACTTCAACAAATGGTGAATCCATAAAATTAAAATATGAACTCTGTGGGTGTCCCCTTTTATAAATTTGTGCCGGGGATATTTTAAAGCCAAACCACAAAAACCCGGATGCTACGCATCCGGGTTTTTGTATGGAACCGCGCCGAATTACATATTTTTGAAGCCGTTTTCCAAATCCTCGATGAGATTGTCCGCGCCCTCCAGGCCGCAGTGAATTCTCACCAGCATCCGGCTGTTTGCTCCCTGATCCTTCGCGGACTGCTCATCCTTACTGCGCATAAAGGGTGTGCAGACCAAGCTCTCAAAGCCGCCCCAGGAGACGCCGATTTGGAAGATCTTCAGGCCGCGCACAAAACTGTAGACCGCTTCATCGTCCTTGGTGTCGATTTCAAAGCTCATGAGCCCGCAGTTGCCGCGCTGCTGGGATTTCATCAGTTCATACTGGGGATGGCTCTCCAATCCCGGGTAGTGCACAATGCTTACATGATCGTTTGCCTCCAGGTAATGGGCAACCTTCAAAGCGGTTTCCTGGTGGCGCTGGAGCCTTACGTCCAATGTACGCATTCCGCGCATCATGAGCCAGGCCTCCATAGGGCCGATAATTGCGCCATAGGATCCGCGGAAATCCCGGATCTCCTTCATGAATTCCTCGTCATTGGAGACCAGGACACCGCCGATGATATCGCTGTGCCCGCCCAAATATTTGGAGGCGGTGTGCATCACCATATCGATGCCCAAATCCAGCGGATTTTGGAAAATCGGGGTACAATAGGAGTTGTCAATATAGGTTTTGATGCCGTTTTTCTTGGCGATGGCCGCCACGCCGCGGATATCCTGCAGGGAGAAGGTGAGAGAAACCGGGGATTCAATGACAATCAGCTTGGTGTTGGGCCGCACGGCATCCTCAAATTCCTGCAGATCGGTTCCGCCCACAAAGGTAGCGGTCATGCCCTGCTTTTTCACACAGAATTTTTCAATAAAGCCTTTGATATAGGAATTCTTCACGCAGATGATATGATCGCCCGGGTTGCACACCGTCATCACGGCCGCGGCAGAGGCGGCCATACCGGAGGCAAACACAACGGCATATTTTCCATGCTCCATGGCTGCCACTTTCTGCTCCACAATTTCCACTGTGGGGTTGGAAACACGGCCATAGAAATAGCGGCTGGCCGGAGCCGCGCCCGTATAGGACTCAATGCTGTCCAAAACATGGAGAGAGTTCATAAAAACCGGGGGAATAATGGAGTTGAGGAACCGTCCGTAATCATCTCCCAGATGGGTTGCAATCAGTTGTTCATCGTGCTCAAAATCAATCATAAATACCCTCCGCGAAACGGCTGTTATTTTGGATACCGTCCCATTTTTCCTCCATTATACTACAATCTTTTGCCCTGTCAATGTAAAAAATCGGGCCGTTTTTCCGGCAGAACCGAACAGCCCTCCGCTGGCGGACATACGTGTTCGCAATAGGGATTCTCCTCCTGTTTTCCCTCCCGATTTCTCCTCAAAACCCGGCTGGGGCCAATTCCAATCTGACGAAAACTGACGCTCCGGCAAAAAGCGGACGGACACAAAGAGCACTGGTTACGCAGAAACTGCGATAGCTCCCATCGAGGCGCTATGGGGTACGCTTTGTGCAGCAGAGGCATTGAGGCTTTGCTTTCACTGCCGCAGTGCGGAAATTCCCTGACACATCCCCCCGGATATTCCAGCAGCGCGGGTATGGACAAAAGCAAGAAGCAGCTGGGGATGGATGGCTGTATCTGGATTTTTATGATACAATATTCGCGTGGAATGTGAATATCCAATCATCGAGGATGATTGGGGGAGTTTCGCTCACCGGCCTGAAAGCATGGCCGGTGTTTGGCAAGGCCAAACCGCAAAATATCCCAGTTTTGTGCAGGCCCCGTTGTGGTACAATGTTCACGCTGGGCGTGAACATATCGGAGTTTTGCTTGCCGGTCAACAGCGGCTGACATTCAGCTAAGGCTGAACCGCAAAATATCCCGGTTAGTTCTAGAACCGGTCAAACGGCGGACGGTATTTCGCTGGTGCCGGATCCATAGGCGTCCCAGCCAGTTCCAGCCCGCATGAATACAACCGATCGCTTTCATCATGGCTCAGGAATTTTTGTCCTCTCAAATCTAATGTAAAGAAAGGAAGCCGAAACCATGCAGCGAATTCTCATCACCGGCGGAGCCGGGTTTATCGGCTCGAATTTTATCCGGTATCTGTTAGAAAAGCGCAGCGCACCCCTGGCGCTTGTCAACCTGGATCTGCTTACCTATGCAGGGAACCCGCAGAACCTTGCGGACATCCAGGGCGATACCCGCTATACCTTTATTCAAGGGGATATCCGGGACGCCGCGCTGATAGAGCGCCTGTTTTCGGAATATCAGTTTGACACGGTGGTGAACTTTGCCGCCGAAAGCCACGTGGATCGCAGCATTTCCCAGCCGCAGGTATTTCTCTCCACCAATGTGCTGGGCGCCCACACTCTTTTGGAGACCGCCCGCCGGTTCTGGAGCAGCGCTCCCGAGGATCCCCACTGCCGGGAGTACCGGGAGGGGGTCCGGTTTTTACAGATCTCCACAGACGAGGTCTACGGTTCCCTGGGAGCATCGGGATATTTCACGGAAAACTCCCCCCTGGCGCCCAGCAGCCCCTATTCCGCCTCCAAGGCCTCGGCGGATCTGCTGGTTCTGGCCTACCACACCACCTATGGGATGCCTGTGAATATCACCCGCTGCTCCAACAACTACGGGCCATACCAATTCCCGGAAAAGCTCATTCCCCTGATGATTGAGCGCGCGTTACAAAATAAGCCGCTGCCCATCTACGGCAGCGGGCAGCAGGTGCGGGACTGGATTTATGTGGAGGATCACTGCCGGGCCATCGAGGCCGTGCTGATGAATGGCAATGCCGGGGAAATCTACAATGTGGGAGCCAGCAGCGAGTGCCCCAACCTGCAGATTGTCCGTCTGATCCTCAAGCAGCTGGGACGCCCACTGAGCCTTATCACCCATGTTGCGGACAGGCCCGGGCATGATTTCCGCTATGCCATTGACAGCGGCAAGCTCTCCTCGCAGCTGGGATGGCATCCCCTGGTAAGCTTTGAAGAGGGATTATCCCACACTATCCAGTGGTATCTGGAACATATGGATTGGGTCAAAAACGCTTCCCTGCGCCAGTAGCCAGGGACAGTGAACCATCAGGGCCGTGAGAGCTGCCAGCGCTCTCACGGCCCTGAATCTATTTCCCAGCACAGCACCGGCTGCGCCCATTGGAGAGCCGTGTCCCCGAAATGCCGCGTACATATGGGTTTTCAGCAGGCGCCGGGCGATTTCCCAAGCCTTGGCCCACGCCTGAAGCAGAGGATCCACGGCTTCAGGCTGCGGACAGCGTGTGCCTGTCGGCAATGTTCGGCTTTTATTCCCGTGATAAAAAGCCGTTTCTTGCATTATAATCCCAGGATTGTTATAATATACACATAAGAAATATTTACCAAATCTATCTCTATTCTTAAACGGTTGACAGCTGCATTGGCATTTGGGCCAGATTCCGCTCCCAACGGCGGATATTGCCAGGGCGTCGGCTATTTTATTATGGTTTCCGGCCCGCCGCAGTGCAAGCAGCCGACACCGTCCGGAGTGCCGGGCCGCCAGCCAGAACGGGCTGTCTGTGCGCAAGCATACGGATCCGGGTTATTCCATCCCGCATCCAGCCGCCGGTATCTGTAACGGCCCAGAAAAGCCCTTTGAGGCGGCACCACCGATTCTGCTTCTTTCATAAAATCCGGAGTCCCGATTCAAAAATGCTGGGAGGTATGAGGAATGGCCAGGCAAAACCCTTTTCGGCAGGATCCCCAGAGCCGGTGCGGCATCCCCAGCGGGGCGCCGGCGTCCGCCGCCTCCGCAGCGGCCTCCCAGCCAAAACAAAAGCCCCGTACCTTGTCCAATCCAATTCAGTTCCCATTCGGCTCTATTCTGAAAAAACGCCCGGGGACGGTTCCTGGTATAACGGCTATCCTATGTCTCCTCGTTTGGATTGGCGCGGCGGCAGCCATCCCCTGGAAGCCCTTTGAGGCATCCCAGCCACAGAAGGTGTTCTCATTGCCGACCGGGTCTCAACCCTCCGGGGAGCCTGCGCCCTCCCAGCTCCCTTCCCAGGCACAGGTTCTCCCGCTGTGCGAAATCGGGCTTTTCAGCCAGGAACAGCGGACTCAGAACGTAGGCGACCGCCTGGAAATCACTGTCCCCATCACCCCGGCGGATGTGCCTCAACAGGAAATCCAGGTACTCAACTCCAACCCCGAGGTATTGCAGGTGGGCGAGCTTGCGTTTACCCCACAGGAGGACCGCTGCCTGCTCGTATTTCAAGTAAAGGCGGTGAGCACTGGGGAATCCCAGCTCAGGGTGAGCTATGGCGGCGGGGAAACCAGCTCCAATACCCTGACCATCACGGTACAGGAACGTGGGGAATCGTCCTCGGTGAGTTCCTCCTCCACAACCGGTACCCAGGACGGCATTCCAAACACCGTCTATGTGACGCCAAGCGGAAAACGCTACCACTACAGCGCCTCCTGCGGCGGAAAAAATTCTCAGGCCGCCACTCTGGAAGAGGCCCAGCGTGCTGGAAAAACGCCCTGCAAAAAGTGCGTTCCCTAAACCATCGAGCCAGTTTTCTCATGTTACCAAAACAGAGGTACCGGTGAGCAACCGGTGCCTCTGTTTTACCATAATTTTAGAACCAGTCGGGTCGTTTTGCACTCTGGCTTCACCAAACACCGCCCACACCTTCAGTCCGGTGAGCAAAACTCCCTCAATCATCTTTGATGATTGCAGGTTCACGCCCTGCGTGAACATTGTACCATATAGAATTGGAATCCTGGCGTCCTTCCGCCGGATTGAAAAGGCTGCTCACCGGATCTCCTGCTCCAAAGCGTCAAATTCAGGAGTGCTGAAGAATTCGCCGAGGGTGATTTCCAGCCCATCACAGGTTCATCAAAGCTAGGGGCAAGGCCCCTTGCTTTGTAGTGTTTGCGCAATTTCCGCTGGAATAAACTACGGAGAATTGAAACTTGTTTCAATTCTTATTAGGGATGCCGTACTACTAGGCCAAGAATGAAATACCCGCATCCCGGCGGCAGGGCTTTGGGAAGAAATTGGACGACAGTTTTCATGGGTAAAAAACCCCTCGGTTCTCTTGATGCAAAATTAGAAGGGATATTCTTTTTTAATATTCAAAAATGGAGATTTTGCCACCCATACGGAATACCATCCAATTTCCCACCCAAACCGCTGTGCCGCGGAGCACCTACTTTCTGCCGAACAGAAAGTAGGCAAAGATTCGCCAAAGAGGGGAGAACCCCTCTTTGGGAACACCCCCTTCATGGAAATTTTCAGCACTCAATCAGTTGATGCGGGTTTAGCATTTAGTGCTGTCTAAATAGATACTACCATAACTCGGGAGAACATCAAAAAAGACATCCCGGTGCCGCCACAGCCGTGCCGTCACCGGGATTTTCAATTATTCGTGAACCTCTGCGGGCTCCTTGTGCTCTTCTGTTTCCTCCTGCGAGGACGCATCGGCGGCAGCGCCTGTCACAATGGCCTTTTGACGCCATTTGCCTCTGCGGTAGAAGAATACCGTAATCAGGGCGCCCAGCACCCAGGACACCAGCAGGGAGATGTACAGGGAATCCGGGGATCCCACAGGGTTCTGCTCGCTGCGGGTGAGGAATGCCAGCCCATAGGCAATGGGGACACGGATGATAACCGTAGTCACCAGGGAAATCCACATGGGGGTCATGGTGTCGCCGGCACCGCGCATCACGCCGGAGAGCGTCTGGGTTACAGCCATGGCGATATAGCCCACCGCCAAAATCCGCATCATCCGAACGCCCAGGTCGATAACCTCCTGAGTACCGGTGAACAGATGCATCAAGGGGCCGCCGAACACCAGAATGCAGATAACCAGAATAACGGACACAATCAGCCCGATGCGCATCCCGTCGCGGGTTCCCTCTTCCACACGTTCCACCTTCCCGGCGCCGATATTCTGTCCGGCAAAGGTAGTCATAGCGGTTCCAAAGGTAAAGTTGGGCATCATGGCAAAACCGTCCACACGCATCACGACAGTGGAACAGGCAATTACAACGGTGCCGAAGCTGTTGGTGAGGGACTGTACCACAAGGGCAGCCATGGAGAAGATAGCCTGGCTGATGCCGGAGGGCAGGCCCAGCTTGGTGAGCTGAACCACCAGATCCCGGCGCAGCTTCATGGTGTGAAGGCCCATGGTGAGGACATCCTTCATCTTCCCAAGCCGTACCAGGCAGCAGACGGCGGAAATGGTCTGGGCGATGATGGTGGCGATGGCAACGCCCGCAACTCCCCAGTGGAACTGTGCCACAAACAGGATATCCAAAACAATGTTGAGCCCGCAGGCCAGCAGCAGGAAAACCAGCGGCATGGTGGAATCCCCAAGGCCGCGCAGAACACCGGAAAGAATGTTGTAAAAGGCGTTTCCGGCAATTCCGATAAAGACGATGTTCATATAGGTACAGGCCATCTCAAAGATGTCATCCGGTGTACCGAGCATACTCATCATGGGCTGTGTGAGCAGCGGGCCCACAATCATGATGAAAACAGAGGACAACAGGGTCAGGGTAATGACGGTTCCAACCGTATTGGACAGCAGTTCCCTCTGTTTTGCGCCGAAATACTGGGACACCATGATTCCGGCACCCACGGAAATACCGATAAACAACACCAGCAGCAGGTTCAAAATCGGGCCGCTGGCGCCGACGGCTGCCAGGGCTTCATCGCCCACATACTGGCCCACCACAATGGAGTCAACCGTATTGTACAGCTGCTGGGCCAGGTTTCCAATCAAAAGCGGGATGGAGAATTCCACCAGCCTGGTGACCGGACTGCCCACTGTCATATCCTGGGCCCCAAAAAAACGCGATAACTTTCCAGCCATTCTTTTTCACTCTCCTCTTTCACAGTCTCGGGAATACCGCAAGCACAACGTGCCGCCAAAGGCTTTTCCGGCAGTTCTTCCAGCCAATTTACAGAAAATAAAAAACACGCCCCCACGCAAATGGAAGAGTGCCGCTAAAATCAAGCCTATGGCAACTTTGTCCGGCAGATGAACCGCATTCCCTTACCTTCATTAATGATACTATACGACAAATATCATCCTAACACAGATTTTGCCCGGATGTCAAGATATCCTTTACAGAAACTATAGCCGGCACGCAGTTTTTCCCCGTTGGCTCTGCCGTTGCCGCTCAGCCTGGCTTTTCTGCCGGTGCCACTCCCCTCCCGTCAATGCCAAGGGGACTCGGGCGCTCCTCAAGGGCCCACAATATTGTTCGATAAACCCGATGCCAGCCGACACCGGTTGCAGAAAGGCGGCACGCTTTCGAACCGATGATATTTCGATGAAACGGCCCATCCGTAACTGAGCGAAGCCCCGAGCATACTATACAAATCCGGGGATTGAAAAAACGATGGTTTTGTGTTATATAAATATTATACCAGTATGCGATATCGTCCTAAAGCAGGCAGAATCTAAGCATCCCATATTCCAGACCTTGGCACGGGATTATAGCCTCACTCCAAAGGGCAAGTCCAAGCACAAATACAGTAGGGATGGGCCGCGCTTGGATAAGCGCATCCTTAGTTCCCTGCCCGTCTCCTAGGCGTATCTCACAGCATATCGGTTTCCAGTATGGTGCCATAAAAAGGAGGTTTTAAAATGATTGATTCCACCCATCAATTTATCGAGGCGTTGAAAAGTAAAGAGATCAAATTCTCGCAGGATACCACTGATAGCGGTAAGGATGTTGTCTCTGTAAGTTTCGACGGTAACAATATCAGTCCTATCAAGATGCTGTTTTTCTTCGGCACTGACAGCCAGGATGTTTCCCTGCAATGCTTCAATGTGGTGAAAGTGCCGGAGGGGAAAACTGAAGCCATCCTCAAAGCCGTGAACGGCCTGAATGCCCATTACCGTTTTGCCAAATTTTATTTTGATGTGGATGATAACACGGTTACCGTCCAGATGGACGCCTGTTTCCGCACCCATGATGTAGGCGAAATCTGTACAGAATTGATGATTCGGTGTATTCAGATTATCGATGACAGCTACCCCAGTTTGATGAAAGCGTTATGGGCCTAGCCTATAGGATGAAAAGACGGAGGGAACCCCCTCCGTCTTTACTTAGGTGCCTTCCAATGAGTACAGATGGAATAAGGCATTTCAGAAGCTCTGTGCGCTGCCTGCCGCGCTTCCAACTGGGCTTTTTGATGCAACCATACAAAAGGATGATAAAATCGAAAGACGGCATTGTTTACTTTTGCTTTATATGCCGCTATAATGAAATTAAATATGCAGCCGCCCGGATATGCAGAGGAACCGACGGAGTATTAAAAATTAGGGCCGCGCAAAAAAGGGGGGGCGTACCGCGGCTCTTCAAAGCCGGTTCAGCAACCCCATTTTCAGTCCCAGATTGCATGAACATAGTCAGCTAAGAACACCGCAAGGAGGAATTTATCTTGGCCAAACGAAAAAACATACTCTTTATCCTGTCCGATCAGCAGCGGTTCGACACCGTGAGCGCCTATGGGAAAAACGACATCTGTAAAACGCCCAACATCGACCGCTTGGCGCAGGACGGCATGAAATTCTGCAACGCTTTCACTCCCTCCGCCATCTGTTCTCCGGCGCGGGCCAGCCTGATTTCCGGGCTGTTCCCCCACAAGCACGGCGTTATCGACAATTTTACCGATCTGCATGAGGACATCCCCCTGCTTGCCGAGCAGATGCGGGATGCCGGCTATTACTGCGGTTATGCGGGAAAATGGCACATCTCCCCCACCCGCAAGCCCACGGAATGCGGTTTTGAGGACGGCAAGGAATTTATGGGATATGGGTTTCCCGGCAGCGGCGTGTTCAAAAGCTTGAAATTTGCCGAGGGGCCGGAAAACGGGAAAAACTATTACCGGGATTACCTGCAGGAAAACGATCTTTATCCGGTGGATGTCTCCGAAACCTTTATGGGCAATAACCCGGCTTTGCAGATTCAGGAGATGTATGCGAAGCACGACGGCCCGGTGGAGAGTACCATTGAATATTTTGTGGCCCAGGAGACCTGCCGCCTTTTGGACAAAACCAAAGATGACGACCGTCCCTTCTTTATCTGGACGAATTTCTGGGGGCCCCATTCCCCCAGTATTGTGCCGGAACCCTATTTTTCCATGTATGATCCCAAGGACATCAAGGAACACCCCAGCTACTGTGAAACCTTCGAGGGCAAGCCCTACGGGCATTACCTGACGGAAAAAATGTGGGGCCTTGGGGATTACGGCTGGGAGGGCTTTGCCCAAATTGCCGCCCGCTACTACGGGCACTGCACGATGATCGACGACATGGTGGGGATGATTGTACGCAAGCTCAAGGAGATGGGCGAGTTTGAAAACACCATCATCGTTTATACTGCAGATCACGGCGACTGCCTGGGCGCCCACAAGCTCATTGAGAAGGGCGCCTTCACCTATGATGAAATTTACCGCATCCCCATGGTGGTCCATGGCGCCGGGCACAAGGACAACGACAGCTTTGTCTACCTGCATGAGCTGATGCCCACTGCTCTGGAGATTGCGGGGACTTCCCCCAGCAAGCCGGTGGATGGAGAGAGCATTCTGCCGCTGATGATGGGGGAACAGGCTTCCAACGGCCGCACCGAGGTGTTTGGAGAATACCACAACCATTTCTATGTGGCCCGTCAGCGCATGGTTCGGGATAACCGCTATCAGTTCACCTTCAATGAGAGCGAACGGGGCGAGTTGTACGACTTTGAAAAGGATCCCTATCAGCTGCACAACGTGTGTTATGATCCGGAATATGCCGACATTAAGCGGGAATACATGGACAAGATGGAAAAACACATGGAGGAGCTTGGGGATCCCGCCTTACGGTGGTTTAAGCGCATCCGGGAATTCTATTGAGGCTGATGGCCGGCTTTTTGTGCTGCGGCCTTCCCATCGGATAGAACCTCCCCTCCTATCCAGTAAAGAAAAGACCTCCGGCTGTGGGTATCCCGCAGCCGGAGGTCTTTTCTTTATAAACGATGATGCTGTGACGGGGTGATAGCAGTCCGCCTGGGCGGCAGGAGGGGCTCACGGCTGCCCGCTTCTCCGGGATGACTGCGCAGCCCAAGGAATCCGGCGGGCTCACTGGCTATTCCCCGTCATAGTAGTCTACATCCTCCTGCAGACGGTATACCCGGTTGACGCCCTTCCCCCATATCCCAATTTTATTGGAGTCCGGGTAAATTGCGGCGTCCAGATCGTTGGCAGTATCAAAATCCAAATAGATCAGCCTCTCGCAGGAGGAGGTATTGGTCAGTTTATGCGCGCCGGATGCGTTGGCCGGAAAAAACAGCAAATCTCCCGCGGATACGTCCCGTTCTCCTTCGGGAGTTTTTAAGCGTCCTTCCCCGCTGAGAATATAGAAGATTTCCTCATTTTTATGATGGTAATGATAGGGAAAGGCGGACTTTCCAGGTGGGATCTCGTAAACGCTCACCACGCATTGACTCGCCTCTCCCCTTGGAATAAAGTCCCGGCGGGTGTATTCATAGGACTCGTTCCAGCACTTGTGCTTGGCGGGCAGCTGTTCCATTCTGCTGTATTTGACGCCATCCATACTACGTTCCTCCCCCCGTTCACTGTAACGGTTTCTTTTCAGCCGACAGGAGCACCGCGCCTTCGATACAGTCCAGCGGGGTAATGTTTTCAAACCCCGCGGCACTCAGCAGGGCCGTCTCATGCTCCAGGGTCAGGGGAATGTCAAAATGGACAAACTGCTCGGGCGGGATGCGGGAACGACTGCGCCTCTCCCGGTATTCCTGCTGGAGCAGCTCCTCTTCCCGGGGAGTGCAGGCGATATAGTCCCCCAGCAAAAAGGTTCCGCCCTCCCGGAGCCCCGTATAGATCTTTCGATAAAGGGTTCCCTTTTGCTCCGGAAAAAAGTGGTGCAGGCTCTCAAAGGAAATCACCATATCCCAGGCGCTGCGGGACATATCGTACTGGAAATAATCGGCGCATACCAGCTCCAGCTGTTTGTCCCCATGCTTTTCCCGCAGTTTTTCCAGCATATCCCGGCACAAATCCACGCCGGTAACCTGAAGCTCAGGATTCCTTAAAAAGCATTCATCCAGCTCCAGGCCGGTGCCGCAGCCCAAATCCAGCACCTTCATAGGCCCTTTGGGCATAAAATCAGCAAATCGTCGGTAGGCTTCCTTCCAAAGGGACATATGCTCCTCGTAATCCTCCAGCCTGGCGGAAAAGAAACCTGCCATGTCCTCCAAGGGTTCTTCCCGGGTCTGAGCCAGCCAGTCCTCCAGTTCCTTCAGATGCGCCTGTACATTTTCCCGTATGATCAGGTTCAATCCAATCACCTCTCCCCAATTTTACCGGCCTGTCCGGACAAATGCAACCTTTAAAACAGGTACGAACCCAGTTGGAGGCCTTTTTCTGATTCTATCGCCGCCCAAATCGCATTTTCCTTTGCCCATCCGGCCCCAACTCCCCGTATCCAAAACGACGTTTCACTGGGCAGCCCGGGGAGCAAGGTTATAAGAAGGATAGTTTTCGGCCGATTCCCTTTCCGGGCCGGGTTTCCGTTTCCAGGGCAGCGTACTGCCCGCCTTATCCCCCGGCTGGAATGGGCCAGGCGTTTTCAGTGTCCCGGCAGAAAAAGAAAGCTCCCCATCCCATGCTCCTTGGGCCCGCAGACGGAGAGCTCGATTCCCTAACTTAGATTTCCATAATCTCGGCTTCTTTGTTCTCAGCCGCGTTGTCGATCTTCTTGATATATTTATCCGTCAGATCCTGCACCTTCTTCTCGCAGTCCTTGAGATCGTCCTCGGTAATCTCAGAGGCCTTCTTCATCGCCTTGAATTTCTCATTGATATCCCGGCGGATAGAGCGCACCGCAACTTTGCCCTCCTCCGCATACTTTTTCACCAGCTTGACCAGCTCTTTTCTGCGCTCCTCGGTGAGCGGCGGGAAGTTCAGCCGGATAACAGTACCGTCGTTCTGGGGATGGATGCCCAGATCGGAGGCGTTGATGGCTTTTTCAATTTCCTTTAAAACGGAACGATCCCAGGGCTGGATCACCAAGGTCTTCGCCTCCGCAACGGAGATAGACGCCATAGAGTTGATAGCGGTGGGGACACCGTAATAATCCACGGTAATTTTATCCAGCACGCTGGCGCTGGCACGGCCCGCACGGATGGATGAGAACTCACTCTCCAGAGAGTCCAGGGATTTTCCCATTTTTTCTTCGCAAAGCTTCAGAGTATCTTTCATTTTGGATAGCCTCCTCCAATTTGTTGTTGTATTCAAAGGATACTGCGGGCGTCACCGCTGGCAATTCGTCCGCTGCACGGCTTCTACTGCACAATGGTACCCACGGTTTCACCGCGCACAGCCCTCACAATATTATCGGGATCCTCCACGCTGAACACCAGAACGGGAATATGGTTGTCCTTGCACATGGAGGCCGCCGTCATATCCATAACTGCCAGTTCCTTGTTGAGCACCTCACTGAAGGAAAGGGTATCATAGCGCACAGCATCGGGGTTTTTGTGGGGATCGCTGTCATACACACCGTCCACCATCGTGGCCTTGAACATGATGTCCGCATCAATTTCCGCCGCACGCAGGGAGGACGCCGTATCTGTGGAGAAGAAGGGGTTTCCGGTCCCGCAGCCAAAGATGACCACCCGGCCTTTTTCCAGATGGCGAACGGCGCGGTTACGGATATAGGGTTCCGCCACCTGCTGCATGGAAATTGCCGTCTGCACCCGTACATCCACGCCCAGCTGTTCCAAGGCATCCGCCAGGGCCAGCGCATTGATGACTGTTGCCAGCATTCCCATATGATCCGCGCGGGTCCGATCCATTTTACCGCTGGAGCGGCCTCTCCAGAAGTTTCCGCCGCCCACGACTATGGCCATCTCAACGCCCAGGGCCACACTGTCCCGGATGCTTTCGCAGATACGGGTGACAACTTCATAATCCAGCCCCGTCTTTTTATCCCCGGCCAATGCCTCGCCGCTGAGTTTGAGCAAAACCCTACGATATTTTAATTCCATTCCATTTCAGCCCTTTCCGCCCATCTTTTCTCAATGGGCCTTTTTCAGCCTTATGGCTCTAAGTATTACTATTTTACAATAACCGCCTTTCGATGTAAAGCCTTTTGGGTTTTTTGCCTGTAAATTATCCGGGGACACGCACCCCAACCCTGTTGAGGATATCCCTTGTTCCCATGAGTATTCATCCAATTACCCACCCAAAGCGCTCAATGCCGGGAGGTGCCCGCGGGGATGCACAGAGTCAATTGAAATAATGAGCTATACGTGTATCCCCTGTGAGTTTTGAAACAAGTTCAAAACTCCGCAGCTTTCCTATATGCCGAATGGCACCGGGACGCGTTCAGGTTTATTCTCCGCCCAGCCCCCAGTATTGTTCCGACTACGGAAAATTGAAACCTGTTTCAATTCTCATAAGGGGTGCCGTATGACTCAGATAAGAAAGGTCTCGGCGCATCCCGGCGTCCCTTAGAAGTTTCGGACAAGCCAAAACTTCCGCAGATTCAATTTAATCTTTGGACTTGCTTTGTAGTCTTTGCGCACTTTTCTGCTAATAGCAACTACGGAGAATTGAAACTTGTTTCAATTCTCATTAGGGATGCTGTATGACTCAGATAAGAAAGGTCTCGGCGCATCCCGGCGTCCCCGCAGCAAATTCCAAATTGTGGTCTGCACGGCCAGAAAAGGGAGAAAGAGCCGCCCAAGAGGCGTTCCTCCTCTTGGGCATCTCCCCCTTTGGGGCAGTTTTGCGCACTCAATCAGCAGAGGCTGATCACAAAAGGACCTGCTTTCCCGTGGGAAAGCAGGTCCTTAGCTGAAACCAACATTTCATTCGGCATTTTAAGACTTTAAATCCGAAACAACGAATTTTATTCTGATAAAGCTCCGTGAATTCCGAAAAAGGTATGCCGGGTTTCTGAAAACGCCGTTCTTATTTCACCATGCTGGCAACTTCATCAGCAAAGTTATCGCTCTTTTTCTCCAGGCCCTCGCCCTTCTCAAAACGGACAAAGTCAACAGCCTTGATGCTGCCGCCCAGAGCCTTAGCGGTGTTCTCGATATACTTGGCAACGCTGATGTCGCCATCCTTCACGAAGGGCTGCTCCAGAAGGCAGGTCTCCTTATAGAACTTGTTCAGGCGGCCCATCACCATCTTCTCCGCGATATTGGCGGGTTTGCCCTCGTTCATGGCCTGGACCTTCAGGATCTCCTTCTCCTTCTCCACACGGTCAGCGGGGATGCTCTCTTTGGAGAGGAACTCCGGAGAAATCGCGGCAATCTGCATGGCAACATCCTTGCCCATTGCTACGAACTCATCTTTGCCGGCAACCTCGGGGGAAGCCTCAAACTTCACCATAACGCCGATTCTTCCGCCGCCGTGGATATAGGTAACCAGGTCACCCTCCATCCGGGCAAAACGGCGGATCTTCATGTTCTCGCCGATGGTGAGGATCTTCTCCCGCAGAGCCTCAACGACGGTCTGCTCGGTTCCGGGAATTTTGCACTCGCCCAGGGCCTCAACGTCAGCCGGGTTGCAGGCAATCACAGTCTTAGCAACATCCGCCACGAACTCCACAAACTTCTCATTCTTGGCGACAAAGTCGGTCTCGGAGTTTACCTCAACCACAACGCCTACGCCGTTCTCCACCGTGGCGTATACGATACCCTCAGCGGCAATACGGCCGGCCTTTTTCTCCGCCGCAGCCAGGCCTTTCTCCCGCAGGAACTCAACGGCCTTCTCCATATCTCCATCGGAAGCAGTCAGGGCCTTTTTGCAGTCCATCATTCCGCATCCTGTTTTTTCCCGCAGAGCCTGTACATCTTTTGCTGTAAATGCAGCCATTCTGTTCTCCTCCTAATTTATATTGTAAATTCAATTTGGAAAATGCCCAAGCAGCGCTGCTCGGGCATTTTAATGACAATTCCCAGGTTTGAAAGCAGTCCTTTCAAACTTTTAACAACTTACTGGGCAGCCTCTTCGTCGGCTTCCTCTTCCTTCTGAGCCTGCTCGTCCTGCTGGCCCTGTCTTCCCTCCAGGATGGCATCCGCCATGGTCTGGGAGATGAGCTTTACAGCACGGATAGCATCATCATTGCCGGGGATTACATAGTCAACCTCATCCGGGTCACAGTTGGTGTCCACAATGGCAACAACCGGGATGCCCAGCTTCTTGGCCTCAGCAACCGCAATTTTTTCCTTGCGGGGATCCACGATGAACAGGCAGCCAGGCAGTCTGTCCATGGTTTTGATTCCGCCCAGGAATTTCTCCAATTTTTCGATCTCCAGGTTCAGCTTGACAACCTCTTTCTTGGGCAGACGCTCAAAAGTGCCGTCCTCCTGCATGGTTCTCAGCTGCTCCAGACGGGCAATTCTGCGGCGGATGGTCTTGAAGTTGGTCATCATACCGCCCAGCCATCTGGCATTGACAAAATGTGCACCTGCGCGCTCTGCTTCTTCCCGAATGGAATCCGCAGCCTGCTTTTTGGTTCCCACAAAGAGCACCGGATCGCCGCTTTGTGCCACATCGCGCACAAACATATAGGCCTCTTCCAGCTTCTTCACGGTCTTCTGCAGGTCGATGATATAGATGCCGTTTCTCTCGGTGAAGATGTACTGGGCCATCTTCGGGTTCCATCTTCTGGTCTGGTGGCCAAAGTGTACGCCAGCTTCCAGGAGCTGTTTCATGGATACTACGCTCATGTTAAAAGTCCTCCTTCAGGTTGTTTCCACCGCACTGTGTGTTTTTCCCGGCGACCGCAGTCTCTCTGCGGCACCTGTCCGGGTACTACCAATGCGTGCGTTTTCCGTAATATTA
The DNA here is from genome assembly GCA_021771035.1 of Marvinbryantia formatexigens. Taxonomy (GTDB): domain Bacteria; phylum Bacillota; class Clostridia; order Oscillospirales; family Ruminococcaceae; genus CALXEM01. Next base: position 160,530 of record JAETPU010000005.1, on the reverse strand, counting down.
TAGCACCTATATATGCCATTTGCAAGCAGTTTTTTCAACTTTTTTCACTCGGGTTTCACTCAGGCACTCCCCCGCGGGGTTTACGCAGCATACATCCCGGTGCAAACGGCGTATCGCAGGCGATTTTCACCCGCATCATAGCATGGTTTGCCATGGCAATCTCCTCGCCAGTCTCACTGAGCATCCGCTCCACCTTCAGGCTCACCGGCGGCTTATGGGGCTGCAGAACCTCCAGGGTATCTCCCAAAAGGAATTTGTTGCGCTGGGTACAGATGAGCCAGCCATCCTCCCAGCCGTCAACCGCCGCGGCCACCTCCCAGGCGCGCTGATAGCCGCCGCTTTCCAGAACCTGCTCCGGAGTTGAGAAATAAAACCCGGTGCTGTAGGGCCTGTGGCTCACCTTGTGAACCTCATCGAGAACCCACTGCTCGGGCCGGTACCGCTGGGGCTCGCTCCGGTACTGCTCCAGAGCTGCCCGGTAGGCTGCGGTGACGCTGGCGGTGTAGTAGGCGGATTTGGCCCGCCCCTCAATTTTAAAGCTGCTCACACCGGCACTGGCCAGTTGATCCAGATACTCAATCATGCAGAGATCCCGGGCATTGAGAATATAGCTTACGCCGTCCTCCTCATAGATGGGAAAATACTGTCCCGGGCGTTTTTCCTCCACCAGATGGTATCCCCAGCGGCAGGGCTGGGCGCATTCGCCCCGGTTGGCATCCCGTCCGGTGAGGTAATGGGACAACAGGCACCGCCCGGACACCGACATACACATGGCCCCATGCACAAAGCATTCCAATTCCAGCTCAGGCGGGGTGTTCCGACGAATTTCGGCAATCTCCGCAAGCGAGAGCTCTCTGGCCAGCACCACCCGGGAGGCGCCCAGCTGATACAGATGGCAAGCTGTCTGGTAGTTGACCACCCCCGCCTGCGTGGACACATGGAGCTCTATCTCCGGGACAAGGCGGCGCGCCTCCATCATGATGCCCAGATCCGCCACAATGAGCGCATCTACACCGCAGTCCCGTGCATGGGATAAAAAGGCGGGGAGTTCCCGCACCTCCGCATTGCGCGCAAAGGTATTGCAGGTCAGATACACCCGCACATTCTTCTCATGGGCCAGCTGTACGGCACGGCGCAGGTTTTCCCCGCCGAATTTGGCCGCACTGGCCCGCATTCCAAACTGGGCGGCCCCCAGGTAAACAGCGTCGGCCCCGTAGTCGATCGCGGCGCGCAGGCTCTCAAAATCTCCCGCGGGAGCCAAAAGCTCAGGGAGCTGGTTCATACTCGATTCCTCCATACTTATGTGGTTTTGGAAAAAAGTCTGGCAGACGGCGCGGCATCATTGCGAGCTGTGCCGCGGTTCTTTTTGGCGCACAGCTCAGGCCGCGTTTTCCCTTGCCGATGTGCCGGTATCGGATTTTCACCCAACAGAGCCGCGCCGGAATTCCCAGCGCGGCTCTGTGCAGCCATAAAGGTAAGGCGGCGGTTACTTTTGGGTATTGGTTCCGTGGGAGCCCTCCAGGCCGGCCTCGTCGATATTTCTCTCATGCTCAGCCAGGGTGGACGCATAGTAGTATTTTCCATCCTTGTCGCTGATAAAGAAGTAGTAGTTCGTACTGGACGGATACAAAACCGCATTGATGGCGTCCACGCCGGGATTGCACACCGGGCCCACCGGCAGCCCGTTGCATTCATAGGTGTTGTAGGCGTCATACATTTCCTGGTTGGAAATTTCCAGGTAGGGTTTGATATCGCTTTCCACATAGTTGATGGTGACGTCGGACTGCAGCTTGGGGAACTTGGAGGAATTGTTCAGGCGGTTATAGAATACAGACGCCACGTCCGCCATCTCCTGCACATCCGAAGCCTCCTTCTGGATGATGGAGGCCATGGTGATGGCTTCATCCAAAGTCAGGCCCATATCCTCTATCTGCTGGCGCATCTCATCGGTTACCCGCTTATCGAAGGCGTCCAGGAATTTTTTGAGCACTGCGGAGGGATTTTCCCCGACAAAGAAGTAATAGGTGTCGGGGAACACATAGCCCTCCAGGCGCAGGTAACGAAGGGAGCCCTCCTCCACCTGGGGGATAAAGTCATACCCGGAGAGATCGTCATTCTGAACCGCGTCCAAAAAGGCCTTGGCGGAGCATACATTGTTTTCTTCCAGCTCGTCGGCAATTTCATGGACACTCATCCCCTCGGGGAAGGAAATCTTCACGATATCATCCCGCTCCTCGCCGGAACGCAGCGCATAGATGAGTTCATCATAGCTCATCCTGGCATCCAGGGTATAGGTGCCGGGCTGAAGCTTTTCGTCCAGCTTTTTGAGCTTGGCATATACCTCAAAGTTGAACCCCTGGGTCACCACACCGGTTTTCTTGAGCTCATGCACCACTGTGGAAAGGGTATCGCTCTCCTCCACCACAATCTGGACCTCTTTGGATTCCTGGCTGAACCCCAGAAAGTCGTTGGCGCTGGCCAAAATATAGAATGCAAGCACAGCGGAGATGCCCAGCAGCACAACCACTGACAGCAGGGTTGCCAGAGCCCGGTTCATCGGCTTGCGGTTTTTCCATTTCAGCCACAAAGCGGCAACCCCTGTAGCGGATTTCGCCGAACGGGCCTTTCCCTGTGGCTTCCTTTCGTCCTGATTCTGCATAGTTTCCTCCCATTTGCCCCCACTCCCCGTTTTATGACAGTAAACGAGGATGTTTTTTCCATCATACCACGCTTTCCCCCGGGAACACAAGTCCAAATTCCCAGGTTCCCGCACACAAACCCGCCGAAAAAAATGCCCGGAACCACTTTTTCATTTCAGCATAGTATGTAACAAAGGCCGGCGGAAACGCGACAAACTCCAACGGACCCCGGCCCGGAAAGGAGGTACGACATATGTGGGGATGCGGTAACAACTGCACTTGGATCATCATCCTGATTGTGATCCTGTTCTGCTGCGGCGGCAACGGCGGCTTCTGTGGCAATAACTGCGGATGCAACAACAACTGCGGATGCAACAATGGCTGCGGCTGCTAGTTCCTTCTGAATCCGGTAACACCGGGAAACACACGTTACTGTTTACCCCCGCAGGGCCTCCGGGCTCTGCGGGGGTCGTGTGCGTTGCCCCCATGGAAAGCGCCGCACCGCCTGTTTTGCATCCAGCGGCCAACCAATTCCCACAGCCTTAGCACGGCCCGCGGCCCCCGCAGCCCAACTGCGGGATTCCCTTAGTATACTCCTATTATCCTTTAGCCGGCAGTACAGCGGTGTCAGCACTTGTTCAGGTCGGTACGCCGGATATAATCCTGGGTCACAAGCAAGTCCACCGGAACATCGAACCGCCCGTGGATCAGCCGGTTCTGAACGCATTCTCCATAGATAATTCCAATTTTCGGACAGGGGTACCGGTCCAAAAACCGATCATAATAGCCCTTTCCATATCCCAGGCGGTAGCCCTGGCGGTCAAAGGCCAGGCCGGGAACCAGGCAGATACTCCCGGAAAAATCCTCCACCTTCTCGCAGCGCTCCGGTATGGGCTCCAAAACCCCGAAGGTTCTGGGAGCCACGTCCTGCATACAGCGGATATAGTAAAAATCCATCAGACGGGTGTTCTCAATGCAGCGGGGCACCGCCACCCGTTTGCCGTCCGCCCAGGCGCGCTCGATGAATTCCAGGGTGTCCACCTCGATGGGCGTGGACATATAGCAGAGAACCGTGCCGGCGTTTCGGTATTGGTACAGCCGCCGCACCCGGGCGGCAATCCGGCGATCCCGCTGGAGCTTGTCCTGCGGGGCAAAGCCGCGCCTGAGTTCCTTGTAATGAGCCCTCAGGTTCTTTTTATACTCCCTTATATCTCTGTACATTGCATCGCCGCCCCCAATTGACTGGCCTTTTGCGGGGAGGAAAGCACCTCCACCAGCTTGAGGCCGAAGGCCACCGCTGCCCCGGCCCCTTTTGCAGTGATCAGACGGCCGTCCTGCTCCACCGGGTTCCCAGTCACCTGGGCGCCGGTGAGTTCGGGTTCAAAGCCGGGGAAACAGGTGGCTTTTCTGCCCTTGAGGAGCCCCGCGTGCCCTAGAATAGAGGGCGCCGCGCAGATGGCGGCAATCCAGGCATTGCTTCTCCTAGCCGCGCACAGAAGCTCCTGTACCTCCCCGGACGCCTCCAGGTTTTTCGTTCCCGGCATCCCGCCCGGCAGCACCAGCATCTCCACGGATGCCGGCTGAACCTGCTGAACCGTCAAATCCGCCGCCACACGGATTCCATGGGCTCCTGTGACAACTTCCCCTGTCACGCCCACCGTCTGCACCTCAAATTGTGCCCGGCGCAGAATATCAACAGGCGCCAGCGCCTCTATTTCCTCAAAGCCCTCTGCCAGGCAGACATAGATCATCCCCGATTCCTCCCTTTCCAGTTATCATTCCCCTAAAGCGGTTTTCATTCCTAAACTCCGGGTCTATCCGAATCCCACGCCTGATTCCAGGCCCTGGGGTTCTGTTTCCAGGACAGCGATGCTCCCAACCCCTCAGTCCAGAGCCAAGCCAAGGTAGGCGCCCGAAAACAACAGCCGGCGCGCCCTGGGCGTATAGGCCTTTGCCATCCCGTAGTCCCGGCTTTCCCCCGGAATCCTGGCCAGGAGAACCTCCGCTCCAAGTTCCCGATACAGTGCCCCGGCGGCCTCATACAATCCCCTGCGGGACAAAGCGCACTCCTTCAGGACAGCCTGCGGACACGCGTGTTCCTGCGAATATTCTGAGCATACCACATAACCGCATTCAAATGGTGAGGAAACTTTTAAAATTCTTCCGCCTGTCTCTAAAATTTCCCGGTAGGCATATTCCAGGGCCTTTGAATCCCAGGAAACATGAGGGATTCCGGAGAAAAACTCCCGGCGCAGCCGGCAGAAGTCCTCAAGGGAACAGGGCGTAAGCAGTACATTCCCGCCGGATTTCCCGCTTTTGGGCAACCTGAGGGTATCCAACATTAGGACCGACCGCCTAAAGCCCTGCCGGGCATAGAACCCGAACAGGCTTTTCTGCGCCGGAACCAAAAAGGCGGCCTCGACACCGCAGCGCTTCATCCAGTCATCGGCAGCGCGCATCAGAAGGGTGCTCAAGCCCTTGGAGCGGGCACTGCGCCTGGTGGCCACCGCATAGACATACCGAACCGGCATTTCCTCCCCGCCTGCCGCCCACCCGGCGGGCAGCAGCGTGAGCATAGCGTCCGCCGGCTGGCCCAGGACCAGGGTTTCCTGCGGCTGGAACCGGTTGGAAAAATAGAAATCCACATAGTCCTGAGAATCCCCAAAGGCCTCCTGCCACAGGCTTTTCAGGGCCGGGACATCCTCCCAGCAGGCAAAGCGGGGCTGCGGCGTCATCGGGTTTCCCCCACCCAGACAGCCCGGAATTTTTCCAGGAGCAGTTCCGGCTTATAGGAGAGCTTGGCCTTGCGAAGCCCCTCGTCGCCCGCGTCGTCCTCCCGGTTGATATAAAAATATCCCGCGCAGCCGTTTTCGGCAAACTTCTGATTGATGGCGGAGTAGGCCCCCTCCACCTCATGGTAGGCCTTCTCCACATGGACGATAAACTCATCCTCCCGCATGGGCTCTCCCATACAAAAGGCCGCAATTTTACCATCCAGCCGCAGGGCGCCCCCGCTGAGCCCCAGATCGAAGAAGTGCTGGAAGCATTGCTCCACCGCGCAGGTTTCCTCCATCAGGGAGGCGTTTTCCTTGCAGCCGTACAGCTTGCACCACTCCCGGCTCATCTGGCGGCATTCCTCCAAGTTGGAGGCGTCAATGGGTTCATAGGTTCCTCCGGCGTTTTCAAACCGGCGTACATGGTTGCGTTTGGAGTGGTATTTTTTTCCCGGCAGCTTGGCCAGCTTCTCCTGCTCATAGATATAGTCAAAATTATCCCGGTCCTCCGTGATGCGGAAGGCCTCTCCATAAAGCTCCCTCAGCACCGGTACCGCCGGAGCCTCCAGCCCCATGCGCAACACAATGTTCTCCTGTTTTGCGTAGGCAATCAGTTCATCCAGGACAGGTTTTATGGGGCCCTGGCCGGCCGGATAGGCAAAGGAATAGTGCCCCTTCTCCCCAAAGCGCAGGATGAGGTATCCCCCGCATAGGGCCCAGGCCGGCTTCAGTGATCCTCTCCAAATATAGTTGATTCCAAAACAATAGATATTTCCCCGAAAGCCGGAAACCGCAAAATACGGCTCCAGCTTCGCTCGGTCCTCCAGCTGCAGCTGCTGAAAACTCAGCATGATTCTCCCTGTCCTTTCTTTGACAATCCTTGTCGGTGTGCACGCTCCCTCATGATAAGGAAAGCGAATTTCATTGTTTTAAGCTTTATCAAGCACGGCGCAGCCCCATAGTCCCCATGAGCGCGCCATACGGCGGCCTATTTAGTATGGGAGGTTCCCAGTATCTCTAGTACAGTTTCCAGGACGGCATCCGAAATTTTCTCCACGGAATATACCTCCCCATCCCGGGAACAGCAGGGAATCACCTTCCATCCCAGGCATTCCGACGCAAAGAGCGCCGCCTGGCGGCATTGCAGCAGATAGGGCACGTTGCGCTCGTGGATGTCCTTTTTTTCTTCATCGCCCTGGTAGCGCCTGCTGAGAAGCTTTTGGGATACCTGGGGCGGCATATCCAAAAACAAAACCGCGTCCGGGCACGGCAGGCCCAATTTCCCGAACTCGTAGTCGTACAGCCAGCGCAGATAGCCCTCCCAGTCCTCCCGGTTCAATTTGACCATCTGATGGATGGCGTTGGAGGTGGTATAGCGCGCCGCTATAATGGGAACCCCCTCCCGGTAATCCCGCTCCCAGAATTTTTTAAAGCTGGCATAGCGGTCCACCGCATAAAAGCTGGACGCCGCATAGGCGTTTACATCCGACGGCTTTTCGCCGAAATCCCCCGCCAGATACATCTTTATCAGCGCGGAGGAGGGATGGTCATAATCTGGAAAACTGATTTTTCTCGGGGCAATCCCGCGTTCCCGCAGCCGCCCCTCCAACAGGTCAAACTGCGTGGTTTTTCCGCTTCCGTCCAAACCGTCTATTACAATCAGCGCCATGGGCAGCGCCTCCCTTTTCCTTAATTTTACTTCCGTGTTTTCAGCCAAGGGCCGCCTTCGCAAAGCCCTTCCTAAGCAGCGCTGCGCGGCTATTTTTCCCGGCTGTCCCAGCTGCCGGAAGCCTAAACTTTTAAACCGCAGTCGGGCCGCCCGTTTCGAACCGCCCAATTCCCGAAAACCTGCTACTGGCATCGGTTGTACGACCGCATCCATGGGGAATTCACACCGCTCAGCGCCTATTCCTCCCGGTACTGCTTGCGCATCAGTTCCATCTGTCCGCAGCTCATGGCTCCCTCCTTGCAGGCGCCGTAGATACAGGAGGGCAGCGCATTCCGGTACAGCTGCTGGGAAAACCGATGCAGCGCCTGATATTTTTGTTCGCTGAGCTGCCGAATTTCCCACTGGGCGGTACGGCAGATGCGCTGGGAGAGCATATCGCAGTCCATTCTGGCATTGGCTGAGAGTACCAGGCGGATCTGATCGCAGTTGAGCAGGAGCACCAGTACAGGGAAGCCATACTCCGCATAGAGCTCTTCCCGCAGCTGCCGCACCTGCACAACTGTCCGGCGGTACTCCTCCAGGAAGGGGGAGGCCTCCACCGTGGGCGGGACCAGGAACTCCCTGGGCCGGGTGATAAGCTCACTGAGCTCCTCCCGGTGCAGCTGCGGCAGCCGGTGGCGGATCTGCTGATGATATGTCACCAGGCTGCACATCATCCCAAAGGTGGTGCGCGCCTGCTCCGCAATACTGGTGTGCCCATAGCCCATCACCCGGCGGATGACCCCCCGGGCCTTCTGCGGGGCTTCGTCCCCCCAATCAGCCAGCACCTGGGAGGGGGTACGCTGCTGGGTGCTGGTGAGGGCCCCCAGGGCCACCCGCTGTTCCAAATCGGAAAAACCATCCAGATAGGCAATGCGGTTATCCTGTGTCACCTGATCCAACAAGGGCCGGTAAAATTCTGAAACCAAGCCGCTTGGCCTCTCAGGGGGAACCGTTAAGAGCAGTTCGCCCAGCCGCCGGGGAAGATGCTCCAAAAGCTGGGTTTTCAGTTCCTCCCAGATGCCGCTATACTGCGCCCCCAGAAGCCTGGAAAACAAAGGGATGAGCCCCGAGCCCTCCATGGCAACGCTCAAATTGGTTTTAGCTGACAGCGGCAGGAGATACCGGGCGTCCTCGATGGGGATCCCATACCGGTAGTCCTGGGGGCGGGGCCTTCCCTTGGGGGCGTCCGGCTTTTTTTCGGACATTGCCTCGTATAGCCGGTACAGCTTCTCCACCGCCTGGCGCACCCGGAGCTGATCCGCCTGTTTGAGAAACGAAAGCTCCAAATCCGCGGCGCCGGCAGCCACATAGCGCTGGCTCTGCTGCACATAGGAAAATTTCAGTTCACACAGCAGTGTGCTCTGCAGGCGGTTGATCCCCTCCAGCACAAAAGCCACATTGCAGCAGCTGAGCAGTTCCCGCAGCTCTTCCATATCCGGAGAACCGGTTTTAAGCAGCTGCTCCACCCGCTCAAGGCCTGTCTGCTCCCAGTTAAATAGTTTCATGGCAGTATTCCCTCCTGAATCGGCGCCTTGGCCGGATTGGACCCGCCGTCCCCGGGGTTCAGGAAAAATCCTGCCTGTCCCATTTTGGCTGTCCACACTTACAGTTTATCCAGTCCTATTATATCCTCTTTCACGTCCAGTGTAAACGAAGCACAGGGTGGAGTTTGGGGTAAAAAAGCACCAAAAACTCAATTTATCCCGTTGTTTCCCCACTTTTTTCCCGCCTTGCGCCTGTCCTTTCGGGCTTTGCTTTGCCGCGGAATGCAAAAAAGCCAGGACTAAACTTTCCCCTGGCCTCATAGGCTTGGAAAGAGGCCCTTTTGGGCGCCGGCATTCCCGGCCATGGGGAATTGGCACAGGCCCGGGGAGACTACGGCAAAAACAGGGAGGAAAGGACGGACTGATTTTATGAGACTGCGCCGCACCACCATTTTTTATCACACCTGCCTGCTGACCTTATCCTCCGTTGCGCTCCAGATTTTAGGTTTCATCTACCGGATTGGCCTTTCCCGCTGCGCAGGCGCCGAGGCGGTGGGCGTCTATCAGCTGGTGATGCCGGTGTATTCCGTCATTCAGTCCCTCACCCTGTCCGGCGTCACGGTGGCGGTTTCCTCTATCAGCGCCCAGCGCCGCGCCTTTGGAGATTATACCGGCGTCAAAAAGCTGGTGCGCACCGGGATCGGGTTCTTTCTGATTGCCTTTGCGCTCACCTGCATCCCCTTTGCCCTGGGGGCTGCCCCCATCTCCTCCTGGCTTTGCTCCACGCCCCAGTGCGCCCCCGCCCTGCTGCTGCTTTTGCCCTGCTTATTTTTAACCGGCTTTGAAAACATCTATAAAAACTGCTTTTATGGGATCAAATCTGTCTTTGAGCCCATTTTCTCCGAGCTTTTGGAGCATATCGTACGCATTATCGCCGTACTGGGGCTTCTGCTCTTCTTTGCAAACGGTTCCCCCACCCAGGCCGCGGCCCTGATTGTCTGCGGGATGATTGTAGGGGAAATCTTCAGTTCCAGTGCCCTGAGCATTCTGTACCGTCGCAATGTAGGGCGCCGGCACGGACAGGGCGGTCCGAAGGTAAAATCCTACTGGAAGGAAATTGCAGCCATCGCCTTTCCGGTTGCAGCCTCCGGCGTGCTCAACAACATCATTGCCTCCGCCACCACCCTGCTCATTCCCCAGCGGCTCATCCTCTCCGGAGTGGACGCCTCCCAGGCTATGTCCGCCTTCGGCATCATGTTCGGCATGACCTTTCCTCTGCTGATGCTGCCGTCGGCATTTTTAAATCCCCTGACTATGGTTCTTATCCCGAAATTTTCCGAAAATGTGGCCCTGCACCGGGATTCGGACATCCGCCGCAAGGCCTCCAAGGCCCTGCACGTCACCGGGCTTATCGCCGCGCCCTGTATGGCAATCCTCATTCCCCTGCGGGAACCGCTTTGCCAGGCGCTGTATGGCGAAGCCCAGGCCTCCCAGTACATCCTGCCGCTGGCTCTCTCCACGATTTTCTTATTCTATCAAATCGTCACCGGGAGCATCCTCAACGGGATTCAGATGCAAAAGCACGCCTGCGCCTCGGTGATTCTCTCAGGGATTGTGGAACTGGGCGTCACCTATTTCACAGTGTCCAACCCGCGCCTGAGGCTGTTCGGCTATGTGCTGGCCTGCCTGATTAGCTCCATCGCGGGGTGCCTGATGAACGTCTGCTTCGTCAAACGGGCGGTCAAATTTAAAATCCGCTGGCGGAACTGGTTTTTCACTCCCTATTTTTCCGCTGTCATCGCCTCTCTATTCTGCCGCTTTGTGTACTATTTCCTGCTGTCCAACTCCATTACCGGCTCTCTTTGCCTCATCAGCGCCATCGTGTGCGCCCTGCTGAGCTATCTGGGGCTCCTGCGCCTGCAGGGGATCAACTTCCCGCGCTATCTCCGGTCCATCCTGGAGGAGGCGCCCGGAACCTAACCTATTGGTATCCTCACCCGGCCGCAAGGGATGCAGTGCCCATATCGTCCCTGCAGGGGCATCGGGCAAGCGCCGCCCAAACGCACACAATACAGAATGCCGGCTGCTCAGCGGCGCTGCTGTTCGTTACGGAACACACGCCCGGCCCAACCGGCGATCCGTTTGAATATCCAAAAACCGGCACAGGCAGTTTTGCCTGTGCCGGTTTTCTATTCTTTTTTAGGAAGAGGGGTTTCAGCGGGGCTCCACAATCAATTTGATGGCGGTGCGATCCTCATCATCGATGGTCACATTGGCAAAGGCCGGGATACAGATTAAATCCACCCCGCCCGGCGCCAGATACCCCCGGGCAATCGCAACCGCTTTGATTGCCTGGTTGGCCGCTCCTGCGCCCACCGCCTGAACCTCCACAGCGCCCTTCTCACGAATAACCCCCGCAACGGCTCCTGCAACGGAATTCGGATTCGATTTAGCCGAAACTTTTAGTATTTCCATTTCTACAACCTCCCCTGCTTTCGCGTTTCCCAATGGGAACTTTTTCTAAGTTCTATGATAGCTCATTATCACAAAAAAGGCAAGTATTGTAGAAATATTTTATAAAATTTATCTAACATTAATCCGCTCAATGTGAACGGTTTTTCCAGTATTCTCATCGATATCTGCCAAAATTCCAGACATCTGGCATTCCCCGCCGGCATTTTCAAACCGCACTGGCTGATGGGTGCGCAGCTTTTTCAGGGCTAATTCTGGTTTTACCCCCAGCACGGAGTGGACAGGCCCGCACATTCCCAAATCCGTGATATACCCCAGCCCGCCCTCAAAGATCCGTTCATCCGCTGTCTGGACATGGGTGTGGGTACCGAACAGCAGGCTGGCCCGTCCATCCAGGTGGTAAGCCATGGCAATTTTCTCCGCAGTGGCCTCCGCATGGAAATCCACAATGGTAATGTCGCTGTGCTCCCGCTCCAAAATGCGGTCCACACAGTCAAAGGGGTTATCGCTGCTCTCCAGATAGACGGTCCCGCTCAGATTGATGACACACACCCGCAAGGGAATGAGATCGTAGACAAAGTACCCCACGCCCGGACAGCTGGAATGGTAATTGGCGGGGCGGATAAGCCCGATATCCCGCCCAAGCATCTCATAGATTTCCCGGCGGCGCAGAACATGGTTCCCCGTGGTGATGACATCCGCTCCGCTGTCAAAGATGCTGTCGGCGGATTTGGGCAGAATCCCGTTGCCCTCAGCTGAATTTTCTCCGTTGACCACTGTAAAATCCACGCCATAGGTCCGTTTTACCTGTGGCAGATGACGCCGCAGACAATCACAGCCAACCTGTCCCACTACATCGCCAATTGCTAATACTCGCATGGGTGTTTCCTCCATTTCCTATCCCTGGGCGGGATCTGTAGGTTTTAATTATAGGTAAGAAAGATGAAGTTTTCAAGTCGGGCCTGTTACGATTTTGTGCCCGGAGCTGCCGGACTGAGCGCCATCCGAACTCTGTCCCAGGGCCCGGTGCTGCCATTTTGCGGACTCGTCCATGGCAAAACTCTGTAAAGCCAAATAGCTTTACAGAGTTATTGGATCTGTCATCCGGCAATATCCTCCCGAATCCGCCCTGCTTCCCCTCTATCCGCGGGCACTGTCTGCGAAGCCGGTCCATATTGTTTTCCGCAGGCAGAACCGGATGGCTGTCAAAAGCAAAATCCGATTTGCAGGCCAGTTCCTGCGTTTTTGTTAAAAGGTTCCCCCAATCCCAAGCATTTGGACTGACGCCATTGCCAAAAAGCCTCCGGCATCCAGGGGATCGAACCTCCCTAAAAATGGAGTTCTTCTCCGTTTTTTCATTCCATATAGTAATTTTACAGTCCTTATTTCCTATATGTTGTCGATTTTTGAGATACTGCCGCATCAATCCCTGCCGAATCCGGGACAGTTTTCCACTCACAGCGCCAAAACAGGGGAACCTTGTCAGGCGTGCTTATCCAGGGTAAAGCCACGTCCCCGCACCTCATTGACTTGGCTGACAATTAAAAAGGCCGCCGGATCAATCTCATGGACCAGTTGGGTCAGAGGTGTCAGCTCCCGGTGGGAGAGAACCGTCAGCAGGATTCTGCGCTCCTCCTGCCGGTAGCCGGTAACGGCCTTTATAAAGGTGGAGCCGCGGTCAATCCGGTTTTGAATCCTCTCATTGATTGTCCCAATCTCATCACTGATAATCAGCACCTGGGTCTGCTTTTTGCCCAGTAGCAGCATCTGGTTGATGGTGAGCGAGGACAGTAAAACCACCAAAAGCCCATAGAGCACCTCCTGCGCCGAGGAGAACGGAATCTGCGAGAGCAGGATGACAAAATCTATCCCATACATCACCAGCGACAGGGAAAGCCCCAGCTTCCGGTTGAGAATCAGGGGAGGAATATCCATACCGCCGGTAGAGGCGCCCATACGCAGCACCAGCCCCACACCGGCCCCCACCGTCAGGCCCGCATACAGGCAGGAGAGCAGCTTATCCTGTCCCAGGCTCTCCAGGGGCAGGGTTTGGAAGTATCCCAAAATAATCGGATAGTAAATCGTACTCAAAAGAGTGGTGACGGCAAACCGGCGCCCCAGCAGCACAAGCCCCAGCAGAAACATCACGCCGTTGGTAATACACACCGTTACTGTAATGGGAACCCCCAGCAGATGCTCAAAAAGCAGGGAGAGCCCGGTGCTCCCGCCGGAAATCAAATTGTTGGGAACAATAAAAGCCGCCACCCCGAAGGCCAGAATGGTGTTTCCCAGCAGGATACTCAAAATTTGCAGCAGCGCCCGTCCATATTTGTTTTTTCTCTTTGCCAAAGCTTACATCTCCCTTGTTTCTTCCCCGCTGCCCTCACAGGGAACCAGTATTTTGGTATAGAAGAGCCGTTTCCCCTCACAGGGGTAATTTACCAGTTCCAGAACCAGCCGATAGCCCATCTTCTCATAAAATTGAGGAGCCTGAAATTGGAATGTGCTCAAAAACGAATATCGGCAGCCTCGGCGCCTGGCCTCGGCCTCCGCCAGTTCCAGCAGTGTGCCCCCCAGTTTCTGTCCCCGCAGCGCCTGACGCACCCAGAGGTATTCCACCTTCAGCCAAAGGCCATTGGTCTCGCCGGTCAGCGCCCCCTGGACAGCTCCGTCTTCATCCTCCACAAACACGCCCAGTTCCCGGGGCTCCCAAACCTGCCCGCGTGCCCGGTTATACTCAGAGAGCTGTTGGTCCACAAAGGCCCGCTCCTGTGCTGTTATCCTGTCTGTCTGCCTGAATTTCATCCATGGATCCTCCTGTTCCAGTTCCTGTCTCTTCTGGCACGCCCCTGGCGGACGCCCGTTTCTGCCAATGCTACGCACAGCCGCGGCCACGGGTCAGTAATCCCGGCATTGCGTAAAATCCGTTTCGCAGCGAGTCCCCTTGCCCAGGCCTCCCCATGGCAGAACCCCGGCAATCTTTCAAAGCTACCAGAAAAGTATACCATAAAATGAGCCAAAAAGGGGAGCTGCCGTAAAATGGACCATTTTACAGCAGCTCCCCTGGCCCAATGGGTCCTTAAGGCGCAGACGGGCACTCCCGCTTTGCGCGAGCACCGGCAGCGGGAGTTTTACCGCTCCAAACCGTCGGCGCCCACCGCAGAGATGACCGGCTTGCCATCCCGGTCCAGCAGCGGGGTCAAGCCGCCGGAGTAGCCCTGCTGATGGTAGAGATAATTGACTCCCGTCACTGTATCCACCCAAATGTCCATTACGGTCATGGTTCCCTGCCGGTAAACTCTTACAAAGCGTTCTGAAGCCGCCATCATCATTCCTCCCGATTCTCCCGCATGGCACGGGTGTATTCCTCAAATTTCTTCTTTCTCCGGCAATCGGCATTCCAAGGCCTCGCCTGGGCGCTACCCCATTTCCGGAAAAATGAGGCGGCCTGCCGCACAGCTTTGGCATGGCTTTGAGTATAGACGCTCCGCCGCCCAATGCCCAGAACCCCACCGGCAGTGCGATCCGCTGTCTCGGGCTGTTTCCCCGGCAAAATCCACGCTTTGGCACCTATCGAAGAACCCTAAAGCTCAATGCAAGCGCCGCAAAAAAATTTCCTCTTCCCCGGCAAACCAGAAAGGCACCCCATCCAGGAGTGCCTTTCTATCCCGAGAGCAAAACCGCCCCCAAACGCAGCCGCTACAGCAGCTTTTTATACATATCGATGTATTCCTCGGCGGATTTAGCCCAGCTCACATCGCACTGCATGGCATTGACCACAGCCTTATCCCAGGCCTCCTGGTTGCCGAACAGCCCGCCGCAGCGATCCACCGCGCCCATCATGTCGTGGGCGTTATAGGAGGCAAAGGTGAAGCCATTGCCGTTTTCCTCCCCCAGATCACGGATGCTGTCCTGGAGCCCTCCTGTTTTGCGGACAATGGGGAGGGTTCCGTAGCGCAGGGAAATCATCTGTGCCAGGCCGCAGGGCTCGCTCTTGGAGGGCATCAAAAAGGCGTCGGAGCCCGCGTAGATCTTATGGGCAAGCTGGGGAATAAAGCCCACCGTCAAGCCCACGCTCTGGGGATACTTATCATGGATATACCGGAAGAAATCCTCAAACTCTTTGTCTCCCGAGCCCAGAATGGCAAATTGGTATCCATGGGAGATCATCTCCTCCAGGATATATTTCACCAGATCCAATCCCTTGTGGGCAACCAGACGGCCTACCATTCCCACCAGCATCCGGTCCGGGGCCTGGGGCAGGCCCATTTCGGCCTGCAGGGCAGCCTTATTCTTGGCCTTGCCCTTTTTCGCGTCGGAGATACCGAAGGTCTCATAGATCATGGGATCGGTTTGGGGATTGTAGACATTGGTATCGATCCCGTTGAGGATTCCCCGCAGCTTATACTGCCGGGGCACCAGCATCCGGTCCAGCTTATGGGAGAACCAGGGATCCAGAATTTCGCGGGCATAGGTGGGGCTCACCGTGCTCACCATGTCGCTCTGGTCGATGGCGCCCTTCATAAAGTTCAGGCAGTCGTCATACTGCAGGATGCTGGAGGCATATTCCGGAATACCCAGAACCTCTGTGAGCAGCTCTGTCCCGTATTTTCCCTGATACTGGATGTTATGAATGGTAAATACTGTCTTAATATCCCGGTAACGCTCGTCATTGCGGTAAAACAGGTTGAGATATACCGGAACCAAAGCGGTCTGCCAGTCGTTGCAGTGGATGATCTGGGGATCAAAGGGGATATAGTGGAGCATCTCCAGGATGGCCCGGGAGAAGAAGGTAAAGCGCTCCGCATCATCATAGAACCCGTAAATTCCCTTTCTGCGGAAATAATACTCATTGTCCAGCAGATAATATTTGACACCGCCTACATTGCCCTCATAGAGCCCGCAGTACTGGCTTCTCCAGGCCACCGGCACATAAAAGCTGGTGACAAAGCGCAGGCTCTGGCGCAGCTCGTCCTTGATGTCGCCGTATAAAGGCATCACTACGCGGCAGGCGTGCTTTTTATCCCGGATTGCCTTGGGCAGGGATCCCGCAACGTCGGCAAGTCCTCCTGACGCAATATAAGGGAGCGCTTCGCTGGCTGCATATAGAATTCTCATACTTTCCACACCTTTCCGGCTGTCCCGCCCAAGGCGGCAGCCTGTCTATCACGTTTGAGACGCCGTGCAAGGAGGAAAACAAACCGCTGGGCCGCAGCGGTTTGTTTCTCCAAAGCCTTATACGCGGCTGCCCTTGGCGATAAAGATAGGATAGGTTTCAAATCCGGTGAGGATCCTCCCGCTGTCGATGAACACATCCTTATCGGTCACCACATAATCCAGCTTTGCGTTTTCCCCCACAACGCCAGACTGCATGATAATGGAATTTTTCACCACGGCGCCCTTGGCAATCTTGACGCCGCGGAAGATAATGGAATTTTCCACATAGCCGTCAATGATACACCCGTCCGCAATCATGGAATTACGCACCACGGAATCCAGGCCGTACTTCACCGGAACCTCGTCCCGAACCTTTGTATAGATCGGCCGCTCCGAGAAGAACAGCTGCTCGCGCACGGCAGGATCGAGCAGGTCCATGTTGGTTTTGAAGAAGTCCTTCATATTGATGACCTTACTGGAAAAGCCCTGAAACTCATAACCCATAATTTTCAGGACCCGGCTGCGCTCCTGCAGTACAAAACCAGTAAAGCTGGGATTGTTGCGGGCTGTCCCCTCGATGGCAAGGTGCTCCAGAAGCTCCTTGCGCATAATGGCGATATTCAGATAAATATTCTGCTTGCCGGTGGAGTGGGAATTCACCAGCACATCATTGACTCTGCCGCTGTCATCCAAATTCAGGATGGCGATATCCTTGGGAGCGTCCTTGGGGAACTGAGCGCATTTATACACCACTGTGATATCCGCGCCGCTCTTCTGGTGCTGCTCCATTACGTCATCCAAATCGATATTGGCCACAATGTCCGTATCGGAGAGCATCACATACTGGGCGTTGCTGTGCCGGATATAGCTCATCACACCGGACAGCGCCTCCAGGCGTCCCCGGTACATCCCAGTGGAGGAATGGCCGAAGGGCGGCAGAATGCACATACCGCCGCGTTTGCGGGAGAGATCCCAATCCCGGCCGGAGCCCAGATGATCCATCAGGGACTGATAGTTGTTTTTCGTAACGATTCCGATATCGGAGATCCCGGAATTCACCATATTGGAGAGCATAAAATCAATCAGGCGGTACCTCCCGCCAAAGGGGATAGAACCTGTGGTTCTGTGTTCCGTCAGTTCTCCCAGCATTTCGTCGTGCATATTGGAGAACACAATTCCCAATGTATTTGTAATCATAGTCAACACCCATTCCGCCGCTCTGGCCTAGTTTTGTGGTTCCTGTCCCAATTTATTTGACATCCGCTTCCACCATCTGGTTTGCGCCTATCTTAGCTCCGCTTCCCACGGTGACGCCGTCTCCAATGACGGTGATGCCCCAGCTGTCCTTGTCCTGGATATCCTCAGGACGGCAGCCCACCTGGGCCCCCGGGCCGATGGTGCTGTTCTCCGCCACGATGGAGTATTCCACCACCGCGCCGGCCTTGACCGTGGCGCCCGGCATGATGATGCTGTCGCGGATGACCGCTCCCCGCTCCACGGTAACCCCTGAGAACAGGATAGAGAACTCCACTTCTCCGTCAATGACGCAGCCCTCTGTCACCATGGAATTCTGAACCGTGGCATGATTGCCGATGTAATGCGGCGCCATTACCGGGTTGCGGGCATAAATCTTCCAGGAATCATCGTACAGATTCAGCGGAACCTTGGGATCCAGAAGGTCCATATTGGCCTCCCACAGGCTGGAGATGGTTCCAACATCCTTCCAGTAGCCGTCAAACTGGTAGGCCCACAGCTTCTGTCCCTCCCCCAGCATACGGGGGATGATATTTTTGCCGAAATCCTTGGAGGAATCGGGATCCAGCTCGTCCTCCTCCAGGTACTTTTTCAGCTTCTTCCAGGTAAAGATGTAAATTCCCATAGAAGCCAATGTGCTCTTGGGATTGGCGGGCTTCTCCTCGAATTCATAGATGCTGCCGTCCTCATTGGCGTTCATGATGCCGAAACGGGAGGCCTCCTCCATTGGGACGTTGATCACCGAGATGGTGGCGTCCGCGTTCTTTTCCTTGTGGAAGGCCAGCATCTTGGAATAGTCCATCTTATAGATATGGTCACCGGAGAGGATGACCACATATTCCGGATCATACCGCTCGATGAACTGAATATTCTGATAGATGGCGTTTGCCGTACCCTGGTACCAGTCGGAGCCGGAGCTCTTTTGGTAGGGCGGAAGCACATACACGCCTCCGTTCATTCTGTCCAAATCCCACGGCTGGCCGTTGCCGATGTACTCATTGAGCACCAGTGGCTGGTACTGGGTCAGCACACCCACGGTATCGATACCGGAGTTGATGCAGTTCGACAGCGGGAAATCAATAATCCGGTATTTCCCGCCAAACGGCACCGCCGGCTTGGCCAGTTTCTTGGTGAGGGTGTACAGCCTGCTTCCCTGTCCGCCCGCCAGTAACATTGCGATCCATTCTTTTTTTACCAACATATTAAAACACCCATTCTGCCTCTGTGCCCGGGCAAGTTATTTAAGAGTCCTTCTGCCCCGGGAGAAGGGCTGGATCCCCCGTTCTCCCCGAGAGATGGTTAATCTTATCATGCACAGTAACCTTAATGATAAGATGATGGTTCGGACAACTCATCCTACTCCATCCTATGACCGAACCGGAGAAAAAATTCGCCCCGGTTTTCATCTTGCTCATCTGCCCTTAAGCCTTCACAGCCGCGGGCTCCTCCTGGATATCCTGCTTTGGCTTTGCGGTTTTCGGTTTTGCGGCGCTCTTTTTGGCCGCCGGCTGGGCCTTTTTGCGGGGTGTGCGCTTTTTGGCGGCCTTCTTCTTGGCTGCCGGCTTAAAATACACGGTGGCAAGCGGCGGAATCGTGATAGAGATGCTCTGCGCCGCGCCGTGCATAGGAATTTCCTCACAGGGGATAATTCCCTCATTGGTGACGCCGGAACCGCCGAACTCCGTGGAATCCGTATTCAGGGCCTCAATATAGTCGGTGGCCTCGGGCACGCCCACCCGGTAGTTTTCCCGCTTCACATTGCAGAAGTTACAGGCCACAAGAACATCGCTGCCCTTCTCATCCATTCGGCGGAAGATGACGATATTCTGCTTGTTGTCGTCCGCCACCAGCCACTGGAACCCCTCCCAGGAATCCTCAATCTGCCACATGGCCGGATTTTCCAGATAGAACTGGTTGATGGCCTTGACACAGTTTTTCAGCTGGGAATGGGAGGAATACCCCAGAAGCATCCAATCCAGCTCCTGCTTGTAGTTCCATTCGATGAACTGGCCGAACTCCTGGCCCATGAACATCAGCTTTTTGCCCGGATGCGCCATCATGTAGCCCATGAAGGTGCGCACGCCGGCAAACTTTTCGGCATAATCCCCCGGCATTTTATTGATAAGGGAGGCCTTTCCGTGCACCACCTCGTCATGGGAGATGGGCAGGATAAAGTTCTCCGAAAAGGCATAGAACATACTGAAGGTGATTTTATCGTGGTTATAGGCGCGGTAGATGGGATCGATGCTCACATAGGTGAGCATATCGTTCATCCAGCCCATATTCCATTTGTAGTTGAACCCCAGCCCGCCCACAAAGGGGGGCTTGGTGACCAGCGGCCAGGCGGTGGATTCCTCGGCGCACATGAGCGCGTGGGGATGGGCCGTGAGAATAGCCGTATTCAGCTTCTGCAAAAACGCCACGGCCTCCAGGTTTTCCTTTCCTCCGTTTACATTGGGCTGCCATTCCCCATCATTCCGCCCAAAATCCAGGTACAGCATCGAGGCCACCGCGTCCACGCGGATGCCGTCCATGTGGTATTCCTCAATCCAGAGCATGGCGCTGGAGATCAAAAAGCTGATAACCTCATTGCGCCCAAAATCGAAGATGCGGGTGCCCCAGTGGGGATGCTCCCGCTTGAGGGCATCCTGGTATTCATAGCAGCAGGTGCCGTCAAACTCGTACAGCCCATGCAGATCCTTGGGGAAATGGGCCGGAACCCAGTCCATAAGAACCCCGATCCCTGCCTGATGGCACTCATCCACCAGCTCCATGAGTTCCTCGGGCGTCCCATACCGGGAGGTGGGGGCAAAATACCCGGTGACCTGATAACCCCAGGAATCGTCCAGCGGATATTCCGTGAGCGGCAGCAGTTCAATATGGGTATAGCCCATATCCTTGACATAGCTCACCAGTTCCCTGGCAATTTCCCGGTAGTTCATCCAGCTGCCGTCCTCCTTGGTTTTCCAGGAACCGAGATGGACTTCATAGATGTTCATCGGCGAGGTGTAGCTGGAGGAAGCCGCCTTTTTTTCGTACCACTCCTGATCCTTCCATTCGTGGCAGTTGATGTCGTACACAATAGAGGCGTTATTGGGACGGGTCTCCATATAAAAGGCGTAGGGGTCGGTTTTAAAAACCTGCTCCCCGCCCTGGGACGTAATACAGAACTTGTAGAGATCCATGGTGTGAAGCCTGGGGACATACCCCTCCCAAACGCCCGCCTCATTGATGCGGGCCAGCGGATTGGCCGCAGGATCCCAATGGTTAAAATCTCCGACAACGGAGACCTCCTTGGCGTTTGGAGCCCAGGTTCGGAACATAACGCCCGTTCCCCGTCCCCGCTTTACAATGTGGGCGCCTAAGTAGTCATAAGCATGGTAATTGGTACCCTGATGGAACAGGTAAAGCGGTACGCTGTCTTTTTTGCTGATCTTGCCCATTCTGATCTCCTCCTATCGCCAAGGTCCTCCGGCTGCACGCCGTCACAAATTCCTGTAAAACAGTGCGTTTTCACTACAAAAAGAGTAAAAAAACGGCCGGATTCGTTCAATTCTGCTTTTATTATATCATAAAGCAGACATTGTTCAAGGCTTTCTTGTGCATTTTTTTCATTTATTTTCAGTTAAGTTTTCTTACATTTATGCATAACGTACAGAAGAAAACTCAACTTTTTGACTATTCCAAAACTTTCCTGAAAAACAGCGTGAAAAATGCGGCAATTTGCCAGGCCGCGCTGTATTTCAGCCATCCGGACAGGAGAAACGCAAGGCCGTCCGGGGCCCTTTGGCCCTGTATATCCCGCCGAAACGTATCCGAGCGTATACAGGCCATGTAAAATCTCCGGCTGATCTTAACGCCGATTTCATCTATTTTTCTATGTACAGCTGTCCTGGGGCAGACAGCGCCCCAGCGGAACTTGTCCGGGGGCCCGGCATATGGAAATTAATGGAATCTACTTTTCTATTATAGTCCCCCAATTTGTCGAAGCGAGGGAATTTTTGGCGTTTTTCTCATTCTTGTGGGAGGGGCCCATCCGAGCGGGGTTCCCAATTACCGGATCCTGCCGCGTTATGAAAGGAAGAAAACCTGGTAGCGGCGTTGTGATTCCCGGGGGCTTGTGGTACAATATTCGCGTGGAACGCGAATATATCGGAGTTTCCCTCACCGGCCCAAAGCTACGGCCGGTGTTTGGCTGAGCCAAACCGTGAAACGTCCCGGCTGGTTCTAAATAATTGAGGATAGTTATGTGAGGGTTCCCCGACGGTGCGCATTCTCTTCCAACGGAAAGTCTACCGATACCGCCCGATGGATTCATACACCTCTCAACAGAAGGAGCATTCAAATGACACAACCTGCAACACCGCACTACCAGGCCCTGCTGCTGGATTTGGACGGCACCATTGTGGATTCCAGAAAAGGAATTCAGAACTGCCTGCGCCGGGCTATGGATCGCCTGGGAATTCAGCATGACGGCATGGATCTGCTGCCATATATCGGACCGCCTATCCAGGAAATCTTTTGGGATATCACCGGAGATGAGGCCCTCACCCAGCTGGGCATCCAGTTCTACCGCCAGGCCTATGCCCAAAGCGGCGTCCACGAAAACGAGCTGCTCCCCGGCATTGAGGAGGCCATCCGGGAACTCCGGAATATGGGCTACCGGCTCATGCTTGCTACCTCCAAGCCCCAGAAGTATGCCAAAATTATCCTGGAGGATTTTCATCTGGAGGAGCAGTTTGAACTGATTGGCGGCGCTACGCTGGACGGGAAGATCAGCAAAAAAATCGAGGTCATCCAGTGGGTTCTGCAAACTGCCGGCCTCTCCCCCAAGGACGCATTGATGATCGGCGACCGCAAGTTCGATCTCATCGGCGCCCAGCAGGCCGGAATGGATGCCATGGGGATCCTTTTCGGCTTTGGCAGCCGTCAGGAGCTTCGGGAGTATCCCCATGTGTACCTGGCGCCAACGGCCCGGGACATGGTGGAATATCTGCGCCGGTAGTTTTGCTGCCTTTGAAGGCTTTGGGGCGTCCATTTCAGGAAAATGCCCTGCCACAGTCAAGTACAGCCGGTTTAGGAAGGCACGTTCGGGTGCTTTTCGGCGGAGCTGTCCCTCTCGCACGCAGGGGAACCCGGATTTTTCTATCCCGGCTTTTCAGGCCGAAATATTCAGCTAAAGAAAGGAGCAGCAGCATGAAAATCAAGTATCTCGGAACCGCGGCAGCCGAGGGCTGGCCGGGTATTTTCTGTCATTGCCCGGCCTGTGAGCAGGCCCGCAGGCTCGGCGGAAAAAACATCCGGCGGCGTCCCCAGGCACTCATCAACGATGACATGATGGTGGACATCAACTGTGACAACTACAGCACCTCCCTGGACTACGGCATCGATCTGTCCAAAATCGCCTATTGGCCCATCACCCACTCCCACATGGATCACTTTGTGCTGTGGGATTTCGCCATGCGCGGGGCGGCTTTCGCACACAATCTGACGGTACCGGTTTTAAACCTGTATGCCAACCGGAGTGTCTGTGACAATTTCCAGTACCTGTCCGGGAAATACTTTGAAAAAGAGGTCCTGGAGCATCTCCGGTGCAACTATGCAGAGCCTTTTGTCCCCTTCACTGCCGGAGATTATCGGATCACCCCCCTCCTGGCCCGGCACATGGACCATGAGCAATGCTACATCTATATGATCCAGCAGGGGGAAAAGTCCATCCTGTATGCCCATGACACCGGCATTTTTCCGCAGGAGACCTTCCGGTACCTGGATTCCCTGCGGGGCAGCTTGGTTTTGGATTTGGTCAGCCTGGACTGCACCTCTGGCCCCAACAAAGAAGTGGACAGCCATATGGGCTTTGCGGAAAACCGCCTGATCAAACGCCGCCTTCAAGAGATGGGACTCACGGATCCCCACACCAAATATGTCATCTCTCATTTCAGCCATAACTGCGGGCTGCTCCATGAGGAACTGGAAGCGGCCGTCCGTGGGGACGGCTTCATTGTGGCCTATGACGGAATGGAGATGGAAGTATAATGGCGGAATATTCTGTTTTTGACATCATGGGCCCTGTGATGATAGGCCCATCCAGCTCCCATACCGCAGGCGCCGCCCGGCTCAGCGGCGTCGCCAGAAAAATTGTGGGGGAACCCTTTGGCAAGGTGGCGTTTTATCTGCACGGTTCCTTTGCCAGAACCTACCGGGGCCACGGCACCGACAAGGCTCTGGCAGCCGGTGCACTGGGGCTCTCCCCGGATGACGAGCGCCTGCGGGATTCCCTGTCCCTTGCCAGGGAACAGGGAATCGAAATCCAGTTTTTAGAGGCGGATCTGGGGGAATGCCACGAGAATACCGTGCGGATGGATTTCTACACCCTGGAGCATGGAGTGTTCTCCGTGACCGGTTCTTCCATCGGCGGGGGAAATATCCTGATTACCGAGCTGGGCGGCTACGACGTAGAGATCACCGGAACCGCCCCTACCCTCATCATCCGGCAGAACGATCAAAAGGGCGTTATCAGTGAAATCTCCACGGTCCTCGCCCAGAACAATATCAACATCGCCATCATGAAGGTGAAACGGAAAAAGCGGGGCGACGAGGCCTCCACTATCATCGAGACGGACGGTGAAATCCCGGCGCAGGTTCTTTTGCAGCTAAAAAGCCTGGATAATATTCTGGATGTGAAGGCAGTCAGCATATAAATAGAAAACCCGGTTATACTGATCGCAGACGAGGAGGGAACCACAATGTTTACAACCGGAAATGAACTATTAGCGGTATGCTGGGAGCACAACTGCTCCATTGCGCAAGCTGTTCTCATGCGGGAGGAACAGCTGTCCGGGCGCAGTGAAAAGCAAATCCGCCAGGAGCTGCGGGAGGTTTTAGCGGTGATGCGCGCCTCATCCCGAAAGGCGGTGGGGCAGCCTGTGCAGACAGTGGGCTCCATGATCCAGGGAGATTCCCAGCGCATGAGCCGCTATCTCAAACGGGGGCGCACCCTGTGCGGGGACTCCGTGAACACCGCCATGATGCGGGCGCTCTCCTCCTGTGAAGTGAACGCCTCCATGGGCAGGATCTGCGCGGCGCCCACAGCGGGGTCCTGCGGGATTGTCCCGGCTGTGCTGTTCACCTGCGCGGAAAAGTTCTTTCTCAATGACCGCCAGCTGCAGGACGCACTGCTCACGGCCTCCGGCATCGGCATTATCATCGCCCAAAACGCCACTGTTTCCGGAGCTGAGGGCGGCTGTCAGGCGGAATGCGGCGCTGCCGCTGCCATGGCAGCGGCAGCCGCGGTGCAGGCAATGGGCGGCGCGCCGGAAATTTCCCTGCACGCGGCGGCAATATCACTGAAAAATGTGATGGGCCTGGTGTGTGATCCCATCGCGGGGCTGGTGGAATCCCCCTGCGCCAAACGAAACGCCTCAGGGGCGGTGAACGCTATGGTATCCGCGGATTTGGCCATGGCGGGTATCCGCAGCGCTATCCCCTTCGACGAAGTGGTTGACGCCATGTACCGGGTCGGCCGGATGCTCCCCACCCAGCTGAGGGAGACCGCTTTGGGCGGGGTGGCCGCCACCCCCACCGGCAAAAAGATTGCCCGCAGTATCTTTGGAGAACAGCGGGTGGCAGAAAACGTGTAAAATTCTGCGAAAAAAAGCGAATATGTGAGAAAAGCCGAGTTATTTTCCGTAACCCGGCTTTTTTCATATGCTATCGCGTTACCGTTCTACTATGGTAAAGTGATATAATACCCTTTGTCACCCGGCCCGCTGCGCCATACAGCCCTGGAACGGGGTTTTTGGCAAAATGCAGCGCGGCGGAGCAGGTATGGCAGGCCCCGGTTTTTTTAGAGGAGGACGCAGCCGCCTTAATCCCTGAAAACAGGATGGAATTTGGCGCTGAGGGTTACGCCCTGCCTTGGGCAGCGGTATCCCCACGGGATGCTGATTGCCAGGTATCGCCTGTTATGGCGCATTTGTACTTGACCGTTCTCCCCGAAGGCCTTTTTATGGCCCGGGAGCAATGAAAACGCAGAGGAGAAACTAGCGATGAAACTGAAAAAGATGACGGCCGCCATTTTGGCCGGCGTAATGGCTTTGGGCGTGCTGGCAGGCTGCTCCGGCAGCGGGGATACGCCCTCCGGAAATTCCACACAGGATATCAGCACTAAAAAACAGCTGGTGATGGGGATGGACGTCTCCTTCCCGCCCATGGGCTTCCGGGACGAAAACAACGAGATCACCGGCTTTGATGTGGAGATGGCCAAGGCCGTATGCGAAAAGCTGGGCTGGGAGTTTAAAGCGCAGCCCATCGACTGGACCAAAAAGGAAATGGAATTGGAAAACGGCAGCGTAGACGTGCTGTGGAACGGCTTTTCTGCCACAGAAAAACGCCGGGAAAAGATGCTGCTCAGCGATCCTTATCTGGAGAACCACCAGATCATCGTGGTGCGCAAGGATTCCGAAATCCAGTCCAAGGCC
Source organism: Marvinbryantia formatexigens (assembly GCA_021771035.1). GTDB lineage: Bacteria > Bacillota > Clostridia > Oscillospirales > Ruminococcaceae > CALXEM01. The sequence continues at coordinate 134,559 of JAETPU010000005.1, read as the reverse complement.
GACCTGGAAGGAAAAATCGTGGCGCTTCAGAAGGATTCCAGTGCCGAACCCGCCTTTCAGGCGGACGATATCTCCGGTAAAATCAAGGAGCTGGTCACTTTTTCTGACAATGTGGCCGCCCTCAACGATTTAAAAATCGGGCGTACCGACGCGGTGGTAGTGGACGAGGTCGTCGCCAACTACTACACCCAAAAGGACGATTCCTTCCGCATCGTCAACGACTCCTTTGCAGCGGAGGAATATGTCATCGGCTTTAAAAAGGGCAATGAGGCGCTCAAGGAAAAGGTGATGGGCGCTTTTGACGAGCTGGTTGCGGATGGAACCGCTTCCAAGCTGTCAGAGAAATGGTTTGGCAAGGATATCATCATTAAAAAATAACCTGGGCAGATTGCGGCGGGCCGGAGAGCTGTGGGAACAAACCCAGTTCTCCGGTTTGTGCTGACCGCCGGGATAGAAGGGATTCGCACCGGCGGGCCTCCCGGCGCTGGCCGGCAGAACTTCTGGATTCGGATAGGAGAGCTGAAAATGGGATACATCTGGAACGTATTTACAATGCTGCTCAAGGGTGTGGGCACCACCACAGGGCTGTTTGCCATCGTGATTGTGGTGTCGCTGCCGCTGGGATTTCTCATCACCATGATGGCGCGCTGCCGGGTGGCGCCCGTCCGCTGGCTTGCCAACGGCTACATCTATCTGCTCCGGGGAACCCCCCTGCTGCTGCAGCTGATATTTTTGTTTTTCGGCGCCCCTTATCTGCCGGTCATCGGCAAATATCTGGTGTTTGAGCGCTTCACGGCAGCGGTGATCGGCTTTACGCTCAATTATGCGGCCTATTTCGCGGAGATCTTCCGTGGCGGGCTTCTGGCCGTGGACAAGGGCCAAGCCGAGGCCGCAAAAGTTTTGGGCCTGAGCCGCTGGCAGACCACCACCCGGGTGATTCTGCCCCAGATGATCCGTGTGGCCCTGCCCTCCGTCACCAACGAGGCTGTCACACTGGTGAAGGATACATCCCTTCTGTACGCGGTGGCGGTGCCGGAGATTATCCACTATGCCAATTCCATTGTAAACCGGGATTTAAATGTCACTGCCTTTGCCGTGGCCGCCGCTATCTATCTGGTGATGAATACGCTTCTCACCTTTTTGCTCAAGCGGCTGGAAAAGAAACTGGATTATTAACCGCAGAGGGGAGAACAGACAATGGCACTCATCGAAGTAACGGGACTGAAAAAATCCTTCGGGGATCTGGACGTTCTGCGCAATATCAATTTTGAAGTGGAAAAAGGCGATGTGGTTGCAGTGCTGGGAACCTCTGGATCCGGCAAAAGCACCATGCTGCGGTGCCTGGTGAATTTGGAACAGGTGGACGGCGGAACCATCCGGGTGCAGGGACAGGAACTGGTGACACAGGGTGCCTACGCCCCCGCAGCGCAGATCCGGGATATCACCTCCAGGATGGGGATGGTATTCCAGAACTTCAACCTGTTTCCCCACCTGAATGTCCGCCAAAATCTGGAGATGCCCGCCAGGCTGGTGAAAAAGCTTCCCCAGCAGGAGCTCACCGCGCGGTGCAACGAGCTTTTGGGAAAGGTGGGACTTTTGGACAAGGCGAATGCCATGCCCCGCCAGCTCTCCGGCGGGCAGCAGCAGCGGGTGGCCATTGCCCGGGCATTGATGCTCAGCCCGGATATTCTGCTCTTTGACGAACCCACCTCCGCGCTGGATCCCAAACTCACCGGCGAAGTGCTCTCCACCATGCGCCAGCTGGCCCAGGAGCACATGACCATGATTGTAGTCACCCATGAGATGGGCTTTGCCCGGGATGTGGCCAGCAAGGTTATTTTCATGTCAGAGGGGGAAATCGTAGAAACCGCGCCTCCCGCAGAGTTTTTCAGTTCCCCCAGGCACCGGCGCGCCCGGGAATTCCTCTCCATTGCCATGGACTGACGTTGCCGAAGAATTGCCGCCAGCTACGATACCTGTACGCGGACCGGCTCGCAGCAAGCCTCCCGACAGTCCTCCGAATATTCGCCTCCATTTCCCCCGGTACCGTTTTGCAGCCGGGGGATTTTTTTAACCAACCGATGCTTTTGCCTCCTTCCAGCGAGCCGAAGAAAATCCCGCAGCAGTTCATTGTCAATTTTCAGTCTCCGGATTTCATTGTCCTTTTCGCGCTCCGCCGGCACATATCCCTTTGGCGGCCCTTCTTCGGCGGCGGGTCATGATTCCCTGTTCCTTTTCCGCATTTCGCTGGTTATACCATGTAATCTATCGTTTTACTGCTTCTTTGTTCCTTATAATTAAAATATTGGGCTATTTCTCCATTTGTTTTCGCTGCCGCTTTCATCTCCAGCATCTCGTTTTCTGCCGCTTGTACATGGGGATATGGCCCCGCCATATATTTCGCCCCCTGTCGTAGGAAAGTAACTACGATAGGGGGCGCTTCGTCAATATCTATTTTTACGGTTCTGTACAGTCGGCGGGAGGGGAGGTTACTATCAGACACAACAATTACCGCTGTGGGGATGCGGGATGGTTTGGGGACACCGCGGAAACTCCCAAAAGCCGGGTTTTGCAGCGTCAAAAACAATCCAACCATCCGGCTGCCGCACAGTGCGCATGGGATGCCGGCATTTCTAGTTGGTTCCGGCCGCAAAGTTTACCACAATGATGTCCTCAAATTCCTGGATGGAGTTTTCCTGCGGCCAGCCGGCATCCATCTGCCGGGAGAGCTCTTTTCCCCTGAGCGCCTGCTCCAGGGTAGGCATCCGTACAAAATCGTAGCCCAGCATCTCGAACACATGGTGCAGTTCCACACTGCGGGGATCGCTGAAGGTACCGATTCCCCATCCCACAACGGAGTACCCGTTTACCTGGCTGGGGGACGTCTGAGAACGCAGGTACTCAGGGCCCTTTCCGGTGAATACCACCGGCTTTGTCACATCGCACTGCGCCTGCAGCTGGGTGGCAATCTGCCGGACGGCAAACTCCTCCTTCTGAAAACGCACATAGTCATGGTAAAACCACTGGTTCAGATCCCGGGTCTGCAGGAAAATGAGGAGAATGAGCAGGGCCGTCACTCCGCGCCTGCACCAAATAAGACCACGATGCCCCTCCAGGGACTGCATCAGCAGGAAAAAGAGAAAGGCGCAGAACAGCGTAAAGGATAAACTGGCCCGGTACAAAACCATTCCCGCTGCAATGGGGAGCAGGAAATTGCTGATCCCCAGCCCCGCAAACAACAGCAGCAGGGTAACGCTTCTGTGCCGCAGCGCCAGAACGACTCCCAGGATCAGCGCCAGCGCGCAGGCAATCAGGAAAATCGTCACGCTCAGGTATTCCACATTGCTCAAATTATACCGAATGTTTTTCAGGCACAGCCTGAGATTGCTCAAAAGCCCATTGCCGTTATTCCAGATGGAATCCCGCACGAAGGTGCTCTGTGGATTCAGCAGATGCCGCGCCACACCGGAAAGCACCCGGTAAGCCAGGAAGGACACCGCAAACATTCCGGCAAACCACAGTCCCTTTGCCACAATGAATCCCAGTTTTTTCTCCTGGGGCTGCGCCTGGCCCAGATAATAGAGAATCAGGATGAGAAAGGTTCCGCAGAGAAACACGGCATGAAACGACTCGTAGGAGGCAATGGCCCCCATCTGCAGCAGAACCGCCGCCGCCGCACAGCTCCAACGCCTGTGGAAGGCCAGCTCGCAGCAAAACCACAGGGACAGCACGCACAGCGTGTAGGACAGCATTGTGACAATCACGTCCAGATGGTAGATAAATTTCTCATTGATGATGGGATAGGAGATATACAGGCAGGCAAACACAGTCAGCGCCGCTGTGGACGCCTTCTTTTTTTGGCAGACTGCCGCCAGCAGGGCGCACCACAGCAGAGCCGAGGCAAAAAACAGCAGCACAGCGACAAACTCTCCTAAAAAGGGGGTGAATTCCACATAGCCTGTCAGCTTGTCCAGCAAAAGATGCAGCAGCCTTCCCTGATCCACCAGGCTGCTCGCGCCATAACTGTGGACATACCGGAACGCAGCCGGATCATCCACACCGATGGAATAATGGGTGATGGCAAAGCCATAGGCCCCCGCTGTGACCAAGCTCAGGCATACCATCAAAATTTTGTTTTTCAGAATCTCCTCTTTTAGAACACGGTAAAATTCCCGAACCCGCATGAATTATCCCCTCCCCTTCGTTTTCCGAAACCGCTTCCCCTGCATCCAGCCGCGAAAGCCTTTCCTGGCGCACACCGCCAAAACCGTCAATATGGCCGCAGACCCCAGCGAGACAATCAGGCCGGCGTGCAGCCCGGCAGGCGTATAGCGCAGGACGATATGGTGTTCTCCCTCTGACAGGGGTATCCCAATCAGCACATCGTAAATCTTCTGGATTGGTACAGGCGTTCCATCCACGATGGCCTGCCAGCCCTCCTGGGCAGGAACCGTAAACAGGAGCGTCGGCTTGTCCCCGGTTGCCGTAACAGTTCCCTCCAGGTAATCGTCGTCGGAACGGGTCAGTGAAATGGCGTTGGCGGCCAGTTCCCTGTAATTTTCCCTTAGGGCCTGGGTGTCCTCCGTATACCAGTATAGAGTTTTCAGGCTGGCTTTTTGGGATTTGAGTTCAAACCGAATGATAGTTTCCTGTCCGGGGATTCCCTCCCCCAGGCATACCGTGCCATTGTGGTAGGTCTCCAAATAGTCCTCCAGGTATTCCCCGTCCCGGTAAATCCGGACGCCGCTGTTCACCTGGTGAGCGGCGACGCGCAGGAACATCTGCCCCTTGACTTGCGGTGTCAGGCGGTACTCCACATATGCCGGCTCCTGAGCGGAAGTCCGGGAAAACAGTCCGTCCTTTTCCGCCGTTACATTCTGGGTGTTCTCCAGTTTGGCCGGTACCGGGATGTTTAAAGGCGAACTGAGCCCATCCGGGAGCATCCCCTCCCACAGGGCGTTTTGCACTTCAAAGGGATTATCCGTACCCCAGACATCCGCAGCGTCAGCCCTGCCGCTCACCATAAAACCAACCGGAAGGGCGCAGGGGTTTTCATAGACCCAAAGGCTTCCCATCTGACGCTCGTGATAGAACTGCGCCAAGTCCCGGGCAGGGGCCTGGGACAGAACATACTTTACTCCAAGCAGGCTGTCCACACTGCGGGTAGCACCCTGATTATACTGATCCCACAGCGCCTTGCCGCGGTACAGGTACCGCTCCAGCCCCAGCTGGCCTACAAAATCCTTCACATCCGTTTTTTCCGTGGAGCTGAAGTAAGTCAGCCCCCGGTAATCAAAGAGCATGGCGTCATTGAGCTGCCAGGAGTAACGTTTTTCCATACGGAAAAACTGGGAATTCTCCTCCTTGAGCTGCTGGACCACCGGCTGGGTCTGCCGGATAAAGGCCCCAAACTCGGAATTGGATGCAAATTCAAACGCCTGAAAGGACGTTTTGACATTCAGCGCCATATCTCCCATACACAGCAATCCCAGCAGCAGCCCCGCCATCTGCCGGCGCCGTCCGGTGCGCAGGTAGAACAGGAACAGCGCAGCCGTCCAGAGCCCCAGGGTAACGAGAACCGTCTGAGCTGTCAGCAGCTGGGAAAACTGCTTTTCGATATACAGGGTAATCAGCAGCAGCGCCGCAAAGATAAACGTCCCATAGCGGGATACCGTCTGCCGATCCAGCCTTTCATAGGCTCTCCAGGCCAGCAGGATCAGCACAAAGCTGAAGATAAAGCTGTACCGGTAGGGAAAATCCGAGGTGCGGTTCAGGCCATGCCACACCATGTCCAGCCCGGAGACATAAAAGGAGAGCACCAAACTGCCCAGCAGCCCGGCGGACAGGAGCTTCTCCCTGCGGGAGATCTTCGCCGTCAGGAAAAAGAAAACCGCCAGAACCAGGATAGCCGCGCCGCAGTAAATTTTCGGCAGAGAGCCATTGTACACCTGGTTCCAGTCAAATGCGCCGTTAAAGAACATGGCGAACAGATCCGAAAGGTAGAACTGGCGCTCCACAGCCAGGCTGTCCAGGGAGAAAACGGCCTTGCCCCCGGCGAGGCTGTTGAGAATGGGCAGCAAAAGCCAGGCGGAAAGCCCTCCTGCCAGCAGAGAACCCCCTGCAAACAGGCCCAGCGTTCCCAGGGCCCCGCTGCCTCTGCGCCATAAATCCCGAACCCGGTACCGGCACAGCATCCGGTAAGCAAAATACAGCACGCTGAAGATGCAAAGCATGAAGCCGATATAGTAGTTGATGAGAATGGACGCCGCCAGGCTGAGGGTATACAGCAAAAAACGCCGCCGCTGCACCAGGCTGTCCAATCCCCAGACAACCAGCGGCAGCAGGTACACCCCGTCCAGCCACATCACATTAAAGTAGTAACCCACTGTATAGGCCATCAGGGCGTAGCAAAGCGAAAACGCAAGGGAACTCCACCGAACCGAACGGCGGTTCAGGTACAGCCCCATCGTCAAACCGCACAGGCCCCATTTGAGCAGCATCAGGACGCTGACCCCCAAGGCTATCCGGTCCAGCGGGAAGAAAATAAATATCAGATTCAGCGGGCTGAGCATATAATACCCCAAAAGCCCCGCGGTATCGCCGCCCAGCATCTTCGAAAAGGTATAGGTCCAGCTCTGCTCCCCGGTCAGCATGGAACGCAGATGGGAAAAGAAATGGACATACTGATTGTTCAAATCTGAAGTCAGCAGCGTTTGATCCCCAAAGGGGACGATATGGTGCAGCCGGTAGACAACCAGCATCACCGCAGCAGGAAGCAAAAAGGAAAAAAGCAGCACCGCCGCTTTTTTCCTATTTTGTCTCCCGCCTGTTACAGCCGGATTTCCCATTTATCGAATCTCCTTCGCAATATAAACCGGACGATTCTTAATTTCCCAGTACATTTTTGCCATATACTGCCCCAGAATCCCCATGCAGCACGCACAGAGACCGCCAATCAGCAGCAGCACGCACAGGATGGCGGCCTGCCAGGCCGAGGCATGGACAACCGCAAAGACGACTGCCAGGATGACAGCAGCCGCGCACAGCAGGATTCCCAACACCATAGGGATCGCCAGAGGCGCCGCGGAGAAGGCGAAAATCCCCTCCAGGGAATACTGAAACAGCTTCCAGAAGGACCACTTGGTGGTCCCCGCAGCACGCTCTACATTTTCATAGCCGATGTACTTGGTTCGAAACCCAACCCAGCTGAAAATCCCCTTGGAAAACCGGTTGTGCTCTCCCAGTTTCAGGATGCTGTCCACCATCTGGCGGGTCATGAACCGGTAATCCTGCGCGCCCTCCACTATTTCCACCTGGGAAATTTTGTTGCTCAGCTTATAGAACATGGAGGAGAAAAAGGAACGGATTTTCCCCTCGCCCTTGCGGCTGATACGGCGGGTGGAGGCGCAGTCATACTCCCCGGAGGACACATATTGGTACATCTGGGGGATAAACTCGGGCGGATGCTGCAAATCAGCGTCCATAATCACCACATAGTCCCCGTTTGCGTGCTCCAGTCCGGCATAAATGCCGGCTTCCTTGCCAAAATTGCGGGAGAAGGACACATAATGCACCCGGCTGTCCTGCTCATGGAGTTCCCTGAGAATCTGCAGGGTATTGTCCTTGGAGCCGTCATCCACAAACAAGAACTCAAATTCGGCCTGGTCCTTCATCTGTTCTGCAATTTTCGTAATCGCCGGATAAAACAGCGGAAGGCTCTCCTGTTCATTATAGGAGGGCACCACAACGGAAATCAGCTTCATGCCTTCTCCCCCTCCTTCTTCTTTCGGAAAATAATAAATTTACTGAAAAAGTAATTGAGCACCACGACCAGGATCCCGTTGAAAATTTTCACAAAGATGTCGCTGATCCCCCAACAGGTGTACAATAGGAACAGCAGCGCCGTATCCAGCACGCCGGAGAACACCCGCGCCGCAAAAAACATACTGATCTCCCGGATAATCCCGGAGAAGGTGTTGGTTTTGGAATTGAACACCCAGATTTTATTGGTGATGTAAGCAAATATCACGGAAAACAGCCATGCTATCACATTGCTGATAATCTCATTGACGCCGAGCGCCCTGGTAAACGCAAAATAGGTGACATAGTTGACCAGTGTGGTCAGCCCGCCAAACACCAGGTAGGAAATCATCTCCTGGTATTTCTTCCAAAGCTCTTTGAGTTTCTCCATAATCCTCTCCCAGTTCTGCAAATTTCACCTGGAATTTTCCAGCGATCCATACAATGAGTTATTATATTACAAAATTATCTTAAGTTCAACGAAAGTTTCCCTGAAGGGGCCGGTTTTGGCTGTTTTCAGTTCCTGCACCAAAACGCCCCCTGCCTTACGGACAGGTTCTGTGCACTATTTGGATAGTATGAACCGTTTTTCCCGGATCTACACAAAGCCGCGGCTCCTGTCATTTTACCTGCACCACGAGCCAGTCCGGTTTTGGCGCCACCAAAGCGCCAATGAAGCAGTTCCCCGATGGGTTCGGAGTTTTCCCTGCCCTCGTTGAGTTGACTCAAGGCTAAAGAATGTGATAAAATATTTGTTTGTATACAGGATGAACAAATCCTGAATTTCTTGAAATTTCAGAGCTGTCTTTAAAACAGTTGGATTGGAAGGAGCTGTCCGGATTATGGAGGGCAATACTTGGGTTTTATGGGTACTGGCGCTGGTTGTACTGACGGTTATCATTTTTTTAATCCGTTTTATCACCTGGAGGCGGGCAGTCCAGCAGGGACGCCATGTCCACAATAAGGTGGACGGAATCCTGAAAAAATACGGGCTCCTGCGCAATTTCAAGGTACTGCGCAATGTCACCATCAGCTATGGAAACCGCAGTGCCGTGGCTGAGCACGTGCTCATCGGCTTCTTCGGCATCCTGTTTCTTACAGCCCGGGGCGAGACGGCCGATTTCTACGGGGAACGCCGTCCCGGCGATTGGCTGATGATCCAGAAGAAAAAAAGCGGGGACGTCAAACAAAAAATCGAGAACCCCATTCAGCACAACGAGGAGGTCATGTCCATTACCCGGGAGCTCCTGGGGCACAGCGGTGTGTACAACACTCCAATGGAAGGCCTGGTCATCTTCAGCGGACGCCCGAAAAAGACAACTATTTACTGTGCGGACAACACGGTCAAGCGCCTGAAGGATCTCAAAAGCTATCTCAATAAGGCAAAATTCGATAAGGACAATAACCTGGATGTGCCGAAAATTGAAAAAATCCTTCTGAGCAGTTCCCAGAAAAACTGACGATTCGCAGCACACTGGCTGCAAGTTGGGGCAGAGCCGGTACAGCCGGCTCTGCCTTTTGTTTTGGGTCAGCAAGTCGCCTGTATACCTCCCGGCCAACGCTCCGCTCCCCGTATCCACCGCCAGCCCTGCCGACAGCGCCCATTCACGGCAAAGGTCTGACGAGGAAGGGTTCCCAGGAATACCCACAGATTCCTGCCTTTTATTCGTTGACAGAGCTTCTGCGGCTGTGCTATGATATAACAATCACGCAAAGCGTGATTATTAAGGAGTTTTGCTCACCAGTCCGAAGGCAGGGCTAGTGTTTGGCAGGGCCAAACCGCAGAACATCCCGGTTGATTCAAAATTTCTGATAACAACGTTCACCGAGAGGATGACTCGTCACCCCTGACGGGCAGGGAGCGTTCCCCGGTTGAGCAGCGGTTTCTGCAGCAGCTGAAAGCCGCAAAATACCCCAGCGATATGCTTTGAATTTATGGAAGGGAAGTGTGTGTTTGTTCCGTGTATCTGTTTGGGCGATTGCCTAGCCAATCGCTTCGAAGAAGAGCGCAGGCCGTTATGGCCTTACTTTGTGTTGTTCTTTTTCTCCGCCAGACAGATTGCACAGAAACCACCATACCGGCAAAATGGATTCCCTTTTGAAAAGTCATGGGAAAGCGCAAAAATCAGCGTTCGGCTTCAAAAAGAGAAGCGCCCCTTGGCCCGGTTTTTCCTGATGCAAGTTACGACACGGCGGATTTGGTTCCGCCGTGTCTTTTTTTATGAAATCCCCGTCTTCTCTCCCGCCGGCCCCAGGATACGGCTCTGAGTCTGTTGAAGCCTTTGCAAAGCCGGCGGCCCTGATCTGAAAAAGCATCCTGCAGGGCAGGATCCGATGCTGGGCAAGTTCAGCCGCGTTGGAGGACATGATAAGGGGATAGGCGGTTTTTGCCCGGCTGCATCTGTCTGAGCTGTTTTGTTTGCCCCACAGCAATTCATTTTTACCGGCTGAAGGCCTTCATTTGGAAACGCTGTGCAGCCGATCCCCACAAAACCCAAAACAGCTTGTGCGGCCTGTCCTGAAAAAGTCCGACACTGTCAAGATGATAAAAACGAACCCGAGGGTATTATACCCGTTAAACCAAACAGCTTCCAGCGGCAGTCATGAGCGTAAGCGGCCCGGACCTGTTTGGTTTGAGAAATTAGGAGGAACCAATCCCATGAATCAGACTGAACTGATTTTAGAAATGAATCAAATTCGTGAAATGCTCAGGGGCTTTGCCATGTCCGAACAGGCAAAGCAGGAACTGGACGCTCTGACTCCGTTCCTGGACGAGCGCATCTGCCGCAAAAAAATGGAGGAAACCACCCAGGCGCGCAAAATTCTGGACGCCCTGGGGTCCCCGCCGCTGGCCAGTATGCAGGAGATTGTCCCTGTGTTGGAGCTCAGCACAAGGGGCGCTATGCTCACGCCGTCCCAGCTCACCCAGACCGCCGTATTTCTGGCCTCCTGCCGCAGGATGAAGCAGTACTGCAAGCGGGCTGAGATTCTGGAAGTCCCCCTGGCCTGGAATGGGCAGGGAATCGAAGATCTTCCTGAGCTCTATGAGGAACTGGACGCCAGCATTCACAACGAAACCGTCACCGATGCTGCCAGCACCAGCCTGAGGCAAATCCGGCGGCAGACTGAAATTATCAGCACACAGATCCGCAGGAAACTGGAGGAACTGCTCCGGGGAAGAAAGCAGATCTTTTCCGACGGCTACTATTCCCAGCGCGGCGGGCGTTTTGTACTCCCGGTCAAGCGGGAATACCGTTCCCAGCTCAAAGGGAGCGTCGTGGATGTGAGCGCCAGCGGCGCCACCTGCTTTATCGAGCCGGAATCGGTCCAGCGGCTGCAGGCTCAGCTTGCACAGCTCCAAATTGAGGAGGAAAATGAAATCCGGCGGGTGCTCTATCTGCTCACCAGCCTGGTGGAAGAGCACGCCGGGGAAATCCGGCGCAACGTCGAGACCATGGTGGTTCTGGATGTGGCCTTTGCCAAGGCTAAGCTCAGCGCCCACCTCAAGGCCTCCCCCGCGGTTATCGATACCCAGCGCACCATTCAAATCACAGCAGGGCGCCATCCTCTGCTGCACCAGGACAGCTGTGTGCCTCTGGACTTCACATTGGGCCCCGACACCCGGGGAATCGTCATCACCGGGCCCAATACCGGGGGAAAAACCGTGGCCCTCAAGACGGTGGGCCTCTTCTCCCTGATGGCCCAATGCGGGCTGCACATCCCGGCCGCTAAGGCAAAGCTCACCATGAACTCCCAGGTGCTGTGCGATATCGGCGACGGGCAGAGCATCTCCGAAAACCTCTCCACCTTTTCCGCCCACATCACCCGGATTACTGAGATTCTGCATCAGGCGGGACCCCAGTGCCTGGTGCTCCTGGATGAATTGGGTTCCGGCACCGATCCTGCCGAGGGAATGGGGCTGGCTGTGGCGATTCTGGAGGAACTGCGCCGGTGCGGATGCCTGTTTGTAGCAACTACCCACTACCCTGAGGTGAAGGAATATGCCCAGCAGGCCCAGGGAATTGTGAATGCCCGCATGGCCTTTGACCGGGAGAGCCTGCGCCCGCTGTACCGCCTGGAAATCGGCCAGTCCGGTGAGAGCTGCGCCTTTTATATCGCCCACCGGTTGGGATTCCCTCAGCATGTGCTCCAGCGGGCTAAGGCCATCAGCTCCGGCTCACAAGCATACGCCTCCCCGGAAAAAGAACGCCCGAACCTGGCTCAAACAGCTTCGCTGGACGCTGAAACCTCACCCAAGGAGCGCCGAAATTCCGGTCCCCGCGTTGTGGCCCAACGCCCCGAGCACCAGCGCCCCGGCTCCAAATTCCAGGTGGGGGACAGTGTGGTGGTGTACCCGGAAAAATCCCTGGGAATCGTCTTTGCCCCGGCAGATGACAGCGGCAGGATCGGCGTTCAGGTACAAAAACGGAAATTCTATGTGAACCACCGCAGGATTAAACTGAAAACGCCCGCCGCCCAGCTGTACCCGGAAAACTATGACTTTTCCATCCTCTTCGATACCGTCCAGCAGCGTAAGGCCCGGCACCAGATGGACAAGCGTCATGTCCCGGGGCTGGAAATCCCGGTGGAGGATGAGGAGTTTCCCTCCCGATAGAACCCAGCCCCGCAGGGCTGTTCAAAAAACGGCTCCAGCTTCTCCCCTCCAGCCCTGGGCGGCCGAATACCGTAATTTATCCGCCGGCTTCCCGCCGCTGTCACGCGTTCTCTCCATAGAGAAACCCCAAAATCCGCATTTTGCAGGAGGACAGCTGGAGGTTATTCGGCACCCACAACATAACGCTCAGGGAAAACTGCGGACAAATCCGGTAAAACAGACGCCGCCCCTATGTGGAAAAATAACCACATAGGGCGGCGTCTTTGTTGTTGGGTAATTCTGCGGCAGCACCGGGGAGTTCCAAAGCGCTTTGGCAGGCAGCAACAGCAGGCCTCAAAACAAAATGGCCGCGTATCGCCCACATCCAAACCGATCGGTTAGGATGTATCAAAAAGGAAGGCGTGGGGCGGGGAAATTTCGCTGCACGCGGCGCCGTTTTGGGGCCGATATCCCGCCCGCATCCGGAAAACTGCCCGCGTTGCCGGCAGGTCCCTATTGTATAAAAAGGACTGCAGCTATCGTCCTGCGGGAACGGGCCTTCCCCACATTTCACGCCCGGAGCTTATCCCCCTATTTGGGCGAATAGCTCAGCCCTCCGGTTCCGCTGGTATAACCGCTGGTACTCTGGGTGGTGGTGAGCCCCATCACCCCGCTGCCAATACCGCCTTTAAAATTGGAGCCATCCCCAGGGACAGAGCCCTCCGGGGTTTTGCGGCAGGCTAAAAAGGCCAGAAAGGCAATTACGCCAAGGCAGACTCCCCAGGCAGCCAGGCGCCCGTTCTGCTGCTGATTCCAAAAAGAGGAAACCGCTATTTCTTGTGAGAGGATACTTTTATCCTCCTGGAGATACCGGCGCAATACCAGGGAATCCGGGACCGGTTCCCCATTTTTTATACACAGCAGGCTCTCCACGGCCGCAAAGAGATTCTGAGCTTTCCAATCCACGGCCGAAGCGCTGAACGTACCGCTTAACCAGCCGGGCATCATCCATTTTTCCTGAAAATCTGCAAGCTGCAGCGGTTCCAGCACCCGGCGGACGTGTGCTCCGGCATGAACAGTAAACGAGCTGTCCTCCAAGAAGATCCAGATCTCCTTGTGCTGCAAAACGGGTGCCTCCTCCGGCGCGGGTTCCAGGAAAACCGTCAGGTGCACCCCATACTGTGACGACAGCCGTTTGGCTCTCTCCTGCAGCTGGCTTGCCGCCTCAGGGGAGAGCTGATTTTGGGGATCTACAATCCCGAAACCGCTGTCCGCCCGATAAGCGGCATCTCCCAAGCTCCTCCCGTCCGCAGCTGCGGCGGCGCCCGGCAGCAGCACAACGCCCAGCAGGGACAGCACAAGCAGCCAAATTCCTCTGAACATCCGTTTCATCGTCTCGACCCTCCCCTTCCGAAATTGTCCCGGTCTCTTCCCCAAAAAGTAACCTTTTGGGCTTCGACAGGCACAAAAACCGGGAAAACGTTCTCTTTAAACCTTGCCTTCGATTAAAACACACGCAGCCCCTGGGATATCGTCCTTATCTTATTTATAGTACAGAATCCTATCAGCTGTCAAAGCGTATTTTCCATCCCGCCCAGCTGCAGCTTCTGACTCTATTCTCCTGCGGCTCTGAACGCGGAAGAAAAAAGCGGCAGCCCAGCATAGCGGAGTGATTCATTTGCGTAAGGACTGCCGTGCACAGAAAAAGGATGCCGGAAACGGTTCCCGGCATCCTCTTTTGATACTCGATATCGCCAAAGCCCTTAAACAGGGGGGCTCTTATTTCTGTTTACCCTTGATGTACTCATCGATGGCCTTGGCCGCGTGCTTTCCGGCGCCCATTGCCAAAATTACAGTAGCCGCGCCGGTGACGGCATCTCCTCCGGCATAGACTCCCTCACGGGTGGTGAGGCCGTCGTCGCCATTGGTAATGATACAGCCGTGCTTATTGGTATCCAATCCCGGTGTGGTGGAGCGGATCAGCGGGTTGGGGCTGGTGCCGATGGACATGATAACCGTGTCCACATCCAGGACAAACTCGCTGCCCTCCTTGACAATCGGGCGGCGACGGCCGCTGGCGTCGGGCTCGCCCAATTCCATCTCAACGCACTTCATGCCGCACACCATGCCGTCCGCATCGCCCAGAATTTCCACTGGGTTATTGAGAAGCTTAAAGATAATGCCCTCCTCCTGGGCGTGCTCCACTTCCTCTTTCCGTGCGGGGAGCTCCTCCATACTGCGGCGGTACACAATATAGACATTCTCGGCCCCCAGGCGTTTCGCGCACCGGGCCGCATCCATGGCCACGTTGCCGCCGCCCACAACCGCAACGTTTTTGCTCTTTTTAATGGGGGTTTTGCTGCCTTCACGGTAGGCCTTCATCAAATTCACCCGGGTTAAGTATTCATTGGCGGAGTAAACGCCCTTGAGGCTCTCGCCGGGGATATTCATAAACCGGGGCAGGCCCGCGCCGGAGGCCACATACACGGCATCGTTGCCCATCTCAAAGAGTTCGTCCACCGTGAGCACCTTGCCGATGACCATATTGGTCTCGATGTCCACGCCAATGGCCTTTAGGTTGTCAATTTCCTGCTGGACAATCGCCTTGGGCAGACGGAACTCGGGAATGCCGTACACCAGCACGCCGCCGGCCAGGTGGAGCGCCTCATAAACCGTGACCTTATAGCCCATCTTCGCCAAATCCCCGGCGGCGGTCAGGCCGCTGGGCCCGGCGCCGATAACGGCGACCTTATGCCCGTTGGAAACCGGCATCTTCGGGGTCTGAGCGCTGTGCTCCCGATGATAATCGGCCACAAAACGCTCCAGGCGTCCAATTCCAACCGGCTCGCCCTTGATTCCCCGCACGCACTTGCCCTCGCATTGGTTTTCCTGTGGGCACACACGTCCGCAGACAGCGGGCAATGCACTGGAGGCGGTGAGAATCTCATAGGCGCCCTCCATATCCTCGTTGGCCACGCGCTCAATGAAGGCCGGAATATCAATGGCAACCGGGCAGGCGCTTACGCAGGGCTTTTTCGGGCAGTGCAGGCAGCGCTTTGCCTCGTTGACCGCCATCTCATAGGTATAGCCCAGGGCTACCTCCTCAAAATTGTGGTTGCGGACCATGGGGTCCTGAACCGGCATGGGAGTCTTTTTCGGATCCATATTACGCTGTACAGCCATTGTCTATTTTACCTCCATGTTCAGAAGATTGCAGCTCTCCTCGCGGGCGTGCTGTTCAAAATCCCGGTACATGGTACCGCGGTGCATCGCCTCGTCGAAATCCACCAGATGTCCGTCAAAATCCGGGCCGTCCACACAGGCGAATTTGGTCTCGCCGCCCACGGTCAGCCGGCAGCCGCCGCACATACCGGTGCCGTCGATCATAATGGGGTTCATGCTGACAATGGTCTTGATGCCGTATTTTTCCGTCACTTTACAGACGAACTTCATCATCACCAGAGGCCCAATGGCAATCACTTCATCATACTGGTTGCCCTCGCTAATCAGACGCTCCAATGCCTGGGTTACCAGCCCCTTTTCGCCATGGCTTCCATCATCGGTCATCATCACCATCTTGTCGCTGACCGCTTGGAAATCATCCTCCAAAATCACCAGATCCTGATTGCGGAAGCCCACAATGGTGTGAACCTCGCATCCCTGCTCATGGAGCTTTTTGGCAACCGGATAGGCAATGGCGCAGCCCACGCCGCCGCCCACAACCGCGACCTTTTTGAGCCCCTCGGTTTCACTGGCGCGTCCCAGCGGGCCCACAAAATCGTGAACGCACTCTCCCTCTTGCAGAGTGTTGAGTTCCATGGTGCCGGCGCCCACAATCTGAAAAATAATGGTAACCGTACCGGCCTCACGGTCATAATCGGCGATGGTCAGCGGAATACGCTCACTGTCCTCCTTGGCACGTACAATGATGAACTGGCCCGGCTCAGCCTTTTTGGCGATCAGCGGGGCAGCAATCACCATACGGGTAACGGTGGGGTTGAGCGCCTCTTTTTTTATAATGTTGAACATATCTCCCAATCCTCACTTTACTGAAATAACTCTCCGCGAAAAACCTGTTTTTAGAACTTCCTATCTAATAATAAAGCCAATCGCGTCTCTTTTCAACTGAAAAGCGCTGGAAAATGCAGTCCCACTTCACAGAGAAGCTCTTGGTATTGCTTCTATCGCGGTTCTGCAAGGCAAAAACCTGTAGGGTTGGAACATACAGAGCAGTCTCAAAAAAGACTAAAACTCTCCATCGGCTTCCCGGCGCCTGCCGCACACTGGACATACCGCGCGGAAACCCCCGGGAAAGCCGTACTTTCCAGAAAGCCCCCTAACAGGCAAATAGAACAAAGCCGCTTTGGGCCTTGTTCTATCCACCAGCTGAAGTATGCGGAATTTAGAAGTCGATTTCCAAATCGTAGTAGCAGGCCTTCAGAAGCTTCTCCATCTCCTCCTGAGTGGGGATTCTGGGGTTGGAGCCGGTGCAGGCATCGCCGATTGCCAATTCCGCCACATGAGACAGCTTCTCGTTAAACTCTTTCTCATCGATGATGCCGCCCTCGTAATCCTTGATGCAGGCCGGAATGTTCAGAGCCTTGTTCATAGCCTTGAGCTCTGCGATCAGAGCATCCACCAGTTCCTCAGTGGTATTGCCCTTCAGGCCGATAAAGCGGGCAATGTTGGCATACCGCTCAGCGGCAGCCTCGTTCTTGGAGTTAAACTTAATAACCTTGGGCAGGTACATGGCGTTTGCACAGCCGTGGACAATGTGTCCGCCGGAATAGGCGGCGCCAGTCTTGTGAGCCATGGAGTGAACGATACCCAGCAGGGCGTTGGAGAAGGCCATGCCAGCCAGGCACTGTGCATTGTGCATATGGTCACGGGCATCCATATCGCCGTTATAGGATTTCACCAGCAGATCGTGAACCATGCTGATGGCATACAGGGCAAGCGGATCCGTGTAATCGCTGTTCAATGTGGAGACATAGGCCTCGATGGCGTGCGTCATCGCGTCCATACCGGTGTGAGCGGTGAGCTTCTGCGGCATTTTCTCAGCCAGCTTAGGATCCACGATAGCCACATCCGGGGTGATGTTGAAGTCCGCCAGCGGGTATTTGATGCCCTTGGCATAGTCGGTGATGACAGAGAATGCGGTAACCTCGGTCGCGGTGCCGGAGGTGGAGGGGATGGCGCAGAAGTGAGCCTTTGTACGCAGGGTGGGGAAATTAAAGGGAGTGCACAGAGCCTCGAAGGTCACATCCGGATACTCATAGAACGCCCACATGGCCTTAGCGGCATCGATGGGGGAACCGCCGCCCATGGCGACAATCCAATCCGGCTCAAACTCACGCATTTTCTCGGCGCCCTTCATCACTGTTTCCACGGAAGGATCGGGCTCTACGTTTTCAAACAGGGCAACTTCCATTCCGGCTTCCTTCAGGTAGCCCACTGCTCTGTCCAGAAAACCAAACCGCTTCATGGAACCGCCGCCCACAACGACGATGGCCTTTTTGCCCTTGAGGTTTTTCAGTTCTTCCAAAGAACCTTTTCCATGATACAGATCTCTCGGCAGTGTAAATCTCGCCATAACAATACCTCCATAAATCGCGGTGCCCATTGGGGCGCACCCTTAAAATGAACAATGATGAACCAGTTGGATCGACGGTTAGTTTGTTAAATAACTATCAATCTGACTGATATTATTGTAACCCTATCCGCACAGAAAATCAAGACCTTTTTCCTCTCTTTTTCGGAGGATTTACAGGGAATTTATATTTTTCATTTTTGCAATACGCTTTTTTTACGAAATGGACATAATTTCTCACAAGGTGCGTTTTTCCGTTAAAAGGCAGGAGAATCGCATCCCATCCCAACCACTTTTTTCTCTTTATCTTCGCAAGTTCTCCAGATAAGGCCTTTCCGGCTCACAGGGCAGCCCCGCAAGCGCGGTATGTCCCTATGTAAGGTGCTCTGTGCTATGCATTGAACTCCCAACGACGTCTTGGCGGGTAGGCGGACTTCCCGCCGGCCGACAGGTTTCCCCGCCGTTCCCATTGGTATACCGGAGCCCCCAGACGAGGGCGGAGTCGGAACCATCTCACAGGGTTCCTGGGAGCTTGCAGATCAAAACTTGCAGGCAGCTTGGTTCCCAGCAAAGCGCCGGGTGCCGTATTATGGAGATCCGTGAACTGTTACCTCATTGAGGCATGGGCCCCAGGGATTCCGCGTCCGGGGGGATTGCCGCCGGAGAAAAGTTGCGTTACAATAGGCTGAGGTCCTCTGGAATGTGCGTGTGCAAGACTGCGCGTCAACCGGGGCCGCCTATCAGCTGCAGGGCTTCTGACGCCCCACGAATTGCACGTATGGAAAACCTTCCCCAGCCGATCCCCATCTGCCTGGGCTGGGGCGTCCAAAGAAACCGATACTGCCGGCCTTGCCCGGACAGAGAGGAGCTCTATCATGTATCAGAGAATCACACAGCTCAACCGGCAGCGGTTTGGCTGCCTCCCCAAGTCCGTCACCAGTATTGGCGGCGGCTTTTACGGCAGAGTATTTTTAGTGGAACAGGAGCATGAAATTCCGCTGGTAGTGTATAAGCTGTACCTGTTCCCCAATCTGGCTCACAAGGAGGCCCTGCAGCTTCAGACGCTGGCCCGGCACGCCCGGGTGAGAATGCCCAAGGTATATTTTACCGATCCTGCCTCTGACGGCGGGTATGACGTTCTGGCGATGGAGTACCTGCCCGGTGTCAATGCCGGGCTTCTCAAGGAGGTTCCCGCCCGCTCCCGGCAGGCCTTGGCCAAGGAGATTGTGGAAAACCTGCTGGCCTATCACGAGGTGGTAAATCCGGCGGGTTTTGGAGAGCTGGACGCTGCAAATTTTCTCCCCGACTGGCGGGACTATTACTATCCCATAGCCCGGCAGGTAGCGGAAAAGGCCCGGCGGCTGACAGAATCGGGTCGGCTGGAACCCTGGATTTTCCCGATAGTCCAGAAGGCTTTCCACTCCTATGAGCGCATCTTTACCCTGCCAATCACACAGGCCCGCCTGGTTCACGGGGACTACAACACCTGGAACATCCTGCTGGATGACACCCTGGAGCACGTGAGCGGCGTTATCGATCCCTTTAACTGCCGCTGGGCAGATTCCGAAATCGATCTGTATCAGCTGGACAACGCCAACGGCAGGGAATTCGGCCTGTTGGAGGAATATCAAAAAAGAAGGCCGTTATCGGAAAATTTCGCAGCCAAACGGGCCTTCTATGAATTGTTCAGTGAAATCGGCCACTACTATGATGCCGGCGCCGAAATTAACCCCAGGGTCATCGCCCCCCAGGCCCAGGCCCTGCGAGACTGCCTGGACTTTTAACTAACGCACAGGCCTTCCGGGATAATGATCCTGCAAAATCACCGCGGCAAAGCAGTCCTCAGGCACAGAGCCGCCGACCTTCCTAAAGTGGTTTAAGGCTGTTTTTCCGGCCGGCATAAAAAAATTAATCCTTTGAAGAAAATTCTATGTTTTTGCCGTCTTATTCTACAGAGCCGTTGTTTTACGGCCGCGCCAATCCCCCGGATGCCTGCGCCTGCTGCGGGGCATCCGGCAGTTTGTTTTGAAGTTCCAAAGGGGACGCCTCTTCTGCAGGGGGAGCGCAGGCACTTGTATCAACGATAGATTCCATCAAACAGGAGGAATACCAGTATGCCGACTTGGGTTGTCAATTTTTTTGAGCAGGGCAGCGAACACCTGGAGGATCTCAGGCTGTTCGGTTTTGAGCACTGCTTGGTTCTTTTTTTAACCGTAGCCGGGGCCGCCGCCCTGTGGCAGTTTCGGGAAAAGTTTGCCCATTTCAGGCACCACAGGGCCCTTTGCCGGGGCATTGCCATTCTGTTTCTGGTGAATATGGCGATATTTTACGGCGTTTTTATTGTCCAGGGCGTGTATGACTGGCATATCCATCTTCCCCTGCATCTGTGTTTCCTCACCAATTTCGCCATGGTATACGTGCTGCTCACCCAAAATAAAAAGGCCTTTCGCATCGTGTACTTCTTCACCTGGGTGGGCCCGCTTCCCGCCATGCTGATGCCCAATACCCCCATGCGCTTTGACCGGTTCCAGACCATCCACTTTATTATCAGCCACCATCTTCTGCTGCTCACCGGGCTGTACGCCCTCTTTGTCCTGGGCTGGCAGATTCAAAAAAAGGATGTCCTGCGGGCATTCTTAGCCGGAAACATCCTGTTTGCCTTTATTTTTGTCTTCAACTATTTCTGCGGCACCAACTACATTATGACGACCCGCCTGCCGGAACATATCGTGCAGCTATTCCCCTTCCTGCGCTACCTGAATTACCCCATCCTGTGGCTGGAAATCTGCGGAATTTTGGGTATGTACGCAGCCTGGCTGCCTGCGAAAAAACTGCAGAACACCCCCAAGCTCCGGGCGTCAGCCGCTGTTGGGGAGACCTTATAGCTATCATAAACCGAGACACGATACGGCGGAACTCCGTTTTTCCGCCGTATTTTGCTGTCCCTTTCTTACTTTTGGGTTATAGCTCCGAGTTTTCTTTAAAACATTTCTATTTCCTGTAACTTTTCTCCCCAGCTGCAACTGCTATGGTAAAAGCGAAATTGTGAGCTAGATAAAATAGTATTCCGTCTATTTTTTGTTACAGATGCTGATGAAATAAAAAACAGTATGGGCGAAAGCACTCCTTGCTTTCGCCTTCTTGATTAGCATATACAAGCAGGGATAGGCGGGCTTGTCAACGACGGACGCAGCCCGTTCATCTTTCATTGACAGGCTCGAATGGCTCCGCTATCCCATAAATTATTGTTCCCATGTCGGCCGAAAGGCCGCCATGGCCCGTATCGCGGGCAGCAGCACTTTCTGTTCAATAAGATATTGTAGCAATATATTCGCATCAAAACCCGAGGTTTACCGATAATCCCATCTCATGGGGGGGGGTCGGACTTCCTGTCCGACTGCATGACACGTTATGAGGCTACGATACTCGTTTCTTTTTCCAAAATCGCTTTGTCTAGCTTTTTCCTTAATTCCACCAGCCATTCGGGTTCATGAGCAAATTTCTCTGCAACACATCGAATCAACCGCGCATAGGCGTATAAATTGATAAACCGCCGCATAAGAGGGAGTAATATTTCCGTCTCCTGAGTATAACGGTATTTCTCTTTATATCCTCTGATAAATTCATTCTTTGCCGTTTGAAGTGTTTTGCCGCTTAGCTCATCTTCCAGGGATTCAAAAACCTGTTCAATGTCCAGTGCATACCAGTGATACATTCCATCATCAAAATCAATGACTGCACAGGTTTTTGTTTCTTTATTATAGAATACGTTGTCTAACTCAAAATCGTAATGAATGAGTCCATAGTTATCCTGCTGTAACGGGAGTAAACTAAGTTCGCCCTTTAGTGAATGCAATGCTGAAACAACTGCATTTGGCGCATTGTATTCGGAAAGTACGGATTCAATCCAATTTAAAGCTTCAATATGCGTCCACTTTTTTGTTTTAGGAATAAATTCGGCTGATAGGGAATGAAGTCCGCCTAAAGCTTTACCGTACTCAAACATGATTTCATCCGACATATCCGTATCTTCAATTTGTACGCCGTTGACCTCCTTAAATGCGGTTGCGTAATATTCACCCCATTCAGTGCCTAACAACAAGCAATCTTCACCAGTTATTGCTTTCATTGGCTCTAATGCCGGATAATTGTGCTTCAGGAGATAATTGATAAATTCAATCTCCCCAAGGACATTTTTCTCCAGTTTTTCATCAACTGGAGCAAGCCGCAGAAAGCAGACCTTACCATTCTGACAAAACGGATAAATTGCGTTTGACGAAATACGAAACCGGGAAAGCATTTCGTCCAGTGTGTCTGCATCATGTGCCCAGTTTTTAACAGCCTCTTTTGCCAAGCCGTAATTCTCAAACAGATATTTTAGTTTTAACATCGTGTTTATCCTTTCAAAATAAAAATAGCACTTCTGAAAAACAGAAGCGCAAAATTGACTGCTGACAATCATAAACACGAGTGCCTTGTTATCAAACGTTTATCAAGCGAGCAGTATTACTTCGGTTTTTCAAATGATAAAAATTTTTCATAGTAACTGCTCACCTACCTTTCCTTATTATGACTATGCTATCATAAGACCTCATGATTGTCAAAAGTTTTTCGCCCCATTAAAAAGCAGAGAATTTGAGCGGCCGTTTGCCCCTGACGTCAAAACCCCATGGAACCGTAGGTTCCATGGGGTTTTGTTTTTATCGGTCAATCAGTCCACGCGCTTTTTCATATAGCGGGCGTAAGCCTGGCGCAGTTCCTCACTGGTCTGCTCCGGGCAGGTGGGGTTGCAGTGTGCCCAGGCTCCGGTTTCGCTGGAGGCGTTAAACTTAATCTTATCCGCACTGCGCATGGGCGGGAAGAACTCAATGTGGAAGTGGTAATCCTCCGAGACATCCTCCCCGGTGTTCACGGGCGCGTTGTGCATACACATCATGTAGGGGAATTTATAGTCGAACAGGCTGTCCAGCATCCCAACGGTATCCTTGATGGTCACCGCCAGGCTGCGCCGCTCCTGAGGGGTCAGCTGGGTGATGGTACTCACATGGCGGTTGCTGAAGATGTATACGCCATAGGGATATTCCGTAAAGAAGGGCAGAAACACCGTAAAATGCTCATTGCGGAAAATGATGCGGACATTGGCCTTGAGCTCATTGTCCAGCATATCGCAGAACAGGCATTTCCCGGTTTCGCCGCGGTGCTCCCTGGCAGAGTCCAGTTCCAGCTGCAGCTTTTTCGGCACAAAGGGATAGCCGTAAATCTGTCCATGGGGATGGGGCATGGTGACGCCCACCGCCTCGCCGCGGTTCTCAAAGATGTACACATATTTAATTTTCTCATCCTTGGAGAGCTCCGAAAATCGCTCGCACCACAGGTTCACCAGCTTCTCCATATGATCGTCGGAGAGTTCCGGCACTGTGGTGGTATGGCCGGGAGAATACAGGATGACCTCACACTTTCCATAGGATTCCGCCGTCTTATACAGCTCGGTTTCCACGTCATCCGGCTTCGGAGGGTTCTGGGAGAGCGCCGGGAAGTCATTGTCATACTTGTATACGTCATAATCCTCGGGAACCTTGCCGGATCCCGGGCAGAAGGGACACCAGTCCTTGGGCATCTGGGGACGCCCCTGCCGGTGGGATGCTATCATAACCCAGTCCTTTGTCAACGGATGATATCTCAGTTCAGCCATTGTGATTGCCGCCTTTCTATGTCGTTATCCTGTAAGTCACTGATCCTGTGTCACCTTGATGCCGCCCACCGGACGGATGGAGAGTACATGGCAGGTGTTCGCACCGAATACCCGCTCCATCTCCGATTTGAACGCGCGCAGCTTAATGACCGGCACAAAGGCCTGGATGGTTCCGGCAAAGCCGCCGCCGTGCACCCGGCAGGCGCCGCTTTCCCCCAGCTGCTCCTGGGCCAGTGCCAAAGCCAGGGAAAGCCCCTGCTCCCGGACATTTTTAGTGGTATACACATTCTGCAAATACATAAAGGAGGACTCGCCGGACTGGGTAATCAGCCGTTTAAACTCTGCAAAGTCATGTTCCCGCAGCGCCTGGGCCAGGCGGGCCGCACGCTCGTTTTCCCGGAAGAAATGGATGGCCCGCAGCACGGCCCTGTCCCCCGCCTGCCTGCGGATCTCGGGCAGCTTATCCATAAAGTCCTTCTCCGGCACATCCCGCAGTACCTCTTTGGAGCAGATACGGGCAACCTCTTTCATCTCCTGGGGAACGGAGGCATAGTCCCCGGTGAGATCCGCATGGTTTCCGCCGGTGTCCACAATGCACAGCGCACAGCCGGACTGGGTGAAATCAAAGTCTATTTTTTCCACCACCGGATTCTGGGGATCGGCAAAATCAATCGCCACAAAGCCGCCCACCGAGGAGGCAGTCTGATCCATCAGGCCGCAGGGCTTGCCAAAGTACACATTCTCCGCATACTGGCCGATCTGGGCAATTTTGACGGCATCCACTTCACCGTCGTTGAACAGATGGCTGAGCATGGTTCCCACCAGCACCTCAAAGGCCGCGGAGGAGGAGAGCCCAGAGCCCTTGAGCACATTGGAGGTCGTGTAGGCGTCAAAACCGCCGATGCGGTAGCCCAGCTGCTCAAACCGGGCCGCCACACCCCGGATGAGGGAGGCCGCCTTATTCTTCTCCTTGTCCTGAACCTCAAGGCAGGACAAGTCGATGGTGTCCATGGGATAGCCCTTGGACTGAATCCGGATGACGCCGTCGTGATTCCTGGAGGCCACGGCAATCACGTCCAGGTTCACACCCGCCGCCACAACCCGTCCATGCTGATGGTCGGTGTGGTTTCCGCCTATCTCTGTGCGCCCCGGCGCGGAGAAGAGCTCCACCTCCCGGGAATCCCCAAACAGCCCGGCAAAATCCCGCACCGCCTGCTCATACCGCTGGGTCTGCTCCTTGATTGCCGGTTCATCCGCAGCATAGATATACGCAAACGTATCATGATACTTTGAGTCCCCAAGCGATGACAATACCTCTTTTACCTGTGCCATACACGTACCCTCTTTCCCCGCTGCCCCAAGCAGGCTGTCCCCCAGGGGCCCGCAGCATTTCTCCAGCACTTTGGGGCCGCCTGCGCCCCATTGTTCTCATAGTTAAAGAGTAGCGCTTTTACAGAGAAAGTGCAACAGGCTTTTGTTTCAATTTTATGGATTATGGTTGCATCTTTTTTCCCTGTCCCCTATAATGGAAGAAACACAGGAAGAGAAGGGGTGTATCCATGGGACAGCAGGATTTTTTTAAGCACTCGTTCAAGAGCAAAGCCCGGGAAAACTTGGGGCTCACCGTCTATAACAGCGGGTTTCAAAAGTGTCCCAGCGGCTACACCTGGGGCCCTGCCCTGCGGGATCACTATCTCATACACTACATTGTCCTGGGCCGCGGCAGCTACACCGTGGAAGGGCAGACCCACTCCTTAGGCGCGGGCGATCTGTTTTTCGTCTATGATTCCCAGGTGGTCAGCTACCGGGCGGATGATGAAAATCCCTGGGAATACTATTGGGTAGGGTTTAACGGCACCGAAGCCCGGCGCCTGGTGCGTCTGCTCCCTTTTACCTCCGCACAGCCCTGCCTGCACATCGATTCCCCCAAGGTGGACGCCCAGCTGCGGGAAAGCCTGCTGAAGATTTATGGAGCCTCCGGAACTTCGCCCGCCAGCGAGGTGCGCATGGCTGGGGCGCTCTATCTGTTTTTGGCTTCTCTGATGGAATTGGGTTCCCTGCAAACCGGGTATGCGCCGGCGCCGCCCAGCTATGCCCAGACCGCGCTTCGTTTTATCCGGTACAATTATTCCCATGATATCTCCATCCATGATATTGCCCGTGCAGTGGGGATCAGCCGCTCCCATCTGTACCGGCTGTTTATGGAATCTGTGGGGCTCTCCCCCACGGAATACCTCACCCAGTTCCGGGTGAATCAGGCCTGTGCCTTGCTGCGCAACAGCGCCCTGAGCGTCAAGGAGGTGGCAAGCTCCGTGGGCTTCTCCGATCCGCTGTATTTTTCCCGGGTTTTTAAAAAGTACAAGGGAACGGCCCCCAGCCGGTACCTGCGGGAAATCAGCTCCTGATCCGAACGCTCCGCACGCAAGGCAGACGCGGGGCTCTCCGGGCCGGCATCTGCCGCCGCCAGTTGCAAGTCCTTACGGCATGAGCGCGTTTCCAACAGAAATACCCGTCCCCCTCTGCCGGTGCGGCAGAAAATCAATCGACAGAAAGGCGGAACTTCCATGAACATTTCTCCCCTGACTACGGTGGATTCCCAGGCAGTCTCCAGCGCCCTGGACGAATTCGGCAATCAGGTTCAGGATGTGCTGAACCAGACCTCCAGCCTGAGCCTGCC
The DNA here is from genome assembly GCA_021771035.1 of Marvinbryantia formatexigens. Taxonomy (GTDB): domain Bacteria; phylum Bacillota; class Clostridia; order Oscillospirales; family Ruminococcaceae; genus CALXEM01. The sequence goes on along the minus strand of JAETPU010000005.1, from coordinate 108,206 downwards.
GGAACGCGTCAAGGTGTTTATCACACAGATAGGCCCGCAGCTGCTGTGGGCCCTGGTAATTCTAATCGTCGGCCTTGTGGCAGTGCGCATCGTAATGCGATTTGTAGCCAGAGGGCTTGCCAAAAGCAAAATTGATCCCGCGGCCCATTCCATCTTAAAATCCCTGACGAAATTCGGCCTGTACCTGGTGGTCGTCACCTGCGTATGCGGCGCTTTGAAGATCGATTTGACCATGTTTGTGGCGGTGGTGAGCATTCTGGGCCTGGCGCTTTCCCTGGCGGTCAAAGACAGCCTTGCCAACTTTGCCAGCGGAATTCTCCTGGTGTTTTCCCATCCCTTCACCATTGGAAACTTTATTGAAACCGAGAGTGTCAGCGGCACCGTGGCAGAGATAGGGCTCATCTATACCCGGCTGAACACGGTGGACAACAAGCACATCTATATTCCCAACGGACAGCTGTCCAGCGCCAAAATCATCAACTACTCCGCGGAGGAACGCCGGCAGGTGGATCTCATTTTTTCCATCTCCTATACAGACAGCCCAGAACTGGCCAAAAAGCTGCTGTTGGGCCTGATTGAGGACCATCCCCTGGCCCTGAAGGATCCCGCGCCCCTGGTTCGGGTCAAGGAATATGCCTCCAGCTCGGTCAATATCATCTGCCGGGTATGGGTGAAGTCTGAGCATTACTGGGATTTATACTATGATCTGGTGGAAAACGCCCGGAGACGCTTTGATGAAAACGGCATCACCATCCCCTATAACCAGCTGGATGTCCATGTTATCCCGGCGCCGGATGAAAAAACCGGAGAATAAAAGGAGGCAGCGCAAAACCTGGACCCTGAGTTTTAGCCCCGCGAACCCCAATCGATATCCGAACTGAGCCCAGAGGAAACCGGCAGAATGCCGGAAAGGAAGGATTCCTACTATGAGAGAACAAATTCGTTCGATTTTAGCCGCGATCTGCACCGCCGCGGAATTTATCCTGGCGGTTTTGGTCCTCATTGCCATCGGCATCGCCAGCATCACCCTGGTACGGGAAATGGGCTTCTGGGACGGCTCCTGGCTTTCCCCACAGAATTTTGACGCCTTTTTAGGCCATGCCCTGGGACTGGTGGTGGGCCTGGAATTTATTAAAATGCTCACCCGGCATACTCCCGGCGCTGTCATTGAGGTTCTGCTGTTCGCCATCGCCCGCCAGATTATTGTCTACCATACCAGCTTTCTGGATACCCTGCTGGGAATCCTATCGGTAGCGGCGGTATTTGCCATCCGCAAATTCTGCTTTGTGGAGACCTTTGATCCCCACATCGGCGTCAGCCGAAAGGAATAATGAACCGCTTTTGCTGCGGTGTCCCGGCTTTGTTTCAAAGCACTGAGCCGCAATAGCAGACCCATGCTCAACCATCGTCCAGCACGCCGCGGATATCTCCCCTTATTGTAGCTTTGCGCACTCTCTGCCGGCATCAACCACGGATATCTCTTAGGTTTCACCTTCATTAATTCCTTGCCAGATTTTTCGGTATACCTTTTGAAAGCGCAGGCATAGGAAGAGAGTACCCACTTCTGAAAATTGCTGGTTGGAAATGTCCCAAACCCTCTGCGCTTGTTACAAATGGCTATCCATGCGAAGCTCACGGAATGAAGCGGGCTATGATATCATTTAACGGTGGGAATTGTTGCTTTGTTTTTATACGAGGAGGGTCACGATGATTGCTTATCACGGCACTATTATCGGGAATATTGACATACTGCGGCCATTTGCCAGCCCGCATTCAAACTTAAAATACCCATGTGTTTATTTATCAACCAACAAAGCGTTATCCGCTATCTATATTTGGAATCAGCCATATAAATGGATGACGTTTGAAATACAGGAAGATGGACTTCCAGTCTACAACGAATCATTTAAAAATGGGTTATATGAATTCTATAACGGAGTCAAAGGCTATATCTATACTTGCGAATCTGATTTTGATGTTGACGTTAATACAAACATAAAATGCGCAGTAATATCTAAAACTGCAGTACCGATAAAAGGTGTCGATATAGTTGAGAATGCCTATGAGCGTATTCTGCAATATGAACAACTAGGTCAGTTGAAAATAAATCATTTTGAAGAATTAACTGACCAGCAAATCAATAAAGATAAAAACATGGTTATGGGAGCAATAAAAAGACTTGGGCTGTTGAAGGGCGAACACCCGCTATCGAATTTCGTACGTGAGAAATTTCCTATTTACTGGGAAGAAGCTCTGCACACATTATGAACATAAACCATAAGGAAAAGCAGAACCAGCCGTCCCCGTCAATGGCAGGATGAACGGTGCAGGCGCATTGCCATTGACAGCGGCCCCTGCTTTTAGAATCATCAAGAGGGAAAAAGCACCGAACGCTTTTTCCCTCTCTTTTCATTGAGAGCAAACGTCATGCAAGATGAAAGAATCTTTTAAAAGTTTCAAAGCGCAAGAACTCTGAGACAGGGGATTCGCTGGTGTTATCCCGCATCGTTTTCTATCTTCCCACAACTTTTTACCAGACTGCGCGAGCTGCGGGCGCCATTGGAGCACCGTAGCGTCAAATTTCCCAGTGTGCCTGAGCTGGAATAACTCAATCAATCCAGTACTCTTGCCAGTTTGCGGTGGGAGGAAGCCAGCGTCCTGCGTAAACCATTCTACTATTTTTATACCGTATTAAAAGAAACCCGCTTTCATCAATTTTGAAGAAATTCAGCCTTTTTCTGCGGACTTCTTCCAGATCCTAATGCAGCGCGTTAGGGTTGATTCCCGTGCAAAATAAAATAGTATAGAAACGTCTGTTGGGTTCAATTGGATCACAATACTATTTTTCATTTTCATCACCTTCCCCTCTTGACATCTCAAGACTACAGCTGTAGACTACAGGTATAGACTACAGTTGTAGTCTATCGTAAAAACGGTAAGAGAGGTGTCCTCCCCATGATGGAACTTTTGGACCTGCGGCGGCAGAGCGCCTGCGAGGAATATGAGCTGTTTATTCAAAGCCGGCCCAACGGCAGTTTTCTGCAGTGCCTGGACTGGGCAGGGGTCAAGCCGGGCTGGAGCCGGGAAGTGGTGGTATCACGGCGCAGTGACGGAAGTATCCGCGGCGCCATGCAGGTTCTTATCCGAAAGCTTCCAATCAGGTGGAGCCTTCTGTATGCTCCCAGAGGTCCGGTTGGGGACTGCACCGACGAGGCTATGCTCCGGGATCTGATGGAGGGGGTTCATCTGCTCGCCCATCTCCACCACGGGTACCGCTTTGTGTGTGATCCTCTTGTGTTAGAACAGGATACCGCCGCTGTCAAAACCCTGGAACGGGTTGGGCTGAGCTGGAGGCCCAACCAGAAGGATTTGAGTACCATGCAGAGCCGTATCAACTATATGCTTCCGCTCGCAGGGAAAAACCGGGAACAGCTGCTGACCGGCTTCAGTAAAAAATGCCGGTATAATCTGCGCCTGGCGCAGAAAAACGGCGTGGTGTGCCGGATTGGAACTCTCGGGGACCTGGACGGCTTCTACCGCCTGATGCAGGTCACCGGGGAGCGGGACAACTTCACTATCCGCCCCAAGCAGTATTTCCACGATATGCTCACCCAGCTTGGAGAGCACTGCCGGATGTATGTCTGCGAGTATGAGGGGGAGCTCATCTCGGGGGCCATCGCGGTCCAGTATGCCTCAATAACCAGCTATGTCTACGGCGCGTCGGATAACCGTTTCCGCCAGGTCATGCCCAACTATCTGATGCAGTGGGAGATGATCCTCTGGGCGCTGGACAGCGGCTGTACCGTCTATGATTTTCAGGCCATCCCCTTTTATCAGGATACCCAGAGCCCCTATTATGGAATTTACCGCTTTAAGCATGGGTTTGGCGGTGTGGTGGTCAGCCTGGCGGGGGATTTTAACTACTACTATTGCCGTCCCGTCCACTGGGCGGCTCAGCTGGGCCGCAAACTCTTTGTCAAAAAGCAGTCGGCCATGCGGCATATTCACAGTGCCCTTTGTACCCGCTGGGGACAAAAGCCGGTGCCCGCTCTGGAAGCACAGGCATTATGCTCCTCACAGACAAGCTAAGCCGGACCGCCCAAGCACGAGTGCCATGATCCGGTCAAGGCAGTTCCCTCACAATGGCTTTTGATCGGCAGAGTTCTCAAATTCACTGCCTGTTTCACCTGCCCTATCCCCGCAAACTGGCCCTAGTTTTTACAGCATCGCCCTCCCGGGGTATCCCAAACAAAAGGGGCCTCCCCCTGATTCTCCTGCAGTGCCTCAGACTGCTGCCGCAACAATCGCCTTACTGCTACACGTGGGATAACTCTGCGATACTGGCACCTCCATTTGGTGCGTGATAGGCTTTACCCATCCATTTGGCCTGGCCTCCTTTAAGTTTGGTACAATTGGCGTTACCCGCCCATACGAAATCAAAGGAGGTTTTTTGCTGATTGCTGCTATCGTTTTCTCCTTCCCCACCGGCCTTAACCGCCGTCTGATGATCTAACATAACGAGAGTGCCATAGCCGGCGTCTGCCTGCGGCTATGGCACTCTCCATTCCTTCTCAATGGGCAATCTTAACTTTTAAATTATCAGCGATCAGCGCGCTGCAACAGTTCAGCCCCGGCCTTACTGCCAGCGGCATCATGCGTATTCCAAAAACGCCCAGACAGGGCACGGCGCCGCATTTTCCCCTACGCGGTGCGCCGGGAGGATACCAGATGAACCGGCGCACCTGCCTGGTGCCCTCGTACCGGCTTCTCCTCATGCCTGACGTCACCGGCTGCGGGGTAAATCCACAGCTGCCTGGAGACAAACAGGAAGGCTCCCAATGGGAAAAGAAGAATGGCAATGGTTGCGTCCTCCATTCCCAGCCCTGTGAGAACCCCCACCAGGGCCAGGGATACGAGCATCAGGGTCAGGCCCATTCTCTTCTGTTTTAAAAGCCTCTTGGCGGCAGCAGCTTTTTTCGAATTGACACTTCCTGTATAATTCATCTGTTTCATTCCAGATCATCCTTTCTATGTGGAGCAAATATCGCTCATATGTTCTTCTCTGAATTCAGTATAGCACATACGTTCGCAAAACGGAAGCAAAAAAAGAACAAATGATTGTTTTCTCCGAATTATCCAAAAACAAAACCGAAACTTTGTTCTTTTCATCCATCCTGGGCAGAACTCCAGTCTGTGCCAATGTTCCCGCCAGGACTTTCGTGCCGGGTGGTCTGTGCAGTTCCCCGGCTCTGACAGCGCTGGGCAATTCCAGCTATCAAAAATGGAGAGTTCCAACCTTCGTCCAATTTCTGCTTATCGGGACCCTATCAATTTCCACATAGCAAAATCAAAAATCAAAAAATGCACTTTTTTATGAAAAGACAGTTGAATTAGGCTGTAAAAAGCCGTATAATCAGGGTAAAACACACTGAATTCCTGTGTAACTCTCTTGAGGGAACGTTTTTAAGGGGAGGGGTTGTCCTATCTGGCACCAAGGGATGCCGCGGAGCTTCTCCAACAAGGGACAAAACCATTTGCCTTGCAGAGAAAGGATGGTAAAGCCATGGACAAAATGCGACTGGGACGAACAGAACTGATGGTAACCCGCAGCGGGTTCGGCGCACTGCCAATCCAGAGAATTTCCAAGGAGGACGCCGCAAAGCTGCTCCGCAAAGCGTATGACGGGGGCATCAATTTCTTCGATACTGCCCGTGCCTATACGGACAGTGAGGAAAAAATCGGCTATGCACTGGGAGACGTGCGCTCCCATATTATTCTGGCCACTAAGAGCGGCGCTGCAACCAAGGAGGGGCTGCTTCGGGATTTGGATACCAGCCTGCGTCTGTTAAAGACGGATTACATCGACATCTACCAGCTGCACAACCCGGCGCATCTCCCGGATCCCAACGAGCCGGGAGGATTGTACGAAGGGCTTTTAGAGGCCAAAAAGGCAGGAAAAATCCGTCATATTTCCATCACCCAGCACAGCATCCAAAATGCTGTGGAAGCCGCCCGCTCCGGGCTCTATGACACGGTGCAGTTCCCGCTGAGCTGTATTTCCGCCGAGGAAGATTTACAGCTCATTGAGGTGTGTCGTCAGCATGATGTCGGGGTTATTGCCATGAAGGCCATGGCCGGCGGTCTGATTCGCAATCCGGCAACCACCTTCTCCTTCCTTCGTTCCTTCGGCAATGTGGTGCCTATCTGGGGCGTTCAGCGGGAAAGCGAGCTGGATGACTTTCTGCGTATGGAGGAAAACCCTCCCTTATATGATGAGGAGATGAAACGGCAGATTGCCGCCGACAAGAAGGAGCTCTCCTCCAATTTCTGCCGGGGCTGCGGGTACTGTATGCCCTGCCCTGCCGGTATTGAAATTAACAACTGCGCCAGAATGTCCCTGATGCTCCGCCGGGCCCCGGTGCCGGTGTACACCACCCCGGAGTGGAAGGAAAAAATGGCAAAAATCAAGGAATGCCTGAACTGCGGACATTGTATGTCCAAATGCCCCTACCATTTGAATACGCCCGAGCTTCTGCGCGCCAATCTGGCGGATTATGAGGAGTTTGTGGCTAAAATGGAGCAGTAAGGCCCTCTGAATACGCCGCCCCGGCTCAACGGAACACGGGTCGGCCGGCAGCTGAAGTCCTGAGAAAACCATGATAACATCAAAGGAACTCCCTGGCTGAATAGCCAGGGAGTTCCTTTGTCCCGAACGTTTTGTTTACTGCTTCTGGGGCAGAACGCCGGTCTTGGCGCCTGTAATAATCCGCATTACCTCTACAGCTTCATCTATAGAGACAGGGAAGGCCTCCCCCTGGCGCAGACTGCGGTATACACAGTGCATAATTTCCATCAAATCCCCCATGGGAGCATGGATTGTTTCCTGGATAAAGGGCAGATCCTCCTCAGTTCCAAAGGTGTCCATCACGCTCTCTCGGATTGCGACACGGGGCTCAAGGGGTTTCTGCGGATCCAGGTACTTGAGGGTAAAATGCTCATCCTGATAGATGGCGGTTCCCTTGGTACCATAGACAATATATTTGGGGAACTGCATTGCCACGCCGCCGCCGATTTCCAGACGGATACTGCGCCCGTTGGCGCCGGTGAGCCCGATATCCACATGGTCCTCCGCATCGCCGACCGCGGCAATCTGACGCAGGCAGCTGGTCATAGAAACCACCGGAGCGTCCATCAGCTGAAGGGCATGATCGATCAGGTGGGGGCCCCAGTTGTACAGCTGGCCGCCGCCCATATCCTGCAGCGTCTGCCAGTCATCCCGGCGGTTGTAGTGAAAGACCGAATGCTGGATTTCATAGATCTCTCCCAGCACTCCGGAATCCATAATCTCCCGCAGCTTGATGAAATCCCCTTCAAACCGGCGGTTCTGCCCAATAAACAGTTTCCCGCTGGCGGTTTTGGCGGCATCCCGAATCCGGCAGGCCTCCTCATAATTTAAGCAGAAGGGCTTTTCCCCATAGACATTCTTGCCTGCCCCAAGTGCCCGGATAATATGGTCGCAGTGATCCTTAGAGTAGGTGGCAATGATGATAAGTTCCACTTCATCGTCTGCCAAAAGCTTTTCAAAGCTCTCATAGACCCGGCATCCCGTGAGTTCCTGATAGCGCTTGCGGCGCTCCTCAATCAAATCACAGGCAGCCACAATCTGGAATTCGTCATTCAGCTTGACAAGGCCGGTTCCATGCATCCCGTAGCCCTGCCTCCCCAGGCCGGCTACTCCCACTTTCACCTTATTCATCCTTCAGTTCCTCCATAATCCCACGGATATATCCGATATTGAATTTCAGTTTTTCCAATGTGGTTTTCTCCTTGGAGAAGTCCTCAAAGGATACATACCCGTCATAGCCGGACTTCTTGAGCACCTTCAGGAAGGTACGGAAATCCACGCTGCCCTTGTTGAGGGGCATGGCCTGGACCTCCCACTGAGCAGACCCATCTGCCAGGGCATCCTTCTGAACCCATGCGGCGCTTTTAATATGGACATGATCCAGATAGTCTCCCAGAATCTCCAGGCCTGCCTGATATTTCTCATAGCCCTCATAGACCATATTTCCCACATCGTATACCACGCCGATATAGTTGGGATCCAGCCCGTCAACCAGACGGCGCGCAGCGCTGGCGCTGGCACTGATGGTATTCATATGCATCTCCAAATTAACCTTGACGCCATATTTTTTTGCCAGGCCCTCGAGGACCTTGTAGTCCTCCCTGGCCTTTTGGAATAACTCATTGTAATTTTGGGAACCGTCATACATATAGGGGGAAATCCGGATCTTTTTGCATCCCATAGCTGCGGCAGCTTTGAGAGCGTTTTCAGCCTTGTCATATTCATTGCAGCGGGTATAGGTTCCCAAGGCGGCAATTTCCACCCCAGCCTCCTCACACATGGCTTTGATTGCCGGCGCCTGCTCCACAACAGTGTTGACATCAATGGTGCAGCGGTTGTTTTCCCAGAAATCCGCCGGCGCGTCCGGTGCCGCATCAGAGGGATCGGTGACCCGCCATTCCACACCATCATATCCATATTCCTTGAGTTTGACCAATACTTCCTGTGGTGTTAATTCCGGAGCTCCCACTGTAAAAATCGCAAATTTCATTCGCTATTCCTCCTGCCCAATTCCTCACCAGATTTGGTGAAACTCTATTCTTACCGTAACTATACCGCGAACCTTTTTTACTTGCAACCGAATTTGGAATTTGAGCACTTTTTCCCATATTGCTGCAATATTTGCAAGAGAACTCCTGCTTTATAGAATAAAACTGGCTTTTCCTCACTGCATTTCTTGACTTTTTCCTGTGATTTTGCTATAGTTATCGAGTAATTCCAAGTCCATCCGGCAGGTTTTCTGCAATGCAGAGCAAGGAATTCGGCTGAAAACCCTCTGGCCGTATGGCCCGCCGCAGTCCCTTAATACGGGAATCCTTGGGAATAGAAAAATGAAAAATTTTGGTGTTCTGCCCTTAGGTTCTTTTGGAACTTCAGGCTTAACATATGGAGAGTTGTCCGAGTGGTCGAAGGTGCAGCACTCGAAATGCTGTGTCCCGAAAGGGACCTAGGGTTCGAATCCCTAACTCTCCGCCAAGCCGCCGCAAGCTGCATATTGCTTGCGGCGGCTTTTTTACAAAATTCACCGGTGCCATCATTCCGCAGCGTGTCCTTTTCCAAAAAAGGTCACGCTGCGCCTGCGCCGCCCGCCTTAAACGCTCTCGCGACGCTCCGGCTTCCTGCCAACCTTTTTCGGGTACGCAAGGGGTCGAGTCTATCTATCAAAACCCCAAAACACCTTTTCCATATATGGAAACTATATCGGAGCAAGCTATGATTTGCTTGCTCCGACTTTTTTATAAGGTCGGTGCGCTCCCACACCGCTGCCCACGTTGGAAAATATGTTGCGCTTGGCTCGCCTGTTGGGTTGGGACAATTTAAAAAGCCGCTGTATCTATCCCAACGATCCGCCTGCCGCCACTGACTTTTTACATGTTACAGGAGTTTCATTCCCGCCGCAAAGATTCATTTGCGGTAAAGTAACAACGAACACAAAAGGCAAGCGCAGCCAATGATTCCGTAAAGATATAAAAATACCGGAGCAAATCTATCAAAAAATTTGCTCCGATATTTTTAACTATTTTTCTTCTGGTACTCTGTCCCCCACTCAACCATAGCGTCCAAGATCGGCTTTAGGCTATATCCCGTTTCCGTCAACGTGTATTCCACCCGTGGCGGTACTTCCGGGAATACCTTACGAGTGAGAAGCCCGCTGTCTTCCATAGAGCGTAAATTTGCGGTAAGGACTTTTTGCGATATGTTTCCAACAGAACGCCGTAACTCTCCAAACCGTTTCGTACCCCCCAATAAGTCTCGGATAATCAAGACTTTCCAACGGTCGCTGATGAGCATTAAGGTGGTTTCCACCGGGCAAGCGGGCAATTCTTTTTCCATAAAACTCCTCGTTTCTCTCAATAGTTTCTTTTAAGTAACTATAGCACAATAAAGTGCTTACTTTACGAATTGGCTTTACAGATATATTATAATCTTGCAAGCGAAAAAAAACAAGCCGCAATAAAAGAAAACGGAGGTAATCACACTATGAAAATCGCAGTTATTTGTGCAAATGGTAAAGAGGGGAAGCTGATTGTAAAGGAAGCCGTGGACAGAGGGCTTAACGTTACCGCAATCGTGCGGGGCGAGAACAAATCCGCTACTGAAAAGGTTATCCAGAAAGACCTGTTTGACCTGACAGCTTCTGATTTGGAGGGCTTTGATGTTGTAATTGACGCTTTCGGGGCATGGACGCCGGAAACGCTGCCCCAGCACAGCACTTCTCTGAAACACCTTTGCGACCTTGTAAGCGGAAAGGGCACAAGACTTCTGGTTGTCGGCGGAGCAGGCAGCCTGTATGTAAACCCGGAGCATACCGTACAGGTAATGGACGGCTCAGACTTCCCCGACATCTTTAAGCCGCTGGCTGCTAATATGGGGAAGGCGTTAGACGAACTTCGTACCAGAAATGACGTAAAATGGACGTATGTAAGCCCCGCCGGAGATTTTCAGGCTGACGGAGCAAAGACTGGGAAATACATTTTGGGCGGCGAAGAATTGACGCTGAACTCCAAAGGCGAAAGCGTCATCAGCTATGCGGATTATGCAGTAGCCATGGTTGATGAAGCAGTACAGGGCAATCATATCCAGCAGAGAATATCCGTTGTAGCGGAATAATCAGACATACAAAAAGCCCTCTGCCCAAAGGCAGGGGGCTTTTCACGGGTGGAACAGCATGAGCGCGCAGAGAAATATGTGCAGATGTTACAGAAGGGCATTCATTCTGTTATCGTAGCTACAAAATCTTGGGTTATCATGATCGTTTCATCGTTCTAAGGTATTCCCCTGGCGTGCAAACGCGAAGCGCAGAGCGGACTTAATTCTTTTCAGCACGCCGCCGTCCATCTCCCATACGGTATCGCACAACTCCGAGATATCCAAGGGATTGTGCGAACAAAGCAAAATGGTGACCCCCTGCTCTTTTAAAGAGCGAAACAAATTGCGCATATCCTCCACGCCCTTGTTATCCAGCCCATTCATGGGTTCATCCAGAATCAGCAGATTTGGCCTTTCCATAATAGCCTGGGCAATCCCGAGCCTCTGGCGCATTCCCAACGAATATTTCCCCACCGGTTTTTTTGAATTTGCCTTTAGCCCTACGGATTGCATCAGCGCGGGGATATCCGGCTTCTGACTTGTTTTCCCGCTGAACAGCCATTTAAGATTATTTGGCCCGCTTTCTGAAAGGAGAAACCCTGGATTTTCAATCATCATTCCGGTATTGGGGGCAAAATCCACATCCTTGCCGACTGTTTTTCCAAAAACTGAAACAGTCCCGGTATCCGGCTTTAAAAATCCCAAGATACATTTCATAAACACGGTTTTTCCGGAGCCATTACGCCCAATAATCCCATGGATTTTTCCGGATTCTAACGAGAGGGTAATATTTTTCAGGACCATTTCCTTGCCAAAGGATTTGGAGAGCGCCCATACTTCTACTGCGTTACTCATAGAATCCCCCCGAAAAAGAAAACTCCATATTTTTAGCGGTCCCATAGGAAAGCAGGAGCAAGCCCAAATTCAGGCAGCCAAATACCGCATGGCTCTGCAGAACGCTTGGAAATCCCCCATATCCAAAGCTGTGCATCGAATAGGATGCGTGGCTGAGCGGCGAAACCCACGCCGCCAATGTATTTGCCATATATTCTAACTGCGGCGGGATATGCAGCCAGTTCATCCATTGATCCGGTGTCAGCAAATAGGCGCCGAAACTGACAGCGATCACAGCCGTCATCCCCGCTCTTTTGCCAAAACGCAGGGAAACCGCCAGATTAAGCAGTGTCAAGAACAGCACATACTGCATGAGCAGGAAAAAAATGATACCGGCACAGTCATATGGGACTGTCAGCTTGACAGTTTTACGTATCACGGTGAGCGCCACCTCAAATTGTTCCGGCGCAAAACTGACAACTGTGGCTGTATCGCTCCAATGGTTGGCCCAAAACGAATTTCCTGCTGTCAGCAGCACAGAGGAAACCAGCAGCAGCAGCGCATAAGAAAAGCTAATCAGAACCGTGGTGGCGATCTGGCCGCAGATCCAGTTGGCACGGCCCCTTCGAAACACCAGGTAATAGGTGGGGACATTCAGCTGCGGAATTTGAGAAAGGGGAAGCAATAGGGCAAGGGAGGCAAACAAGATGCTGTCCGTATCCGCAAAGCACCAGATAAACGGCTCCAGCATCTGGATATCCGTGTGAAATCGTGACGACAATTCGATAATACGCTGTGTGAGAAAAAAACACAGGCAAAATCCCAGAGCATATCCCAAAAGCACCCGGGGATTTCTGCGCATACTGCGAAAATCCCAGAGCACGCAGGTTCCGATTTCCTTCCCACTACACATATCGCTTCACCTCATAATCCGTAAAAACAGCTGTAAGGATTCCGGTACAGCCAAACAGAACCGTTAAGAAAGAAAGGTTCTGCCCTTCCCCAGATATCCACACGGCGGGGTTTATACAGGGAAGGCTGAAAAAGAATCTGGTTTGCAGCATGGACAGAGAAAAAGCCAGCACCACCGGGAAAACATAGGCGGAAACCGTGTCTTTCGTGAGCAGCGCCCCCACATTCCCCGCCATGGCAAATATACCGGCCGCTATCATACGCCTTAAAAGGACATGGCCCGGTATGGGGATCCACAAACCGCCCGCCAAGGAGAACGTCCCCTGAAACAAGGCCGCCCCGAGCCATTGAGAGAGAACCGCCGACAACAGCAAAGCCAGTAATTTTTTGGTGACATAGGCCCTGTAACCGCAGCGGAAGATCTTGTATCTTGCCGCCCCGGTACGCAGCTCCTGATAAATCCCGGAAGCGCCGGGCAGGCAGCACAGCAGGGGAAGAAACAGCAGGTTTTCCTGAGCGCACAGCACCGTTTTCAGCAATTCCCTTTTGGCTTCTTCCTCACCAAACCGCAGGATGTCCAATTCGCCGCTCACCTGAAACCAGAGGATTCCCACGGTAACTGCCACCGCGAGATAAACCCATCTGTTTTTCAGAACCCGCCTGCATTCCCAAGCCATTCCGCGCATATTCAGTACCCCATGTCCCGGTCGATGACAGTCCCGTCCATGGCATTGATGGTAAAGACCGGTTCGTCAAAGCTTTCCGGAAAATATTGGTTTCCCTCATAGACCGGATAACGAAGCCCATAAAAATCCCACACGGGGATATAGCGGTATCCTCCGATGCTCTCCGACTGGCGGACCGCCATATAGCCAAACCGGATCTCCTTGATATCCATCACTGTTTCCACCAGCTCCTCATAAATCTCCAGATGCTGGATACTCAGAAGCGATACCTTTTCAAAAATTTCCATAATGGCATCAAAGGGCAGCAGATCCACATTTTCTTCCACCAATTCTCCCGTGAGCACAGGGTTCGCATATTCCAGCCAGCAAACGCCGTCGTCGTTCACTGTCATCCAGACGCTCTCCGTGCCGGCGGTATAATCCGAACCATCGCCCACGCCCCGGCGGATATCGATATTGACCGGGATTCCGTTGAGCTTCCGGGTGTATTTTAAGACGTAATACCCAGGCCGGTATGGCGATCCCCCATCATCAAGCTGGCCGTATTGGCTGAGGAAAAAATCAGGGAAAATATGTTGGATTTCTTCCTGTGCAAACGCAATGGCCTGCTCCAAGGAAATGGTGCAGTCATCCGCCCGGTTTTGTTCGTTCAAAGGCCGAACCGTACTGACAGAGGGATCTTCCTCCCTGCGGGTATTGACATAGGTTAAAGAAGGCGTATAGGCAATATCCCCGGTTTTTTCCTCAATCCAAAAGTTAACGCTGAGATTACGATACCGTTCCACCCCATCGTCACTGCTCTGGTTTTGCAGCCACAGCGAGCAGCGCTGCATTCCCATCAACTGCTCATCCAGCTCCTCTGTTTCCAGCCCCTCGCCACGGTAAGGCTGCTTTGTCATTACGTGTTCCCACTCAAAACCGTTGGTATGCCGCCTGACAAATTCCTGTATCTCTTCATCGGTAAATACTTTCGGATTGGCTTTTAGCACATCGACCCCATTCACTGGAGGCACCACCACGTCCGCGTCCACCCGTACCTTGCTTTTTCCCGATTCCGACTGGGTCGAAAAGGTATAGTGCTCCGGCACTCCCATGGACTGTGCAATCTGCGTATCCCCATATGCGCCCTTTTGGGCAGGCGGCCGGGGGGCCTGCGTTTGGCAGCCGCTGAAAGCCATCAGTCCCGACAGGACAAGTGCTGCCGCTGTCTTCTTCACTTCCATCACCTCTATATAAAATATAACAACTTGAGGGGGATAGAGTCCTCCTCAAGTTGTACGCAATATGTCATCAATTTGTAATGATACTGGCGGTAACCGTTGTGCCCTGTCCCACACAGCTTTCGAACGCCAGCCATCCCCCATGGTATTCGCAGATTTTCTTGCAGATGGCAAGCCCCAATCCGGCGCCGCCGTGTTGCCTGGAGCGCGCCTTGTCCACCCGGTAAAAGGGCTCTGTAATAAGGGGAATCTGCTCTGGGGGAATTCCGCAGCCCTTATCCGAAACGATGATTTGGGTGAAGTTGTCTTTCTCTGTGATATCCACACAAACCTGGGGATTTTCGCCCGAGGCGCGAAACGCATTCCCCACTAAATTTGACACCAAACTGATCAGCAGGGACTCGTCCCCCCATAGGCGCCGCGCGTCATAACGAATCTTTGTCTGAGGGGGAAGCAGCTCTCTGAGATGGTCTGCAAATTCCGGAACCGGAATTGCCGTTTTTTCAATCTCACCCATATCCATCATACCCACAAGCTCCATCATTTTCTGCGTGAGCTTCTCCATGTGTTTTCCTGCATGGTAGATTTTTCGGGCACATTCAATTTTCTGTTCCTCGCTTAACGGCATCCGCAGAAAGGCGTCCGCATATCCCATCATAGCCGTCATAGGGGTCTTGATCTCATGGGATAACGCCCCTACCAGCAGCTGCTGCTTATGCAGCTCCAAATCCAGCGATGTTACCGTCTCTTCAATCGAGTCCGCCATTTTATCAAAGGCCACCGAAAGGGTGCCAATCTCGTCGTTTCCCTTGTAATTGGTACGCAGATGATATTGCCCGTTGGAAATACTCACAGAGCTTTTCGTCAGACTGTCAATGGGAGATAACGCACGGCGAACTAGCAGAGCAACTGCCGTTGCCACAGCAGCGCAGGCCAGCAGCAGCACCCCCAGGCTCAAAACCCACAGTATCACAATCTGCCTCTGGGTGCTGCTGATATCCATGGTGATGTAGGCGTCGAATTGTTGTCCTGCCACTGAAAAGGGAAGGCATCCAATCAGGACGGCGGCCCCCTCTTTGCGGATATGTTTGAATTGCACCCGGGATTCCCGCGGGCGATCGTCCCCCTCCCGGTCCTGTACCGAAGGAAGCTGCGAAGCGGGGTCATAAGGGGAGCGGTCAAACAGGTATTGCTGGCCGGAAACCAGGGAATAAAAAACTTCATCGGTCTGCACCAATGCCGCATAGTCGGAAAAATAGTATTGGACGATGCTTTTCAGGGTGGTCTGCCTGACGCCGGCCGCTGAGGCTTCGCTGGCAGAAATGATGTTGCTGCAATACATCGCCAGGGATTTTTTAGCGTTCTCCTCCTGAGTACGGTACAGCGTGTGTTCCAGAAGCTGCAAAACGGCAAAGAAGGAAATGCTCATCACCAAAATCATCACCATTCCGCAGATGGCAGTGATCTTTCCCCACAAACGCATCTATCTTCCCCCTGCCAATTTATACCCGATCCGGTGGACCGTGACGATGGTATCGCCCCAATTCAGCTTCTTGCGCAGGATTGCGATGTGATTATCCACGGTGCGGCTTTCCCCCAAATAGGCCTCCCCCCATACCTCGTCAAGCAGCTGTTCCCGGGAAAACACCATATTGGGGTGCTTCACCAGCATCAGCAGAAGGGCATACTCCATGGGCTTGAGTTCTACAGGGACGCCGTTTTGTAAAACCATGTGTTCCTGTTCCCGAACGGTCACGTCGCCGATTTGATAGATAGTCTGCCGGTGTTCCCTCTGCTTTTTTTGATGGCGCTGAAGCACCTTTTCCACACGCACCAGCAGTTCCAGCACATCAAAGGGCTTGGTGATATAATCCTCCGCCCCCATTTTCAGCCCCTTTACCTTGCTGTGGGTATCGCTTTTTGCTGACAGATAAATAATGGGGATCTGTTTTTCCTGCATATCCTGGAACAGTTCAAAGCCGTCAATTCCCGGAAGCATAATGTCCAGTACCGCCAAATCGTAAGCGTTCCTCCGGATCCTCTCCAAGGCGTCTTTTCCGTTATTGGCAGCATCGCAGCAATATCCCGCCACAGAAAAATTCATCTCCAGCAAGTCCGATATAGAGGGATCGTCCTCTACAATGAGAATTTTAGACGCATTCTCCACACTTTTCCCTCCTGACAGCCGAAAGCAGCGATTTTTAAACGTCATGCCGGTGTTTCCCTATCCAGGGAACGAAACTGGCACAGCATCCCTAATTTGACAACGCCAATGTGCTATTATCATTATGATCATTATAGAGAAAACGCCGGATAAAATCAATCTATAACCGCTACGCCTTCCGGCGGGAACCTGTGTTGAGGTTTCTTTTGCAGGCAGGAATTCCAATACCGTCTCCATTCGTTTCACCATCAGGACTGGGAAGCCCTTCAAAAAACAGGGGCTTTCAGAGGAGCGCCCATTGCAGATTTGATAACTTTTGTCAACTTAAAAGAGGCCAGCCGGGAGAGCTTCTCCCGGCTGGCCTCTTTATGGGTTTGGGCGAACGTTCAATTTTAGTACGTTCAAAGAAAACCATCCGCCTACATGGCAAAGTCCTTATTGAGGAATATGGCGCTCACGCTCCAGGTGCCTCGGGTTGTGAAGGCCAATTCCAGAACTCCATCCTCCTGGTGCACCAGCGGAAGCGTCACCGCGTCAAATTCTCCCGCTTTTAACGTACGGCTCACCGGCGCGAATACGTTCTGTGGGGATTGGATGGTGATGTCGCTCTCCTTCACGGCGCTGCCGCACACCACCAGGACGTCATACCGCCCTTTGGGCAGCTCCATGAGGAAATGTGCCTGGCTGACGCCGGTAATGCTGTCCCTGCGCAGGGCATCCACTACGGCGCTGTCCACTGCCTCCAGGGTATCCTCCCGGCGGAACCCATATCCCAATTCCCGGACAAACCGGGTTTGCGGCGTGATGGGAATACACTCGAAGGCGATTTGGGCGTCCACACTGCCTGCAGGAGTTCGCATGGGGATCTCCTGGGTGGGGTCCGAATTGCAGCCCAGGCTGAACCGGTATGCGGTCATGCGGCGGCGGCGATCATTGGCCACATAGTAATCCCACAAAAAGCTGTCCAGAGCCTTGATATAGTCGGTGTCCCCATCCTTGCCCAGAAAGATACGCCGGTTGGTGTGGGCAACATGGACCAGGGGCTGCGGCGCCGGCTCGGGTTGGGGTTGGGGCTGCGGTACCGGATCCATTGAACCGCGAATCCAGTAGCTCTCCCCGGCGCTGGTGGGGAAGGACAGCACATTACCCGAAACGCTGGAGAAGATCTCTTGCCCATCCTCGCTGACAACGCTGAACTCCTGAGGCAGGCAGTCCGCCGCAATCCGGCAGAAATTCCCGAACTGGCTTTCAATCCGAATCGAAGCAGTTTTCCCCTTTTGAAGGCTGGCGGACACCACAAATCCGCCCTTTGCCAGCAGTCCCGTAAAGGAGGCGGTGTTCCATGCGCCGTAGTTCACTGGGTTATCCTGAATCAGGCGGCCCGCCGTATGCAGGAGTTCCGGCTCCCCTTTGGGGACGGCCGGGAACACCCGGATGATCCCGTTATAGCTCTGCAGAAGCATCTCATTGACGGCATTTGCCCCCTCCCCGATACATTCCATCATGAAAGGATAATATAGGGGCGTATGCGTGACGCAGCAGTGGTTGATGAATCGCTCCGTCTCCTCGGCGCCCATGCCGTTGTCCCGCAGGATCAGATCCCAGCCCTTTTCATAGAGCAGCCGCAGAGCCGTATCGCCCATTCCCAGGCGGGAGGCGGCGCTGGAAAGCCAGCCAAAACCAAACACGCCCAATTCCGTGTGATCCTCCGCGAAGTTCAGGGTTCGCCGCGCCAGCTGCTGCTGTTCGGGCGGGGAATCCAGCCCGATTTCACCGGCGGGGAAGATGGGCATCAGTACCGAGGGATGCCGCAGATGGATTCCCGCGGGGGCCAATTCCGAGTCCTTCCAGATCTCCCCATAATTTTGGAACTGCGCCGTGGGGTACTCAGGCAGCCGGAAGAGGAAATCCGCAATCCAATCGGTTTCCCCCTCCGGGATCTCCAGAATCTTTGCGGATTTCAGCGCAGCCTGGCACAGATACCGCAAGCTGGCAATGGTAATCACGCTGTTTTGGGTGAGCGGGCCCTGCTCCGGGGACACATCGGGGAAAATGACAATCCTACCTGTGGCCTCATCCACCCTGGAAAAGGCCCTGGCAAACTTGAGGATGTCTAAAAACAGCGGGTAGGCCTTGCGCCGCAGAAAGGTTTTGTCCAGCGTATACTCATAGTACCACCAGATAAACTGGGCGCACCAGGGCCACATACAGTTATAAAACACATGGGGATAGTCCATCGCCGCGCCGGGCATATGGTAAAACTGCTCCGCCCGGGTTTTGGCCGCGTCCAGGTAGGAAAGCAGCCCGTCGTTAAATGCCTGGGCTAATTCCATATGGTTTGCCGTATACACCGGCCAGAAGGCCGCCTCGATATTCACATCCCAATACCACAGGCTTCCCCAGATAGTGGGCTGCTTAATATCCCACAGGCCGTTTAGGCCGCATGCCTGCTCCCGGCGCTTGCCGCCCCGGCCGCTGCAGCATTCCAGCAAATACAGGTTATAGAACCACAAAGTCTCCGCAAAGGGATCCTCCAGGGCGATGGAGCTCTTGGAAAAAAACTCCTTCCAATGCTGCGCATGGGCTTTTTTATGGGCCTCCCGGCGCTCCAAGACCTTTTGGGCCAGCGCCTGGGCGCCGGTGAGGGTTTTCTTTCCGGAAAGCTCTGTGAACACGGTGAAAACAGCGGAGAACTCCGGGGCCGCCTGTGTGAGCACAAGCTGTATCTCGTTGTCCGATACCTCCATCCTTCCGCAGGCCCCCTGCAGTTTCAGGCATCCGCTGAAGGTAAAGGGCTCATAGGTTTGGGTATCCTCCCCCTGGGGATAAAAGGAGACCGTATAGCCAAAGGTGCTTTCGTCCTTCTGCTCGAAGCTGTAGGTATACCCCTGCTGGGTGAAATCGAATTCCCCGTTTCCCGCTGATTGGGGATCGATGGTGCGGTGGTTGCGCCGCTGGGGATACACCAGCCTGAGCCCCTTCACCAGCCCTCCGCGGCTCTGCTTCACTTCAAACAGCACTCCATCCGCATCGGTGAGAACCCGCTGCTCCAGATGGACACAGTCCTCCTCCCGATTCACATCCAAATTCACAACAGCCCCTTCGATATCCAGCTGCAGGCAGGACTGATCCGGCTTTTCCAGGGCGTCGTCCAGCTGCACCCAAACCTCGCCCGTGGGCGGATGGCTCACCCCCTGCTGGGAATTGGGACGGCGTTTTTGGGCTGTCTGAGGCCAGATAACCCGCTGATAGTTGAGATATGGCTCCCGCGAGAGATCCCGGATGGATTCCCGGGCCGCCGCCATGAGTTCCTCATAGCTTCTGGCCTCCCCAAAGCTGAGTTTGCCCTCCTTGAGCTTTTTCTGATAGGCCTGGCTGTACCGCTCATACATGGTGTAATACACCTCATAGTGGTTCACCGCACAGCAAAGCCGGTTGTGCCGAAAATAGCTCATGGCACCTAAAACGCCGTTTCCCTGGGGAAGCGCTTCATTCCAGTCTGTCTGTGTATTCTTCATTGTGATAGTATGCAGCATATGATTTTTCCTGCCCCCTCGTTGTTCCATGAAAGGATTTCCCCGCGGCACCGGGGGAATCCTTTACATTTGCACGTTCACACCGGGCCGGACAGCGTCGAAACGCCGTCCGATCCCCGAAATCGTCCTGTTTCAAAATCAGTATACCAAAACTGGCAAATCAGTCAACCATACCGGAGCAAATGAACCGCTTTGTTTCTCAAATTTAGAAGAAGTCTGAAAAAGCCCCGGTTTCCAGGGCAGTTTCCCCAATTTTTATGGAGAACGCTATCAAGAGACGCCTGGAGAAAACAAATCCCGGTGCTATTCAGCTGCGGAGCCCATTGCCCGCTCCAGAACTACCGTGAGTCGCTGCGGGCAGACCACCCCGGAACAGCCAGTCCATCTCCCGGCCAAAACCGGGTATCCGGCATTCCAAAAATCTGCCGGAAGGCTGGGCTTATTTCCAGTCACGCGGAGCCTGTCCGAACAAAACATATTTGACGGCCGCAAAAAGAAGAACCTTCTTCCCTTCTTTGACGGCCTTGCGGATTTTCCAGGTAAAATGACCGGCTCAGCCCTGCTGCCGCTAAGTTTCTAAGGACTTCAGCAGCAGCATAAAAGGTTCGCAGGGTACAGGGTGAAACTGTTCGTTGACATCGCAGGGATCCTGGGTACAGATTTTCACCTGCCGGGTAAATCCCATCCGGCGGTACATCCTGAGATTTTGAGGGGAGGTTTCCTCCACACCGATGCTCACCTCACGGTACCCCAGCTCCCTGGCCCGCTTGAGAACCCGCCGCATGAGCTGGGTGCCATAGCCCCTGCCCTGTTTTTCCGGTATCACCCGAAAGGCGCACAGGTAGGCCCGATCCCCCGGCACAGCAAAGTCCGGGTCCTCAAGGGAGAAAAACAGATAGAGTTCCCCAATCAGCCGGCTGTCCTCCTCAATTGTCCAAAATTCCGCCTGGCCCTGGCGAAGCGCCTGTAAAAAGAAGCGCTTCGTGGATTGGGGAAACTGCTCTCCCCACACCTGTTCCATCTCCTGAGGTGTTCCCAATCGTATCTCCAAAGCTAAAACCCTCCCTGCTCTTCCAACGTTTTTCGGATATACGCCTTATAAGGCTCCGCTCCTATGGCGGAGTTTTCGGGAAACCGTGGGGTATTCCAATACTGGGATACCCCGTCAAATCCTACAAATGTGACCACTTCGTCCCCAACCTCCACCGGACGGTGCCCGGCAAAACTGGTGAAGCCCCAGGCGCACACTCCGTCCGGCTCCCAATAGTCGATAGTGGAGGAAAGCCGGTCGCCCTTGAGCACCTCAAACGGCTTGACCGATATTTTGGTATAGACCTCGCCATGCCTTGAGAGTACCGGCAATAAAACGGATTCCTGCCGCCGAACCACAATTCCATGGGCGACAGTCCGGGAGGTTTTTACATACCACTGGACCGGCAGGGTTTCAAAATCCGGGGGATTCTGGGGGCCGTATTCCTCAAAGGTTCGATAAGGCCATCCAAACCAAAGCCAGATGTACAGGATAAAGCTCAAGGTCATCCAAATTACTGCCAGCCCTATGGCAGATGCCTGTCTCCAACGGGGTACCCACATCAATAGACCTCCTCTTTTTGGACAAATGGATTGACAAATACGGCCTTACGGAAGGGGATCCCCTTCCTGCCAATCCCTGTATGAAAAATAAATTGCATATTTTCGGAATTCGTCCAATGGGATCAAGGCATCTTTACTATAACTAACGCTTGCCAATACTTTGCCATCCTTGACCGTTAGGATATAAAAAGGGATCAACTCTCCCCCCTGAGGCCCGGAGTATTCTTCGTTTCACTGCCATAGCCGCACCCTCTCATTGTCCCAGGCATCCGCTCACGTTTGGAAAATATCGTTCCCCGTGAATTGTCCGTACAAGGCCCTCAGCGGTAGTCAAAATACCGGGAGGCCTCGCAGAACCCGGATTCCCCCTTCAGGCGTACCGCCATCTTCTGGACTACAAAATTATAGTCGTCCCAGGAACCGGAGGAAACCATCAGCATCAGGTGCCCGTCCTCAAACATCCACTTAGTGGGGAAGCTGGGCTGGTAATCCCCGTAGGTGCCCCAGTCGTCGTCCCGATAAAACAGTTTCCAGGGGCCCCAGGGATACTCGGCCTCAAACAGTGTCAGCTGGCTGCGATAGGCCTGCGGCCAGCTCATCTGATGGATGGGGCGCGGGCGCAGCTGATTGTCGATAAAGCTGTAGTTCCCCATGAGGAACCGCCGAAGCCCCGGGTTATAGCACACATGGTTTTCCCCCGTCATCTTGGGATACCGGAATACCCATTGCGCGTCCGTTTCCAGCGCGCTCCACCTGGGTTGTCCTAACCGATCCCGGCCGGCATAGAAGCTCCACGCCTCACGGCGCAGAATCTCCTCCTTTGGGACCCGTCCCAGCAGCATCCCGTCTCCATTTTCCCAGTAGCTGGCACCATCCTCCCCACAGGGAAAATAGGCATAGACATAGCCGTCCAGCGCCCCCTGGTAGCCGCGTCCGAATTGTAAGAAATGGCAGGAGGCCAGCCTTCCCGTAAAAAAGTCCGTGGGTGTGGCCTCACGGTTCCAGCTGTGCCCATAGTCTTGGGAGGTAATCATCCATCCATGCAGATTGCGCTGCCGGTTAAACGTAGGCTCCTCCCCATAATTTTGTGCCTGGACGGCGAAATATAAGGTTCCGTCCACATCCAAAAGCCCTGCCGGCTTCACGCTGGGCGCCTTGGGATTTGTACAGTACACCTTGGGATCCACCGGGAGCTCATCGACTAAATCCAGCGTCCAGTCATTGGTATTGGTGAGCTTTGCGGGATCCAGCCGCTTTGAGTCCGACCAGGCCCCGTAGGAGCTCACCTTCCAGAAATTCATCGGGCTGCCCTTGTTGTCCCCTGCCGCCGCATAAAGGTTTCCATCCAAACCCCAGGTTTGGGGCCACATATCGCCTTCGGCACAGTGATACCGGTATCGATCCCACTTTACCTGCACAATATAGTCCGATTCTTCCTGAGGCGGCACAGCCGGGCCATAGTCAATATAGTCCCGGCGGGTACCATCCAGCTCCTGATTGACAATCAGATCCATTTTTACTCCTCCTTTTAACAGGGTCCTCAAAGGGATTCCAGGCTTTCATACTCTCTGCCTTCATTCTAAGGTTCGCCCAAGGGCCTGTCAACAGGAAGATGAGGAAGAATTGGTACAGACAATACGCCGTTTTTCTCAGCGGAGCCATTTTATTCCCATTTCTGTTCTGTCCTGGGATATTCCCATATAAAAACCGCGGCTTCAGCGCGCCGCTGCCCTGATTGTAAGAGGAGCACTGATAACACGGCGGGAAAAATCCTGGCTGACAAGAGAATTCACCGGGCCTCTTACAGCCAGTTTCCCGCGGCAGGCTCAGTCCAGCCGGCAGGCTTCCTCCTGCGGGGAATAAAACTGCACGCCGGTATAGTCCCGCGCAAAGCGCTCGCAGATTTCCCTGGTGCCGTCATCCACGCCGCAGTCCTCCAATATCAGTTCCATGTCCCCAACCCCAAAGGGATCGGACTGCATCTGATGATAATAGTAGCGGATAATCTGCTCGGCGTTGTCCACATGGCCCCGCAGCGGCACCGTCAGCCTGGCCGGGCGCAGCCCCTTGGGACGCAGCAGCAGCCGTTTGCACCAGATCAGGCACTGAACCACACCTATAATCGCAAAAAAGAGTACCAATATTTTCAGAATTTCCATCGTTTGAGCCCGCCCTTCTGAAGATAAATTTACTATTATCTTATGTTGGGCATCAAAAAACGTGAAACCCTGGGCATTTTTCACCGTTTTATCTCGATTTTAAAAATCTGCACCTGCGGGGTTCCGATGTGACTTTTCCAACCGTCAATACGCCTGTGCAGATAAGTGCTCCAAGTACCATCACAGTATTCCATCTATCCCATAATGGCTGTAGTAAATCAGGAGAAATACAACAGCCCCGCCGGTAAAATTCTTTGTCATAGGAGGTGAACCTCTCCCGGAGCGTTAGTTCCTCCAAAAACTTATCGGTATCGGACAGGTAATCGGTGATCCCATAGGCGAAGGGATCAAAAGTTCTTGCGAGAAAATACTCCGGACTGCTACGGCCCAGATAGTCATAGAGCCGTCGGACATAGTCCGAATTGTCCGGGATCGCCTGTAAATAAAACTCCCGTCCAATACTCATCAGATCCTCCAGGCGCACATAATAATACCGCCTGCCCCAACGCCTGTACACATCGCTATAACTCATATCCGAGTGCAGCACCACAACCTTCTCCGACTCCATAGGCAATAGAGGAACCGCGCACCTCCAGCCCCGGCGGCTGGTAGGAAACGTGTTGCTGCCGCAGCCGAAATCATACCTTCCAAACAGTACCACGCGCTGTCCGGCTCCCAGTTCCACCGCCACCTTGGAAAAAGCGCTTGGCTGGGTATAATACCGCAGCGGGCGTGTGAGCGTTACGGTATAGGCTGTCTGATTGTAACCGGGCACATCAAAGAAAAAACGATTCCGGTCTATGTAATCCACCATTTCCTGCCCGCCCCAATCCAGATTCAGCGGTTCATACCTCTGTGTATACCCCCGGTACACCTCTCGGTTATCGTTCATCGCCGCCCCGGTTTTCAGGATACAGATCCCCAGCAGCAACACCAAAAGATTCTGCCAATATCTTGTGTCAACCCGCATCAGCCATGAAACAAGGGAGGCTTCAGGATTTCCCGGGAGTGATTTTTTTCTTTTCATCGCTCTTTCCTTTCACCCATGCGGCCATTAGACATACCGTTCCCAGCACGGCGCTCAGGGTGCACCAAAGATTCCAGGGCATTGGACGCAGATTTGGGGAGGCATACACCCCCTGCTGATAGAGCAGGCTGTCCGCTATCAGCAGCGGATCGGACAGATCTTTCCATTCAGGATGGTTTGCCGTTGCACCCCACAGGATATACTGCTCAATTCCGGGATTCTTTTTCATACAGCCTTCCCAAAACAGCTTGATATCCTCTGTACGGACATAGGCCATCCTCTGAGACAAGGCCGCATCATTGTGTGAATACTGAGGCGCCACATCCAAAATCCGTGCATATCTCCAGTTAGGATCCGCGGTCGGATAGGTGATTACACCATACCCAACCCACATCTCCAATTTTTCCCGGTAATGTCCATGCCCCACATGGCACGGAGTGCCCGCGGGCAGTTCACACACAACCGATGAATCCGTACTTGGATGCTCATAATAGAGAATCGGTTTCTCCAAAGTCACCGCATCCATAGGCCACCAGAAAAAACGTTCTATGATCTCGTTGGGCAGGCCGCTTTCCATTGTCTTATGATAGTCCGCCGGAACCAGGATTCCATCGTGCAGATCTCGGATCGAATAGGGCAGATCCCCCTGGGGCTGTGTCGGCGAGGACCACTGGCTCTGCCTCTGGGCAACATATTGCTTTTGCATCTCCCAGCGGACAGCCTGTGCCCATGCATATACAATGGGAATGAGAATCAAGGCGGCGCCCAGATATATCAGTCGTCTTTTCCCTTTGCCAGCCATATCGTCCCCTCCATCTGCAATGCCATTCCGCAGCATTTATCGGGGTTTCCTCTTCTCCTGCGCCAAGTAAACCATACATCCCGCCGCAGCCAGCATACTTACCGAACACCATAGATTCCAGGGAGCCGGGCACAGATTGGGCGAGGCGTAGATTCCCCGCTGATAGAGGGCATAATCCGCAGTTAAAAGCGGATCGGGAATTTTTCCCCACCGTGTATTATTCAGAGCACTGCTCTGCATGACATACTGCTCTAGTCCAGGGTTTTCCCTGTTGCATAATTCCCAGAACCGCCGGATATCCTCAGTGCGGACATAGCCCATCTGTCTTTCACGATATTGGTCCCCCTCATCATTGCCATCAGAATCCAAAACACTTCCATAGCGCCAGTCGGGGTCTTTGGTCGGGAAGGTAATCGGCCCCTTACCCGGGCTCAGATAAAAACTTTGACTGAACCCAGACGACCCGATATGGCAGAAGGTTCCTGCGGGAATCTCACAGACAACAGGCGCAAACAGTTGGGGGGATTCATAATATCGAATGGTAAAATCCAGCTTTACCGGACCCACCGCACGCCAATAATAGCGCCTGATAATCTCCTGGGACAAACCGCTGTTCAATAGCTTGTCGTACTCCGCCGGTGTGAGAGATCCGCCGCCCATATACTTCAAATTATAGGGCATCCATTTGCTGAACGGTTCATCGGGTATGGGATGCTCCGCCCGCAGGGCGGCCACATGGCTCAGCTGCGCAGCCCGGCGGCTGAGAAAAAACCAGGCATGGACCAGTGGGGCTATCATCAAAAGGATACTCAATACCGCGGCAATTTTTCCTCGTTTAGTCATCTTGTCCTCCCCCCCTCAGAACCCGCCTCGATGCAGAAACCTGTTCCATATAACCTGCAGCAGCGGGATAATCCCCAAGCCCGTCAGTATGCAGGCATATCCGTTCATACGCGTATCCCACAGCTCGCACAAATCCGCGGAACAATACATTCCCTCATGGAGCAAGTCCCAATCCGTCAAAAACAAATCCGATTCGTTTGCCAAAAGCTTTTGGATGTATCGATCCGTCTGCGCGCTGCGGATTACCTGCTGTTCTTCCTGCGAATACATCCTGTTAAACTGGACTATTCCATCGATCCTTTCATCGGGATTTCTGCAGCTAAGAATATCCCGCCGCAGCTGACGCAGCACTGGAAGCGGGATATAAAGGGCGTCTCTTCCGGTATCTTCCCAGCAATCCTTCCCACGGCGCACCAACGGCCTGACAAAACGCCATCCCTTTTGGTATGCGGGCGCGCTCCGGAACCCATTGAGCTGTCTTATCCCGCTGTGAGGATTAGAAATCAGCACCCATTCCCCCTCCGGAATGGTAAATACCGGATCCTGTGAGTAATCCGGGGAATCATAGTAGGAGATATCCCGGCCAAGCCGAAAATAGATTTGCCGGAGTTCATAAGTATATCCCACCAAATCGTCAAACAGCGCGCCGTCTTCTTTCAAGGCTCTTGGAATATCCATGCACCGCATGGGCATTCCCTCGGTATAATCACAATACTTCCAGCGATAACTTCCGCCACTTTGTTCCAAAGTTTCCCGTCTGTCTTCGAACCTCTGGGCTATCAGCTGCCGTTCCCAGAGATTGATCCCCAAATGCCCTATCGCAAAAAGCAAGCTGGCAGCAGCACTCAGTAACCATATTCGGCTGCTTTTCTTCATAGCCCGACCTCCCGCGTGTGCCAATCTTTCCACAGACTGCCGGTTTCAGCGCCTATTCTCAGGCTTAACGCCCAAGTATTCGCCATTTTCCCCGGAATATAAACAGGATTCCCGTTCTTTTTCGTTATCATCATTGTACTATATTCGATAAAATTTCTCAACAAAAGTTCTAAATTTTAATAATTTATAAGAAATAGGTCTGTCCCATTCTTGGAGCAGACCTATTTGGTTTCTTACTTATTCTCTCTTTTTTGACGTAATCAGAAGAAGCAGGCCGCCAGCAGCCCCCAGCAAAAGGACCGTATTCCAGGTGTCCCAGAGGGGAGCTTCCAGATCCTCTGAAAAGTAAAATCCCTTGTCATAGTAGTCCCTGTCCTTTTTTAACAGGGTTCTGGTTCCGCCGCTGTAGGTCTCTGTGATCAGTTTTTCCGTTTGACGATATAGCATCTCCTCCTTTTCCCCTTTTTCATATGGTTTCCCATCCCATCTCCTGTCACCAAATTCAATGACAGAATCAAAGATCCCCTCATAGCGGCTGGCTTTCAGCAGATCCGCTTGAACCTGTTCCAGTTCCTTGAGCCGTACATACAATTTCGTTCCGTGATACCCTCCGTCCTCCCAGGTTTCCGTTTGCGTCAAGGGCAGCGGATATGCATACCTCCAACCCTTTTGGTAGGTCGGGTATGTATTTTCGATTCCTCTGCCTCCCAGCATTTTACTGTACAAGTCGTACAATGTCACCCAGTCGCCCTTTTTCCGAACCAGAACAGGAGCGCCTGTGTCCTCGGGAGCGGCATAATAGGCGATATCATGCTGTAAACAAAAGGAGAGTTGTTGCACATCATACGTCTGTATCAACCAATCGATGCGTCCCCCGTTCTCTTGAAAGTCAATGTCCTCCAGCGGCACGCCTTGATCATAGGGGACATATTCCGTACGGTACAGCCCTCTGTCCAAAAACTGCTCCCGCCTGCGCTGAAAGTTCTGTTCCAATAGGTTATTTTCCCAAGCGTTGGCCCCTAAATTTACCAGGCACAGCAACAAACACAGCAGGAGCCCTGGCACACAAATCTTCTTCATTTTTTTATCCTCAAATTGCCGCATACCCTGTCGTACGAAAATTATCGGGAGACAGGAGCAGATCCCTAAATCCAGACTTCTTTCAGGCAGGTATGAATTCTTATCATACTCAGTCCGGTGTATTCGCCGGCTTTACCGCGCTGCACCCAATGATTCTGAACACCCATATGGTTCTTTTTTCCCCATTCATGAAAATTCCCGGAAGTTACAGCGGGTTTTCCCATTTTATAGAGCCTTCTGGTTGCTCTTTCCAATTCTGACGGTTTTCTCCCGCCTTGCCAAAAGCCGCTCTGGAATCATGAGCAAAACTATCCCGATTACCAGGGCGGTGCATTTCCAGTCCCACAGAGGCTTGAAGAGGTCGGGGGATAGGTAGTCGCCGTTTTCGTATAGGATTCTGTCCAAGTTGTTTAGGCTTACCCCATACTCAAGCTGTCTTTCCAGAGATGCTGGCGGCCTGCGCTTTCCCTTCAGAAAAAATTTGATATATAAGCGTTGCGCTCCTAACTGCAGTTGCACCTTAACCCGCTTTAAATCCTCCAATCTCACATAATACCATCGCATCGGAGATGTGAATCTCTCCTGCTTTTCATTTTCAAGCGTCAGTGGCTCTGGCAGTGTCCGAGCATACCTCCAGCCCTCTTGATAGGTTGGCAACGTGTTAATCCCCTGATGAAACACAGGCTCTCCTATCTCAATCCGGTATCTTCCCTCCGGCAGTTCCACTGCCGGCTCACTGTTTATATTGGGAGTATGATAGTATCGGATTGGATGATTCAGCACAATATCGATTGAAAATGAAGTAAGATTGCTAAATGCATAATAAGTAGAATCCAGATATTCGTTGTATATGTCCTCAATAGGGATTCCCTGCTCAAACATAGGCCATTTTTTTCCGTTAGGCACGAAGTTCTTCTCTAAATACCGGTTATAGCTAAATGCAGACGCGATGGAGATTCCAAGAGAAACCAGCAGCATCAGGATCACGCAACGCAGGACGGCTCGGGTTGGTTTCATAGGACTGCCCCCTCTCCATAACGCGCCCAGTTCCAGACAATTTCCCTGCTTATTTTCATCCCTATTGTACTATATTCCACAGTTTTTTACTATAATTACCTTAATTTTTTAAGGATTCATTAGAAACGCCCCCTCCAAACTTCCATGGAGGGGGCGTTTCGTTTTAATCTGTTGTAGGTTCTCTTCGATTTTTTAACTTTTGGTACAAGGGTGGTATTATCAGGCACAGGACGGCGCCTGTCAACAGCAGGGTATTGATACCATCCCATACCTCATATAACATGGAAACCGGAATACAGCTGCCGGAATCGTACATTTCATAGGGATGAAATAGATGCCGTCTCCGGAAGAAGCTGCAGCTGCATCTGACGTTCTATCCACTGAAGATCACTCAGACGCACATAGTATCGCGGAGCCTGTTCAGTGGTATCAGTCCAGCCTGAGCCGCTATGAACCATATGAGGCTTTCTCCCGTCCTTTACAAATGGATCCTCCTTCGCTTTTACAAATGGCGAGGCGCAGCGCCAGTTTCTCCGATCTGTGGGCAGCGTCTGATTCCCGCCGCCCCAGGGGTACTCCCCCACAATCACGTAAGTTTCGCCGGCCTTCAGTTCCACCGCAACTTCCGAAAACACGCTGGGCTCCATATAATACCGGATCGGGCGGGTCAGCGTTACGGTGTACTGAGTAGACGCACCCCAGGTATCCGCTCCCCAATCGCCTATTGGGACTTCCCTGAAATTCCCCTGCGCAACCTGCCGAACCCACTGCGCAGCACACAGATTCCCAGCAAAAGAACCATGCAATTGCGCAAAAACGCCCTGCTGACTGTCGCAGAATTTTTCATTCTATCCATCCCGCTTTGCAGTCCGACTTTTTCTGTATCATTTCAGCCGGAATCCCAAATTTGTCACATATCCCATTGTGCTGAAGCCGGTATTCCCAGCAATGACCCCAGTTTCCCAAGTTCGCTCCTCTTATTTCTCATCTACTCCTGCAATAACTCCTTATTCATGTTTATTATACTATATTACACAGTTTTTAACTATTATTAAAGCAACTTTTTAAGGATTCATCAGAAACGCCCCCTCCAAACTTCCATGGAGGGGGCGTTTCATTTTAATCTGTTGTGTTTTCTCTTTGCTTTTTCATCTTTTGACATACCGACGGCACTGCCAGGCAAAAGAAAGCCTTTATGAACCACCGGATGGCTGTCTTCTGTTCTCCCGCCTTGCCAAAAGCCGTTCTGGTATGAGCAGGAGAACAATCCCAATTGACAGGGCGGTGCATTTCCAGTCCCACAGGGGCTTGAAGAGGTCGGGGGATAGGTAGTCGCCGTCCTCGTACATCATATTATCCAGTTCATATAAATCCGTATGTTCCCATAAGCTTTTCCAATAGGTTATTGGGGACGCTAAAGCCTCCATATTCTTACTCCAAATTTTGAGCCAATTCATTTCGCCCTGCAGCCGCAGCTGCAGCTGTACCCATTTCAAATCCTCCAATCTCACATAATACCAACGCATCGGAGACTGGAAAAATGCTCGATCCTCATTTTTCGAAGTCAGCGCCTCCGGCAGTGTACGGGCATATCTCCAACCTTTTTGATAAGTTGGAAGTGTATTGAATCCCTGATCAAAATCTGGTTCTCCTATTGCAATCCGGTATCTTCCCGGCGAAATTTCCACTGCCGGTTGGCTGTTTAAGTCAGGAGTATGATAATACCGGATGGGGCGATTCAGCACAATATCGATTGAACGTGCAGTAAGGCTACTAAATGCATAATAATTAGAGTCAAGATATTGGTCGTATATCTCCTCAATAGGCATTCCTTGCTCAAACATCGGCCACTTTTTTCCGTTAGGCACAAAGTTATACTTGAGATCCTGATTGAATCGTACAGCAGATACCACAGAGATTCCAAGAGAAACCAGCAGCATCAGGATCACGCAACGCAGGACTGCCCGGGGTGGCTTCATAGGGGGTTCCCTCCCATTTATGAATGTCAGAGCCGAACCATCGGCTCTGACATTTTGTTAAATTCGTTTACTTTATTGTAATACTTTCATAAAATAATATCAATGATTCATACTTATTTATTCACATATATAGTCTGTTTCTCTATATTTTCCTCAATGTTCGGCGAATTGGACAGAAAACTCCCCCGGAACCGTGAAAAACACGGCGCCGGGGGAGTTCCTATTTATAATACCGCTTACTTCGCAAACAGGGCCGCAACCCTGGCGCAGTCCGCTTCATTTTTTACGTCCACCGGGGCGTCCAGTGCCGCAAGGCTCCAGGTTTCCGTATGGACCACACTTTCGCCGGGGGCCACATCCTGAATGGGGGAGAGTGTCTCCACCTCCAGCATCAGCTCATTGGTATAGGTCTCAAAGGAGCAGCCGTAATCCGGATACTCAGCCTGCAAATCCATCGTAAAGCCAAACCGCATGGCCTGGCCCTTATTCACCAGGATGGCAAAGCCCTTTTCGTTATTGGTTCCCACCTTAAAGGGGCCGTCACAGGGGGTTTTCTGCTGCAGGGTAATAAAGTCCTTCCCCCACATTACTCTTTCGTCCGCCATATTGCTGTAGGGCCACACGGCAAGCACCCGGTTTGCCAGCAGATCCGTAGGACGGTCGGCCTGCGGGACAATTACAGCTCCGCCCTTATCGGTGACATTCAGGCTCCAGGGAGCAAAGCGCTGGACACTCTGTGAGCAGTTGGCAATTTCATGAATGAGCGTAACCTCTGCGGAATCCGGCTGCATTTGGATCGTAATGGTATACTGCCGGTCATTGTGGATTTCCTTTTCACAGCGCAGCACTACCTCATTTTCCCCAATTTCATAGGGGACAGGCGTATTGTCGGGATAATAGGTCTCAGGCATTGCCTCCGGGGATACCCACAGGCGGTGGCCGCCGTAGATATGCCAGGCGGCACCCTTATAGTACATGGAGTCAAAGTCCGCTCCGCTGTGGGAGATGGAATCCTGCGTATCATTAAAAAACAGGTTCTCATGATCCTTGAGGGCAAAATAGAGAACCCGCGGCCCCAAATCCACAGAGACCAGCAGCTCGCACAGACCGTTATCCAGTTTGACGCACTTCCCATAATTGCCGTAATGTTCTACTGTAATTGATACTGCCATTGTTGTTCCTCCTTATAATCAGCCGTGCCGGCAGCCTTGGCACCCGCACGGAGAATGTACCAGTTTATTTTGATTTGCGGGCCTGATAGGCCATCAGCCAGCAGTCCCGCAGGGCCCCCTCATGCAGTTCATGCCGGGGCAGCAGCTTTCTGCGTTCAAAGCCGCAGTGTTCATAGCAGCGTATCGCCCGTATATTTTCGGTGCGTGGATCCAAGACCACCCAACCGGCGCCGAGAACTCCGGTGAGATAGTCCCGGGCCAATGTGACAAAGCGCCGTCCCAGGCCCTGATTCCACTTTGTTGCCAGCCCGATAAACAGATCCATGGCATACACGCTCCCTGTTTTGGGAACCCAGTCCAATTCCTCCCGGCATTCCTCACGGCTGAGGGGATAGGTCTGCAGATACCCCACCGGCTGGGACAGCTCCATCAGAATCCAGCGCTGCATCCCCGGGGGATCCGCACCCAAAAACTTTTCCCGCACCGCCTGCTCGTCAAAGGGGTTATTTCGCCCCTCATAATACTCCAAAACCATCTCGTCAGAGAGCCAGCGGGCAAGCAGGGGAATGTCCGATTCCTCAAGTGGACGAAGCGCAGCCGTCTCCATATGTTTCACTCCTCCCCAGGCTCACTGAACGGTTCATTTGTAAAAACCGGCCCTTTTGTTTAAACCTCTCATATCGGCCATACCGCCGTTTCATCACGAACAACCGTCCAAGCCCTAAAACAGAACGCTGTTTGCGCTGAACCAAACAGCCCCATAGGCACTCCGGGCGTCAAAACCAGGTGCCACCGCAGCAGCCCAAATCCAACAGCACCGTATACCGGCGGGGATTCGCTTTACCGCCGCGAAGTTTTCCCGACAGCATCCATGCCGGCTGCGTCCCCATTTAAAAGAACCAATACCGGCGCATCCGGGCTAAAAACTCCGGCGTAATGGGATATCCGCAGCTCTCCCCAATCACGGCGTTGATACCGCAGTAGGGGCATACCGCCGTCTCATCCCCCGGATCCTCAATCCACCGCTGGATCTCCCCGGGAGAAAAAATTTTCCCGCAGTTAAAGCACCCGCATACCGTATCCTGCGCCAGCTGGCTGCGGTGGTTGGTGGAAAAGGTGTGGGCGTCAATTAAATCCGCGTTTTCAATTTCCTCCCGCAGAATCGCCGTCACATCCCGCCATCCACGCAGGCTGGGCAGGCGGGCGCGTTCAAAGTATTTTGTGATGACGCCCACCACAAACCGCAGATCGCTGGTGGCCACCCGGAAATGGCGGAAATCCTCCGGCGAATCCTTTTCAAAATGAAACTCCAAAAGATACCGGTCCTCCTCGCCAAACCCCACCAGGGGATGGGTGACGTGCAGATAGACGCTGCCGGATATTTTATGATGCGGCACCAACCGTACAAAATCGCTGGGATCCTCCCGAAGGCAGGCCAGGGCATGGTATACCTGCCCCAGAGTTGCATCCTTCGTATACTTCTGATACCCGAGCAAATCAAACCCTACGCGGGAACGCCGGCGTACAAATCTCATTTCATACCCTTTCCTTTCCTCAGCTGTGCCCCAGCCGGACGCCAGTTTCATGTTCCTGGTTCACCGAGCGCACCACATGAGGTCTCCCCCTCTTCTCAAACCCTCAAAAACAGTGGAACGGCCCATCTTTCTCTCAGGCCTGTTCCTCAAACGCTGTTTGCTCCACCACAGCCGGATGGGCAAACTCCATGCACGGCGCCTCTATTTCAGGCGCTAAAAGCCCATAGAGCTCCGAAGCCCGGCACTCAATTTCACTGAACCGGCGGCAGGCCTCTCCCTGGCGGGCCAACAGGGCCAGGCGGTGGGAAACCGGGACCGCGGCCGTCCGGCGGGATTGGCGCAGAATCTGCGCGCCGGTACGGTTTAATCCCAGCACCCTCACATAGGGAACCGGCATAGTCCCGAGCTCCCTGCCGATTCCCAAATACCCCGCCATCAGAATCCTGCGGATCCTGGCCGCCGGATAGCGCTTTGTCTGGACGCTTTGGACAATTCCCTGCACGCTGCACTGGCGGCGCACCGCCTCATGGATGCGGTTGTGAATCCCCTCCCCCACATCCGGCAGTGCCGCCCATTCCTCCAGGGTCATGCGCCGCAGCACTCCCAGAACGGCCCGCTCCCCATTGGAAATGGTGTGAGGGGCCGCACCCCTCTCCCACTCCCTTTGGAGCAGCTCCAGGCTCTTTGGGGGCAGATATCCGCCCAGAGACTCCCAATCCCCGCACCGGGCTCTCTCCCGGATCCAGGATGCGCTGGCAAAGCCCTCCCGGGGTTCCCCGTCATGCCAGGCACCCTTGCGGGGAATTGCCAGGGGCTGTATCCCCGATCCCACGCGCCGAAGCGCCAGCAGGTACTCCACTCCCAGAATATCGTTGGGATCCCGCAGCCTGGCGCCCAATGCAGGCGAACCCAGCTGGGAAACCGCTTCCTGACGGGCCTGGGCAAAGGGGACGCCGTCCCGCATCCGCCGGCGCACCTGCTCATAAAGCTGCTGCCCCTCCAGCATACGGGACAGCTCCTCAAGCTGGGCCAGCTCGCCGCTTTCACTGCCGAAGGCCAGGATATCCACGCATCCCAGGGCTTCGAGCACCTGAACCGCGCCCTGGGCAAAGCGCTGCGCCGTATTCATGGCATAGGGAACCGGCAGCTCCACCACCAAATCGGCGCCGCCGCACAGCGCCATACGGGTACGGGAGAACTTATCCACAACAGCAGGCTCGCCGCGCTGGGTAAAATTGCCGCTCATCACCGCAACAATGCCCTGGGCACACCGGCGCACCTGCTGGATTTGATAGGCATGTCCGTTATGAAACGGGTTATATTCACAGATGATGCCCGCAATCCGCTGTGCCTGCTGCATATGGAATTCCTCCGTAACCGCTCATTGCCCTTGAAATTTTTCTTCTATTGTAATAATATAGAAACAGTAAATCACTTGTCAAGAATGGAGAAGCCAAAAGAGCATGGAAATTTCCCGGTTCCCGGCTTTTCCCAGTTCAACCTGCAGGAAAGCCCGTTTTCCTGCCTATTTTCATGTGGTTTGAGTTCGATTTAATTGGAGGAGAAAGAGAATGAAGGTATTAGTAATCAACGCCGGAAGTTCCTCGCTGAAATATCAGTTCATCGATATGGACAGCGAAACCGTTCTGGCAAAGGGACTGTGTGAAAGAATCGGCATCGGCGGACACATCACCCATAAAACCGGGGACAAGGTCATCGAGAAGGATTTGGAGTTCCCCACCCACAAGGAGGCCTTTCAGGCTGTTGTAGACTGCCTGACCAAGGGCGAGGGCGCTGTAATTTCGGATGCCAAGGAGATCTCCGCCATTGGGCACCGCGTGGTTCAGGGCGGTGAGGCCTATTCCCAGTCCACCCTGATTACCGACGAGGTTCTTCAGGCTGCCATCGACTATTCTGAAATTGCCCCCCTGCACAACCCGCCTATCATTGTGGCTATCAAGGCCTGCCAGGAGGTGTTCTCCAAGGATGTCCCCATGGTGGCGGTATTCGATACCTCCTTCCATCAGACCATGCCGGAGAAGGCCTATATGTTCGGCGTCCCCTATGAGTATTACGAGAAATACCATGTGCGCAAATACGGCTATCATGGCACCTCCCATAAATATGTCTCCGAGCGTCTGGCCCAGATTCTGGGAAAGGACCCGAGCGAACTGAAAATCGTCACCTGCCATCTGGGCAACGGCTCCTCCATCACCGCGGTAGACTCCGGCAAATCTGTGGATACCTCCATGGGCCTGACCCCCCTGGACGGTGTTCTCATGGGAACCCGCTCCGGTTCTGTGGATCCCTCTGCCGTCACCTTCCTGGCTGAAAAAGAGCACATGAGCATCCAGGAGGTCAACGATATGCTCAATAAGCGTTCCGGCTACCTGGGCGTTTCCGGCGTCACCAGCGATGACCGCGACCTGCGTGCCGCCGCACTGGCC
The DNA here is from genome assembly GCA_021771035.1 of Marvinbryantia formatexigens. Classification (GTDB taxonomy): domain Bacteria; phylum Bacillota; class Clostridia; order Oscillospirales; family Ruminococcaceae; genus CALXEM01. The sequence goes on along the minus strand of JAETPU010000005.1, from coordinate 71,610 downwards.
GGTAACCACCGCGCCGCATTGGCCGGCGAGATGCAGCGCTACCAGATTAAAAAGCTGGTGGGCGCCTATGCCGCGGCGATGGGCGGTTTGGATGCCGTTATCTTCACCGGCGGTATCGGTGAGCACTCTGCGGACTGCCGCAGGGATGTGTGCTCCAACATGGAATTCTTCGGCATCCAGCTGGACGAAGCGAAAAACGCCGCCAACAACGGCGACGAGGAGCTCATCTCCACCGCGGATTCCAAGGTTCAGGTTTGGGTTATTCCCACCAATGAGGAACTGGCAATCGCCCGCGACACCAAGAGAATTGTTGAGGGCCTGGGCAAATAAAAAATGCCTGCGGGCTTGAAAAAAGGGGACGGAAACACCGTCTCCTTTTTATTTTTTGTTCCCATGTATTCCTTTGCGCGGTTCTCCCGGCTCCATACATCCGCTGTAACGATTTCCCTGACAGTTTGGTTGCCCCGCCCCGCCCTTCTTTTGAGGCATCGGCCTACAGAGCGCCCGGACACAACCCATGGACCCCAAAAAGTTTTAGACGGTACTGATAATAAGTTCACATACCGAGAACGGCCCCGCCGGCGGGTACGCCCAATCCCCAAGGAAACTGTCCCGGAACTCCCCGTCCCATTCTTTCGTCCTTGGGCCCAGGCGCCAGCTTCCTTTTGTGCCATAGAGCCGTGAACAATTTGAAAATAACGCTGGTTTTCCCTATCGTTTATAATTCTTTCACAACCCTGCCATAATTCCTTACAGAATGCGGGATATAATGTTCTCATCAGAACATTTAGAGAAGCAAAATATTTATAAGGCTTTCTTCGAAAGGATGTATCGCTATGAAACCCATGAAAATGAAAACCAAAGCTTCCGTTTCCATCCTATCCGCCATGGCCGCCCTGCTGTTGTGCTCCTCCCTGACCGGATGCCAGAGCGGCGGAAAGGACGCGTTTCAAATGGTGATTTGCACCCCGGAAGTACAGGCACAGGCAGCGGATCAATACAGCCAGGCCCTTTTGGACAATGTGGACAGCCTGTCCGGAAAGGAAATCTCTGTACAGGCTGTGCGCACCGGGAAGGAATCCGTGGATCCCACCGGCTATGCGGCCAGCATTATGAAGATCTCCACCATGGTGGCCTCCAAGGAATTGGATTTGGTGGTTATGGATACGGACAATGCCCGGGAGAGTGCCAAGGGCTCAATTTTCATGCCGCTGAGCGAGGCCTTTACCCAAGAGGAGCTGGCGGGCTTTGAGGACCGCCTGATGAGCTATGACGAGACAAACGACGAAGGGGATTCCACGGGAAACAAAGTGGCCTACGGCATCGATATCTCCCATATCCCGCTTGTGACCGATAACCTGGAGGAGGGAACCTACGGCGTCTTTATCATCCGCAATGCCCAGGAACTGGACGCCGCCAAAGAAGCTCTGCTTTACCTGGCAAACAGCGCCCAAAACTAGCGCCGTGCCCTCACTCCTCTGACAGGGACTGGCTAAGGTGCCTCATAGCCGCGCCAGCTGCGCCATTCGCTGTTCCCCAGCCTTTGCAAAAAAGCCGCCCTCCTGCGGGAGGACGGCTTTTTTATCCTGTTGGGGCGCCCACTTCACCGCAGCTCCTCCCGGTTCCCGGGGTGTTCACCCTCCCCGGTTTTCATCAGCTGCTTGGGGGTCATGTTGTACTCGCTCTTAAACGCCCTGAGAAAGCTGGAATAGTCGTTAAAGCCGCATTTGAGATACACCTGGGTGATGGGCGTCTTGCGCCGGATGAGCTCCCGGGCATAGATCAGGCGCTTCTGCATAATGTACTTATGGATCGTGCAGCCTGTATACCGCTTAAATTCCCGGGAGAGGTGGAATTTGCTGACAAACAGCTCATTGGAGAGGGTATCCAGGGTGATCTCCTGGTCGATATTTTTTTCCACAAAATCCGTCACCCGCTCCGCAATCTGGTTTACCTCGATGTCCGGCTCCATACGTCCCATATCGTGGGAGGCATACATCCGGTTGAGCAGCACCAGGACCTCCCGCACATACACATCCCGCAGGATATCGTCGCCGAACTCATTGGAGTGCATACTGGAATTGAGCTTTAACAGCAGCGGCTTCATCAGGGACGGGGACGATGTGCTGGTGCGGATCATGCTCTTTTTCTCCCGGAAGGCCCCCTCAAAGCAGGTGAGGAGGTTGGTCTGCCCGGTGGAAATCCGCCGGATAAAGTCCGGGTCAATCCACAGCACCATACGCTCATAAGTGCCCATATCCTCGTTGAAAACCGGCTTGTGAATTTGCCGCGGGCTTATCAGCAGAATATCCCCCGGCTTCATGGAATAGGAGCGGGAGTCGATAATATAGGTGACATTCCCGGAAAAGAGAAAATACACCTCATAAAAGTCGTGGTGGTGGTACTCGATTTTACGGGTGGTGCGGTCCTCATAGTAAAAAAACTCGTAGTTGCAGGGCAGCATGGTCTGGCGGGTGTTGTATTCCTGGGTGACGGCTTTCATGAAGCTCTCCTTTCCGGCCGGATGGGGCCATCATGGCAGGGTGGACATTCAGAAAAGAGGACGAAAATCACGCAGCAAGTTTTACATGATTTATGTCAATAAAAGCACTATTAATTGCATATTTAACATTTATAATAAAAGTATCATAAAATGCCGGACTTGTAAACGGATTTTATAAAATCCGTGCCGGGCGTATGTGAAAGGTTGGGACGCGATGAAGCAGATTACTTTGACCGGCTTCGGCGACGAAATTTCTCCGAAGCTCTCAGAACAGATGGACACCATGCAGCAACTGGGGATTCGCCACATCGAGGCGAGAGGCGTGGACGGCGTGAACATCTCGGATCTTTCCCTGCGCACGGCAAGAGAGGTGAAAACCAGGCTTAGCGAGCGGGGGTTTTCATTCTCCGCGCTGGGCTCCCCCATCGGGAAAATTAAGCTCTCCGACGATTTTGCCACCCATCTGGAAAAGCTGCGCCACACCATTGAGCTGGCCCAGGAGCTGCAGGTGAAGTATATCCGGATGTTTTCCTTTTATATGGAAGAAAACGCAGATCCCGCGGATTGCCGGGGCGAGGTCATCGACCGGCTGGGCAGGATGATCGAGACTGTCAAGGGCAGCGGCGTCATTCTGCTGCACGAAAATGAAAAGGGAATTTACGGCGACACTGTGGAGCGCTGCGCCGACTTGATGGAGACCCTGGGTTCCCCGGATTTCCGCATGACCTTTGACCCGGCCAACTTCGTCCAGTGCGGACAGACAACCTTCCCCACCGCCTTTGAGCGCCTGGCACCCTATGTGGAATACATCCACATCAAGGACGCTGTTATGGCAGACGGCAAGGTGGTGCCCGCGGGCGCCGGCGACGGGCAGGTTCGGGAGGTTCTGGGAGGCTTTCTCAAGCGCGGCTACCGGGGCTTTGTGTCCCTGGAGCCCCACCTGGGTTCCTTTGAGGGGCTGAGCTCCTTTGAAAAGCATATGGACATCGATTCCCTGCCCAAGGGCGGGGCCGGGCTCTTTACCGTTGCGTACAATGCGCTGTGCCGGATTTTGGACGAACTCGGAGACGGCGCATCGGAATAAACGGCGTTTTACGCTGCCAAACAAGAAGGAGGAGCACTTATGCAAACCGTTAGAATCGGCGTTGTGGGAATCGGAAACATGGGTTCCGAGCACGCCCAGTACCTGTTTGCCGGGGATATCAAGGGCGCTGTCCTCAGCGCTGTCTGCGATATTAAACCGGAGCGCCTGGAGTGGGCAAAAGAGCAGTTCGGGGATAAAATTTCCTATTTTAGTACTTATGAGGATATGCTCAAGGCAAACTGCATGGATGCGGTGATTATCGCCGTCCCCCACTACACCCATCCTGAGTATGTGATCAAGGGCTTTGAGGCCGGGCTCAATGTGATCTGCGAAAAGCCTGCGGGCGTCTACACCAAGCAGGTGCTAAAGATGAATGCCGCCGCCGAAAAATCCGGCAAGGTGTTCAGCATGATGTACAACCAGAGAACCAACCCGCTGTACCAGAAGGTACGCGAGATGGTGCAGGGCGGACAATTGGGCGAGCTCAAGCGCTGCATCTGGATTATCACCAACTGGTACCGCACCCAGGCTTACTATAATTCCGGCGGATGGCGCGCAACCTGGTCCGGCGAGGGCGGCGGCGTCATGCTCAACCAGTGCCCCCACAACCTGGATCTGTGGCAGTGGATCTTTGGGATGCCCAAGCGTATCCGCGCCTGCTGCTATGAGGGAAAATACCACAACATCGAGGTAGAGGACGATGTAACCGCCTACGCCGAGTATGAAAACGGCGCCACCGGCGTGTTCATCACCACCACCGGAGAGTATCCCGGCACCAACCGCCTGGAGATCACCGGCGACGCCGGAAAATTGGTGGTTGAGGGAACGAAGCTGACCTTCTGGAAGCTGAAAACCCCGGAGCGCGTCCACACCTTTACCTGTGAGGAATCCTTCCAGCCGCCCGAGTATACAGTGGAAGAAATCACCATCGACGAGGATCCGCCGCAGCACAGGGGCATTACCCAGAACTTTGTGAACGCCATCCTCAACGGTGAAAAGCTGCTGGCCCCCGGTGTGGAGGGTATCAACGGCCTGAATATCTCCAACGCTATTTTCCTCTCCTCCTGGCTGGACAACTGGGTGGAGCTTCCCGTGGATCCGGAGCTGTATTATGAAAAGCTCCAGGAAAAAATCAAGAATTCCACCTTTGTCAAAGAGGAAGTCAAAGACGCAAAGGTCGGCCTGGGAAACAGCTTTAAAAATTAATAGTACCTTTGAGGGACGCGTGGGAAATTGAGCCTAGCCGGGCAGATTTTCCGCCGTGGGCAGGCCTGCCCGCGCACGCGTCCCTTTTTGTTACCCCAAACGCCCTGATTACCGCCTGAGCCCCTGGCGGCCGCCCAGGCACCAAACCCAGGGCATGGCACAGGCCAAACCTGGATGGGTGCAAAAACTATCTGCACACAGTTTTGCCCCCGCGCCCATTCAGGCCAGGAACAGCGTATTCCAACTAAAGCAAAGTCCCCTGTTATGGCTTGACCCAGCCTTATGAGACGGCTTTTGCAAAAACACGGGCTGTCCGGATGGGCAGGAACACATTCCCGACAACATCAATGGCCCTATGGCGGCCCAAGCAGCGGCCGTATCGGCACCGGCGGCTGCCAAAGCGCAGAGTCGTCCGGGCCGCTGAGGCTTAATGGGCACCCCACTTACAACGCCAAGGATATGGGAATCATTTCTATTCCCTTACACCCTATAAATTCAAAGATATACGGGAGGAAACACACCATGTTTGATGTGGATCTCAAGCAATTCTGGAAGGACGACGCCCTGGCCCACGAGGAAAACTGCTTTTCCAAAAAAGCGCCCCAGGTGGCCCTGGGAATCCGCATGAGCGACGAATGCGTCTTTGCCGAACTGGGCGAGGAGGGGTCGCCCTGGGGAAAAACGTCCCGGGAGCGCCGGATTGAACTGAATAAGCGCTACAACGACAAGGCGGAGGAAATTGTCGGGCGCCGCCTGCTGCGGGAGGACTATCCCCTGCCTGAGGAAACTTTCCCCGCTATCCGCCGCATTGGGGAAATTTTCGGCGGGACTTACTCCTTTGACGGCAATACGGAATGGCTCCACAGCGATATGACCGAGCCCGAAGAATTGGAGGAGCGCCTGGACTGGGTGGACAAACTGGATTTTCGTTCCTTTGTCCTGCCCGAAAACTGGGAGAGCGAGAAAAAGCGCATCTTTGAGAGCTTCGGAAAGCGCCCCTCCCCGCTGGGAGCCGTGCGCGGGCCGGTCACTCTGGCCACCTCGATTTTGGGAGCGGAAAACTTTATCTTCCTGATGGTGGATGCTCCGGAGCTTGCCCAGCGCTTCTCCGATACCATCGCGCGGGTGATCTGCCAATATGAAGATCTGCTCAACGCCGAGGCGGGCAATACCGAAGCCACCCGCCCCCATTCCTTCGAATTCTATGATGACGACTGCGCCCTGCTGAACCCGGAGATGTACTGCCAGTTTGGGTATCCGGTTTTGGAAAAGGTTTTTTCTCATGTCTGTCCCAACCCCGGGGATTACCGGTTCCAGCATTCGGATTCCGATATGGGGCAGCATCTGCCCGCCCTAGCCAAGCTGAACCTGACGGCCTGTAACTTTGGCCCCACGCTCACCGTACGGGAAATCCGGGCCGCTATGCCCCATACCCGTATCGACGGACAGCTGGCGCCCTTCACCTTCATGCGCAACAACGCCGATGACATTATCGCCGAGGTTAAGCGGGACTGCCTGATGGCAAAGGAAGGGGATTTGCGCGGTGTCAATCTCTCCACGGCGGGCTCTATCAACAACGGCAGCTCCCTGGAGAGTATGCTGGCCGTGATGTACGCCATCCAGCAGTACGGACGGTACTGATCCGGATCGATGCTAAAGCCTTTTCAATCCCTGGAAACTGTGCTACAATCATCGCAGAACGCCACACACTCCAGCGGCACTGCATGGCAGCCGGGAACTACTGCCTGTGAACCGGCGGGGCCGTATCCGCAAACGCAGCGGGCGGCATCTGTCCATCCATTGCGGCTTCACAGGTTTGGCACTGTGAGCGGAGCCGATTCGCAGCGGAGTGTGTGCAGGCTTTTCAGAAAGGAAAGAACATCATCATGCTCAAAGCAGCTGTTATAGGGTGCGGCGCCATCCATGAGCTCCACGCCTGTGCGATTGCGGAAAACCAACTGGTTACACTGAAAACCGTGTGCGACTGTATCGAGGAGCGCGCTAAAAAAACCGCGGAGCAATTCTCCTGCGGCTATACTGTCAGCTTTGACGAGGTGCTGGCGGATCCTGAAATTGACGTTATCCATATCTGCACCCCTCACTACCTGCACGCGCCCATGGCTATCGCCGCCATGGAGCACGGCAAGGACGTGTTCTGTGAGAAGCCCATGGCCATTCACGCCGAGGACGCCCGGGCCATGCTGGATACCGCTAAAAAGACCGGGCGTGTGCTGGGGATCTGCTTTCAGAACCGTTACCGCAGCTGTGTGAAAAAGGCCCGGGAGCTTTTGGATTCCGGGGAGCTGGGCGCGCTTCTGGGCGCAAGAGCCAGCGTATACTGGAAACGGGACAGGGCCTATTATGCCAGCGGCGACTGGCGCGGCAAGTGGGATACCGAGGGCGGCGGCGTGCTTATAAACCAATCCATCCATACCCTGGATCTGCTCAACTGGCTGTGCGGTGGAGCCATCGAGCTCAAGGCCCATGTGGACACCTTCGAATTGGGCGACTGCATCGAGGTGGAGGACACCGCCATGGTGAACCTGCGCTTTCCCGGCGGCAAAAACGCCCTATTCGCGGCCACCAATGTGTATGCCGCGGATTCCCCCATCGAGGTGGAGCTTGTCTGTGAAAAGGGAACGCTCACCATCAAGGAAGAGCTGACAGTGAAGACCCCCAACGGTACGGCAGTCTATCAGGACGAAGCTCTCCCGGGGCTTGGCAAGGCGGTCTGGGGAGGAACCCACCGGATGATTATCGAGGATTTCTACCGCTGCCTGACCGGGGACATCCCCTTTGCGGTGGACGGCGGCCAGGGAATTTGCACGGTGGAGCTGCTGGACGCCATCTATACCTCGGACAGGGAAAACCGCTATGTCCGCGTAGGTGAGAAATAATCTGAGGAGGAAGGCCCTATGATTCGATTTGGATATAACGCCGAACTCAAAGACGCGCCGGTGCTGGCTGAACTGGGCTACGACTACATTGAAACCGGCTTGAGCGGGTTAGCGGCTTTGGATGAGGAGGAGTTTTCCCGGCAAAAACAGGCTCTTTTGGCAACCCCTCTGCGGGCAGAGGTGCTCAATATCCTGCTGCCGCCTCAGCTGAAGGTAGTGGGAGACACCTACAGCCGCAAGGCCGCAGAGGACTATCTGGACGGGGTCCTGCCCAGGGCCAAGCAGCTGGGAGCCCAACTGGTCGTGTTTGGCAGCGGAGGCGCCAAACGCATCCCCGAGGGGTTTTCCCACAGCCGCGCCATGGAGCAGCTCCGGGATTTTGTCGATCTTCTGGCCAAGAAGGCCCAGGAGTATGACCTTCTGTTCCCCATCGAGGCCCTGCGGCATGAGGAATGCAACTGCATCAACTCCCTGGCAGAGGCCCGGGAGCTGATGGAATCGGCCCATTCCCCGAGAATCCGGATGCTGGCGGACCTCTTCCACATGGCGGCGGTGGGGGAAACCCCGGCTGATATGCAGGCCCTGGGCGATACGCTCATCCATGTGCATATCGCGCGGCCCCAGAGCAGGACCTCCCCCGCCCCCGGGGACGGCTACGACTATGCCCCCTTCTTTGCCGCACTGGCCGAGATGGGATACGGCGCCCGCATCTCCTTTGAGGGGAAGGTGGAGTCCCTTTCAGAGGAGGCCGCCGTGTGCCTGGAATATCTAAAGCAGCTGTGCGCCCAGGCCGGATTGTAGGCCCCGGCGGTGAGTTCCCCATCTTTTAGGAAAACCGCAATCATCATAACTACTCGTAAACTAGTAGTTTGCAACCCCCCTGTGTCCGCATCCGGGACACAGGGGGGTTGCTGCGCCATATCATCTATAAACCTGCAAAAACCGGTGCCCCTACTCCTGAGTGAGGCCAAAGATCCATCTGAGCCATCCCAGCACCGAGCCCGCCCTGCGGGGGATCTGTCCTTCCCTGCACACCTGCAGGCGGCGCATCTCCCCCATGATCTCCTCTGCCGGCGGCAGAGCCCGCAGCTGAAGCGTGCGGTCGAAGAAATGGGCGAAAATCTGGTGACGCAGTATCAGCCCCACCAATTCCAGCTGGCGCTCCTGATAGGGAAGTTCAAAAATCCGGCGTCCCAGCGCGGTGAGCGATACCTGTACCTGTTTATCTTCACGGCTTTTTTGAAAGAGTCCCAGATACCGCCCGGCGTTATAGTAATAGTCTGACTGCCGGGGATCAAACTCCATCAGCCGTGCAATCTCAAGCGGCGTCATGGGCGTCTGGGCCAGGTTTTCCAACAGGGAGACGACCCGTTCCATGGAGTTTGCCTGGACAAAGGGCACCCGGGTGAAGCACATATTGTCATCTGTCCCAATTGGGGTGCGGGCCCGGACACGCCGAAGCTCTTCAACTGTAATTCTGGTGTCCTGAAGAGAATACCTCTTTGCCTGTACCAACTGAATGGAGGAATAGTCCTCAAGGGAGCGAAAGCGGTACTCAAAGAGCCGGAAAATCTGATTGGAATATACAGAAAACACCAGCCTTACAGGCTTTTTCACCCGGGACTGCCAAAGGCGGTAGGGGTAGTACAGCTGACGCACATGAAAATCCTCATGGAGCACATTTTTGGCTTCCAATATCACCACGGAATGCTCATTTTCAAATCCGCCGTCAATCTCGCACTGGGCATTGTTCACCTGGATTCTCCGGGGAATTCCCGAAGAAGTATTGACCTGGAATTCAAAGGCCCCGGTACCCATCCTGCCATTAAAGGTGGCGGTATTGGCGCCCTCCTGCAAAAAGTCGTCCAGGATCCCGGAGAGCACCAGCACATTGATGGCGCCCGCCTCCGAACTGATGGTGCCGCCGTCGATGGATTGGTACCGCGGCATTCTCACCTGCTTCACCGGCGCACCGGGATCCGCCTGCGGGAACTTTTCATATAGCAGAAAATCCCCGATGACGTAGGAACTGCGGGAATCCGCAAGGATATTGAGCCCCGCGTCTTTGAGAGCCTTCGGCAGGGATTCGCTTGTGTCCCACTTTGCCATGAGCCTGGGCTCCCGGTACTCCTTAATTTGGCTGGCCTTGATGTGATAGCATCCCCTGAGCTTCACCTCTTTTGCGATGGAATACCGCTCCAAAAGCTGTTCCCATGCCTGATTGGCACTGAGGGATTTTGCCGGTTGCTCCATCCTGAATTCCCCTTTCTGTCGTCAGCGATGTGCCGGCCGGTCAGGGAGAGACCCCTTGCCCATACCCCGGAGCGGCCAAAGCAACGGCAGCGGGGCTGCCCGGCGTCCTGGGTGATGGGGCCGCGCTCTCCTGATCCAGCCTCCCATGGGCGAAATCAATCTGTGTTCCGCGGCTTACTGCGACGGCAATCATGTTCTGTAAGTTCTTACAGCCATGCGCAGCTTAACCCGCGCTCATAGCCCTGCCATGGGATTACCATCTCTGCCCGCATTGGATAGTTCTCCAGTTTAAGCCGCGGCGCCTCAATAAACAGCCGCTCGGTGTTCTTTCAGTTTGACCGTGCTGGCCTATGCGTCACAAGGCCAGAACTTGCCGGGAGATTTTTCGGCTGAGCGCAGACTGAATGCCGGCCGCTGTTTGGCTGGCAAGGAGCCTCCCCAATCATCTTTGATGATTGCATTATCGAAGATGCTGGCAGGTTCACGCCTTGCGTGAACATTGTATCATCGCTTTGCGATTATTGTATCACAAAAACGCAGACGGTGCATCCAATGTCCCGGTAATTTCTTCTGCCCTAAGACAGGGCCGGTATCACAGCAAAGGCCGCCGCCCGCTGGGTTCCAGCCCCACAGGCAGCGGCCAAAAAGCCAGATTCCGACTGAAAACGGAGCAGTCCCCTCCTACGCCGCCTCTGATTCGGACTCCTCCTGAGAGGCCTCGGAGGACTCCGAGGAGCTCTCTGAGGATTCCTCAGAAGAGGACGCCGGGGTACTATCCCCACTCGGCTGCTGCCCATCGGCGCGGATAGCCGCCTGGCTGAGTTCCAGGGCTTTGAGAATCTGCGGATCCGTGGCGTCGGTGAGGTCATAGAAGTTCTTTTCCTGATTGGGGCTCAGCTTTACCTCATAGTCCGGCTTTACTCCCACGCCGTCAAAGTTCTCGCTCTTGGGCGGGTTATACTTGGCGACTGTCACATCCAGGGCAGAGCCGTCCTTCAGCTGGAAAATCTTCTGCATCAGGCCCTTGCCATAGGTGGTGGTTCCCACCGATTTGCCCTTGCCGTAATCCTTGAGTGCCTGTGCGAACAATTCCGCCGCGCTGGCGGATTTTTCATTGGTCAGAACAAACATGGGCAGGTTGACTTCCTCGGCATCCGAGGTTGCCAGCACCTCTGTGGTTCCGTCCTTATAGGTGGCTGAGACAATATCCCCCTGGGGCAGCAGGCGATCCAAAATCTTGGAAACCGAGGTAATCGTCCCGCCCGGGTTGCCCCGCACATCAAAGATAAGCGCCTGCACATTCTGGCTCAGCAGGGAATCCAATGCGGCATTAAACTGGGTGGGTGTGGCTTCATCGAATTTCTTGATACGGATGATGCCGATGTTATCCTCTGCAATCCGGCTGGAGACCGTGGGGATCTCCATCGCACGCCGGGTGAGCTCAAAGGTCATGTCCCCGGTTCCCCGGCGCACCACCACATTCACCTTGGTCCCGGCCTCTCCGGAGAGCGCCTCAACCGCAGAGGCATAGGTATTGGGATTCAGGCTGATATCGTTTACCTTGACAATATAGTCGTCCTTGCGCATCCCGGCATTGCTGGCGGGGGAATCCGCATATACCTCGACGACCTTCATAAACCCGGTGGAATCCGAAATGACCTCCACGCCGATTCCCACTGTAGTTCCATCATAGGAATCGCTCATCTTGGAGTAATCCTCCGCGGAGATGTAGATACCGTATTTATCCCCGATCCCCTGCATATAGCCGGATGCCAGGCTGTCGGAGAGCTCGGTTTCGTCAATGTCCCCATAGTAATTCTGGCGGACAATCCGGTCAATTTCGGAGACCTTGGTGTACATTTCCTCCCGTTCCTTGATGTTGTACACCTTATTGTTAAAGGTATTCATGGCGAACACCATGGTAATGGCGAAGGTAACCGTAGCTACAATGGCCATCACCGTCAGCGCCGCGCCAAGGGAAATTTTTTTATTCATGGTATGATCATGGCTGTTGCCTCCCAAGGGGGGACAAAGCAGCCACGCCTCCTTTTTCGAGTTTTGTCATGCCCGCTCATAGGGGCTGCCGGCACTTTTGTGCCGAAAATCAGGCTGTGAACCCGCCTGCTGCAAAAACGCCGCACAGACTCCCGTTACTGCTTCTGATACCAGTTCAGGGGGTTGGTGTGTTTCCCGTTCTGCCGGATTTCAAAATGAAGGTGCGGGCCGGTGGACCATCCGGTGGAGCCCACAGCGGCAATCACCTGCCCTTTTTCCACATGGTCGCCCTGCTTGACATAGAGCTGGCTGGTGTGCCCGTACAGAGTGGACATTCCGCCGCCGTGGTCAATCATCAGATAAATTCCATACCCTACGCCCGGCGTATAGGTGGTGTTGGCCTTGATGACCGTTCCGGAGTTGGCCGCCACAATATTTTTTCCATAGATGCCGCCGCCGGAGATATCGATACCCGTGTGGAAATCGGTGTTGTTGAAGCGCAAGCCATAATAGCTGGTGATGCTGGAATACCCCGGCACCGGCCAGGTGAACTCGCCGCCCACATAGCTGCCGCTGGACTGGTTCTGGGCATAGATCCGGTCAATTTCGCTCTGGACGTCCTTCATATCGGACTCGATCTGCGCCTGGTGCTCCTGATAGTCCTTTTCCAGCTGATCGATACTCTGGATCTGCTGCTGCGCCTCAGCCAGCTGCGCGTCCAGCTGCTCCTGCTTTTGCTGGGCCTGGCTGCGGTTCTCCTGCACCTCCTGCCGGCTCTCCTCAATGGAGGCCTTGGCGTCCAGGATGCTCTGGCGATCCGCCACCAGCTTGTCCACCAATTCCCGGTCATGCTGGGTGATGCGGTTTAAGCTCTCCGCGCGGGAGAGAAAGTCCGCAAAGCTGTCACTGCCGAAGAGCAGCCCCAGCTGCGTGGACGTATTGTTCACCTGCATAGAACGCAGGCGCTGTTCAAACAGCCCCATATTGTCCTGAATTTCCGCTTCCTTCTCCTGGATCTCTGTCTCCTTCTCCTGGATTTGGGAATTGAGCAGATCCAGGCGCTGATCCAGGGTATCGATCTGCTCCCGGGTGAGGGAGATCTGGGCGTCCAGCTGCTGCTTGAGGGCCAGCTGGCGCTCCTTTTCATCCTTGGCATCGTCCAGCTGCTGCTGGATTTGCTCCTGCTGCTGTTCCAAACTATTATACTTATCCTTTAAATCGCCCACTGTTGCTGCCGTCACATGGCCGGTGCTCAGATTCATGGTGAGCAGCATAGCCACAGCGCAGCACATTGCGCAGATTCTGCCGCCCCGGGGCAGTTTGTGATGTCCTTTCATACCGATGCTCCTTCCTTTTGAGGAATGCCGCCTGACAGCGGGTTTCTTACACCTTCAAATACTTGCGCACAAAGATAAGGCTTCCGCCCGCGCCGATTCCAATTCCCGCGCCGAAGAACCCAATGGCCACCACACCCGCGATACTGCGGAACGGGATAAAGCTCTGCGCCACTCCCTGAAGCCAGCTGGAGCCGCCGGAGAGGAAATGCTCCAGGGCATACTGGTAGCCCAGCCAAAGGATGCCATAGGCCACAAGGGCGGAGAACACGCCGATGATGATTCCCTCAATCACAAAGGGGAACCGGATAAAGGAATCCGTTGCCCCGACATATTTCATAATGCTGACTTCCTTGCGGCGGTTGAACACGGTAATCTTGATGGTGTTGGCAATGATCATAATGGACACCGCAAACAAAATCAAAACGATTACGCCGCCTGCAATGCTCACAATCCGCTTGACGCTGGTGAGCGTGGAGGCCGCCTCGGTGGGGGAGACAATTTTATAGATGTTCCCCAGCTTTTCGATGGCATCGGTTGTCTGCGTCAGCTGAGAGAGATCGTCCACCCGGATTTCATAGGAATCCAGCAGGGGGTTTTCCGTCAGCAGGCCCTCCATCAAGTCGGCGGACTCATCCATATCCTTCATCATATTTTCCAACGCCTGATCCTTGGAGACGAATTTGGCCTCCAGCACGTTGTCCATATTTTTTATTTTTGTTCCCACGGAATCAATCTGCTCCTGGGTAACTCCCTCATCCAAAAACACCACGACGGAGTTCTGATCCTCCACATACCCTACCGCCTGCGTGATATTGTAGCTGATGAGCATTGCGCCGCCCATGAGCAGCAGGCAAGCCACCAGAACACCGATAGAGGCCAGCGACATCAGCCGGTTGACCCACACATTGCGGGCGCCCTCTTTAATTAAGTATCCAAGATTATTTCCCTTCATCTCAATGACCCATCCTTTCGCAGAGGCTGAGAACTCCTGCCCGCCGGGCTATACGCCGGAACGCCCATATGGGGATTCCGCGGACAGGGCTCCCGTTTGAAGAAACGGCGCATTCCCTGTTGGGCCGGCACCCGCGCCCAGCCAATGCCGCGCCGGCTTTTTCCGGCGGCAAACGAGGGCTTTGGGGCCCGAACCTGCCAGAGCACAGCCGCTTATTCAAACTATAAACTCTTCCAATCCGTATCCGCCACGACCATTCCAGCTTCAATGGTGATGACTCTTCGATCAAATTCCTGAACCAGGTCGTGCTCGTGGGTGACCATCACAACGGTGGTCCCGCAGCGGTTGATTTCATTGAGCAGGTCTACAATCTGAAACGACAGCTCCGGGTCAATATTTCCCGTGGGCTCGTCCGCAATAATCAGGCTGGGGTTATTCACCAGGGCCCTTGCCAGCGCCACACGCTGCTGCTCGCCTCCAGAGAGCTGGTTGGGCATCATCTTGGCCTTTGCCTCAAGCCCCACCAAGCCTAAAATATAGGGGACCCTGCGCCGGATCTCCCTGCTGGAGGCATTGGTGACGCGCATGGCAAAGGCCACGTTATCATAGACGGACATATTGGGAATCAGGCGGAAATCCTGAAACACAACGCCCAGAGAACGCCGGAACTTTGGAATCTGCCAGCGTTTCATTTTATTCAGATTAAATCCATTGACCAGTACCACACCGGAGGAAGCGCTCTCCTCCCTCAGGAGCATCTTGATCAGAGTACTTTTCCCGGCACCGGAGCTGCCCACTATAAAGACAAATTCCCCGTCATCTATTTTAAGATTTACATCTTTCAGCGCTTTTGTCCCATTGGGATAGGTTTTGGAAACGTTTTTAAATTCGATCATCGCGACACCACCCTTTCCTGTGTTTTCCCCAGTTTAAAACGCTCTGCGGCAAACAGAACAACCGCCCGCCTTCTTTGCATCGGTAAAACACCGCACAGAAAGCAGACGGTCTTCCACTGAATCATTACTTTTCGGCCTTACGCCGTCCGCAGCTCTATCTTGTCAGACTTTGTCAATTCCCCTGCAGTCGAAAAGTACATTCCTATGAGTCGTCAATTAATATTTAACAGGTGTGGAGGTCAGATACTTTTTCACCATCAGCGCCACCTTGAACACAATGGCGTGATCAAATTCCCGCAGATCCAGCCCGGTGAGCTTCTTGATTTTTTCCAGACGGTACACCAGGGTGTTACGGTGGACAAACAGCTTACGGGAGGTCTCGGAGACATTCAGGTTGTTTTCGAAGAATTTCTGAATGGTGAACAGGGTCTCCTGATCCAGGCTTTCGATGGAACCCTTCTTGAACACTTCCTTGAGGAACATCTCGCACAGCGTGGTGGGCAGCTGGTAAATCAGCCGGGCGATTCCCAGATTTTCATAGCTGACGATGGACTTCTCCGTGTCAAACACCTTGCCGACCTCCAGGGCAACCTGCGCCTCCTTGAAGGACCGGGCCAAATCCTTGACATTATCCACAACCGTGCCGATTCCCACTACAGAGTGAATATAGAAATCGCTGGCCAGGGTGTCCACGATGGACCGGGCCAATTTTTCCAAATCGCTGCGGCGTTTTTCGGTGTCCTTGTTTTCCAGGTTGCTCTTGATTTCCTTTACCAGCACGATATCCTCTTCACTGATGTTGAACACAAAATCCCGCTGCTTATCCGGGAACAGGTTCTGAATCACGTCAAAGGCGGAAATATCGTTGGCGGCATTGGTACGCCGCACCAAAAAGACCACACGACTCACATCCGTTGTGAAGTGCAGCTCCCTGGCCTTGACATACACATCCCCCGGCAGGATATTGTCCAGAATCAAATTCTTAATGAAGTTGTTCCGGTCATATTTTTCGTCGTAATACTGCTTGATGCTGGTCAAAGAAATGGCCAAAATGCTGCAGAACTTGGCGGCCATATCATCGGTGCCCTCTACAAAAACCGCATAATCCGGTTTAATCCGGGTTCCGAAGGGCTTGTAGGTGTAGCCGTCATGGATAAACACATCGTTCCCGTCGCCCCAATCCACCAGCAGGTACTCGTACCGTTCGCCGATCTTGGTCAAATCACTGCAGGCGATGACAGTGGGAGTATCGTCGACAACGCCGACAACCCGATCAATAGAATCCCGCATCTGATGGACGACGCCCTGAAAAAGTCTGTTAGACATCCTGTATCTCCTTCTTTACTCTATATATAGCAGTAGGCTTCTGTGCGGAATCAGCTTCCGCGTTTCCTCAAACAAAGCACACCGGCACCATTATGCCAGTTATTCTTATTTTACATAAAAGAGTTCCCTTTTGCAACAGAAAACCATAGAAAAAGAAAGAGAAAATTGCTTTTTTCCACAAGAAGCGGTTGATTCTTCCATCATATTACCCTAATTTTGGATCCCGGTAGGGGAATCGCCGCCCACTGGGTTACTCTACCCCGTTTTTGTGACAGTTGTATGAACGCAGCTTTCCCCCAAACCCCCCGTTTTTCTGCGCTTTTCCAGAAGCCGCAGAGCTGTGTTTCGGGCCGTTTTTTGTTGCATCCCGTCCTAAAATGCCGTATAATACACTATCATAGTCCAGGATTTTATGAATATACTCCCAGGACTTTGGGAACGCATCCATCGGCTCATTCAAAAAAGGAATAGGTGAAACGCTCATGTTAAAACGTTGGCTTGCTCTTGTTTTATCCGGTTTGACGATTGTTTTCGCCCTGGCGGGCTGCGGCAAGGACGGCGGCCAGGGTTCGGACAGCGCCTCGTCCGATTCCCTCAGTTCCTCCGGCTCCTCATCTTCGCAGTCCTCCTCCCAGGATTCTTCGGAGGATTCTTCCAGCTCGCAGAGTACCTCCGATACCGCTTTTTCCAGTTCCGGGACATCCTCCAGCGGTTCGGATTCCGGCTCCTCCAGCTCTTCTCCCGAAATTGTGACCATCACCTTCCGGGAGGGCTGCACCTTCATGCAGATTGCAAACTGGCTGGAGCAGTACGGCGTGTGCTCCGCCCAGGATTTTTATGAAGCGGCCCAGAACTATGAGGTCCAGTCCTTCCAGGTCCCCTCGGATTCGGACCGGTGCTTTAAGATGGAAGGCTTTCTCTTCCCGGATACCTATGAGTTCTATGAGGGAGAGGATCCCGAGGACGTACTGCGCAAAATGCTCAACAACTACGCGGCCAAATCCGGCCTGCCCTCCCAGGAGACGCTGATTCTGGCGTCCATCATCGAGCAGGAGGCCAGAAGCACCGAGAATATGCGGCTTGTTTCCTCTGTATACCACAACCGCCTGGACGCGGGGATGCGCCTGGAATCCGACCCTACCCGGGAATATGTGAACAACTTTATCACCGGGAACCGCCTTCTGGGCGATACCAGCAAATACGCGGCGCTCTTCAACACCTACAAATGCAAGGGGCTGCCCGCCGGGCCCATCTGCAACCCCGGTATCCGGGCCATCCAGGCGGCTCAGAACCCAGCCGAGAGCGATTACCTGTTTTTCTTCTTCGGTAACGACAATGAAAACCACTACTCCGAAACCTTTGCCCAGCATGAGGAGCTTATGGAGGAGTACGGCGTTCAGTATCGCTGAACAGCCCCGGAACCCATCCGCAGGGCGCCCATGGTCGAGTCCCGTGGTAATCCATGGTTTTTTGCCGATGTTTGGCGCAGGCATTGATTTGCTCAGCAAAAATTGGTACAATAAAGTTATTCGCAGGGCGGCGGTTTTGGACGGCGCAACCCCGGTTTAGCCAGGCGCCTTGTCCCTGCGAAGCTAACAAGAATAAGAATGGAATTCAGCGATAAGAATTTATCGGAATTCCGCCCGTACCATCAGGCGGCATTCGAATGGTTCTTGCGCAGAATCCTGGTTTAAGGAGGGGCTCTGCTTATGATCAGACTGGAAAATCACCTGGGGGTCACGGAGATTTCCCACGAGTACTTTGTCAACCTGATTGGAAAGGTGTCTTCCGAGTGCTTCGGCGTGTCCGGGATGATGGTTTCCTCCCCGGCGCAAGGGATCCGTTCTGTTTTGAGCAAAAAGGATGCCATGGATAAGGGCGTGCGCGTGCGCAATGCGGCCGGAAAGCTGGTTGTGGATCTGCACATCGAGGTGACCTATGGGGTCAATATCGCCGCCATTGTCAAAAGCATCGTCAACAAGGTGCGCTATACCATCGAGGACGCCACCGGCCTGGCAGTGGCCAAGGTCAACGTCTTTGTGGATGGAATGAAAACAGAATAGGGAGTGCGGCGCCGCTGGGCGCCTCAAGGCCCAATGAAATAAGGGAGTGCAGAATATCGTGATGAAAGGTTCAGAACTCAGAGACGCGTTTCTCTCTGCCGCGAATCATATCGGAAATCTTCGGCAGGAGATCGACGCTCTGAACGTCTTTCCGGTTCCGGACGGCGATACGGGAACCAATATGTCCATGACCATTGCCTCGGCGGCCCGGGAATTGGAGCGGTGCAGTGATGATTTGCCCGTGTGCGAGGTTGCCCAGACAGCGGCTTCCGCCCTGCTCCGGGGCGCCAGGGGAAACTCCGGCGTAATCCTTTCCCTGTTGTTCCGCGGCTTTGCCAAAGGGCTGGCCGGATACAAAGAGGCGGGCTCGGAGGAGATTTCCAACGCTTTGAAGCTAGGAGTCCAGGCCGCCTACAAAGCGGTTATGAAACCCACCGAGGGCACCATCCTCACGGTTGCGCGCCTGGCTGCGGAGCACGCTCAGGACTATTGTATCCAGCATCCGGACGCGGATGCCCTGGAAGCCTTTGAGGAGATCTATACGGCGGCTCAGGAGGCTCTGGCACAGACTCCCGAGATGCTGCCGGTTCTTAAAAAGGCCGGCGTTGTTGACGCAGGCGGACGCGGCTTTGTGGTCATTCTGGAGGGGATGCTTGCCGTTCTGCGCGGCGGCGCTGTCATTGCCCCTTCCGACACTCCGGCTCAGGCTCAGGAGCCCTTGTACAATGATCGGAACGCCGCAGGGGAATACGAGGGCGAAATTACCTTTACCTACTGCACGGAATTTATTGTCCTGCGCAGCGATACCTCTGCGGATCCGCTGAAGCTGCGGGCTTATCTGGAATCCATAGGCGACTGTGTGGTAGTTGTGGACGACGACGAAATCATCAAGGTCCATGTGCACACCGACAACCCCGGCAATGCCCTGCAGGAAGGGCTCAAGTTTGGAATGCTCACCAAGATGAAAATAGAAAATATGCGCCAGCAGCATGAGGCAGCCAGCCAGGCGGCCCAGCAGTCCCAGAAAAAGACTGAGAAATTCCCCTATGCCCCCGTGGATGAGTCCCAGGAGTACGGCTTTGTGGCGGTTGCCGCAGGCCAGGGAATCGAGAACCTGCTGAAGGATTTGGGCGTACAGAACATTGTCAGCGGAGGGCAGACCATGAACCCCTCCACCGAGGATATTCTGGAAGCGGTGCAGGCCACACCGGCGAAAACCGTCTTTGTGCTGCCCAACAACAAAAACATCATCATGGCGGCGGAGCAGGTGCAGAAGCTGGCGGACCGCAAGGTGTGCGTGGTGCCCAGCCGAACCATCCCCCAGGGTGTTTGCGCGATGCTCGCCTTTGATGAGAGCGCCGACATTTCCCAGAACCAGCTTGCCATGACCAAGGCCCTGGACGGCGTGTCCACCGGTTCCCTGACCTTTGCCGCCAGGGATTCGGAAATTGACGGGCGCCATATCGAGCAGGGTGAAATTATCGCGCTGGAGAACGGAAAGCTTACCCATGCCGGTCGGGATCTCAATCGGATGGCTCTCAAGCTGACCCGTTCCATGATGAATAAGGATTCCGCCTTTGTGACGGTTTACTATGGCGAGGACATCACCGAAGAGCAGGCCCAGGAGCTGGAGGGCCTGATGCGGGAAAAACTCCCGGAAGACGTAGAGCTCACCATGCTCAGCGGCGGACAGCCGGTATATTACTATATCATCGCAGTGGAGTAGGCGAACAACCGGCCGGATTAGAAACCCTTCTGTCCGGGCGGCGTTCGTTTCAGGCGAAGACATCTTTTAAAGTTGTCTTCGCCTTTCTTTTGCCTGAAAACCCGTTGAGGAAAGCCGGGCCTGCCGTCACACGGCACAGGCCGAGCCCTGCACAAGAATACCGTCAGCCGCAGAACCAGGATACACGGCCGGTCTTGATGGGGCCTGAAACGGGCCGTTCAGCGAAGGCTTTCAGCAGGCGTTCCCCGTTTTCCACCGGTATCTCCAATTCAGCCGGGAAACAATGGGCCGGACAGGAGCCTAAAAAGAGGAGAACCATAAAAATCGCCGGTTTGAAGGCTGCCGCAGCGCAGGGAGTTGAGTTTTGCACGGATGGGATGACAGCCCCCGGGTTCCCGGTTGGGACCGACATCGAGCGGCGCCCCGGACAATTCAGCCGCCAAGCGGCATCAAAAGGAGGAAGTATTGCAATGGAAGCTCTACAGCAGCAGGTACAGCGCATGAGGGAACTGGGCTTTGACGAGGTGGGTATCCTGGAGACTTCAAAAATCCAGCTTTTACCCGAGGTACGCCAGATGTGTTCCGCCAACCGGTACGGTTCCTATGGGAAACGCTGGTGCTGCCCACCCGGATGCGGTACTCTTGAGGAATGCCAAAAGCGGGTAGAACAATTTTCCCATGCTCTGGTGATGCTCACCGTCACCAGCCTGGAGGATTCCTTCGACTTTGAGGGTATGGTAGAAGGAAAAAAACAGCACCAAGCGCTCTTTGGACAGGCGGTGGATGAGCTGCGGGCCCAGGGGATTGATATTCTTCCCCTGGGCGCCGGAGGCTGCCCCGGATGCGAGAGCTGCACCTATCCCGACGCCCCCTGCCGTTTTCCCCAGCAGCTGACTACCCCCATGGAGGCCTACGGCATGATGGTGAGCGACGTATGCAAAAGCTGTGGGTTACACTATTGCGGAGCCAACAGCACCGTCACCTATGTATCCATGATTTTGCTCTGAGGCCTGCGGCGCCCTGTCCCTCTCTCTCTGCATCCAAAACAGGGCCATCCATCATTTTTGTGTGCGCACCGCGGTGAAATCATACCAGCCCAAGGGAGCGTTTGGCGATAAAGCAGCGGATGTTCCTGACTATCCTCAAGCAGCCAGCGGCCCGCTTTCTTCCAGGCGTTTCGGAACGAACTGATTTCATATGGGGACCGCTTCCAGGAAGCTGTGTCCCCGTCATGAAGCCCGACGGCCGCCTGCCGACGCTACAAAAAAACGGAGTGCCGAAGCACTCCGTTTTTTGTCATTCAATCAAGGCGCTGGGACTATTCCTCAATGCTGGGCACCGGGACCACCGGATCCACCTGGGCGGAATAATCCACCCCGGGCACGGAAAAACCGAACATCTGGTAAAAATCCTCCCAATAGCCGTCGATATCCGCGGCATCCTGCACTGTCTGAGTGGAGATGGTCTCCCAAATTCCGGCGACCTCTACCTGTACATCCTCACGCATCTCCCAGTCATCCAGGCGGATTCTTCCCTCCCCATCCACAGGCACAGGCTCGGCGAACAGCCGGTCATGGAACAGGCGGTACATCTGCTGGATACAGCCCTCATGGAGATTCTTCTCCTTCATAACCCGGTACAAAATCGAAATATACAGCGGCACAATGGGGATAGCCGCGCTGGACTGGGTTACCAGCGCCTTATTGACAGAGATATAGGCGCTCACCTGGGGAAAGGCCTGGGTAATCTCCTGGGCGGTCCGGTGCAGATGGCGTTTGGCCATTCCAATGGAGCCGTTGAGATAAACAGGATGGGTCAGCTGGGGGCCCAGGTAGGAATAGGCGCAGGTGATGACCTTCTGGGCCAATACGCCCGCATCGCTCAGGGCCTTCATCCAGTCCATCCAGTCCTCGCCGCCCATGACCCGCACCGTATCGTCAATCTCCTGCTGGGTGGCAGGGCCGATGGTGACCTGGAAGACTGTGCGTGTCTTGAGATCGATGGTTTTATTGGTGTAATCGCTGCCGGTGGTCTTAAGCACCGAATTGTAGGTGACGCCGTCCGGCGCCGTCCGGCGGGGAGCCGCCAGGCTGTAGATGACGCAGTCCACCGTCCCCCAATCCCTCCGGATTGTCTCGATGACCTGCTCCTTGATTTCCCGGGAGAAGGCGTCGCCATTGATGGTCTTGGCATACAGGCCCGCTTCCTGTGCAAACTGCTCAAACGCCGCGGTGTTGTACCAGCCGGCGGAGGCCGTGCGGTTTTTCACCGAGGGCTTTTCATACATGACCCCCAATGTGGCGGCCCCACAGCCAAAGGCCGCAGCAATCCTTGAGGAAAGGCCATAACCCGTGGAACTCCCCAAAACCAGCACCCGGGAGGGGCCCTGTGTCCCGGGCTGGGATTTCACATAGGCAATTTGCTGGCGGACATTTTCCCGGCAGCCTGCCGGATGCGCTGTGGTACAGATAAAACCGCGTACTTTAGGCTCAACGATCATGGATAATTCGCTCCTTTTCGCTTCAATTTATCAATTCCCCGCCGGACTTTGGCAGGCAGGCAAAATCAGATAGAAAACAGGAATCACACTCGGGCAGAACCCGCGCTTTTCGGCCCTTGACGGATGGTATTTGCTTCCCCACAGCCGCCGGTCAGCTGATTTTTAGCCGGCACTGTGTACAGGTGCATCTGAAAATTGGGATTTTGTACCGGCCGGGCATGGCAGCCGGTGCGCAGACCTCGCATCAAGCAGAATGCTGATACGACCATAAAATGCCGAAGGCACCGGGATGGCCGCGCCTGGGCGGCAGGCGAAACTCCCCCAATCATCTTCGATGATTGCACTGTGGAAGATGATTGCAGATGCCCGTCTTACGTGAATATTGCACCATAAAGTCTGAACCAACCGGGACGTTTTGCGGTTCAGCGTAAGCTGAATGCCGGTCGCCGTTTGAACGGCAAGCGAAACTCCCAGATATTCGCACCCTGTGCGAATATTGTATCACAATAAGGCCTGAACCAACCGGGACGTTTTGCGGTTCAGCGTAAGCTGAATGCCGGTCGCGCTGTTTGACCGGCAAGCGAAACTCCCAGATATTCACACCCTGTGCGAATATTGTATCACAATAAGGCCTAAACCAACCGGGACGTTTTGCGGTTTGGCTCTGCCAAACACCGGCCATGCCTTCGGGCCGGTGAGCGAAACTCCCAGATATTCGCACCCTGTGCGAATATTGTATCATATTTTTGAAAAAAAGGACAGAGGAAGCCTGAAACGGAGCCTCACCAAATGATGCGCCCCATCGCCTCTTATCGGCACAATTCCTCATTTTTCGTATTTTATATCGAAATCTATACTAATTGTATTGATTTTCCAGCTTACTCTGCCCATTCAGCCATTGATACCCTATCTGAGGTTCTGATTCTACGCAATGGGCGGTTTTTCAAACCATTCCTCCGGATAAAGCACTGTCAAAATTCGTATTAAATCTCAAAATATGACAAATAGTAATATAAATTCCCTATTTCAGGCCCCTTTCCGAGCTGCGGTTCCAACCGCGCAGCCGCACCAAAAGACTTCTGTCCCCTGTGTGGAAGTAAAATTTCTTAGAGGGGCCGTCCCGGAGACGCGGCATAAACCCGCCTGATATGCCCAAGGGAGCCGTCCTCCTGGGCCTGGTCGTAACAAAGCCCCATAGCGCCGGCAACAAAGACAGCGGACTGGTGAAACAGCTCCGCCATCGCAAACAATGCCTCCCAGATACAGTGGCTGTCCGCCGCGGGGTAGGTTTTCAGCAGCAGCCCAGCGTGCTCCCGGGGCAGCAGCGCGGGAAGATATTTTTCACATTTGCCCACGCTCATGGTAAATCCCGTGCGCACTCCAGCTTCCCAGGAGAGCATCATGTGGAGCATGGGACGGACGTAGGCGTTCAGGTGCTCCAGCGAGAACAGCAGCTCCTGCCGCCACAGCCCCTTGGCCACATAGGTGGCAACCCACCAGAATTCGTTGCAGCAGTCTGCAAATTCCTTTGCTGCGGGTCGCTTCACCCAGTAATCCCGATCATTGGGGGCTGCAGGCGGCGCAAACAGCCCGTCCTTATCCAGCAGCAGGACGGTCAGGGGATCCTGGCCGTAATGATTCTGTGCCCAATCCAGGCGCTGAAAGATACAGTCAATCCGGTTTCCGTCCTCAAACTGCATCAGGTAGCCATAGCTGCACTCCGGTGGATTTCCATCCTCAAAGAGCGCCGAACAGTCCGGCTCCTGCATCACTGCGATAGTACCAAAGTGAGAAATCCAGCTCTTGTTCTGTATAAAGGGCTGGGTGCTCTTCACTCCATACACCACATCAAAATCCTGGAAGCAGTCCCTGGGGACTGCGGGGTTGGCCCTGGAGCCATTGAGTATCACAGCCCGGATTTCCTCTCGCTCCCGGGCAAACTGCAAAATCAGCCGGAACATCTCCTGTTCACTTCTCATGGAATCCCCCTCCATTTCACATCAGTCAGCTCTCGCCATCCCTCATGCAGTCTGTAAAGGCCGAGGGCTTTTCACTCTCCAGCCGCTTTTGCCGGTACCGCCGGGGCCCAAGCAGGCCCTAAAGAGGCCCCTTCCCGGCTGAATCCCTCAAAAGGCACCGAAAACAGCAAAAGCAGCACAGAAAAACCGTCGGTAAACAGGCTGCATTTGCTCTGCACACAACCGGGCATAAAAGCCAATATGGCTCATGATGTTGCCTTTGGCAAAGCGTTTTCCTCCCACCGGCAGGACAGGAGGCGGGCCGTTCAGGCACACAACAAAACAGGGCCAGTTTTCACTGGCCCCATCCGACAGCTAAAGTTACATATGCCGAAAGGCGTTATCCAAATCCTCGATGAGGTTGTCCGCACCCTCCAGGCCGCAGTGAATGCGCACCAGCATCCGGCTCTTGGCGCCCTGCTTCTGCGCGTTTTCCAGAGTTCCGTTCATAAAGGGCGTGCACACCAGGCTTTCAAAGCCGCCCCAGGATACGCCGATCTGGAACACATTCAGATTGCGCACAAAGTTGTACACATCCTCGTCGTTCTGGGTGTCAATTTCAAAGCTCATCAGGCCGCAGTTGCCCGTTTGCTGGGATTTCATCAGCTCATACTGGGGATGGCTCTCCAATCCCGCATAGTGCACCACGCTGACGCGATCGTTCTTTTCCAGATAATGGGCCACCGCCAGAGCCGTCTCCTGATGGCGCTCCAGCCGGGGCTCCAGGGTACGCACGCCGCGCAGCATCAGCCAGCCCTCCATGGGGCCGATAATGGAACCAAAGGAACCGCGGATCATGCGGATCTCCTTGAGGAGCTCCTCATCGCTGGTGACCAATAGGCCGCCGATGATATCACTGTGCCCGCCGATATACTTTGAGGCGGTATGCATCACCAGATCCACGCCCATATCCAAGGGGGTCTGGAAAATCGGGGTACAGTAGGAGTTGTCGATATAGGTCTTGATGCCGTGTTTTTTGGCTACAGCAACCACGCCCCGGATATCCTGCAGGGAGAATACCAGAGAGAGCGGGGTTTCCATACAGATAAGCTTGGTATTGGGCTGGATGGCATCCTCAAATTCCTGGGGATCCGTGCCGCCCACGAACGTACAGCTCATGTTGTAGCGATCACAGAAGAAATGCTGAATAAAGCCCTCGATGTAGCAGTTGCGGGCCGCGATAATATGATCGCCGGGACGGCAAATCGCCAGAATTGAGGCAGCGGACGCCGCCATACCGGAGGAAAACGCCACACCGGCCTTGCCGTGCTCCATGGCCGCAATTTTCTGCTCGATTACCTCCACCGTGGGGTTTTTGCCCCTGCCATAGAAATACTTATCCGGAGGGAGCTGATCCCGGTGGCAGTAGGATTCAATATCGTCAAAGACATGAAGTGAGTTCATAAAAATAGGCGGCACTACAGAATTGAGAAAACGGCCGTAATCGTCCCCCAAATGCTCTGCAATCCATCCATTATCCTTGGTATAATCCAAATCCATCTCTTTCCTTCCTTTCCTTGTCCGCACCTGTTACCATTATTAACAGGCGAAAACAAATCCATCTGCAAACCATTATACAACTTCTTGGGATGGAATCAAACAGCCGAAACAGAGAGATTTTCCAGGGGATTTTGTGCATTTAGCCGTGAACATCCGGCTTTGAAATGTCCGTCACCTGGGGAATATGCCGGTTTCCCCCCGCAGAGCCGCCTGGTTGTCAAAGCCCGTATAGATTGCTGTTTTCTCTTTCCCGCGCAGACGGGGTTTTTACCGGGCCCGGCCAACCACCCCAGCCATCGGACACCCCTTTGTAAGCTGCCGGCTGCATGAAGCGCCCAACGCCGGAACGAGGACGCCTCTCCCAGCCGAGCCCACAGCCCGAAACCAGCCGGATAGTTCCGGGCCGCCAGTTTTCCAGCATCGGGTGGATCGGTGCGCGTCCTTTCACTGCGAAAACTGGTAAGGGGCCTGCATGGGCACAGCGGGGAGCTCCATAGAAAACGGGCCGTGAGAAAAATCCCACAGCCCGTTTCAAACAGTATTTTCTGTTTATTTGCCAAAGATACTCAGCAGAACACCGGCCGCAACAGCGGAGCCGATAACGCCTGCCACGTTGGGGCCCATCGCGTGCATCAAGAGGAAGTTGCCGGGGTTCTCCGCCTGTCCCACCTTCTGGGACACACGGGCCGCCATGGGAACTGCGGACACGCCGGCAGAACCGATCAGCGGGTTTACCTTGCCCTTGGTTGCCACATACATCAGCTTGCCGAACAGCACGCCACAGGCAGTTCCGATACAGAAGGCAATCAGGCCCAAAGCAATAATCATCAGGGTTTTGGGGGTCAGGAAGGTTTCCGCAGTCGCTGTGGCACCAACCGTCACGCCCAGGAAAATCGTGATAATATTCATCAGCTCGTTCTGAGCAGTCTTGACCAGGCGATCCACCACGCCGGATTCCCGCATCAGGTTACCCAGCATGAGCATTCCCACCAGCGGAGCCGCATCCGGCACCAGCATACAGACAACCAGGGTTACCATAATCGGGAAGATAATCCGTTCTGTCTTAGAAACAGGGCGCAGCTGCTGCATCACAACGGAACGCTCTTTTTTGGTGGTCAGGGCTTTCATAATAGGCGGCTGGATAATGGGCACCAGCGCCATATAGGAGTAAGCGGCAACCGCGATAGAGCCCAACAGATGGTCTGCCAGCTGGCTGGTGACATAGATAGCCGTGGGGCCGTCCGCGCCGCCGATAATTCCGATGGAGGCCGCCTCCGGGCCGGTAAAGCCCAGAGCCAAAGCGCCAAAAAAGGTGATAAAAATACCAATCTGTGCCGCCGCTCCCAAAAGGAAGCTCTTGGGGTTGGCAATCAGGGGGCCGAAATCCGTCATAGTACCGATACCCAGGAAAATAAGCGGGGGGTAAATTCCCAGCTTAACGCCCTTGTACAGGTAATACAGAAGGCTGCCGTCCGCCATAGAGTTAAGGTTTGCCACCGGCAGGTTGGCAAGCAGCATACCAAAGGCGATGGGGAGCAGCAGCAGCGGCTCATACTCCTTTTTCACGGCCAGGTAAATCAGGACAAAGGAAATCAAAATCATGATAAGCGAACGCCAATCCAGGTTGGCAAACCCGGAGTTCACCGCCATGTCTGTAATTGTAGAAATTACTTCCTGAAACATCATATCCGTCCTTTCCGTCAAATTTTAAGGTTAGAAGGGTCTCGTATTCTGCTGAAGACCGGCAACACTCCAGGCAGGACGGGCCTCTCTGGATCGGCGGATACTCTTCACGGCAAAGGTTCCGGGCTCTCCTGACTCAGCCTGCATCGCGCTGACCGCAGCCATAATGACAGCCACAACCTCTTCCTCAATTCCAGACTCCACCTGCACGCTGGCGTCAACCGGGGCCGGAGCAGCAGCCTGTGGTGCTGGGGACGATTTTTCTATTTGTTTTTCCGGCTTCTTTGAGCCTGTGAGCCGGGTAATCACCGCTCCCATCGCCGTCATAACCAAGATGAGCAAAATCAATGCAAGAAATACAACGATGATTCCGGTTACGATTACATTCAGCGCCAAACCAAAATCCATTGATAACCGTCTCCTTTACTTCAAATTCTGAAACGGAACGACCCATTTCCACTTAAACAATCCTTTTTTGATTATACAATAAACCGGATGTGAATGCAATCGGAATATAAATAAAAATTTAACAAAATCCGATATCCTCCCGGGAGGACATTGTAGCCAAGCTATACCATCTCTGTCTCCCTTTTGAACTGCAACCCACTGTTGCACTTTTGTCTGTCAAATTGCCGGCGTAATCAGGGGATTCCTCGTAGGTGCGCCGGGATGCGTCCGGCTTCGTTCTCGTCTTAGCCCCCCGGCATCCCTTTGAAGTTTTGGTAAACAAAAACTTCCCCAGCTTTTACAAAACCTGTAGTATCCTTTGTCGTTTTTAAAAGTGAGTGGGGTTTCAAAGGGGAGAATAAAATAGCTATGGAGTTTTGAACTTGTTTCAAAACTCTCAGGGGCTTTGGGATGGAATTGGATGACAATTCTCATGGATGGAAAATACCCTTAATTCCTTTGATGCAAAATTAGAAAAACTACACTTCTAATTTTCTTTCACTCTGCCCGCTCATGCCGCGGGGCACCTACTTTCTGCCGAACAGAAAGTAGGCAAAGATTCGCCAAAGAGGCGTTCCCCCTCTTTGGTATCTCTCCCTCGGGGTAGTTCTTTACACTCAATCAGTGAAGGCTGGAAAAAAGTCGAGAATCGCAAGCTCTCTCAACTTTTTTATGCCACTGATGCGAGTTTGGCTTTTGTTTTCGTCAACAAAAGTTCTGCCGTAACCCGGGGGTTCATCAAAGTAGGGGGCTAGCCCCCTACTTTGTGACCTTTGGGTACTTTTCTGCCTGAGCGAGCTTGCTCGGTCGAGGGAAACGTGCGGCCCCCGGCAGGGCTTGGAAAGGAAATTGGACGACAATTCACATGGGCGGCTTGCACCTTTTTCATACCAATTCAGAAAAACTACACTTTTTAATTTTTCTGCACCCTGCCCGCTCAATGCCGGGAGGTACTCTGGGCTCAATCGAAACGGTAATCCTACAGTACCTCCGTGAGTTTTGAAACAAGTTCAAAACTTCGCAGCTTTCTGTATACCGAATGACGCCGGGACGCGTTCAGTTTTATTCTCCGCCTAGCCCCAGTTTTGTACCGACTACGGAGAATTGAAACTTGTTTCAATTCTCATTAGGGATGCTGTATGACTCAGATAAGAAAGGGGTTAACGCATCCCGATGTCCCTTTGAAGTTTTGGACAAGCCAAAACTTCCGCAACTAATTCCAAATGGTGGTCTGCACGGCCAGAAAAGGGGAAAAGAGCCGCCAAAGAGGGGAGAACCCCTCTTGGGTATCTCCCCCTAGGTGGTTGAACACACTCAATTAGTGAAGGCTAGTAGAAAACGAAGAATCGCAGGCTCCCCTGGGTTTCAAAGACCAAACTTGCGCCAACCCAAACCAGGGCCGATGCCGCTGTGTAGGTTCAGTCCCATACACAAAAAGGCCCGAAGCGCCGCAGTCATAGGGAAAAGAGCGTCATCTGGCTGGATTCCGGCAGGCCCTTGAGGGCCCCCGCCTCCCTTAGAATTTCAATAACCGCCTTGGACACGCCCGCTCTGGCGGACAAATCGTCCACCGAGATGTATTCGCCCTGCTTTCCTGCCTGGCTCAGGCTGTTGGCGGCCGCCTCGCCCAGGCCCTTGAGGGCATTGAATGGCAGGCGGATTTTCCCATCCTCCACCACATAGCGCACGGCGTCGGAGATATACAGATCCACCGGCAGGAAGCTCAGGCCCCTGGCCAGCATCTCATTGACCACCTGCAGGGTGGTATACTGCTCCTCTTCCTTGGCGGTACGGTCGTTCCCGCGGGATTTGAGTTCATCCATCTTTCGTTTGACGGCGCTGCGTCCCGCCACGGCGGACTGGGCGTCAAAGTCGCCGCCGCGCACGGTGAAGAAGGCCGCGTAATAGGCCAGCGGCTCATGCACCTTATACCAGCCCAGCCGCAGCGCCGCGATAACATAGGCCGCCGCGTGGGCCTTGGGGAACATATACTTGATTTTCAGGCAGGACTCGATATACCATTCGGGCACGCCGCAGTCCCGCATGGCCTTTTTATGCTCGTCGGTCAAGAGTTTGGGAGCCTTCCCCTTTCGGGTGATCTCCATGATTTTAAAGGCCATCGTGGGATCCAAGCCCTTATGGATCAGGTAAATCATAATACTGTCACGGGTACCGATAACCTCGGAGATGGTGCAGGTCTTACTCTTAATCAGATCCTGGGCGTTGCCCAGCCACACGTCCGTTCCGTGGGAAAGCCCGGAAATCTGCAGCAAATCCGCAAATCCCTTGGGCTGGCAGTCCAGGAGCATCTGGCGTACAAAGGGCGTGCCCATCTCCGGCAGGGAGAGCGTTCCGGTTTTGCACTCGATATCTTCGCTGGTGACCCCCAGCGCCTCGGGGGATGTGAATAGGCTCATCACCGCGGGATCGCTCATGGAGACGCTCATCACGCTGATGCCGGTCATATCCTCCAGGTGCTTATACAGGGTGGGCACATCGTGCCCCAGTATATCCAGCTTGAGGATGGTGTCGTGCAGGGAGTGGAAGTCGAAGTGGGTGGTAATCACCTCGGACTTGGCGTCATCCGCCGGATGCTGCACCGGGGTGAAATCATATACCTCATAGTCCGCGGGCACAACCACCATGCCGCCGGGGTGCTGGCCGGTGGTGCGCTTTACACCGGTGCAGCCCTGGGCCAGGCGCGCCTCCTCCGCCCGGTGGACCGTTTTCCCCCGCTCCTCCAGATATTTCTTTACAAAGCCAAAGGCTGTCTTTTCCGCCACAGAGGAGATGGTTCCGGCCTTGAACACATGGGTTTTACCAAAGAGCTCCTCCGTGTAGCGGTGGGCGCTGGTCTGGTAGTCGCCGGAGAAGTTAAGGTCGATATCCGGCGCCTTATCGCCGTTAAAGCCCAAAAACGTCTCAAAGGGAATGTCATGCCCGTCCCGGGTATAGGGCGTGCCGCACTCAGGACAGTCCTTGGGCGGCAGATCAAAGCCCGAACCCACGGAACCGTCCGTGATAAACTCGGAGTGCTTGCACTTGGGACAGACATAGTGGGGCTGCAGGGGGTTGACCTCGGAGATCCCCGCCATAATAGCCACAAAGGACGAGCCCACCGAACCACGGGAGCCCACCAGGTAGCCGTGGGCCTCGCTGTCCGCCACCAGCTTCTGGGCTATCATATACAGCACCGAGAACCCGTGCTTGATGATGGAGTCCAGCTCCTTGGACAGCCGCTTGGCCACAATCTCCGGCACCGGATCCCCATACATCTCGCGGGCCCGGTTCCAGGTGATCTCCTGAAGCTGCTCCTCGGCACCCTCGATTTTCGGGGTATAGGTGCCGTCGGGGATGGGCTTTACCACCTCGATTTGATCCGCAATGCGGTTGGGGTTGACCACCACGACCTCATAGGCCTTTTCCTCGCCCAGATAGGCAAACTCCGCCAGCATCTCCTCCGTGGTGCGCAGGTATAGCGGCGCCTGCTGACCCGCGTCGGAGAAGCCCTGGCCCGCCATGAGGATCTCCCGGAAAACGGCGTCCTTCGAATCCATAAAGTGTACGTCACAGGTCGCCACCACCGGCAGCCCCAGTTCCTCTCCCAACCTCACGATAGTGCGGTTAAATTCCCGCAGGGCCTCCTCGTCCGCGGCGGTGCCGTTACGGATCATGAAGGCATTGTTGGCAATGGGCTGGATTTCCAGATAATCATAAAAGGAGGCAATTTCCTTGAGCTCCGGCCAGTTCTTGCCCTCCACAATCGCCCGGAAGAGTTCTCCCGCCTCGCAGGCGCTGCCCACCAAAAGCCCCTCGCGGTACTTCACCAGCTCGCTCTTGGGCACACGGGGACGCTTGTAGTAATAGTCCAGGTGCCCCATGGACACCAGACGGTACAGGTTTTTGAGCCCGGTCAAGTTTTTCACCAGCAAAATCTGGTGATAGGCGGGCATCTTCTTGGGATCGCTGGCCTGGATTCCAGCGTTGATTTCATCCAGGGTGCTAAGCCCGTTCTCCTCCATCAGCAGCTTTGCCATAGCGGCAAACATCAGCCCGGTGGTTCTGGCATCGTCACAGGCGCGGTGATGGTTAAACTCCGGCAGCTTCAAGTGCTTTGCCACAGTATCCAGCTTATGGTTGCGCAGGTTCGGGAACAGGCTGCGGGCGATAGCCAGAGTATCCAGCCAGGAATTTTCAAAGGAAAGCCCGCAGCGGCGCGATGCCTGGCGGATGAAGCCCGTATCAAAGGCGGCGTTGTGGGCCACCAGAGGCAGATCCCCGGCAAAGGCGAAAAACTGCTCCAGGGCCTCTTTTTCCTTGGGCGCGCCGGCGACCATCTCGTCGGTGATGCCGGTGAGCTGGACGATCTTCTCCGGGATAGGCCGCTCGGGATCCACAAAAATATCGAATTCCTGGGTGATCTCCCCGTTTTTGAGCCGAACGGCGCCGATTTCCGTAATCCTGTCCGCGGCGGCGGAGAGCCCGGTGGTCTCGATATCAAAGACGATATAGTCCCCGTCCAGGGGCATCCTGCTGTCCCCGTTTACGATGGAAGCGGTGTTGTTGACAAAATAATCCTCCACACCATAGATGATTTTGATTTCCCCGCCGGACTTGGCCACGTCCGCCGCGGCATTCATAGCGTCCGGGAAGGCCTGCACCACGCCGTGATCCGTGATGGCGATGGCTTTATGCCCCCATTTGGCGGCGCGTTTTACCAGCTTGTCGGCGGGCGTCATGCCATCCATGGCGGACATATTGGTATGCAGATGCAGTTCCACCCGTTTGACTTCGGCGGTATCCTGCTTTTCCACCTTTTTGACGGTGGAAATATCATAGGGCCGGATGGAGACCTCATGGTCATATTTATCGTAGTTGGCGTCGCCCCGCACCAGGATGGTGGAGCCCACCTTGAGCGAATCATAAATTTGGGATTTTTCCTTCTCCACAATAATCTTGAGGGTATTGGAGCTGGTATAGTCGGTAAAGTCGATGGAATAGATGCAGCGCACCCCGTCCCGGGTTTCCCGCTTCTCCATGGAGAAGATATCCCCCCACACGGTGACCCGCCCGCTCTCTGCGTTGACCTCTAAAAGCGGCATGGGCTTTTCTTTGATGGGCCGCCCGGCAATCACAATCACGCTGTCCGGCTCAAAGGGCAGATCCCCGGCGTCAAAGGCCAGCCGGTGGGTCTTGGGCTTCTGCTCCCTTTTCTGGGCCTGCTGCGCCTGCTGGACCAATTCCCGGCGGGCCTTCTCCTGGGAGCGCTGAAAGTCCTCGGTGTAGTCCGTAAGCTCCAGCGTGCCGGAAAATTCCACCTGGATGTCCAAATCAAACTGGCGGCGCACCAGCATCCGGATATGCTCCTCGCATCCGGCCTGCTGCAGCATGGGATAGCCCCCGTGGCTCAGCTGGATCTTCAGGGTGCCATCCTCAAAGGCCACCTGCGCCCCCTCAAAGAAGCCGTTCACCGGCACCGCATCCTCCTTGAGCAGCTCCACCAGCTGAGGGAAACAGGCCTCGCAGAAGAGCTGTGAGGGATATTTGGGCACCACAGAAAAATGGGATACCCGCAGCGTCTTGCCCAGCGTATCCTGCAGCTGCCGGATCTGCCGGCACTCCAGCACCTCCCCGAACAAGAGCGTCACCGAGGCCTCTCCCCGGGAGGAATCCACCGTGAGCCCCAGCACCTGGGAATCCAGGACGGCATCCGGGATGTCGGGAGGGACAAAGCCCCCAAAAACCTGAGAAAATAATTTGGCATTCAATGTTGTAATCCTCTCTCCGGCGCCGGCAAAGAAACACGCGGCGCAATTCCTGTCATGAAAACCTGTATCCTCACCGGTGCGGCTCGGATGACAGACAGTACACGGTTCGAATAAAACCAGCAGGGGTATACTGCTGGATGGCGCCGCCAAACACCGGCCTTCTTTTCAGGCCGGTAAGCAAAAGCCCAATAGCCACGTCCCGCATGAATTTTGCAGGTTAAAGCCTGAACCAGCCGGGTTGATTTGCGCTTGGCGGCTGTCGTGTGACCGGCAAATACCCCCTATCAGATTGGATGATTGCATTACTGAATATTGTACCTTCTTTTCATCCGCCCTGTCAATGCAATCCGCCCAAATGCGCCTGCATATTTGGACGGCAGAGCCTATGGGGGCCGGCAGGCCCGGACCCCCGTAAAACCCCACAAAAATCCCCGGAGGGTCAACTCCTCCGGGGATTTCTATGGCCTGGGCCTGCGCCCTATTTTGCGTATTCAATTGCCCGGCTTTCCCGGACCACGTGCACCTTAATCTGTCCCGGATAATCCATCTCCGCTTCAATCTGCTTGACGATTTCGCGGGCGATGAGCACGGTCTGCTCGTCGTTGACCACCTCGGGCTTAACCATAATGCGGATTTCCCGTCCGGCCTGGATAGCATAGCACTTCTCCACGCCGTTATAGGAGTTGGCAATCTCCTCAAGTTTTTCCAGGCGCTTAATGTAGTTCTCGATGTTTTCCCGTCTTGCGCCCGGGCGCGCCGCAGAAATGGCGTCCGCCGCCTGAACCAGGCAGGCAATCACTGTTCTGGGCTCTACATCACCGTGGTGAGCCTCGATGGCATGGATGACATCCGGGCTCTCCTTGTACTTCTTGGCGATATCCACGCCGATATCCACATGGGATCCTTCAATTTCATGGGTCATGGACTTTCCGATATCATGAATCAGCCCCGCGCGCTTTGCCAGCGCCACATCGGCGCCGATTTCCGCCGCCATTGCCCCAGCCAGCTGGGCGACCTCCAGGGAATGATCCAGCACGTTCTGCCCATAGCTGGTGCGATACCGCATCCGTCCCAGCAGCTTAACCAGCTCCGGATGGATTCCGTGAATTCCAAGCTGCATCACGGCGCGCTCGCCGTCCTGCTTAATCTTGGCGTCCACTTCCTTGCGGGCCTTTTCCACCATCTCCTCAATGCGGGCAGGATGGATTCGGCCGTCCTGAATCAGGCGTTCCAGGGCAATCCTGGCAATTTCCCGGCGAACCGGGTCAAAGCTGGAGAGCGTAATGGCCTCCGGGGTATCGTCGATAATCAGATCCACACCGGTCAAGGTCTCCAGGGTACGGATATTGCGGCCTTCACGGCCGATGATCCGGCCCTTCATCTCATCGTTGGGCAGCGGCACCACAGAGACGGTGGCCTCACTGACGTGATCCGCGGCACAGCGCTGAATAGCCAGGGAAATCAGTTCCCTTGCGCGGCCGTCGGCCTCCTCGCGGATCTGCTGCTCATACTGGCTGACCTTCATGGCCTTCTCGTGGATGAGCTCCTCTTCCAGGTTGTGAAGAAGGGTCTCCTTGGCCTGATCCGCCGTGAAGCCGGAAATTTTCTCCAGCATCTCGAACTGGCTCTTTTTGATGGACTGAGCCTCCTCCAAGCGGGCCTGGGCCTCATGGAGCTTCGCCTGCATCTGCTCGTCCTTTTTCTCCACATTGTCCAGCTTGCGGTCCAGAGTCTCCTCCTTCTGCTGGATCCGGCGCTCCTGGCGCTGAACCTCAACCCGGCGCTCCTTGAGCTCCTTCTCTGTTTCGGTGCGCATCCGGTGGATTTCATCCTTAGCCTCTACCAGGGATTCCTTCTTGCGGCTCTCAGCGGTACGGATAGCATCCGACACAATCCGCTTTGCCTCATCCTCCGCTGAACCAAGCTCTGCTTCCGCCACCTTGCGGCGGTAGGAAACACCCAGTCTAAACGCAATCACACCGCCCAGGGCCAAAGCGACCACTGCAGTGATGACACAACTTATTATAATTGTTTCCATCCGTTTTTTTAAAACCTCCCTTTCCTCATAATTTCTCCAAGTTCTCAGTTATTCCATGCCAACACGGGTTTTCACACATTCCCTTGTATTAAGTTCCATCTCCGCGGCAGCCCCTGCACAGAGGTGCATCGAGCTTGCTGACGCCTGCATATTGTATCCGAAGGCCAAAGCGGCCCCATTTCTTTAGGAAACACCGATGGGAAACGCCGTCTCTGGCTGCCCATTCAGAGTGGTAATTGAGTCGTACAAGTGAAAGTCGCACGGTAATTTTATTTTATAGCGGCAGCGCTGGGATGTCAAGGAAATTATAACTTATCGGCCACGGTGGGGCAGAGGCTCACCGTGGCCCCCCGCATAGCGGGGAATGATTCAAATAAAGTTTGAATCGCCGATATTGTTGCAATAAAAACGTGTGGCGTCAAACGCCCCTGCCGCTATGGGGCGGCCGCACGTTTCGTTATGGGTTTTCCAGAGCCTTGACACAGGTGCCCCACCGTGCTAGAATAGGGATAAATTCAGGCGCAGGGCCGCTTGATGGACTGTCAATTTAATTTTGGAAAAACGGCGATGAGGAACCCGCCCCTTCACAATCCTTCCACAGAGATGTTTCGCCACCGGCTGCAAGCGAGACAGAGGGCCCAGGGGATCGGCACCATCCTCGGAGTGTGCACAAGCCTTCGGGCAACTGCGCCGCTGCCAGCGTTACCGGCAAAATTTCAAAGCGGCAGGAAAATTTCCTGCAAGCTGGGTGGAACCGTGGAGCAATGCTTCATCCCGGATGGGATGGGGCATTTTTGTTTTATCGACCCCTTTTTCCAGGAGCGAGGAACACAGTCAGGCAAACTGGAGCTTACCGGCAGGCAGGATACCTGCGGGGCACCTTAGAACAGAAAGGATGGTTTTTATGGTAAATATTACGCTCAAGGGCGGCGTTGTCAAGCAGTATGAGGCTCCTGTCACCCCCATGCAGATTGCCAAGGATCTGGGAGCCGGTCTTTACAAAGCGGTTTGCAGCGCGCTTATCGACGGTGAACCCAAGGATCTGCGCACCCCCATTACAAAGGATTGTTCCCTGACGCTTTTGACCTTCGACGATGCAGACGGCAAAAAGACCTTCTGGCATACGGCCTCCCATGTGATGGCCCAGGCGGTCAAACGCCTGTATCCCGATGCGAAGCTGGCAATCGGCCCGGCTATCGACAACGGCTTTTACTATGACTTTGACGTCGAGAAGCCCTTTGATCCCCAGGATCTGGAGGCCATTGAGGCTGAGATGAAAAAAATCGTCAAGGAGCAGCTGCCCCTTGAGCGGTTTGAGCTCTCCCCGCAGGAGGCCCTGGAATTTATGAAGGGAGAGCCCTACAAGGCGGAGCTCATCCAGGAGCATTCCTCCAAGGGTGAGGCCATCAGCTTCTTTCAGCAGGGGGACTTCACGGACCTGTGCGCCGGGCCCCACCTGCCGGATACCTCCCGCATCAAGGCCTTCAAGCTGACCTCCAGTACCGGCGCCTACTGGCGCGGGGATTCCAATAAGGCCATGCTGTGCCGGGTATATGGAATTGCCTTCCCCAAGGCCTCCCAGCTGGAGGAATACCTCACCATGCTGGAGGAGGCTAAAAAACGCGACCACCGCAAGCTGGGCCGCGAATTGGAGCTCTTCACCTTCCTGGAGGAGGGCCCGGGGTTCCCCTTCTTCCTGCCCAAGGGCATGATTTTAAAGAACCTGCTGCTGGACTATTGGCGGGAAATCCACCGTCAGGCCGGATACCAGGAGATCAGCACCCCCATCCTGCTGAGCCGTACCCTCTGGGAGCGCAGCGGGCACTGGGAGCACTATAAGGAAAATATGTACACCACGGTCATCGACGGGGAGGACTTCGCCGTAAAGCCCATGAACTGTCCGGGCGGCATCCTGGTATACAAAACCAAGATGCGTTCCTATAAGGATCTGCCCCTGCGCATGGGCGAACTGGGGCTGGTGCACCGGCATGAGCTCTCCGGCGCCCTGCATGGTTTGATGCGGGTGCGCAACTTCACCCAGGACGACGCCCACCTGTTCATCACCCCGGAGCAGATCAAGGACGAGGTCAAGGGCGTGGTGCGGCTCATCGACCAGGTGTACAGCACATTCGGCTTTGAGTACCATATCGAACTCTCCACCATGCCGGAGGATCACATCGGCGAGGAGAAGGACTGGATTATGGCCACGGACGCCCTGCGGGACGCCATTGTGGAATTGGGCTATGACTATGAGGTCAACGAGGGCGACGGCGCCTTCTACGGCCCGAAGCTGGACTTCCACCTGACCGACTGCCTGGGACGCACCTGGCAGTGCGGCACCATCCAGCTGGACTACCAGCTGCCGGAGCGTTTTGAACTGGAGTACACCGGCGCCGACGGCGCCAAGCACCGGCCCATCATGCTGCACCGGGTGGTGTTCGGCTCGGTGGAGCGCTTTATCGGAATTCTCACCGAGCACTTCGCCGGTGCCTTCCCGCTGTGGCTGGCTCCCGTACAGGTTGGGGTGCTGCCCATCAGCGAACGCCAGGAGGATTACGCCAAGACGGTTGCCCAGCAGCTGGAAGCGGCGGGACTGAGGGTTCACCTGGACGACCGCAACGAGAAAATCGGCTACCGCATCCGGGAGGCCCAGCTGCAAAAGATCCCCTATATGCTGGTGGTGGGCGATAAGGAGGTCCAGGCGGGCGCCGTGTCCGTACGTTCCCATAAGGACGGCGACAAGGGCTCCATGGTTCTGGAGGACTTTATTGCTATGGCCCAGGAGGAAGTCCGTACCAAGGCAAGATAACCCCGGTTCATCAATACTGTGCCCCAAGCCCCTGCCGCTTAAAAGCGGCAGGGGCTTGTTCCATTCAGCCGGTATTTCCTGGGGTCAAACCGCAAACCCGGATGGTGAGCGGTTTAAGGGCGGGATGCCGCAGTCCGCGGCACCTAAAGGAACGCTGCCGCGCACTGAGATGCGGATACCTGCTTGGTGCGGTACTCAGGCGGCTGCAAATTCAGCTGGGCAGTATCGTTTCGCTATTGACACTCCGCAGCCCATGTGTTAAGATGCCCTCAATTTACTACGGGATTTTGATAGTTCCCTGATATAGGAGGAGCGCCCATGCAAGAATTTTATGCCGATATCCCAAACGCCGCAAAAAGGGCGTCGTTTTATCCCTCCCCGGTGATCCGGTTTGTAAACCTGGCAAAAAGAATCCCCCCGGAGCAGAACTCCAGGGGGATTCTCGCTTTTTCAGTTAAAAGGCGCAGCGATCCTTGGGGCCCAGTCCCTCCGCGGGGACGCGGATGACTGTACAGAAAATCGTGAGCGGCAGGGTCAGCAGCGCCGCCACATTGACGATTAAAGGCCAGATTACAAAGAAAAACTGCGGCATCACCCAGAGAGTGGGGACACTCAGAACGACTAAGGCCAGCGCAGGCAGGATACACATTGCCCCCGAAATCATATAAATGGGCCTCGTAATGTCCATATCAATCCGGCGCAGGACTAAAGCCACCAGCAGCAGAGCCCCGGCAATCAAAATTGGGCCCCAGCAGCACAGAGGAATCAAAAAATTGAGTGTGTGCAGCGCCTTTTGCTGAATCCCGGGCAAATAGCCTGCATTGGGCGCAATGGCTCCCAGCCAGCGGCTGAGCTCCTCCATTGCCAGCGCACGGTACCCCGCCATATTGACAACTCCCCAGATGCATACCCCGGCTGAAAGCACAAGGCGCACCGGGCGCATATATGGTTTTTTCCAGCCCACAAACAACAGCGCGAAACTCAGTAAAACAACAATCAGCATATGCGAATAATCCCCTTTTGGAAAATTTCCGCAGACCCTGCCCCGGGCAGAGAGCGGCTTTCAGAAAATTCTACAAATTATCACCGAATATAACAATACCATATTTTCAGGAAAAATCCTAGTGAGAAAATTCTGAAATCTTTGCTCCGTGACATTCTCGGGGAAAACCCGCATTCAGGCCGCCTGCGGTTCCATATGTTCCAGTACCCGGCGGGGGCGGTCCTGAAGCCACTTCCATCTCAGGCGGAGTACGGTTCCGAAACACATCATTGGGAGAATTAAAATTTGGACCGAGCAGCGGGCCAAAGGCGCAAAAAGCCCTACAAAATCATACAGCCTGTGGTGAGAGGCCAAAGCCAGCAGAACGCCGCCAAGCACAGCTGCCAGGCAAAAGCTCAGCAGGCACAGGCTGATCGGAAGGTCCGCACGGTGAATTCCGGACAGCCTGGAGAACACCAAGGCCCCTACCAGCGCCAGGGCGCCCACGAATACCAGCACAAAGACGCCGTAATAATGCAGCATGGCGGGAATCATTTTCTGGCCCAGCCAGATAAGCTCCTTGGGCCCGCGCTGCAGCAGCAGGTCCCGCTCAAGGCGCTGGGAGGCACCGGACCAAAACCCCAGCATCCCCACAACGCCCCGGACGCACAGCAGGCTTGCCGCCAGCAGCTGCGCCGCTGCAGCCCAGCTGTTTTTCAGCGGCAGAAACAGCAGCACCATACCGAGCAGAGAAATTAAAAGCATATAATCCATCCTCACCGTTTAAACACCTCCCTTTTATTCTATTTTACTATGAAATACTCAAAACTTTTATTCTCTTTATCCACAATAATTTGACAAAAAGTTTGGTAATCCCACCCTAAAATCCTATCCTTTTCCAAAACCAGACAATAAGAGCCTCCTCTCTCCTGACGCAGCCTCCCAGGAAGGCCTGTAATTGCAGTTTTTGAGAAATTCATAAAATGAGCCTTGTCTGCGGCTGTGAAATAGGATATGATTATATTTGTTCCGGTTTTTTTGCCGGGACGCCTGAACAAAGAAAGGAATGGTCTATTCAGATGAAAAAACGCAGCGTTTCCCTGCTGGCCCTGCTTGGGGCTGTGGCCTGTACGGCGGGCCTGATGGCAGGCTGTTCAATGCAGGACGACGGACTGGGGCAATATGATGAAAGCAAGGTTGTGTTCCGGCAGCTGGAGCCAATGAAGGACGGCGAGGAAATCGCCGTGGTTCAGACCACCTACGGGGAAATGCGCCTGAGATTTTTCCCCGAGGAGGCTCCCAACGCGGTGGCCAACTTCAAGGCCCTGGCCCAGGAGGGCTTTTATAACGGCAAGGAGATTTTCAATATTCAAAAGGTCACAGAGGATGAAACCAGCGATGAAATCCTCAATGTAGCCTATGTGACCGGCGCTGAGGACCGGGACGGCGTAAAGGGGGCTGTGGCCTCCAGCGTAAACAACGGTAAGCCCTTCAACAAGGAACTGTCCTATAATGTGTACCCCTTTCCCGGCGCTGTGGCCGCTTATTCCGATAAGAATACCTGTGACAGCCGTTTTTTTGTGGTGGGCGATGTTCCTATCACGGACGCGGTCCGGGAGGGCATGAACAAATCCCAATTTCCTCAGCTGATACAGGATAAGTTCGAAGAGGTGGGCGGCGTACCCAGCCTGACGCAGAGCTACTCCGTGTTCGCACAGATCTATGAGGGCCTGGATGTCTCCGAAAAAATCCTGAATGTCCCCACAGATACCGAAGGGCGCCCCACCGAGAGCGTTGCAATCCTGTCCGTTACCTTCGAGAGCTATGACCCGCAGCAGGCCTCCCAAGCGGAGTCTGAATAAACTAAAAGGAGCAAAGTACCCATGACAAATCAGCACAATCAGCCTTCATTTCGCCGCGGCAAAGCAGTTTTAGCAGCGCTTGGCGCAGTGGCGGTGATTTTGACCGGATGTTCCTCCAAAGCGACAGTATTCGACCAGAACGATCCGGAAAACAATAAAAAAATAAAAGAGGCGGATGTAAAAATGGAAAAAATGTTTGAAGCACCCAAGTCCGGCGATCAGGTTGCTACCATCCACACCACGATGGGTGATATTAAAGTGGTATTTTTCCCGGATGAGGCGCCCAAGGCAGTGGAGAACTTTTTGACCCACGCCAAAGAGGGGTATTATGACGGCATTATCTTCCACCGTGTCATTGACGGGTTCATGATCCAGGGCGGCGACCCCACCGGAACCGGACGCGGCGGCGAGAGCATCTACAAGGATTCCAATGGTAATCCCACCAGCTTTGAGGATGAGTTCTCCCTGAACCTTTGGAATTTCAGAGGCGCGCTCTCCATGGCGAACGCTGGAGCCAATACCAACTCCAGCCAGTTCTTCATTGTACAGGCCAAGACCGTATCCTCCAGCCTGATTCAGCAGATGAAACAGATTAATTGGCCCGAAAAAGTCATCGCCAAATACCAGGAGGTGGGTGGAACCCCCTGGCTGGACGGCAAGCATACGGTGTTTGGCTTTGTTTACGAGGGCATGGACGTGGTGGACGCCATCTCCGCTGTACCGGTTGACGGCAGCGATAAGCCGGTGGAGGATGTTGTCATCAAATCCATCGACGTAGAGACGATTGCTTAAATAAACTGCCAGAAATAATCAGGAGCAGCGGCATCTGCCGCTGCTCCTGATTTAATTCTATGTTTTTTCAGCCCCCTGCAGCCTTTTTGACGATAGACACCGCCCATTTCCAGAAAGGATATATCACTGACAGTCACAAATGACGCAACACATCCCGTGACACGGCTTTTAAAAGCCGCTGGCCGGCAATCCGCCAAGAGACCTCCTCTCCCAGCGGACACCGGGACAGCTTTGTCCGCTCAGCCGGAAGGGTCTGAAAAAAGCCGGAACTCGCTGGCTCTCTCGACTCAAATCCCAAAGCCGGATTGCCCCATACCCAGGTTAATGCCGCTGACAGCCGTTCTATCCTATTTTTTCAAATAGTCCGAACATTTCCAATATCAATCCTCGGTCGTTCATTTTCTGTTCTACGTATTGGCTGAAATTTCCCATATCAATCGAATTGTCTGCAAAAATATCTTTGTAATTCGGATAATTCTGTTCTATCGTTTGGCGAGTGACAGAATAGCCGCTTCCGCTGAAATGAACTGTAATATATTCAAGGTTTTCAATCAAGGCGAAAGCCGAAACGGCATTATACACCAAAGCTCTCTGGGTATATAAATTTTCGTTATTGTACCAATCCGTAAAATGGTAGTCTATGGTGACGCCGCAGTTTTCCGAATCAATTTCAAAGACAAAACCATATTCAGAAAGCGGCAATGCGTCGATGAGCTGCCCGGTGTTGCTGTTATCTCCAACATATTTGCTTTGATACTGTATAAGATGTTCCATCGCACTGATATCCCGATTAAAGGGGCTTGTTGGTACAGTATCAATATCATATTGCTTTTGACTGTCTATGAGATAATACTCGTTTGGTGTGTCTGCATTGATTCGATACACATTGCAGAACAAATTTCGATATTCAATCAGTTTGTTTTCCCGAACCACTGTCGTTGTCTTGTATCTGTAAATAGGAGGGCGTTTAAACTGCGTTACGCCGATATAATCTGCAACGAAAAAAATGCCCGCAATCCCCAAAAATATGCAGGCGGATACCAGTCCCCTTTTCCATACGGATGGAAACTTTAATTCCCTGAAAATACCTGTTACGCTTAGTTCAGGGGTTGGGCTTTCTTTCGGCCTTCGATTCAAAGATAAAACAGTGAGCCCGCGGCTGGATTCAGCCGCGGGCCCCTTTATGTTGGATCCAGTTCCCATTACAGGACAAAGCCAACCTTTTTATAGACCTTATCCAGCGTGCGCTGGGAGAGTTCCAGCGCCTGTCTGGCACCATTGCGGTAGCAGTCCTCCAGATAGGCCTTATCATTCATCAGCCGGGCGAACTCTTCGCGCACAGGCTTCAGGTGATCCGCCACAACGGTTCCAACCGCCGTCTTGAAGTCGCCATAGCCCCGCCCGTCAAATTCGCTCTCAATTTCCTGAAAGCTTTTGCCGGTGACCGAGGAATAGATGGCCATCAGGTTATTGATGCCGTCCTTCCCCTCCCGGTAAGCCACAACGGCCTCGGAATCGGTTACCGCACGTTTGAACTTCTTGATGATGGTGGACTCGTCATCCAATATCGCCACAAAGGAGTTGGGATTTTCATCCGACTTGGACATCTTTTTGGTGGGATCCGTCAGGGACATAATCTTGGCGCTCACCTTGGGAATATAGGGCTCCGGAACCTTGAAGGTCTTGCCGTACAGCCCATTAAAGCGCTCCGCAATATTGCGGGCCAGCTCAATGTGCTGCTTTTGATCCACACCCACCGGCACCAGGTCTGTCTGGTACAGCAGGATATCCGCCGCCATCAGGGACGGGTATGTAAACAGCCCGGCGTTGATGTTATCCGCGTGCTTGGCGGATTTATCCTTAAACTGGGT
Source organism: Marvinbryantia formatexigens (assembly GCA_021771035.1). Classification (GTDB taxonomy): domain Bacteria; phylum Bacillota; class Clostridia; order Oscillospirales; family Ruminococcaceae; genus CALXEM01. The sequence continues at coordinate 27,102 of JAETPU010000005.1, read as the reverse complement.
CATCCGGGAAAGCTCCCCGAACTGGGTATAGCAGTTGAGCACCCAGGCCAGCTCGGCATGGGTCCTGACATGGCTCTGAATAAAGACAATGGATTTTTTCGGATCAATTCCGCAGGCCAGCAGCAGCGCATAGGCCCGCAGCGTATTTTCCCGCAGCGCCTTGGGATCCTGCCGCACCGTGATTGCGTGCATATTGACAATGGAATAGGCGCAGTGGTAATCCTCCTGCAGAGGCCCCCAATTGCGCACCGCTCCCAGATAATTGCCCAGTGTCATGACGCCGGTGGGCTGAATCCCGGAGAAAATAATCTTTTTCCGCTCGGGCGCAGGAGTGCTTACTGTAGTATCCATAAATAACCGTTCCTTTCCGGAGTTAATCTCAATTTCACCTGGGGAAAGCCAACCTTTTCGGAATTCACACACCCAAAGGGTCAGCTTCGGGCTCAGCGGAACCGTGCCCCAATCAGTACAGCTGTTTGGTGAGCTGGCCCAGGATGCCGATGCCGCGCACAATCTGCTCGTCAGACGGGGTGGAGAAGTTCATTCTGAACGAGGTGGTGGGATCGCTGTCATGCATGGTGAAGGCATTGCCCGGTACAACCGCCACCTTCTGGGCCACCGCCTTACGGCAGAAGTCCATCATATCGGCGCCCTGGGGCAGGGTGCACCATACAAACAGCCCGCCCTCGGGATGCGTAAAGCTGACAGCGGGATGGAACGCCTTCTCCATCTCGCCCAGCATCAGCTCCAGCTTCTTGCGGTACATCCCGCAGAGCATGGCAATATGGGCGTTCAGATCATTTTCCGCCAGAAAATGCTCGCAGATCAGCTGGGCCAGGATGGTGGTATGCACATCGCTGCACTGCTTTGCCACAATCACCTTCTGCAGCAGATCCCGCGGGGCCAGTACATATCCAACCCGAAGCCCCGGAGAGAGAATCTTGGAGAAGGAGCCCAAATATATGACCAGGCCCTCGGTATCCAGGGATTTTATGGTGGGCACCGGCGTGCCGGAATAGCGCAGATCGCCGTAGGGGTTATCCTCCATAATCAGGACGGAATATTTTTTTGCCAGCGCATAGACGGCTTTTCTCTTTTCAAAGGACATGGTGATGCCCGAGGGGTTCTGAAAATTGGGGATGAGGTACAAAAAGCGCACATTTTTCTGGGTCTTCAGCGCCTCTTCCAGCTTTGCAATGTTGATGCCGTCCTCTTCCATCTCAACCCCCACCAGATTGGCCTGGTAGGAACGGAAGGTATTGAGCGCGCCGATAAAGCTGGGATCCTCACAGATGACAGTATCCCCTTCATTCACCAGGCATTTGGTCACCAGTTCAATTCCCTGCTGGGCGCCGGAAACCATAATTAGTTCGTCAAAATCCCGCCGGGGGATCCCATAGTGGCTCTCTGTCAGCGCCTTCATCCGCTCCCGAAGCGGGGTGTAGCCCTCCGTTACGGAATACTGCAGGGCTGTGATGGCCTCCTCACCAAAAATCTGATCAGAGATGGTGCGGATAGTCCCAGACGGAAACGCATCCGAGGACGGGTTCCCCGCTGCAAACGAGATGATACTGGGATCCTGCGTAGCCTTTAAAATCTCACGGATGGCGGAGGGCTGCAGGGACGCCATACGCTGGGAAATCGGATAGTTCATAGTGTTTTCATTCCTTTCTGAGAATCCTGCCCGGGCCGGCGGCGCCGGAATGGAACCTTCCTTGTTCCCCGGGCAAAGGCTCCAAGCCGGTGAACCGTGCGCGGCAATGGAGCCTATTGGGGATAAAATGTTCAGGAAGGGCTTTTTCCCTGAGGGAAAAGCCCTAAAAGTCTTAACCTATATTCTATCACAAAAATACCTGAACCAACAATCGCTTATGCTAATATTTTTCAGTTTTTTTGAGTATCCAAAAAAACCCCTCCTCCAGCGCCCCGCGTCTGTCCATGTATGGAGACAATTTCTTCCCCCGTACCTGTGTGATTGCCGCTATTTGGCAGTCTATCCGCATTGGCTGTCCGGCTCCCCTGTTTTTATCATCCCGTATCTGGGAAAAAAGCCACCCCTCTGGCGCAGAAAACCAGGATTCTACCGCAGGCAGACCCCTCAGAGCTCTCCAGGCGGCCTTCTCTTGTCCATTCTGGCCCCGTGAAAATGGAGTTTTTGCATCCTCAGCCCGTCTGCAGTATCAAGCCGGCTTTGCAGCTCCTATCCTCGAAACAGCATCTTCGCCTCCGGCTGAACCGGGGGATTTTTCTTGCCTGCTGCGCAACGTGAATGCGGGCCCGAATTCCCTGAGAGGAATTGGGCCCGCGTTATCATTTCAGTTATTTTCTGAGAGAATCACCAGCAGTTCACCCTGGCGCACCTGGACAATGGCCTGTTCGGCCTCAAATTCGTTGCTCACTCCCAGCGGAAACCGGTTATCCAGAGTATACTCCCTCAGCGGGTATTTCACCTGGGCCAGGTTAATTCCCCGGCACACGGGGCTCAGCGCAAAAACCGACAGCTTATGATTAGGCACACGGGGTACCGCCGCCAGCTCATCCTTTAATAAGAACACAATATTCTCCCGGGAAAGCAGGACGCCTCTGGCCCCATGTTCCCTGAGATAGGCCAGAGTCTGGATATTGGCCATGGTGTGATCCAGCCTGCCGCCCAGCGCCCCGATCAGGTAGAAGAAATCGCATCCCCGCTCCAGGGCCAGCTTGACGGCAAACATGGTATCCGTATCATCCTTTTCCGCCGGCAGGCGGATGACCTTACCACAGGCGGGGAGGTCCCCGTCCCAGGAATCAAAATCTCCCAATATGATATCCGGAACAGCCCCAAGCGCCTGGGCGTGCCGTACTCCGCCATCGGCGGCTATCAGCAGATCCGCCTTGTTTACATAGGGCTGTACAAACTCATAATCCGATACGGGCATGGCGCAAAGAATCACACAGGTTTTCAACGGTTTGTCCCCCTTTTCCCGGACTGCTGGGAATCATTGCCCGGCAGCTCCCAATCCTTAATCTGGCGGGCCTGCTCGTACATCTGCACATAGCTTTCATGGCGGGAGGGGGCAATCGTTCCTTCCCGCAGGGCCTCCAGCACCGCGCAGCCCTTCTCCTTGGTGTGGGAGCATCCGGTAAACCGGCACAGTCCCAGATAGGGGGCAAATTCCCGAAAACAGCCCTCCAATTCCTCCTTGCGGATTCGCTCAAACTGTTCCACCTCAATAGCGGAAAATCCGGGGGTATCCGCCACAATCCCGCCGTTTTCCAGTTCATATAGTTCCACGTGCCGGGTGGTGTGGCGCCCGCGTCCCAGCTTTTTGCTGATATCCCCGGTGGGGATGGTAAAGCGCGGATCGATACGGTTGAGCAGCGTAGATTTGCCCACTCCGGAATTTCCGGTAAATACGCTCATCTTTCCTGCCAGCGCATCGTATACCCGGCGAACGCCTTCCTCGTCACCACCGCATACCGAGACCACTGTAAAGCCGGCGCCGCGGTAGATCTCCTCCAGTTCATGGGCCTGGCACAGGTCCGTTTTGGTGACTACCAGAAGCATCTCCACCTTTTTATATTCCCCAATGGCTATCAGCCGATCCAGCACGCTCAGATTCGGCGACGGATCACAGCTGGATACGACGAATACCAGCTGGTCCAAATTTGCCACACGCGGACGCACAAACCAGTTTCGCCGGGGATGGATCTCGACGATCTGCCCCCTGCCCTCCTGGCCCGGCTCCACGGTCACCCAGTCCCCCACCAGGGGAGCGACTCCCTGACGGCGAAAAATCCCCCGGGGCTGGCATTCCAGCACCGCCGAGGGGGTCTTTACATAATAAAGTCCGCCGATTCCCTTATAAATTCTTCCCTGTATGGGCCCAGGCTTTGCCACTCATATCTCATTCCTTTCGTGCCGCAGGGTATATGTCCCGCAGCTTTCCATGCTATTACGCAAACCAATTCATATAGGCTTCAGGCGCAACCCTTTGGCCCTCTTCCCAGTGACGCTGTCATCATCTTGTATCAGAAGGCCGAAACAAACCGGGAGCTCCCAAGGTTTGGCTCAGTCAAGCGCCGGGCTGTTGGACAGCCCGGTGAGGGGATATCGTCAGGGATAAGCGCCCACTCACACCGGGGGACTATTGTTCCCCAATGAGAACCGGACATTTTGCACAGCAGCGCAAGCCGAATATCGGCCGATTTGATCATTGCGCCAAAAACCAAAACCTAACTGAGATGTTTTGCGCTTTGACTTTGCAAACAGCGGTCTTTCCTTCGGGTCCGCGAGAGGCCCCCAATCATTGCCTATGGGATTATTTTATCACAATAAGGCCTGAACCAACCGGGACGTTTTGCGGTTTGGCTCTGCCAGACACCGGCCATGCCTTCGGGCCGGTGAGCGAAACTCCCGCAATCGTGAAGGATGATTAGGTTCACACTCTGTGTGAACATTGTATCACAATTCTCCTGCTGAACTCAATGCAAAAATAGTTCCCTGAAACAGGATAAAAAAACAGGAAACCGCCAAGACGGTTTCCTGTAAAAGGCCGGTCAATTCTAAGTATCTTTTAATAGTAGTTTGCAAACTCGGTCAGGTATGCGGACAGTCCGCCCACCATAGTTCCAATCAAAATGATATACAGCACGACCAAAACCAGCGCAACAATGGAGAGAACCAAACCTGCGATTGCCATCTTACGTCCAGCTTCCTCACCGCGGCGCAGAACAACGATGGCCAGAACTAAGCCAACGATTGCGCAGGGGATGGAGACATAGTAAAAGCAGCAACAGAACACGACAGCAACGATTCCCAGAACCATAGAGGCAATTCCCATGCCGGGCTTCGGTGCGTTGTTGACCTCTGGGACTGGATTTTGGGGATTGTAGTTGGGCTCCATAATGAAATCCTCCTCGAATAGAAATTCTAAGTTAAGAGCAAAATTCTCTTATTGTTAAGCATTATATCATAGATTATTCATAATTACAAGAATACCAATGGTTAAAAATCGACATTTCCTCTGCGAATATTCCATTTCATTTTATGAAACCGAACTATAATCGGTATTTGGGCCACGAAAAACCAATGCCGGTATCTGAGAGCCTTCTCCAAAAATACCGCAGCGGGTACGTCCAGGTGCCCCATCTATGAAAAACCGATTTCGATGAGGGCGTGTTAGTTTTATAAAATCCAATCCCGCGGAGTCCGGCCCGCCATGGCTGGTTTTCCCAAACATACAGGGAACACCGGTTCATAAAACTATATGTCCCGTATCACGCCAAAATGCTCGTTTCCATGAAAATGGGATGGGATTCTGAAAAAGGGGAGCAAATACCTCTTGACAAATAATACTATGCAATATATAGTATTGGCAGAGGAACTTTTCACAGCCATCACTCTGAATCCCAACCAGCCCCGGGCTGTTACGAAAGGAACTGGAACACTGAGAATGGAAACTCAACTGAAAAAGGGCCTGTTGGAATACTGTGTGCTTGCCGCCGTGTGCCGGTGCGATTCCTATGGGTATCAAATCATCAAAGACATAGGGGGATGCGTGAGTATCTCTGAGTCCACGCTGTATCCCATTTTAAGGCGGCTGGAAAACGCCCGGTGCCTGAGCACCTACACGGTGGAGCATTCCGGCAGGCTGCGCAAATATTACCGCATCACGGATTTGGGACGGGAACGAATGCGGGAATTTTTACTGGAATGGGAACAGGTATCCCAAATCTATGATTTTATCAAGGAGGCTTGCGGGGATGTACAGTCAGACCAGGGATGAATTCTTCACTCAGCTGGGACAGGGGCTCTACAGGCTGCCCCAGGAGGACAAGCAGCGGTTTTTAGCCTACTATGTGGAGATACTGGAGGATTATTTGGAAAACGGAAGCACCGAACAGGAGGCACTGGAAAAAATGGGGTCTCCCCAGGACATTGCCCGAGAGATCCAGGAGGAGCTGCGGGCATCACAGGATCCAGAACCTGTCCCGGCCCCGCCGGCCCGGCATTCGCGGTTTTCTCCAATGCGGATTGTGATCCTGGCATCCCTTCCCTTTTGGGGAACGCTTCTTTTATGTGCCGCTACTTTCCTGATGTGCCTAATTCTCGTCATATGGTGCCTGCCCCTGGTGACCGCGGCGTTCACGCTGGCGGGGACGCTTACCGGGATCGTCTCCCTTATCGGGGCGCCTATGCTGCTTTCCGGCAGCGCCCCTGTTGGAGTGATCCAGCTGGGGATGGGACTGGCCCTGCTGGGGCTGGCTCTTCTCATGGGGGTCGCGGCTGTCCAGTCCACCTGGGGATGTGCGCGCCTCACCAAACGCCTGGTAAACTGGGCGCTGCAGCAGCTCAATCGGCTCAAGGAGGTATGGAAATGCTGAAACGGTATTGGAAACGCATTCTTCTGACAGCGGGGAGCGTCCTGCTGGTGGCGGGGCTTGTCACAGCGGGATGGGGCCTTGCCATGACTCAAGGGGATTTGGGCTCTCTGCGGGAGGAAAACGCCCCTTGGTATCAGACAATCGCAATCTCCCAGGAGGGATTTGTCCATATTGGAATTTGGAGCGGGCAAAGGGCTGTCAGCCTGTTTGAGATCCCCCTGCCCTGACAGATACTGACAACCGGCCCTGGTTGTGATACAATATTCACGCGGAGCGTGAATATCTCGGAGTTTCGCTCACCGGCCCGAAGGCGCGGCCGGTGTTCGGCACAGCCAAACCGCAAAATGTCCCGGTTTGGTTCAGGGCTTGTTGTGAACCTGCAATCATCTTTCATGATTGAGGGAGTTTCGCTCACCGGCTCAAAAGTACGGCAGGTGTTCGGCACAGCCAAACCGCAAAACGTCCCGGTTTGGTTCAGGCCTTGTTGTGAACCTGCAATCATCTTTCATGATTGGGGGAGTTTCGCTCACCGGCCCGACGACGCGGCCGGTGTTCGGCAAGGCCAAACCGCAAAACGTCCCGGCTGGTTCAGGCTTTGTTGTGATGCAAGGTTCGCGCGGAACGCGAAAATACAATCATCAAAGAGGATCAAGGAGTTTTCCGGAGACTTTGCCCCAGGAACCGTTAGACAAAGGGAGCGCCATCCAACAGCCGGATTGGCACCCCTTGGAATACTGGGGGTGCCGGCGAATTGCAAAACGGCATTTCCAAAAGGCGCTGCGCCTGTCCGCTCAGACAGCCGCGGCCCAATACCGGCTATGCCCGGACTGCCTTCCTCTTTGGCGGTTTGGGCTTCTCAAGGAAATGGGAGGGAAAAAATGCACAGCCAAACAAATTCAGTGAAAATTGGAACTACAGCCATCGGCGCAGGGCAGCCAATCCGCATCCAGTCCATGCTCAATGTCCCGGCAGAGGATATTGCGGGAAATGTCCGCCAGGCCAAGCAGCTGGAGGCGGCCGGATGTGAAATTGTGCGGGTATCCGTCCCCAACGCCCAGGCGGTGGCCCTGATTGACGCGATTAAACAGGAGATCCGCATTCCTCTGGTGGCGGATATCCATTTCGACTACCGCCTGGCGCTGGACTGTGTAGCGGCAGGTGTAGACAAAATTCGGATTAACCCCGGCAATATCGGGGAGGATTCCCGGGTTAAAGAGGTGGCGCAGGCCTGCCGCAGCCATGGCGTACCCATCCGAATCGGCGTCAATGGCGGTTCCCTGGAAAAGCAGATCCTTGCCAAGTACGGCTCCCCCTGTGCGGCGGCTCTGGTTGAAAGCGCCAAATACCACTGTTCCCTGCTGGAACGGTTTGATTTTGAGGATATCGTCATCTCCATCAAGTCCTCTGATGTGCCCACCATGATTGAGGCCTACCGGCTGATGAGCCGGGAATGCCGGTATCCCTTACATCTGGGCGTCACGGAAGCCGGAACCGCCCGGATGGGGCTCATTAAATCCGCCGTGGGCATCGGCAGCCTCTTGTGCGACGGTATCGGCGATACCATCCGTGTTTCGCTTACCGCGGATCCCGTACAGGAAATCAGAGCCGCCCAGGACATCCTCAAGGCCATCGGGCTGCGCCGTGAGGGGCCCACTGTGGTCTCCTGCCCCACCTGCGGCAGAACGCAGATTGATCTCATCGGCCTGGCCAACCAGGTGGAGGAGCTTCTGCGGCCTATCAAAGCGCCGCTGAAGGTGGCGGTGATGGGTTGCATCGTCAACGGGCCCGGGGAGGCCCGGGAGGCGGATATCGGCATCGCCGGCGGCAAGGGGGAGGCTCTTCTCTTTAAAAAGGGGAAAATCCTCCGCAAAATCCGCGAGGAAGATATTCTCACGGAGCTGATGGCGGAAATTCACCGTATGACCGGAGAATAAAGGCTTTCCGGAACACGAATCAGAACCCCTCTGCTCCGGGGAGCAGAGGGGTTCTTTCTGATCTGGCGGAGCCACCCAGCCATACAAGCCCTGCCCGAAGGCAGTCCGGCTTGTTCACCTATTCTTTCCGTTTCCCCGGAGCTGAATCTCATGTTGTGTTCTCCCGTCCTGTCGAAAGCCGTTCTGGTATCATGAGCAAAACCATCCCGATTACCAGGGCAGTGCATTTCCAGTCCCACAGGGGCCTGAAGAGATCCGGGGAGAGGTAGTCGCCTTGCTCATATAAGAGTTTATCTAAATTGTATAGACTAACCCCACTTTTCTTCCACAATCTAACCAGAGATCTCAAGTTTAACTTTCCCTCAAGAAAACGGTTCGTGTATAATGTGCGCTCTTCTGCCAGCAGGTGTATTGTTACCCGCTTTAAATCCTCCAATCTTACATAATACCATCGCATTGGAGACGTGAGATTCTCCTGTTTTTCATTTTCAGGCGTCAGCGGCTCCGGCAGAGTCCGGGCATACCTCCAACCCTTTTGGTAGGTTGGCAGCGTATGGATTCCCTGGTGGAACACCGGTTCCCCTATTTCAATCCGGTATCTTCCCGCCGGCAGTTCAAATGCTGGTTCGCTATTTATGTCAGGGGTATCGTAATATCGAATTGGACGATTCAGAACAATATTTACCGGAAGCGACGTAAGGTTGCTGGCCGCGTAATACTCGGAGTCACAATAATCACTGTAGATTTCTTCAAGGGGAACATTTTGCTCAAACAACGGCCATTTTTTCCCGTTGGGCACGAAGTTATCCTTCAGATATCGATTAAACTGTGCGGCGGATACTACAGAGATTCCAAGAGAAACCAGCAGCAGCAGGATCACGCAACGCAGGATGGCTCGGAGTGGTTTCATTTGTTTTACCTCCCATTTAAGAAAATCAGAGCCGAATGAACGGCTCTGATTTTCGCAATTTGAGAATAACAGACAACTTAATAAGAAAATCCCTGATCCGTGACATAAGCGATAGGCGTATAAAGCAAGTAATCAATTCCTAAAATAGGACCACCGCCCGAAATAATTCCAGTTACATAGGTGGGGGAACCCTGAGTATAAACACATCCCCCGCTGTCACCTTTTGCTGCCTTGGGAGAATCGACAGGCTGAGATGCCACTGTCAAACCTTTAACAGTAGTGGTATCCCCGTTATTCTCAGTATACTTAACGGTATAATTGGTAATAGAGACGACACCGAATCCATACCCTGTTGAAGCACCATATCGTGCAATGGAAGCCCCACTTGTTGTGGCACGAAAACCACTGACGTATTTTGTAGAAGATGATGACTTGACATAGGGATAACGTGGATTTCCACTATAGAGTGTAGTTATAGAATAGTCTCCATATTGAAAATTTCCATATTTAGACTTTACAATTTTTCCGATTGCCGTCCCATTATAAAACATTTCATCATCAACATAAGTATAACCATGACCGCAACTCACCAAAGCTGGTACTTTATTGTTACCATAATATCCGGTGATACATACACTCAGATTACTAAGAGAACTATTTACAATTTTAGTTCCTCCAGGCAAATTCGCCAACGTCTGAGCATAGTTCCCCTCCACAATTTCAATGGGGGCACTGCTTCTCTGACGCATCAGGCGCTGCTGCACGGCGGTTAAATCCTGCTGTTCCACCGCTATCATAAACTTATTTTCCTGGCGCTTTACCCCATACCCCGTGACGGCGAAGTCCTTGGATAACAATTCCGCCTGGCTCTCCAAACTATTGAGATAATTGAGGGAATAGGTTACCTTTTCGAATACCACCTTATCGGAGTTTCCGCACAGTTCCCGGTATTTGGCCTGGTTCTCTGGGGTGTTCTCGGTGAGTTGGATTACCAGCTTATCGTCGTCGATATACTCCCCGCCGTACTCGTCGGGGTAAATTGGCTGGCCGCTTTCGGTATCCTTTTCAAAGCTGTCCCACAGCAGCTGATACGCGTCCAGGGCCTCTTCCTGCCGGGACATGGCTCTCTCCGCCGCCAGTTCCCCGGCATCCCGCTGCTGGGTGAAGCCCATACACAATGCCACCACGCATAGACACAGAACGACCGCTACCATTCGTTTTGCCTTCTTCACAGTTGTCATCTCCTTTGGTGTTAGAATTCATGTTTTATTAATTTTATAGTAATACTTATATAAAATAATATCAACAGTTTATATTTATCTATTCAATGTATATAGTCTATTTCCCTATATTTTTCCTCAATGTTTGAGAAATTGGACAGAAAACTCCCCCGGAACCGTGAAAGACACGGCGCCGGGGGAGTTTTTCATCTTACAGTTCAGTTTATCCGGGCATCCCTTACCGGTAGGCCACCGAGCGGATGAAGCCATCGGAGAGATCATCCAGGCGTTCGAAGGCCAGCCCGGTTCCCACAGCCACCGCCTCGATGGGGTTCTCAGCCAGGCGGGCATGGATTTTGGTGGCCTCCTCCAAGCGGCGGCCCAGGCCATGGATCATAGAGCCTCCGCCGGTCATCATGATACCATTGGTGTGGATATCCCCCACCAGTTCCGGAGGCGTACGCTCGATGACAGAGTGGACGGCCTCGATAATCTGCACCACATTCTCCTCCAGGGCATCCTTAATCTCCGTGGAGGTGACGGTGATTTTCTGAGGCAGGCCGGTAATCAGGTTGCGGCCCTTAATTTCACAGGTGCGCTCCTCCTCGAAGCCATATACCGTACCGATCTGCTGCTTGAGGTACTCGGACATTTTATCGCCGATAAACAGCTTATGGTTCTCCCGGATGGATTTTACAATGGCCCGGTCAAAGGCGTTGCCCGCCACCTTGATGGAGGTTTTGGTGACAATTCCGTTTAAGGAGAGCACGGCGATATCCGCGGTTCCGCCGCCGATATCGAGAATCATATTGCCGTTGGGGATTGAGATATCGATTCCGGAACCCAGCGCCGCGGCGACCGGCTCTTCAATCAGGTATACCCGGCGGGCACCGGCAGACGTAGCTGCCTCGACCACTGCGCGGGACTCCACATCCGTAATTCCGGAGGGGACGCACAGGCAGATCCGGGGCTTGAGCACATTGCCGCCGCACACCTTGCGGATAAAATATTTAATCATTTTTTCCGTGAGCTCATAGTCGGAGATGACGCCGTCCTGCAGCGGACGAACCGCACGGATTTTATCCGGGGTTCTTCCCAGCATCCGGTAGGCCTCCTCGCCCACGCACAGCACGTCGCCGGTGGAGGAGTTAACCGCCACAACGCTGGGCTCCTCCAAGACAATGCCGCGCCCGCTGAGATATACAATCACCGAAGCGGTACCCAAATCAATTCCAATATCAATCGCTGCCATATGTTCACCAAGCCTTTCCCCTGTCAAAGCCAGGGCTATGTTCCATTTTAGTAAAGCGTCTGTGGATACCAGTGCCTGTCCCGGTTTGAGAGGTTCCTCATAACCGCCCCTTCAAAATCCGCTTCGAAGCTCTGAATTCAAAACACTTTGTATTCCCGGGCGCAAGGCCTTGCCGGCCCCGGCCCAAGCCAATATCCCCGTCCAGAAAAGACGGCTTTCCGGTTTCGCGGCGCCATCGGCGAAAACCCGCGTCCCGAATGATTGCGGCAAGTTCTATTATATTCGCTTTTGGCTTATTTTTCAAATTCCGTTTTTTCCCTGCGGTTGGAGTACCGTTTGACCTCCCGGGGCAGGCTGGACGCCGCGCACAAAACCCCCACGGACGCGGCCCCTGCCCGCAGCAGCACCCGGGAGCATTCCTCCACGGTGTTGCCTGTAGTGAGAATATCGTCCACCAGGAGGATCCGCAGCCCACGCACCGAGATGTGGGGCCCCAGGCGGTAGACCCCCTGTACATTCAGGCGCCGCTCCTGGGCGTTCAGCTCATGCTGGGGACGGTTGGAACGCACCTTGAGGAGGGTTTGGCCGCAGGGAATCCCGCTCAGGCGCTGCAATTCCCGCCCCAGAAGCTGGGCCTGATTATAGCCGCGTTTTCGCCTGGCGGCTTTGGACATGGGGACATAGGTGATGCCGTCAAAGCGCTGCCCGGCGAAAAATTCCCGGCGGCGCTGTTCCATGAGCTGCGCCAGGAAGGGGGCCAAATCCCGCCTGGAATCAAACTTCAGCTTCCAGAGGACGGGCGCCGAGACATCGTCATATTCCACCGCGGCCGCCGCCCGGTAAACGGCGCTTTGCGTAAGGCAGGAGCACAGTTCCAGCCTTCTGGCACATTTGGGGCAGGTGTCCGGCGGGAGGAGCCGAAGATGTTTTTGGCACCGGGCGCACAGAAACTGCTCCCCCTCCCCCAGCGGCTCCCCGCAGGAGGCGCAGTGCTGGGGAAAGAAAAGCCGCAGGAGCCATTCTCTGAAAATCAGAGGTTTTCCCAACTGATTCTGGGGCATATCCTATGATACCTCCCGGGAACACGCCAACTTTGTCGAAAAAAGCAAGTTATCCAATATTTTACATTTCTTGAGCGCCCTCATGGCCTTCCTCCAAAGCCTGGCAGAGAAAATCCGCCAGATTGGTATACCGCAGCGTCTTGCGCACATTGTCCACCATAAACTGGACTGCGGAATCCCTGCCCACAATAATCAGCAGTTCCCTGGCCCGGGTGACCGCCGTATACAGCAGGTTGCGGTAGGAGAGCCTGGGGTTCGGGCGCATCAGGGGGAGAATCACCGCCTTAAACTCGCTGCCCTGGCTCTTATGGACCGTACAGGCATAGCTGAGCTCCAAATCCACCGCCATATCAAAGGTGTAGACGCTCACCCGGTCATCGAACCGGATCTCCAGGGTGTGGGCGGAGCGGTTGATGCTGAGAATCTGGCCGATGTCGCCGTTAAAAATCCCCATTCCGCGCTCGTCGTCCTTTTTCCACTCGATGTCATAGTTATTGCGGATCTGCATCACCTTATCCCCTTCCCTGAAGGTGGTGGCGTTCAAAACAAACTCCGCCTTGCCGGGATCCTTGGGGTTTAATTCCTCCTGCAGGCGCCGGTTGAGCTCCATGGTGCCCAATTCCCCTTTCCGGGTAGGCGCGAGCACCTGGATATCCCACATACTGGAATAGCCGTAGGTTTGGGGCAGACGGGTGGTGCAGAGATCCACCACCGTCTGGCTGGCGCCGGCGTTATCCACCCGGCGCAGGAAAAAGAAATCGTTCCCCCGCTCCCTGAGATTGGGGTATTCCCCATGGACGATGCTGTGGGCGTTGGTGACAATCAGGCTCTGCGCCGCCTGGCGGAAGATCTGCGCCAGGTGGATACAGGAGATTTTTTGGCTGTCGATGAGATCCCGCAGCACATTGCCGCAGCCCACGCTGGGCAGCTGATCCGCATCCCCCACCAGCACCAGCCGGCAGGAGAGCTTCATGGCCCGCATCAGGGATTCGAAGAGCAGAATATCCACCATGGACATCTCGTCCACCACGATGACATCCGCCTTGAGGGGATTTTTTTCGTTGCGCTTAAAGCGGATCTGCCCGCTGCCGTCGGAAAAATCCACCTCCAGCAGGCGATGGATGGTCTTGGCGTCCCGCCCGGTCACCTGGGCCATCCGTTTGGCAGCCCGTCCCGTGGGCGCGCAAAGGGCCACCTCGTCCCCCTGCTGCTCCATGAGCTCAATCATTGCGTTGAGGGTGGTGGTCTTGCCGGTGCCGGGGCCGCCGGTGAGGATAAAGATGCCGTGGGTCATGCTTTGCAGGATGGCCTGGCGCTGCAGGGGGGCATACTCCATGCCCTGCTGCTGCTCCAGGAGGGTAATCTGCGCCTCCAGCTGGCGTTCACGCTCCTGACGGACCTCCTGGGGGGCTTCGAGCAGCTGGCAGATCATCCGGATTCGCCCCGCCACAAAGGTTTCCGCGGCATAGAGATGGGGCAGATAGACAAAGGGCGTGCCCTTCACCGTATCCTCCACCAAATCCCCCTGTTCGCAGAGATCCCCCAGCACCTCGTCCACCTGCTGTGTCCCCAGCTGGGTGAGCAGCGCCGCCTTTTCCACCAGTTTATTCCTGGGCAGGCAGGTGTGGCCGTTATTGGTGTTATATTGCAGGGTATGGGTGAGCCCCGCCCGGATGCGGTTGACGCTGCCCGGCTCCATGCCCAGCTCTTGGGCAATGGCATCCGCCAATTCAAAGGAGAGCCCGATATCCCAGGCGCACAGCACAAAGGGGTTTTCCTGGATGAGCTCCACGGACTGCATTCCCCACTTGCGCCAGATGCGCACGCTCATCACGGGATTGAGCCCGAACCGGCTCAAAAAGAGCATAACGGAGCGGATGCCGAAGAGCCGCTGGTATTCCAGGGCAATTTCCTGGGCCTTTTTGGGGGAAATCCCGCTGACCTCGCTCAGGCGCTGGGGGGATTTTTCCATCACCATCAGGGTTTCGTCCCCAAAGTGCAGTACCAGGCGTTTGGCCAGCACCGGGCCCACCCCCTTGATTGCCCCGGAGGACAGGTATTTGGCGATGGCGTTGGCGGTGGCGGGCAGGCGCCGCTCGCACAGCTGGGCCCGGAACTGGGTGCCGTAGGTGGGGTGCGCCGTATAGTATCCGGTGAGGATGAGCTCCTCGCCCTCCTCCACGTCGATGAGGTTGCCCACAACCGTCACCAAATCGTCCTGGGTCTCCAGCTCCAATACGGTGAAGCCTGTCTCCTCCTTGCGGAACACAATGGTGTCCACGCTGCCGCTGAGCTTTTGATATTCCTTCTCCTGCTGTGCCACGGCCTCAGCTTCACCCCGTTTCTGTCGTTTCTTTCTCACGTTCTATTTAGTTTGGCTGTCTGCCCGAAGCGGATTGCGCAGGGCCGACCGGCGCTTTTTTCCAGAGGATTCGGCAAAGCACCGGGATCCACGGGTTCTTACCGGTTCTGTCCAATCTCCCCGGCGCCTTGAGTGCTCCGGGACGTTTCCTTCCCCCGAGGGGCGCTTTTAGCTCCGCCCGCTCACAGGAAAGCCGTCTTCCTGTGAGAGAATCGAGCAGAAGCAGCGCCCGGACAAGACGAACGGGGGAGTTCTATGAATCCCCCATGTTTTCGATAAGCTATGAGCTCTGCAGCGCATCCTTCGGAAAGTTTCAGATTTCCTGATTTTGCTTTAACACAAAATAGGAATCGTACCTTGTTCCATCATGCCCTATCAGCGATTCCTCCGACAATGTAAACCCCAAGCGTTTCAAAGCCGCGATACGCTCTGTTGCTGAGGGAATTGCTTTTGTCGCGATTTTATCACAATGAAACAGCGTATAAGCAGGCTGAATAATCAAGTTTAATATTTTTACAATCTCACTGGATACTTCATAGTCGCTTCGGATATCCAGTCTAAGCAACCCGCAATTTGTAAAATAATCTTCTGCATCTCTATGGAAAAGCTCTATCGTCCCGATGGCTTGCTTCACTTTTTTTGATAGAATAGACCACCGTACAAATCCCGCTGTACTATACTCTAAAAGCCAATAGCTGATAGCCTGTTCCATCCTGTCTTGAGTTGTATAATAAAAATCATCCCCGCCGCAATTATCACAATTGAAAAAAGGTACGGCGTTTTTATCAGAATAAACCGTTAGCAGATCGGATTTATCGTTTGGGCTAATCTTTCTCAAAAGATAGTCCTCATTCTCATACTGCGGACAGCTGCGATAGACATTTTCCATCCTGAATCCCCCCTGTTTACATTTGAATTTGTATTTTATAATCCTTGTATTTCCTTTAGCGCTTTTTGAATATCTTTGCGAATCAGCGGCTGCATACTAACGTCATAAATACCGATATCCGCCCTATGACACGCGCAAAGAATAGCATTCCTCAATTCCGGCTTATGCATTGCAATCATCGGCAAAAGCTTAATACATTGCCTGGCTGTAATGGGCTTAACATCTGTTATGTGCCTTAAATATTTATCTATGATTTTATCAATTTTACAATCCCTATCCCATTTTGCATTATGAGCAAGCAGTGTAAGACCCCTTGTGCGAATATAAGAATTATCGCTGTCAAGCATATCGCCTAGTCTATCCATAAAAGGATAGACACAGTTCGTTTCTTCACTCTCGTTTTGCAATTCCAGTAATGCTTTGTACGCAACCTGGTTGTCTTTATCGAACAGCAATTCAAATTTCTCTGCTATATTGACTGACATCGTACGATCCTTTACAAGTTCGGTATTGTTAGCTTTTAACTGATGGCCAAAATTGTATCAAGAGAACGGAAGCCTATGTTTCATTATACCGTTTTTACCGGGGATTGTAAACCTATGTTCTCCATCATTTTCCTGTGATTTTACAGTCCGCAAGCGCTGTCACATCAAAATAACGGCGTGCGGGGTACCCCAATCCCCGGCAGCCGGAACCGCCCCGGCCGGGCCGGACTTTCCACAGACGGGCAATGAAAAAAGCTCCCCGGTTCAGGGAGCCATCCAGGGAATGAAATTGCGCAGGATGTAGTAGAGCAGCACAAGGGCAATGAGCCCCAACCAGAACCACAGGCTCTGCGGCAGCAGGCGCACCCGTTTTCCCAGCACCCGCAGAATTCCCTGCACATACCAAAGCCCGCCCAGCACCGCCAGCAGGACCGGTGTGACATTATAGCGGATGGAGCCCAGAATATCCCCACGCAGCAGGGCCATGACGCTGCGGGTATTTCCGCAGCCCGGGCAGTACAGGTGCAGCTTCTCATAAGACGGGCACACCGGGATGTGTACAAACACCTGCAGCATCGCCGGGCGCAGCCATCTGGCCGCCAAAAATAGGAGGACCGGCAATACACACAGCGAGCCTGCCAAGAGCCATTGGCGCCGGGACGGTTTCGATTTGGGTATCTGTGGGTGCACGGTTTCTCCTCTCCCTTCTGTATGTTCGGTTCCGGCCTGTCCCGGGCGGCGCAATCCGGACTGGACGGCGCCCTTTTTCAAAAGGCCTTTGCAGCGTTACGGCGCACGGGTTCCCAATTAAGGCTCAGCGGGGGGCGAACGGACAAGGGGGTGAGTACCGCCGCTCCATCCCGGTTATCGGAATGAAACGGGCCTCTTTCAGCGGTTTATCCTCCATCCGGGTTTACAAAACGCCCCCAGCGGCGTTCTTTGAGTTGCCGCCGTTTCAGGCGTGATAGAATAAATCCTCCCGCAGGCCGCCAAACAGGGGATTCTCCTCCCGGTGCGCCTGCACCAATTCGGGATGGACCTCTGCTATCAGAATCCCCTCCCTGTCCGCCAGTTCCCCCAGCAGAGTGGCGTCATAGTCCACAATATTGCTTTTTCCAGAGCACCAGGCGCCGGTTTCATCCTTCCCGCAGCAGCAGCTGGTGGCGACAATCAGGGAATTGCACCGGCTGTGCAGCTGGGCGAAATCATCATGGCTCCGGCTTTCCCGGTTGTTCATCCAGAAAAGCATCTGGCAGCCCATACGGGCATAGGCCCGGGCCATCTCCGGGAAATCGCCGTCATAGCAGATCATCACACCGGCCTGAAATCCCCTATGCCGGAAGGTGACCAGCCCCTCCCCGGGGGTATACAGCCGGGTTTCGTCCCGCAGGGGCGTCCCCTGCTTCCAGAGATGGCACTTGCGGTAATTGGCGACGACGCCCTCCCTGGACACAACCGGCGCGGAGATATAATAGCGCTGCCCGCACCGTTCGGTGAGACCGTAAATAATTTTGCGCTCGCCCTCATAGTCCCGCAGCAGCCTCTCAAACGCCTGGGTGGCCTCGCCATTGACACTCTGAGCCAGCGCATGGGGATCCTCTACATACCCCACCAGCAATTCCTCATGGAACAGGACGATTTCGCTGCCGCCGTCCAGAGCCTGTTTGGCAAATGCCAGCGCCTTGGAGAGGTTTTCCTCCACTCTGCCGGGATTGTGGGATTGCTGAACCACACAAATTTTCATAAATGCCTTCCTTTTCCAACACAAAGGCACCCGAACCGGGGCCTTTTATCACGTTGCGGCGCCGAATCCAACTGCGGTAAGTTCAGAGGGCCGCGCTCCTCCCGGCAGTCCGGATTGCGGGGAGGCCGGGATTCCTCTTGTATCACGGGATCGGGCCGCGGCGGGCAGGGAATCTGCTAAAAAACCGGTTGTGCTGTCTTGAGATGGGGCGGCAGCTTTTGCCGCAGGCTGTGTGCGGCGGAAGCTCATATCCTGTCTTGGGCGGCGGTATCGCCTATTTGGAATTTTCCTGCGCCTTTTGGTTCTGCCGGTAGTTGAGGTAGCTCTCCAGGATGATGGCGGCGGCCAGGGAATCCACCACTTCCTTGCGTTTTTTCCCCCGGGTATCCGTCTTGTTGAGTACCTGGATGGCGGAAACCGTGGTGCTGCGTTCATCCCAAAGCTTTACCGGGACATCCACCAGCTCCTGGAGCTTTTTGGCGAATTCCTCACACTTGAGGGCCCGCTCCCCCAGGGTTCCGTTCATGTTTTTGGGGTACCCCACCACCACCTCGCCCACGGCATACTCCGCCACGGCATAGGAGACTTTCTGGATGGTTCTCTCGAAGTTTTTTTCATGGATAACCCCCACCGGGGAGGCCAAAAATTCCGTGCGGTCGCACACAGCCAGGCCGGTGCGGGCATCGCCGAAATCCACTGCCATTATTTTCATAGAATGCTTCCTTTCTGACGGGAGCCCCGCCGAACCGAACCCGTCTCACAGGCGGGTGTTCCCTCGGGCGGGCTGCGGCGCCAATCCCTCGTTTGTGCTCCGGCTGCTGGGCCGGGGCGCTGTCACCAGGCCACCTCTTTCCAAAATTGCAGCTGGGTTTGCCTCTCAGCGGTCCGCGGAGGGCTCCACGCCGCCATAGATTACATTCTGCTTGGACAACGTGGCCATGGCGGCGTCCAGGTGCCGGGTATCGTTTTCGAAGATGAGCCTTGGGACGCCGTCCTCCCGGATATCCACCCGGGTGATTCCGGTATGCTCCATCCAGGGCACCCGGCGCAGCTGCTCAAAGGGGAATCCATGCACCCAGCACAGATAGTTGCGAAGGGCGCAGCCATGGGAGACAACCGCCACGCTCCCACCGGGGTTCTCCCGCGCGATAGCCTGCATGGCCCCGCAGATCCTGGCGTAGACATGGGCCATTCTCTCGCCGCCCCGGGCGCAGAACTCATGGGGGGAGGTCTGCCACACCGAATACTCCTCAGCCTCGAGGCGTTTTAATTCCTCCCAGGGGCGGCCCTCCCAGTCCCCGCACTGAATTTCCAAAAGCCCCCGGCGCAGCCGCAGCGGCGCCTGCCAATACCGGTTGAGGGCCAGCGCCGTCTGCCGCGCCCTTCTCAGCGGGCTGGAATACACCTTCTGGATGGGAAACTGGAGAAAACGCTGCGCCAGGCGTTCCAGCTGGAGCCGTCCGTTTTCGCTGATGGGAGTATCCGTGGAGCCCTGGAAGGTTCCCTCCACGTTCCCCTGGGCCTGGGCATGGCGCACCAGATAGAGGGTTGTTACCATATGAAAAACCGTCCTTTCCCCAATATCCGGGCTACCAGGGTTTGACCTGCCCTACAATCTCTGAAACGGACTTGACGCCCTGCTCATCCAGCCACTGGTTCATCCCCTCGATGACCTTTAAGGGCGCATAGGGGTCATAGAACAGGGCGGCGCCCATCTGGACGGCGCCGGCGCCCGCCAACATCATCTCGATGGCATCCTGCCAAGTTTCGATGCCGCCCAT
The DNA here is from genome assembly GCA_021771035.1 of Marvinbryantia formatexigens. Lineage (GTDB taxonomy): Bacteria > Bacillota > Clostridia > Oscillospirales > Ruminococcaceae > CALXEM01. Next base: position 7,098 of record JAETPU010000005.1, on the reverse strand, counting down.
GCCGATCACCGGGATTTTCACCCGGCTGGCCACCTGCCACACCATACGCACCGCCACGGGAAACACCGCGGGGCCGGACAGGCCGCCCACATTGTTTTTTAAAATGGGACGGCGGGATTTCAGATCGATGCGCATTCCCAAGAGTGTGTTAATCAGCGAAACCGCATCTGCGCCCTCGGCCTCCACAGCCTGGGCGATGGCGGCGATATCCGTCACATTGGGGGAGAGCTTGACGATAAGCGGCTTTTTGGCATAGGGGCGCACCTGACGCACCACATTGGCAGCGCTCTCACAGCTGACGCCGAAGGCCACGCCGCCCTCCTTGACATTGGGACAGGAGATATTCAGTTCAATCATGTCCACATCGGTGCCGGAAACGCGCTCCACGATGCCGCAGTAATCCTCAATCGTGGCGCCCGCCACATTGGCGATGAGCACGGTATCCTTCTGGCGCAGAAAGGGCATATCCTCTTTTACAAAGGTATCAAACCCCGGATTTTGCAGCCCCACGCTGTTGAGCATCCCGCTGGGGGTTTCCGCAATCCGCGGCGGCGGGTTTCCCAGGCGCTCCTTGAGGGTCATCCCCTTTAAAGAGATTCCCCCCAGCCGGGAGATATCATACAATTCATCATATTCCTTGCCGTAACCAAAGCATCCGGAGGCGGTAATCACCGGATTTTTAAATGAAACTCCTGCAACCGAAACACGCAGATCTGCCATCGCTAACCTCATTCCTTTCCAGGGCCGTACCGTTTGGCCCCTGCGGGATTTTAGAACAATTCCAGTTTTGGCGCCGCCCGGTTTGCCCTTCCCACCGGGCCGGGCATTCCCCTTTTGCCGGGGCCGCCGGGTTATTCAAAGACCACCTGCTGCGCCTCAAACACAGGGCCGTCCTTGCACACGTGGGAATAGCCTTCATAGCCGTTTTCCCGCAGGGTTTTGCAGGCGCACACCAGGCAGGCGCCCACACCGCAGCCCATGCGCTCCTCCAGGGACACCTGGCAGCACACGCCGTACTGCTGCGCCAATGCCGCCACGCCCTTGAGCATGGGGGTTGGCCCACAGGCATAGATGATATCCGGGCGCTGCTGCTCCAGCTGTTCCTTCAGGAGCTGGGTGACAAAGCCCTTGGTTCCCCGGGTTCCGTCATCTGTGGCCAGCCGGACCTGATTGCCATTCTGAAGGAAATCCTCCTCCAGAATGACAGCGTTGGCGCTGCGGAAGCCCAGGATCGCCGTACCGTTTTCCCCATAGCTGCGCAGAGCTTCCAGCATGGGCGGCACGCCGATACCGCCGCCCACGGCGACGGCCCGAGCTCCCGGCAAAATCTCGAAGCCATGGCCCAGCGGCCCCAGCAGATCCATAAGCTCCCCTTCGCCCAGCTGTGCCAGCTCCGCGGTTCCCCGGCCGCGCACCTCGAACACCAGGCGCACGGTACCCCTTTGGGCATCCACCTGACAGATGGAGATGGGGCGGCGTAGGGTGACGCCCGGGCAGCGGATATGCACAAACTGTCCCGGGGACGCCGTCTTGGCAATGTCCGGGCACAAAACGGTGACGTCATAGGTCTGCCGGGCACAGGCAGTCTTTTTCACGATAGGGTAAAGCCCCTGCCGTTTCTGTGATTCTCGCATACAATCCATGTTGCTTCTCCCTTTCTCACTACTCCAATAATCAGTCCTTGTCTCCCCATGGGGCCCTGCGCTTCTTTGCCAGGGTACGCCGCAAACACAAACGGGAGCGCGTTTGCCGGGGCCTTTTGGGGCCTGTCCCCTTCTCAGGCGCTCAAATCCCCACAGACGGCAGCGCCCCTGCACCGAAAGCGGCGTATCAGGATAAAAGCCGAAATCCACTTGGGCCTTCGTTTGTACGGCGGGCGTTTTTATGGTTTATGTCCGAACCCCTTTGGCAAAAGCGCCCCGCCCATGCACGCAAGGGGAACCCGGGAGCCAAACCAAGGAGGATGCAGGACGTTTCCGCTGCGCTTCCCGGATAATACCGCCTGAGCCGATTTTTGTGGTTTGGGGAGCTTGGCGGCCATGTTTGGGCCGGCGCCGCGGCTTGTCCCCGGCTTCAAAAAGAGGACTGTAACAGGATAAGGTGTTACAGTCCTCCCAGGGGCCGCGTTGGGAATCCGGGATTCTATTTGGTGCCGAAGATTCGGTCCCCGGCATCGCCCAGGCCCGGAACAATATAGCCGTGCTCATTGAGCTTTTCATCCAGGGCGGCGCAGTAAATCTGCACGTCAGGGTGCGCATCGGAGAGCGCCTTCAGGCCCTCGGGAGCCGCGATGATGCACATATATTTAATATTCTTGACGCCCTTGGCCCGAATCAGGGAGATGGCGTCCACTGCGGAACCGCCGGTAGCCAGCATGGGGTCGATGACGATGACCTCCCGCTCCTGGACATCCACGGGCAGCTTGCAGTAATATTCCACCGGCTTTAAGGTCTCAGGATCCCGGTACAGGCCGATATGGCCCACCTTTGCGGCAGGTACCAGGTTGAGAACACCGTCCACCATGCCGATTCCGGCGCGCAGGATGGGCACAAAGGCCAGCTTTCTGCCGGAAATCACCTTGGTTTTTGCCACGGCTACCGGAGTTTCGATCTCCACTTCCTTGAGCGGCAGATCCCGGGTTGCCTCATAGCACATGAGCATGGCAACTTCCGCCACCAGCTCCCGGAATTCCTTGGAACCGGTATTTTTGTCCCGCAGCAGGCTGATTTTGTGCTGGATCAGCGGATGATCCATAATAAACGGTTTTAAGCTCATGGGAGTACCTCCATATCTCTATCTTTTCATTGCCCTGAAAACCGGCTCAGCAGCCGGGATCCAGGAGTTTTCCAGCCTCAATCTCCATGATTTGGCTTACGCGCCGCTGATGGCGTCCCCCCTCAAACTCCGCGTTCAGGAACGCCCCAACCATTTCGCAGGCAAGCCCCGGGCCAATCACACGCCCGCCCATACACAGGACATTAGCGTCGTTGTGCAGCCGGGTATATTTGGCGCTGTACACATTCTCGCAGCAGGCCGCCCGGATTCCCCGGACCTTGTTGGCCGCCATGGAAATGCCCACACCGGTTCCGCAGAACAAGAGGCCCAGCTGCGCCTGGTTGGAAACGATGGCATTACACACCTTTTGGGCCACAACCGGATAATCGCAGGGCTCGCCTTCATAGGAACCATAGTCCCGGTACTGGACCCCCTGCTCCTCTAAAAATCTGCGAACCTCTTCTTTGAGCAGATATCCTGCGTGATCACATCCAATTGCTATCATGGGACGACGGTCTCCTTCTACTGATTTTCTTTTTCAGAACCCTGATTTTCCCTTCTGCTTTGCCTGCAGCTCCCGCTGAGCCTGCGGCAGGCGCAGGTAACTGGGCACCAGGTCCTGAGGGGTTGTGAGCCGGCCGGCCCCGGCAAGCCTGAATGCCGCGGCACACACACCGCTGGCACGCTGCTGAACCAGGTTCCAGGGGGCCAGGCGCACTTGGGGAATCTCTTTACATCCCCTATTATAACACAACTGGGCTCCATCTCCAACCAAAAAAACAGGCTGGCTCTGGCCGGATAATTGTTCCATCAGTTCATCCAGTGAGACGGCCTCATCCTCCCGCAGCCGGGTGAGTTCTCCATCCCGGCAGGAAAACAGCGCCGTATACACCTGGGAGCACCGGGCATCCATCACCGGGCACACAATTCCCTGCACCATGGTCAGCTGCCGGGCCATGGCCTCCAGGGTGGAGACGCCCACGCAGGGCTTTCCCAGGGCAAAGGCCATCCCTTTGACGGCGGCAATCCCGATGCGAAGCCCCGTAAAGGAGCCCGGACCCGCCGCCGCGGCAAACACGTCGATTTGGGAGAGCTCCAAATGGGAGCACGCCAGCATGGACTGCACCATGGGGAGGATGGTCTGGCTGTGGGTGAGCTTTACATTGGAAAAGCTCTCGCTGATGAGAACGCCGTCCCGCATGACAGCGGCGGAGGCCGCCTGCGCGGAGGTTTCAATCGCTAAAATATTCAACGCCCGTCCTCCTCCTTTTGCTCTCCCGGCGCCGCGGGGGGTTCCAGGGAATCTATGCCGTCAAAGCGGCCTCCCCACACGGTAATGAGCCTTTGGGTGTCTCCCAGCGCCTCAAGTTTCACATGGATGACGCCGTCCTCCAGGGCCGCTTCGATATTCTCGCTCCACTCGATGGCCAGCACAGCCCCCGTCTCCAGATAGTCGAAAAAACCGGTGGAGTACAAGTCGTCCATAGTGTGCACCCGGTACATATCGAAGTGATAGAGCACCGGGGTGCAGCCCGTATATTCATGCACCAGGGCAAAGGTGGGGCTGGAAACCTGGGAAGCGTCCCCCAGGCCCTGGGCCAGGCCCCGGGTAAAGGCGGTTTTGCCCATCCCCAGGCCGCCCTGGTAAGCTATCACGTCGCCGGGCTGCAGCAGCCCAGCCAGGCGGCAGGCAAACGCCTGGGTGGCCCTTTCAGAATCCGAACGGAATTTCAGCATAAAGTCCCTCCTTTTCCCGGTGAATGACGGTTTTCGCCGCTATCAGGGCCGAAGCCTTTAAAACAGGCCTGTGATGCGCCCGGAGCTGTCCACGTCAATCTGGTTGGCGGCGGGGGCCTTGGGCAGGCCCGGCATCACCATAATATCCCCGGTGAGCGCCACAATAAAGCCGGCGCCGGCGGAGAGCTTGACATTTTTCACCGTGATGGTGAAGTGCCCCGGACGTCCCAACAGGGCCGGGTTATCGGACAGGGAATACTGGGTTTTTGCCACGCAGATGGGAAGGTTTCCCTTGCCCAGCGCCTCGATTTCCTGGATCCTCTTATTGGCGGCAGGGGTATAGCTGACGCCGTCTGCCCCATAGATTTTTTTTGCAATGGTTTCGATTTTTTCCTTGACCGGCGCGTCGGTGTCATACAGGAACCGGAAATCTGCGGGCTGCGAGCAGGCCTCGACCACTTTATTGGCTAAATCGATGGCGCCCTCGCCGCCCTTGGCATAGACGTCGCTCAGGGAAACCTGCACATCCAGCTGGCGGCAATACTCAGAGAGCACTTCGATTTCCGCCCGGGTATCGGTTGGGAAGCGGTTAATGGCCACCAGCACCGGGACGCCGTACTTGCGCATATTTTCCACATGGGCGCCCAGGTTGACAAGGCCCTTTTTCAGCGCCTCCACATTTTCCAGGGAGGTTTCCTTTTTATCCACGCCGCCGTTATATTTGAGGGCCCGCAGCGTGGCCACAATTACAATGGCGCTGGGGGTAAGCCCGGCAAAGCGGCATTTGATATCCAAAAACTTTTCTGCGCCCAGATCCGAGCCGAAGCCGGCTTCTGTGATGCAGTAGTCCCCCAGCTTGAGCGCCAGCTTGGTGGCCCGCACGGAGTTGCAGCCGTGGGCAATATTGGCAAAGGGCCCGCCGTGCATCAGGGCCGGGGTGTTCTCCAGAGTCTGCACCAGATTGGGCTTTAAGGCATCCTTTAACAGGGCCGTCATGGCGCCGTGCACGCCCAGATCCCGGGCATAGACCGGCTGTCCGCCCCAGGTATAGGCCACCAGGATGTCACCCAGGCGCTGTTTGAGATCCTCCAGATCGTCCGCCAGGCAGAGGATCGCCATAATCTCGCTGGCAACGGTGATCATGAAGGAATCCTCACGGGGCACACCGTTGACCTTGCCGCCCAGGCCCACCACCACATTGCGCAGGGCGCGGTCGTTCATATCCATGCAGCGGCCGAAGAGGATCCGGCGGGGGTCGATCCCCAAGGCGTTGCCCTGCTGCAGATGGTTGTCGATGATGGCGCACAGCAGGTTATTGGCTGCTGTGATGGCGTGCATATCCCCGGTGAAGTGCAGGTTGATATCCTCCATGGGCACCACCTGCGCGTAGCCGCCGCCAGCCGCGCCGCCTTTGATGCCGAATACCGGGCCCAAAGAGGGTTCCCGCAGGGCGATGACCGCCTTTTTCCCGATTTTTGCCATAGCCTGGCCCAGGCCGACGGTGGTGGTGGTTTTGCCCTCTCCCGCAGGGGTGGGGTTGATGGCGGTCACCAGAACCAATTTTCCGTTGGGACGCTGGGCGAGCCGCTGGAACACCTCATCGGAAACCTTTGCCTTATACCGTCCGTAGGGCTCCAGCTCCTCCTCTGTGATTCCCAGCTGCTGCGCAATTTCCCGGATGGGGAGCATTTTGGCTTCCTGTGCGATTTCAATGTCGGTTTTCATACCTGATTTCCTCCCTCTGCAAAGGCCCCCGGCCGCCAACCGTTCTGCCGCCGGGAGTCCCCGCAATATTCCTACAGATTTTCGGCGCTTCTGCTTCCTGCGGGGCCTGTCTTGGGCACCGGCAGGATTTCACAGAAAACGCGATCGGGTCACATACTGCAAATCTCGAACCAGTCTCATCGCAGTTATGCGATTATTATAGCATATTTGACCATTTCAGACAATTCTCCCGTTCAAACCAGCGCTTTGCACAACCCAGGGCACGAGCGGGCAAAGGAAACGGGCAGTTTTTCCGAACTTGCATCCACGGAAGTTCAGTGGATCTCTAATTCTAATATAGAAAGAGAATATCCCTTCTAATTTTGCATCAAGAGAACAGAGGGGTTTTTCACCCATGAAAACTATCACCCAATTCTCTCCCAAAGCCCTGCCGGGCGGCGAAACTTTCTGATAGCAGAAAGTTTCCAAAGACTACAAAGGGGAGAGAGGATTTCGATTTTCCTCTCTCCCCTTTGAATCCCCACTCACTTTTAAAAACGACAAAGCAAGGGGCCTTGCCCCTAGCTTTGAGTTTACCCCGCTATTATGGTAGTAACTTAATAGACGGAAACAAAAACTATACTTGCATCAGTGGCATTAAAAAGTTGAGAAAGTTTACTTTCTCGACTTTTTTTCAGCCTCTACTGATTGAGTGCGCAAAACTGCCCCCAAGGGGGTGTTCCCAAAGAGGGGTTCTCCCCTCTTTGGCGAATCTTTGCCTACTTTCTGTTCGGCAGAAAGTAGGTGCCCCGCGGCACAGCGGTTTGGGTAGGAAATTGGACGATAATCTTTTTGGGAGGTAAAACTGCTGTTTTGTAACAA
>JAETPU010000049.1 GCA_021771035.1 Marvinbryantia formatexigens | reverse complement strand
GAAATGGGGCTTCGCCTGGACCACCCGGGCCAGCTGCATGATTGCCAGGTCGTCGCTGCCGTTCTGGGCGTGCCACAGCGCCTGGTTGAATGTCTTGATGTTCTGGCTCTCGATCTCCAGCTGACCGGGCTTGCGCTGAATCTCGTCCAGGTAGTGGTCCGCCAGATTTTTCTCCGGCTGCAGATTCAGGCTGATCACCCACTGGACCAGGGCGTCCGACACCTCCCCGCTCTCATAGTAGATCAGCCCCAGAAGATTTCTGGCATCCGTCTGATATTTATTGAAATGCAAACTGTCCTTGAGCGACTGGGCCGCCCCGGACAGGTCGCGCATTTTTGCCTTTTCCAGGCCCAGATTGTAATAGCTGTTGGCTATCTGGGCATTTCTTTTCTGTATGTCCATAGTCACCGCCTATTTGTCGCTCATATTCTCCTTGATCAGTTCCATCATGATGTCCGTCATATCCGTCAGATCGCTCTTGACAATGGCGTCCTCTACGTCCTCTACGTCCAGGCTGGGTTTAAAACGCTCGATTTCCTCTTCAAAGTCTATCACTATTTTTCACTCCTCATGTATTCAGAATTCTCTCGTAACAGTTCAGACGGCGGGAAAATTGGTGCGGGAAGCCGCGTCAGGCTTGCTTGTAAGCGGGTTTTCGTGCCAATTTTCACATCGGATGGACATCCGATGCTTCTTAACCGGCCTTTTTCGGTCAAGAAGATGAGCCGTTTGAACTGTTACATTCTCTCAGTTCTCCGATCAGATACAGGGAACCGGCGCAGAACAACAGCTGCTCCCCGGCCGCCTTGCGCATCTCATGAAGGGCGGTCCCGGCGTCCTCATACTCCCACACCGGGCAGTCCGCAAAGTCCCGGAATATCCCGGCAAGCTTTTCCGTGTCCAGTCCCCGGCTGTTCTTCATGCGGGCGATTCCAATGCCCCGCCAGGGAATTTCCCGGCAGATCGCTTCCGCCATACCCCGGTAATCCTTGTCCGCTACGGCGGCGAACAGCAGGTACGGCTCTTTTTCCCTCCGCCCGGTCACGTCGCGTACCGCCTCCAGAAAGGCTGCGATGCCGCCGGGATTGTGGGCGCCGTCCAGATAAAGCCCAGGCGCGGCCTGCTCCATGCGCCCTGGCCAGCGGGTGGCCCGGATGCCGCGCCGCACAGCCCCGTCGTCCGCCGTGATCCCCGTTCCCCGAAGGATCTCCAGGGTGCGGACCGCCAGCATGGCGTTGCGGGCCTGATAGCGGGCCTCAAAGGGCACCGCCAAATCCAGATTGCGGCCGTCCCTCATCCGGGCGCTCATAAGGAAGCCTGTCCCATCGTCCAGACTGCCGCGAATCTCAAAATCGTCCTCCCCCACCGGATACCGGGGCGCGTCCAGAAAATAGGCCCGGCCCTCGATCACAGCGGAGGCCTCGGGCTGTCCGTCGTCGAAAATCACCGGCACCCGCGCCTTGATGATACCGGCCTTTTCCGCCGCGATGGCGGAGATGGTATCTCCCAAATATTGGGTGTGATCCAGGCTGATGGAGGTGATCACGCAGGCCAGCGGGGACTCGATCACATTGGTGGTGTCCAGGCGGCCGCCCATGCCGGTCTCCAACACCACCACATCCACCTGCTTCTCCCGGAACAGCACCATCGCCATATAAAACAGAAACTCAAAAAACGTGGGGTGGCATTTCCCCTGCTCCACCATACGCTCCGTCACGGCTAACACCGTGGAAAAGCTCCGCTCAAAGCTCTCCCGGTCCGTCATCTCCCCGTTGATGAGAAAACGCTCCCGCACCTGCTCCAGGTGGGGTGAGACGAAAGTGCCCGTGCGGTAGCCCGCCTCTTTAAGCGCGCATGTCAGAAACGCGCATACGGAGCCCTTCCCGTTGGTCCCGGCCACATGAACGGCCTTCAGGGCACGGTCCGGATTGCCCATGGCCTCCAGATATGCGCGCACATCCTCAAGTGAATTTTTCTGTTTGGTCCACATCGGAATTTCCAGCAGATATTCCTCCGCATTCACCATAAATCTACCCGTCTTTCCAGTCCGTCTCACGGACCTTTATCAGTTTACCCCAAAATTTCCCGAAGCGCAACCGGATATTCCCGACAGACTTCGACACTGGGGTGTGTTTGAAAATTGCTTTCCGCCAGATGTGCGTCACACTTTGTGGGAGATTTGGTCCCGATGAGGGAGGCGTAGCGGGCTACGTTGGTGGGAGATTTGGTCCCGATGAGGGAGGCGTAGCGGGCTACGTTGACCGAATTGGGACCAAATATACCGCGAAGTGGGGCGTGCAGATGGCGGGAATGAATTTTCAAACACGCTCTAATACTACAGCGAACAAGATAGTTTCTTTTTACGGTGTGACAGATAGGCACAATGATTCCTTTTTATGTGATAATATACAATTCTTTGCATACAGGAAGACGTGTACTCCATCATGCTATAGAACAACCTGACGACCATAGGCATTGTTAAAGGGACCCCCTTTTTTTAACGATCTCTCGTATTTGGGTTGTAAACAGATGTGCAATCATTACAAATAGTATGTGACGTTTCCAGCCCGGATAGCTGCGGCCTTCATAGTGGGTCATTCCAAGATAGCTTTTGCACTCCTCAAAGCATTGTTCGATTGGCCATCTCAGGGTTGCAGCCCGGTCCAGCTCTGCACAGGGGATATCCTTCGGAGCATCCGACACAAAATATTTGATGGTCCCATCCTCGTATTTGCGGATATACAGCCAGACTTCCTTCCCCGGTTTTAAATAATTACGGTTCCCATCCTTACGGCAGGCGACAACGCGCAGCATGAACCTCTGTGCCAGGATGGGCCCCTTAGAACCTTCAGCCAGTGTTACCTGCTCCCATGGGGCAGCCGGATCTTCCGCTATGCTTTTGACACTGACTGGCTGTACCGTCCATATCGGATGTTTCTTTGGGCGGCCGCGGTTCCTGCCTGGCTCTGGGCTGTATACCTGGGGTTGTTCCAGGAATACCTGTTCCTTTGCGTTTGTAGCCGCAAAATACCATACTCCTTTGGGCAGCTTCAGGCCATCCAAAAAGGCATGGTCACATCCATACGCAGCGTCACATCCGATCCATTGTGCCTGGAACCGTCCGGTTTCGAAGGCATGGTTAAGAAGGTCCTGGGCAATCTGGTTTTTTGTGAGGAAGCGCCGCTGTTCTGGGAGCCGGCATCTGGTACGCAGGTCCTGATGGGAGTCCTGGAACCATTCCTGGGGGATATAAAGCTCATAATCCACCAAACCGTATCCAGAGTCCCCGGCATAGGAAAGGAACACTCCAACCTGGCAGTTTTCCCGTTTACCCAGTCTGCCACAGTATTGCCGCTTTACCCCAATGGAATGAGTCCCTTTCTTTACAAAGCTGGTATCATCAACAGAAAGCATTGAACCAGTGTGGTTTAGCTGGGCTGCCAGAAGCTGCTGGTAGGTATCAAG
>JAETPU010000023.1 GCA_021771035.1 Marvinbryantia formatexigens | reverse complement strand
GCGCTAAGCCCTTTCTTATCTGAGTCATACAGCATCCCTTATGAGAATTGAAACAGGTTTCAATTCTCCGTAGTCGGAACAATATTGGGGACTAAGCAAAGAACCAAACTGAGGGCGTCCCGGTGCCATTCGGCGCATAGGAAAGCTGCGGAGTTTTGAACTTGTTTCAAAACTCACGGAGGTACTGTGGGATTACCGTTTCGATTGAGCCCAGAGTACCTCCCGGCATTGAGCGATTTGGGTGAGTAATTGGGTGACGTTCCATATGGGAAGTAGAACTGCATTTTTTAGAAAAACGCAGGAGATAGTTGTTCTGAATTTGTTTGATATAGGGTGAGTTGCACCCATGCAAATTATCGTCCAATTTCCTTCCCAACGCCCTGCCGCCGGGATGCGGGTAGTTCATTCTTGGCCTAAGTAGTATGGCATCCCTTACGAGAATTGAAACAAGTTTCAATTCTCCGTAATTTGTTTCAGCAGAAAGTACCCAAAGGCCACAAAGCACGTCTGAAGAGTTGTTTATATCTACGGAAGTTTTGGGCTTGTCTCAAAACTTCAAGGAGGTGCTGTACACCTAAGCATCGAATAAACTGAGAGCACCTCCGAGTGTCCCGGTTGCATCAGCGGCATCGGCCCAAGTATGGGCCTGAAAGTTGAGAGGACTTGCGATTCTCGACTTTTTTCTAGCCTCTACTGCTTGAGTGCAGATAACTGCCCAGGGAGAGATACCCAAGAGGGGGAACGCCTCTTGGGCGAATCTTTGCCTACTTTCTGTTCGGCAGAAAGTAGGTGCCCCGCGGCACAGCGGGTTGGGTGGGTAATTGGACGATAATCTATTTGGAAGGTAAAACTGCTGTATTGTTAATGGAATAATAAAGAATTCCCTAAATTTACTGGAATAAATCGAATTTTCCACCCAAGTAAATTATCACCCAATTCCCACTCCAAGCCCTGCCGGGGGCGGTACTTTCCCGTGGGGGAAAAGTACCCAAAGGCCACAAAGAAGGAGGCCAGCCCCCTTCTTTGATGAACCCCCGGATTACGGTAGAACTATTATGGACAGGAATAGAATTAACTACGGAAGTTTTGGGCCTGTCCAAAACTTCTAAGTGACACTGAAGGGCCAATGTCATCTGGTGAGCCTAATTATTAGCCAGGGCGGCGAACATAATCATTGTGCTAAGCCGGAATCCTACAATAAAGGCCTGGGAAACCTCATAGGACCCTACCTCTCCCTCCATATTCAGAATATCCAAAAATTCCTCCTTCAGCGATGGATCCAAACGTTTTAATTTCGCTATCAGATCATCGATTTTCTCCACTTGTCTCCCACAGGCCGCTTTATATTCTTCAGAATCAGGACATATGTGATCCAACCGTCTCAGATTTCCCAGGTACAGCTCTTCCAAAATGTTTTTCATTTCATTTTGTCCTCCTTTTAATATATACAGTTTTAACGGTGCACCGTTAAAAGAATACCACATTTTCCTTTATAATTCAATTAGAAAATCTTTGAATATGAGGAGGAGGGCACACATGACTTATTCAGATGCAATTATCAAAAGGTTGACAGACATATGCCGTGAGCGACAAATCGCCACAAATAAATTAGCAGATATGTCCGGTATTACGCAAAGTACTTTACAGGATTTAATGACGGGAAAGACTAAGAATCCCAAGCTAAAAACTTTACATAAAATCGCGGTTGGCTTAGATATGACTGTATCGCAATTATTAGATTTTAAGGAACTGAACAACGATATTTTTGATGATGAGTAAAATGCTAATTTTTAAAGTTCTGTCGAGTCTTTATCCCCCTGTTACAAAAGCAGCGATGAAATCTCTAAGAACTGTAGAATAGTTAAAGCAGAAATAGGTTTATGTCCTAGTAAAGAAGAAACCCCCTCCGGTACCGATTCGGCGCCGGAGGGGGTTGTGTTTTAAAATGAATTAGAGAGCGTTTTCAATATATTTTACAATGTCGCCAACAGTGCGGATGTTTTCAACTTCTTCATCCGGGATTTCAACATCGAATTCCTCTTCCAAAGACATGACCAGGTCTACAACGTCCAGAGAGTCCGCGCCCAAATCGTCAATAATGTGGGCCTCCATGGTAACTGCATCTTCCTCGACATCCAGCTGATCGCAAATGATGCCCTTCACTTTCTCGAATACCATAAGTGGATTCCTCCTAAAAGTTTTTTCATAGTAGATATTTGGAAAACCATCCCCACGGGGGACAGTTATCACCCTGTGTTACCGGTATCTGTTCCCATTCAGGCGCTACGCCCCTTCAAACACGCCTACCTTACGGAACTTTTCATACCGCTTTTGCAGCAGTTCCTCTTTGGGCACCTGCCGCAGTATCTCCAGATGTTCTGTCAAATACTCCCGGATTTTTCCGGCTGTCCACTGGGGATCCTTCTGGGCGCCGCCCACAGGCTCCTCAATCACATCCTCCGCGATTCCCAATTCCACCAAATCCTCGGCGGTAATTTTCATCACATTGGCCGCTTCCTTTTCCCGGGTAGCATCCTTCCAGAGGATACTGGCAAACCCGCGGGGCGAGATCACAGAATACTGGGCGTTTTCCAGCATCGCCAGGCGATCGCACACACCCAGTCCCAGCGCTCCGCCGCTGCCCGCCTCCCCCAGGATGATGGAGACAACCGGGGTTGCCAGACCACTCATCTCATATAGGTTGCGGGCGATAGCCTCGCCCTGGCCCCGCTCCTCCGCCTGAATGCCGCAGAAGGCGCCGGGGGTATCGATGAAACACACCACCGGGCGGGAAAACTTTTCGGCCTGCTTCATAGCCCGCAGCGCCTTCCGGTATCCCTCCGGGTGCATCATGGCGAAATTGGCGGTTTTATTCTCCTCCAAATTGCGCCCCTTCACCTGCCCAATCACAGTGACCGGCTGGCCATTCAGAGTCGCCAGGCCGCAGACAACCGCCTTATCGTCGCCAAACAGACGGTCCCCATGGATCTCCATAAAATCCTCAAAAATCAGCGGAATATAATCCATCACCGTGGGGCGTCCCTTTTCATGGACAATCTGCAGCCGTTCCCAAGCAGTCAGTTTAGGCACCGGCACATTCCCCCTTGCAGTGGATTTTTAAGAGCCAGCCCAGCGCATCCCGCATCTGAGCCCGGCTGACGATAGCGTCGACAAAGCCATGTTCCTGCAGGAACTCCGCGGACTGGAAGTCGTCTGGGAGCCGCTGCCGGATGGTATTTTCAATCACGCGCCGGCCGGCAAACCCCACCAGGACCTTGGGCTCCGCCAGAATGATGTCTCCCAGGGAGGCAAAGCTGGCGGTGACACCGCCGGTTGTGGGATCCGTGAGCACAGTGAGGTACAAAAGCCCTGCCGCACTGTGGCGGGCCGCTGCCGCGGAGGTCTTTGCCATCTGCATCAAGGATACCATCCCCTCCTGCATCCTGGCGCCGCCCGACGCGGTAAAAATCACGATCGGAAGTTTCTTTTCGGTCGCCATTTCAAACGCGCGGGTGATTTTTTCGCCCACCACGGACCCCATGGAGGCCATCATAAAGTGACTGTCCATGATGCCGATTACACACCTCTGGCCCTGGATGGTGCATTCCCCGGTGATGACAGCCTCCCGCAGGCCGGTGGCCTTGGAAAGCTGCTGCAGCTTCTCCTCATAGCCCTGAAAGCCCAGAGGATTGAGGCTTTTCATTTCCTTATCATATTCTGTAAAAGAGAGATTGTCAACAGTAATTTTCAGCCGTTCCTGTGCGGTAATCCGGGCATGGTAGCCGCACTCCGTGCACACCTTGCCGTTCTTCTCAAAGTCCTCCCGGAACACCGCCTTCTGGCAGCGGGGGCATTTAAACAGCAAATCCGAAGGCATGGAGACCTTTGTGCCACCTTTGCGCACCGGCTCCTCGCCCATTCTCAGCTTGACCTTCTGAAAGAGATCTTCAATCATGCCTTAGCACCTCCCGAGCTGCCGGAAAACTTTTTCCGGTTGAGAAATCCGATGTCATACTCCGCCCGTTCAAAGTCCTCGTCCCGCAGCAGATTCAGCTGGAACTCGATGTTGGTGTCCACGCCGTCCACAATGAACTCCGCCAAGGCCCACTTCATCTTGGCGATGGCCTCCTCACGGCTGCCCGCATAGGTGATGAGCTTAGCGATCATGGAGTCATAATAGGGCGGGATGGTGTAGCCGGCATACATGGCGCTGTCAATGCGCACGCCCGGGCCGCCCGGCATATACAACGCCCGGATGGTGCCCGGCGAAGGCCGAAACCCCTGGCTGGGGTTCTCCGCATTGATGCGGCACTCGATAGCGTGCCCGCTCAGGCGGATATCCCTCTGGGAATAGCTCAAAAACCGTCCGTCCGCGATGCGGAGCTGCTCCTTGACGATGTCCACCCCGGTCACCAGCTCCGTGATGGGATGCTCCACCTGGATTCGGGTATTCATCTCCATAAAGTAGAAGTTTCCATACCGGTCCACCAGGAATTCGATGGTACCGGCGCTGTGATAATTCACCGCTTTCGCCGCCAGGATTGCCGCACGGCCCATTTTTTCCCGCAGCTCCTGAGTCATGAAGGCCGCCGGAGAGGGGGATTCCTCCAATACCTTCTGGTTGCGCCGCTGCATGGAACAGTCGCGCTCCCCCAGGTGGATGATATTCCCGAATTTATCGGCGAGGATCTGGATTTCAATATGCCGGGGATCCTCGATAAATTTCTCAATGTAAACGCCGGAATCCCCAAAGAAGGACAGGGCCTCCTGCTGGGCCGCCAGCATGGACGGGGCCAGCTCCTCTTCGTCCCGCACCAGGCGGATTCCCCGCCCGCCGCCGCCGGCAGAGGCCTTCACCATCACCGGATAGCCAATTTCCCCGGCAATACGGCGGGCGTCCTCTACCGTCTCCACAATACCGTCGGAGCCGGGAACCACCGGAACTCCCGCGCTGCGCATGGTTTCCTTGGCCTGGGCCTTGTTGCCCATGCGGTCGATGGCGTCGGCACTGGGGCCGATAAACTCAATGGAGCACTTGGCGCAGGCCCTTGCAAAGGCAGCGTTCTCCGAAAGAAACCCAAAGCCCGGATGCACTGCGTTGGCGCCGGTGATCTCACAGGCAGAGAGGATGTTTTTCACATTCAGGTAGCTGTCCTTGGACGCCGCGGGGCCGATGCACACAGTCTCATCGGCAATCTGCGCGTGCAGCGCCGAGCGATCCGCCTCAGAGCAGACCGCCACCGTGCGCACGCCGTATTCCCGGCACGCCCGGATAATCCGAACCGCAATTTCCCCGCGGTTGGCAATTAAAACCTTGGTAATCATAGTGTCCTCCTAGCCGTAAAAGCCTTACTCCGCCTTGTCGCCGATGGCAAAGGTGAGCTCAGCGCTCACAGCCTTTTTCCCGTCTACGGTGGCAATGGCCTTGCCCACGCCGATGGGACCGCGCTGCTTAATCATCTCAAGTTCCAGGGTAATCGTCTCCCCGGGTAAAATTTTACGCTTGAATTTCGCCTTGTCGATGCCTGCAAAGTAGGCGATTCGCCCCCTGTTTTCCTCCTGGGAGAGCACCAGCACGGCGCCCGCCTGGGCCAGCATCTCTATGGTGAGCACACCTGGCTGCACCGGTTCCTGGGGGAAATGCCCCTTGAACCAATATTCATCCGGGCTGAGATATTTTTTTGCCACAATCCGCTTGCCGGGCTCCATCTCCACCACCTCGTCGATGAGCAGAAACGGGTCGCGGTGCGGGATAATCGCCTTAATCTGTTCTTTATCCATCAGAGCCATTGCCGTATTCCTTCCTTTCCGGAACTCATGCGTGCGCTGCCGTCCGGGCCAGCCGGGCCCGGAGGATGGCGGCCCACAGCTTATTCCATCACCATAACCGGCTCGCCGTATTCCACAGCCTGGCCGTCCTTAGCCAAAATCTCCTTGACCACACCGTCCTGCTCGCTGAGAACCTCGTTCATCAGTTTCATGGATTCGATGATAAAGAGCACGTCGCCCTTCTTCACGGCCTTACCCGGTGTGACAAAGGGAGCCTTATCCGGCGCAGGGGAGGAATAGAAGGTGCCCACAATCGGGGACTTCACCGGCGTGCCGCACTCCGCCTGGGGCTGCGCTGCGGGAACGGGCTCGGCCTGAACGGCGGCGGGCGCTGCGGGTGCAGCCTGTACAGCCGGGGCAGCCGCCACCTGCTTGATGCGTTTTCCCTCAATCTTTAAGTGAAAATCCCCCAGCTGCACCTCGATGGATCCCAGCTGGGCCTGGGCAACCTTATCGGCCAGGCGTTCAATTTCCTCAATGGAAAATCCGTTTTTCTCCATAGTCATCCACAATCCCTTCCTTGTCCGGTTGGTTTCACCCAAACCTAATCCTCATATTTCTTCAGGCACAATGTGGCATTGTGCCCGCCGAAGCCCAGGGAGTTGGACAGCGCAACCTGCACTTGGCAGCGGCGGGCCCCCTCGGTGACATAATCCAAATCGCAAACCGGATCCGGGACAGAGAATCCCACGGTGGGCGGCAGAATCCCCTCCTGCAGGGCCTTGGCGGAGATGATGGCCTCCACGGCGCCCGCCGCGCCCAAGAGATGGCCGGTCATGGACTTGGTAGAGCTGACAGCCACCTTGCCCGCGTGCTCTCCCAATGCCTTCTTGATGGCAATGGTCTCATATTCATCGTTGAGCGGCGTGGAGGTGCCATGGGCATTGATATACCCCACCTGATCCGGCGTTACGCCGGCCTCCTGCATGGCGAAGAGCATGGCATGGGAAGCACCCTCGCCCTCGGGATCCGGGCTGGTGATGTGATAGGCGTCCCCGGTTGCCCCGTAACCTACAATTTCCGCATAGATCTTCGCGCCGCGGGCCTTGGCGTGCTCATATTCCTCCAGGATGACGGAACCGGCCCCCTCGCCCATCACAAAGCCGTCCCGCTCCTTATCAAAGGGGATGGATGCCCTGTCCGGATCCTCGGAGTGGGAGAGCGCCTTCATATTGTTAAAGCCGGCAACGGCAAATTCCTCGATGGTGGATTCGCTTCCCCCGGCAACCGCCGCATCCAGATAGCCGTGCTTAATCTGGCGGAAGGCCTCGCCCAGCGCATGGTTGGAGGAGGCACAGGCGGTCACGGTGGCAAAATTAGCGCCCTTAAAGCCATAGCGCATGGCTACGGTTCCGGCCGCCATATTGGCGATCATCATGGGGATGAAAAACACGGACACTCTGTCCGGGCCCTTCTCCATATATTTGGCGTGCTCGTCCACAATGGTGTGCAGCCCGCCGATTCCGCTGCCGATGATGACGCCGACCCGGAAGGGATCCAGATCCTCAAACCGGGTGCCCGCATCCTCCACAGCGGCAATGGACGCCGCCAGGGACAGCTGGGTATACCGGTCCATCCGGCGCGCTTCCTTCTTGGTAATGCCATAGGCGGTAGGATCAAAGCCCTTCAGCTCCGCGGCCACCTTCACATCGATTCTGGAGGTATCGAAGGATTCAATCAGCCCAAAGCCGTGACGGCCCGCCTTCAGGCTCTCCCACATCTCCCCCACTGTATTTCCAACCGGGGTGATGGCACCCATTCCGGTGATGACAACTCTTCTCATCGTTTTTAACCATTCCTTTCCCACAGCCGGGGGCTTGCGCTGTCCCTAATCTGAAAACAGGGACGCCCCGGAGTTTCCGTTCCGGCGTTAAAAACCGGGATTTCCTATCCTGTCCGGGCGCTCCCTACATGGAAAGCCCGCCGTCCACCACCAGAACCTGCCCGGTGATAAACGCAGCGTCATCGGAGACCAAAAAAGCCACGGCGCCCGCAATCTCCTCGGGCTTGGCAAACCGCCGCAGAGCGGTGGCACCCAGAATCCCCTCCTTGACCTTGTCGGGCAGCACATCCGTCATAGGAGTCTGCACAAAGCCGGGAGCAACCGCATTGACGGTGATCCCCCTGCTGCCCAGTTCCTTGGCAGCGGTCATGGTGATGCCCACAACCCCAGCCTTGGAGGCCGAATAGTTCACCTGGCCGGCGTTTCCGTACAGCCCTGCCACAGAGCTGATATTCACCATACGCCCGCTGCGCTGTTTCATCATAATGGGTGTCACGACCCGGGTCATATTGAAAACACTCTTGAGATTGACGCTGATCACCGCGTCAAACTGCTCGGGGCTCATTCTGGCAATCAGGCCGTCCTTGGTGATGCCCGCATTGTTCACCAGCACATCCACGCTGCCGAACTCCTCCTTGACCGCCTTGCACATGGCCTCACAGTCCTCAAACTTTGAGACATCCCCCAGGAAGCACTCAGCTTTTACCCCGAATTCCCGGCATTCCTGAGCCGTCTGCTCCCCGCCGTTTTCCCGGGTCTGCTCGTTCAGGCAGTTGATGGCTACATCATAGCCATCCTTTGCCAGGCGTTTTGCAATACAGGCGCCGATTCCGGAGCTTGCCCCGGTGATAATCGCAGTTTTTCCCATGATTCATCCTGTCCTTTCTGAATCGGGCGTTGCCCCGGCAGGCGGCCGATGACAGCCGCTCAAAACAAGCCGGCCGGGCAAAGTCCTTTGTCTGGTTCTATCACAGTGTGTAAACTATCTTTTTCAGGCTTTCCTCTCTCTACCATTCCAGTACGACGGCGCCGCTGGTGAGCCCGCCGCCGAAGCCAACCATGGCCACCTTGTCGCCCCGGCAGATCCTGGCGTCCCGATGGGCTTCATCCAGGGCAACGGGGATACTGGCGCTGGAGGTATTGCCGTATTCGCTCAGGTTCATCACCATCTTATCCATGGAAACCCCCAGGTTCTTGGCGGCTGTCTCCACAATACGGATATTGGCCTGGTGGGGAACAATCCACTTGAGCTCCTCCACTGTAATCCCGGCCTTCTGGCAGGCGCGCATTACCTCATGAGGCAGCGCCTTTACCGCAAACTTATAGACCTCCCGGCCCGCCATATGCAGATACGGATCCTGGGGAGAATCCAAATCCTCCCACTGGGGCATCAAAGCGGGATCCTGCAGGGGGTTGGAGGGGAATGGATAGCGCGCGCACAGCAGCCCCGCGCCCTCACCGTCGGAGGACAGGGAGGAGGCATACAGCCTGCCCGGCGCAGCGCGCATCACACAGGCCCCGGCAGCGTCGCCAAAGAGCACGCAGCTGGATCTGTCTGTATAATCCACCATCTTGGAGAGGATATCCGCGGACACCACCAGGGCGGTTTTCACCTCATCCCCGCTTGCCAGGTACCGGCGAGCGGTATCCAGCGCAAAGATAAATCCGCTGCAGGCGGCGTTCATATCAAAACAAATGGCATTTTTAGCTCCCAGCTCACGCTGCACCATGCTGGCGGTAGAGGGGGTTTGAAAATCCGGAGTTACCGTTGTACAGATAATGAGATCCAGATCCAGCGGATCCACCCCGCCGTTTTCCAGTGCGTTGTGCGCCGCCTGGGAGGCGATATACCAAGTGGGCTCGCCGCTGGAAATATGCCTGCGTTTCATGCCGGTACGGGAGGTAATCCACTCGTCAGAGGTATCCACGATTTTGGCGAAATCCTCATTATCCGCCACCCGTGCGGGTGCGTGGTGCCCGGTTCCTAAAATTTCAATGCCCATGTTTGCCATAGCTATGACCATTCCTTTCCGAAATTGTGCCGATTTCACAGGGATGAAATTCGAATTCTTCGGATTCGAGAGGCACAAAACTCAGGTTTGAAACCTTTGTTTCAAACTGAAAAACAAAATGAAGCCCCGCCGGCGCCCAAGGCAGAAAGCCGTCCAAAACCGGCACCAGGCCCAGAAAAGCCGGACCCCTGGCCCAGCGCCCAGAGTTGCGGGGCTGCGGCGGATTATGATATAATTATAAAAATGTTCTTCTGCTCCAGCCCCATGTTACCATAAAGCTGCAGGCAGATAGGATGCTGTGCGCTTTGGAACTGCCGGGCATCAGCCGCACGTCAGTGGGAGCCGGCATCCGGCTGGGCCCGCCGGGCCTTTCGGCTGGAGGTGCCCTAAAACAAGTTGACGCCCCGTCACCATTGTCCGGAGCTCAAGAAAAAACCTATTTCTTCCAAATTTTCCGGTAGTAATCCTACGACACCTAGTTTAATAATATGGGGTAGTCCTTTTTTTGTCAATCTTTTTTTAGCTTCCGGGCGCCTTGCCGTGCCCGAATGCACGCCCAATTTGAAAAAGTTTCTACATATTTAATTTAATCACCGGCCGGCATACCGCCGGCAGAAGGAGTGTAATGAATGAAAATCGCTTTCTTATTCAGTGGACAGGGGTCTCAATATCCGGGGATGGGAAAAGAATTTTATGACGCTTTTCCCCAGTGCCGCCAGGTGTTTTCCAGCGCCAGCGAGGCCCTGGGCTTTGACGTGGCCAAGCTGGCCTTTGAGGGTACTGCAGAGGAGCTGGCCCAAACCAAGGTTTCCCAGCCGCTGATTTACACCATGTCCATGTGCGCCCTGAAAGCTGCCGAGGAATTTCTGCCCGCTCCGGCCTGTGTGGCCGGGCATTCCCTGGGGGAATATGCGGCGCTCACCTGTGCGGGGAGCTTTTCCCTGCAGACCGGCTTTACCCTGATTGGGCACCGTGCCGCCGCGATGCAAAAGGCGGCGCAGAACAGCGACGGCGCCATGTTTGCCATTCTGGGCAGCGATGTGGAGACAATT
Source organism: Marvinbryantia formatexigens (assembly GCA_021771035.1). GTDB lineage: Bacteria > Bacillota > Clostridia > Oscillospirales > Ruminococcaceae > CALXEM01. The sequence goes on along the minus strand of JAETPU010000023.1, from coordinate 28,315 downwards.
TCCCAGGTGTGCGGTGAAACGCAGGGCTATGTGCTTCCGGTCAACTATAATTCTCCCGCTCAGACCGTTATCGCCGGGGAAACCCAGGCTGTCACCGCCGCCGCAAACGCCCTGGCCGAAAAGGGTGCGAAAGCCGTCAGGCTGGCAGTCAACGCCGCGTTCCACTCCGCTTTGATGAAACCCGCCGCGGACGAGTTCCGTTCCCACATCGGCGATATCTCCACCGTGCAGCCCTCCATCCCATTTTATTCCAACCTGTACGGCGGCCCCCTGCGGGAGTTCGCCAACATCCAGGACTATCTGTGCGCGCATCTGGTTTCACCGGTTAAGTTCGTCCAGGAGATCCAGGGGATGCTGGAGGACGGCGTGGATACCTTTGTGGAATTCGGGCCCGGCAAGGTTCTCACCGGGCTGGTAAAAAAGACCTCCCGGCAGGTAAAGGCCGTCAATGTGGAAAATCTGAAAACCCTGGAGAAGCTCCGGGAGCTTGTACAGGCTTAAAGCAGCCGGTCCAAGCCTGCGGTGTGTCCCCGTTACGAAAGCCGTATTTTCCCCCGGAAGCCGCACATACAAAATCCGCCGTTTGGGGTTTGGCGAACAGGGACGCGCAACGAGCAGCAATTCCAATTCCTGTCCCCAACCTCCCGCGCTCGGCCCTTCACAGGAAGCCTGCTTGCGCCCTTCGTCAAGCCGATGCGGGGCGCAAGCGCACGGTTCTTATCACTGACAGCCAAGCCGGCTGCCCTTTCCCAATAGATGCAATATAGAAAACGAGGCGAACATGATGAACGATACTCCCCGCACCTTTGCCATTTTAGGCCATCCCCTGGGTCATACCATGAGCCCTCCTATCCACCGCCGGCTGTTCGAATTGAGCGGCCATCCCCAGTCACAGTACCTTATCCGGGATATTGCCCCCCAGGATCTGGAACGCGAGATGCCATCCCTGATGGCACTGGACGGCTTCAACGTTACAATTCCCCATAAGATTCCCATCATGCGGTATCTGGACGGGCTGGACGACGCGGCGGGCCGCTACCAGTCGGTCAACGTGGTGGAAAAACGGGACGGGCGCTTTTTTGGGCACAACACGGATGTGGACGGTTTTCTGCGCACCATGCAGGCTGTAGGCGCTTCCCTAAACGGGCAGGTGTGCCTGATTGGGGCCGGCGGCGTGGGACGGATGTTTGCCATCGAGAGCGTGCGGCAGGGCGCGAAGCTCACCATTGCAGTGCATCCCCAGAACCTGGAGCAGACCTACGCGCTCAGGGAGGAAATTCTCAGCCAGGTTGACGGGGCCTGTGTGAGCATTACCACCTGTCAGGAGGTCCGCGGCGAATTCGACGTGATGATCAACGCCACCCCCGCGGGGATGTATCCCCATACGCACGCCATGCCGATCCCCCGCGAGGCGCTTTCGGGGACAAAGCTTCTGTTCGACTGCATCTACAATCCTACGGAAACCCTGCTGATGAAAACCGCGCGGCAGATGGGGATTCCCGTTGTGGGCGGTATGGCGATGCTGGTATGGCAGGCGGTATCCGCCCATGAAATTTGGGACAACGCCCACTATGCCTCCCAACAGATTGAGCAGCTCATCCAGGAGATGGTGCAGAAGGTTGGGGCCGATTTTCCTCTCCCGGATGCCCCCGCAGGAGGCCGTGTATGAGCGCGAATCTTGTGCTGTGCGGATTCATGGGCAGCGGAAAAAGCACAGTGGGCCGCCTGCTGGCCAGGGAGCTGGGCTGCGCCTATCTGGATTTGGACGACTACATCCAGGAACGCGCCGGCATGAGTATCCCCCAGATTTTTGAGCGGTTTGGGGAAGCAGGCTTCCGGGATTTGGAATACCAGGCGGTGTGCTCCCTGGGAGATTCTCCCCAGCGGCGGGTGATCTCCACCGGCGGAGGGACCCTCACCTTCCCGCGCAATGTCCCGCCCCTGCAGAAAAACGCGATTATTGTCTATTTGGATGTGGGGTTCGACACCTGCTGGGAGAGAATCCGCAATTCCAGCCGCCCTTTGGTGCGCTCCAACACCCGGGAGGCGCTCTCGGCACTCTACCAAACCCGGGACAGCGCCTACCGGTCGGCCTCCCAGTGGGTGCTGCCCAATTTGGGTTCCTCCCAGCAGCTGGCTCGGGAAATCCTGTTGCGGCTGGCGGCACAGGCTGAAAACCATGCAGAACCGCAGGAGTAAGCACATCCGGCCAAAATAACCTGGAGGGCAGACACCCTTTGTGCGGCAGAAGCTCTCAGACACCCGCTCACCCGCCGGGCCACACCCGCTCCGCTGCCGGGATCTGTTTCCTGTGTACTGCGAGTTTTTCACATCTGCTGCGCTTTAATTTCACTGCGCTGCAGGGCCCCCAAGGGATTCCCTCAAAATGGGCATCCTGCATCACACGGGGCGCGCTAGCCCCCCTCAGCCGTCCGTTGGCGTCAGGGGGGCTCTCTTGAATGTCCCGGAACGGGGTATCCCCCCATATAACCGCCGGAGGGCAGACACCAAGAAGTGTCTGCCCTCTTTTTTGCTGCGGTAGTTTCCCGCCCATTTCCGCTTATCAGGAAAACTCCCGCAGGAACAGGCGAAAAAAATCCAGATCTCCCGCCCTCTCCGGGTGCCACTGCACGCCGACAATGTTGTCCCGCTCAATGGCCTCCACAACGCCGTCACCGCTGCGGGCCGTCACCTCAAAGCCCTCCGCCGTTTCCCTAACCGCCTGCCGGTGAAAGGAATTCACCTGTTCCACGCCTTTGCAGGCCTTCCCTAAAAAGGAAGCCTTCTCAACCTGAATGGGGTGGGTTTCATCGTCCAGATCATGCCCCGGGATATCCTGGCACAAGCTGCCGCCAAAAGCCACATTGATGGACTGCATTCCCCCGCAGATCCCCAGGATTGGCTTCCCCCTTTCGGCAAACCGCAGCAGGGCCGCCCTGTCCAGTTCAAATTCATCCGTAGTATAATCAATCCCCGCCAGCGGCGCCTCTCCATAATAGGCAGGATGGATGTGGTTGCCGCTGCCCGGGAGAATGAGCCCGTCACACAGCTGAACCACTGTCTCCAGCTGTGTCTGTGATAGGACCGGGAATAAGAGAAACCCCAGCTCCTGGGCAATTTCTTTAAAAAACTCAGTCAGGCAGATCCTGCGGTGAAAGGGCCGCTTCTCCCAAACCGTCTCCTGCCTTCCCATAATGGCGAACAATCGCATTCCCCCTCTCGTCCTCGGGCCAAATCCTGCCTGTGGCCTTAATACGGATCCAGGCAGTACCTGCCAACGCCCTATTCCACTTTATGCGCTCTTTTACAGGGGTATGCTGGTTTTCAGCCTCAAGCCGGGCAGTCCAGAACCAGAACTCCTGGCCGCATCCGCCTCAGACAATTCGTCCAAAACAGGCAAAGCAGCGCATGAAACACGCCATGTCTACAGCCGGACTGCATCAGAGCGGCATGGTTTCCGGCACCAAAAGGCTGTTCCGAGAGCGCGGCGTCCCCCAATTTTGTTTGAAAGAAGGGCGTGGAAATCCCAATGTCCCGGATCCTTTCCCCAGCTGGGGGGCTCGGGGCGTCGGCATAAGATGTTCCCGCGCCTGCTGATTCCAAATTCTTCGTGCGAACTCCTCCAGACGCCTCCCCGCGGCGCCCCGGCACCGGTATCCGGTTCCATCCAGGCTGAGCACCGGATCACAAAGCCCGATCCGCAGCTGTGTCCCATCCTTTTTTACCAAATTGAAATTTGCCCACTGGCCCGCGAGATCTGCGTCCTTATCGGGGCACACGGTGATTCCGCTGAGAATCCCCGCCAGCTCCGGGAAGTCTTCCTTTTCTATCCTGACGCTCCCGCCCGAGGGACTCAGCTGAAGCGTAACCGACGCCAGGTCCTGCGCCCGCAGATGGCGCAGGGGTTTCATCCCTCCAAACAGCAGCACGGCCCCCACGGCTGCCAGCACCAGTGCCGCAGCGCCTAACAGCAGCCTTCCTTTTCCTTTGGGTTTCATTTTGTTCCTCCTTCCCTTTGGATAACACCAGGGATTGCTTCTATCTATAACAGGTGTCCTGCGGCGTCCATTTTCCTGCGGCCCGGATCGATTTTCGGAACAAGGTGTTACCAGTGTCAGGATGATAGCTGCCATCCCACTGATGCGGACAGAAAAACCCCCTTCCCCTGCCATGGGACAATGGCAGGAGAAGGGGGTTTTGTTCTTTGAAAAACTGTGGATCCTCAGCGCGCTTACATGGACATACAGAAGAACCGCACGATGAAGAGCAGCGCCAGAACCAGGGTCAGCCAGTTGATCTCCTTGAACTTTCCGCACAGGGCCTTGATGACCACATAGGAAATCAGTCCGAAGGCGATACCATTGGCGATAGAATAGGTCAGCGGCATCAGGGCAATGGTCAAAAATGCCGGAACCGCCTCTGAAATTTCGGAGAAATCAATATCCTTGATACCGGAGATCATCAGCGCGCCCACAAAGATCAATGCCGGAGCCGTGGCATAGGCGGGGATGATGCTGATGAAGGGAGCGGCGATCAGAGCCACCAGGAACAGAACTGCGGTCACCGCGGAGGTGAGTCCGGTTCTTCCGCCCTCACCGATACCAGCGGAGGACTCCACATAGGTGGTCACGGTAGAGGTACCCAGCATAGCGCCGGCAGTGGTTGCGATAGCGTCGCACAGAAGGGCCTTCTTCATGCCGGGCATATTGCCGTCCTTGTCCAGCAGATCGGCCTTTTTAGCGGTGCCCAGAAGGGTTCCGATGGTATCGAACATATCCACCAGGGAGAAGGAGATTACCAGCATCGCCACCGTGAATACACCCTCCACAAAGCTGGAGGAACCGCCCAGCAAATCCTTGAAGCCGCCCGCAAAGGCACCCACGGAGGTGCTCATAAAGTCATTAAACTGCGCACCGATGTTGAAGCTGAAGGTTTCGGGCAGCTGGGTGACGCCGAAGGGGATTCCCACGATGGTCACCAACAGGATTCCGATGAGGATGGAACCCTTGACCTTGAGCTGATACAGTGCGGCGATGACCAGCAGGCCCACAAAGGCCAGGATGGTTCCCACCAGCGCGGTGTGCTGCTCGGGAGTGCCGATTTTGGAAAAGTCCACCAGGGTCACCAGAGTGGAATCGCTGTTGATGGAGAGCCCGGCCTTCTGCAGGCCCAAAAATGCCAGGAACAGGCCGATACCGGCGGAGATGGCAATTTTGATATTGGCCGGAATCGCCCGGACAATGGCCTCACGCAGGCCCACGATGGTGATGGTGATGAACAGGATACCGGAGATGAAAACGATTGCCAGGGTCTGGCTGTAGGAATATCCCATTCCCAGCATGACCGTATAGGCAAAGAACGCATTCAGGCCCATTCCAGGAGCCTGAGCAAAAGGCAGTTTCGCCAGGAACGCCATCAGCGCCGTTCCAATAAAGGCAGAAATACAGGTGGCAAAGAACACACCGTTAAAAACCGGAGAGCCAACGCCCATTCCGGCGCCCTCCGCCAGCATGGCCGGGTTGACAGCCAGGATATAGGCCATGGTGAAAAAGGTGGTGATACCTGCCAGGATCTCTGTCCGAACTGTGGTGCCGTGTTCCTTGAGATGGAAATATTTTTCTAACATCCTCAAAAAACCTCCCTATAAAATCAAACATGAGCCAATAGCGGCTTGGGAAATACTGCAGAATGGGCGGTGTGTTTCCGTTCCAACCCTCTGTGCCGGCCCTGTCCCGCCGGGCCTCTCAGACGGCAGGTATCCATTCATTTTTACCAGTATTTCGACAATGAACTCGAAATAACTATACCACATGATTGTGAACATCCGCAAGCATTCTTGTTCATTTATTCATATTATCGTCATATTACTGTCATTTTTCTATGATCCCATCCTCTTTTTAAGAGATCTTGACGAACTGGTTCCCGCCCCCATCCTGCCTTTGCCCGCATTCCCTCCATCTGAGCCTTTCCCCGGAATTTACCGCGCTGCCGCATCCCAAAACCAGCGCAGTCTCCCTTTCAGGAACGCCTCCCCTGTGTCTGCCGCGTTCCGGTACTGTTTTGGGCGCAAAAAGCAAGCGCATTCCCTCTGTTCTCCTGTTATTCACCATGTGCGGGTTGAAAAGTGGAAAACACATCCCGAAAAAGGCGGCTTTTCCAGTCTGGGAACCCCCTTACTATGACACTTTTTTCCAGTTGGACAGGCTATAATCGGAGGTAATCCCGATAGAGCCCGAAATCTGCGGGAACCGGGCCGCGTCCCAGGAAACCCGGGGAATCCTGTCCCACTGGGCGGCAGAATTCCTCCCAAAGGCGGGCAAACGATAGAACCGCTTCGGATTTGCGAAGCTGGACACGAAAGGAGCGGAATGTACCATGAAACATACGGCGCAGACTGCCGGATTCGACGTGAGAGCGCGTCTGCGGAATCTGGCTCAGGAGAACCGGCCCTGGATTGCCGCCGGGATATACGGCCTGATCAGCGCAATTTTAGCCAACTCCATCGTCTTTAAAACAGTAGCCCCCTTTGGAGCGGCCTTTTGTGCGGCGGCGCCCCGGGACTATGAACTGATAGCCGCAGCGGGAGCCATCCTGGGCAGCGTGCTCTCCGGAAACCCGGGGTCCGGGATGAAATACATTGCGGCAGTGCTCATCATTGTGGGGGTACGCTACCTGGCAAGATCCCTGGGCAAGCCCGCCCAGTCCCTGGGCGCCAGGGTGGCGGTATCCTTCCTGTCGGTATTCTCCATGTCCATCACGCTCACGGCGCTGGGCGGTATGGATCCCTACTATGTGGTGATGAGCATCGGGGAATCCATCATGGCGGCAGGCGCCACCTATTTCTTCGGAAGAAGCCTGGCGAGCCTGGAATCTCTGCGCGAGGTGCGCCATCTCCCGGCTCAGGCCATGCCCTGCCTGCTGGTCTCCTTCGCCATCTTTATTATGGCCCTCTCGGAATGGGAAATCGCCTCCCTGTCCCTGGGGCGGATGCTGGCAATCGTCGTGATTCTGCTTTGCGCGGTGCGGGGAAAGGAATCCGCCGGGGCTGTGGCGGGGGTGACAGCGGGAGCGGCCATGAGCCTGGTAAGCGGAAAATTCGGCTTTCTCATGGGTTCCTATGGGTTTGGCGGAATGATGGCCGGGGTTTTTTCCGTATTCGGAAAGCTGGGCAGCGCGGTGGTCTTTATCCTGATTAATTCCCTGTCCGCCGTCCTGTTCGGCAAGGAGATGTCCTCGCTTATCCCCATTTTGGAGACCGCCTGCGCCACCGTCGTGTTTCTTCTCATTCCCATGGGCTGGCTCAACCGAATCCAGGAGGCCCCTGCCAAATCCGAAGCTGTCCTGAATCCCGGGACCCCTGTACGCCGGGCCATTCTCTCCCGGCTGGGCTGTGCCTCAGATGCCCTGAAGGATATCGCCGGCACCACCCAGAAGGTGGCGGACCGACTGGGAAGCATGGAGCAGGAACCCATCAGCAACGTATTTGAAACCGCGGCACAGCGGGTGTGCCGCCGGTGCGGCTCCAATGTTTACTGCTGGCAGAGCAAATATACCGATACCATGAACGCCATGAACGATATCACCGAATTGCTGCGGCAAAACGGCACCATCTCCCAGGCGGATGTACCCGGTTATTTACAGGACAAGTGCTGTAAGCTGGGAGCACTGGTAACTGGAATCAACCAGTGCTACGGGGAATATCTCACCCGCAGCGGAACCCAGCGGGAGATTTCCCAGGTCCGTTCTGTGGTGACGGATCAGTTCGAAGGGCTCTCCCTGGCAATGGACAAGCTCTCCCAGGAGGTTGGCGAAATCCACAGCGCGCCCCAGGCCATCCAGGAGAAGCTGCTCAAGCTGTTCCAAAAACACGGGCTTCCCGTGCAGTCCCTGGAGTGCTATGAGGATACCTATTCCAAGATGACCATACAGGCTACCCTCGCCAAGACCAAGGCCATCCGGTTCAAGGAGGGGTTCCTGACGGATCTGGAGGAACTGTGCGACCGGGAATTCGATTCTCCCCAACGCACGGACTGGAATGGAAATACCCGGATTGCCTTCCATGAAAAGGCGGAATTTTCCCCTGAGTTCGGCGCCAGCCAATGTTCCTTCCGCTCAGAGAAGCTATGCGGGGACAGCTACGAGCAGTTTTTGGATTTCCACGGCTGGATGCACCTCATCCTCAGCGACGGCATGGGATGCGGCGGCAGGGCCGCGGTGGATTCCTCCATGGCCTCCAGCCTGCTGGCGCGGCTGGTGCAGGCTGGCTTTGACTATGACGCAGCGCTCAAATTAGTAAACTCCGCCCTGCTGGTGAAATCCCAGGAGGAATCCCTGGCCACCCTGGACGCTGTAAGCTTGGATCTCTATACCGGGCAGGCAAAGTTCTACAAGGCGGGCGCGGCCCCAGCCTTTGTGCGGCGCAACAGCCGGCACGGCGCCCAGTGCACCCGGGTGGAGGCTGCCAGTTTGCCTGCTGGAATTCTGCGGGGCGTGGCCTTTGAGCACTGTACCCTGAACCTCCAGGAGGATGATGTGGTAGTTTTAGTCTCCGACGGGGCCACTATGTCGGGAGATGACTGGATCCTCTCTGAATTGGAGCTGTACGGTTCCCTTTCCGCCCAGGAAATCGCCCAAAAAATTGCCGCTTCTGCGAAAATGCGGCATATTGACGGACACGACGACGACATCACGGTTCTGGCGCTCAAGCTCAAGCGCAACGACTGAGCGCTCAGCAGCAAACAGGCAAGGGAAATTCCCTTGCCTGTTTGCTATTGGCTTATAGCGGTCATTTTTCTCTGCCGGAGTGCCTGCGGTTCCCGACTTTGTTCCAGCCTCGACTGATTGAGTGCAAAAAACTGCCCCAAAGGGGGAGATACCCAAGAGGGGAGAGCCCCTCTTGGGCGAGTCTTTGCCTACTTTCTTTCTGAGCAAGCCTTGCTCGGTCGAGGGAAACGTAGGGCCGCCCGGCAGGGCTCGGGGTGGGAATTGGATGATAATCTTTCTGGTACTAAAACGATGCACCCCCGCCGCCTTACAGCAAGGGCAGCGGGGGTACATCGCAGTAACGGTTATTTCCCGGGAAACGGGGTTCAGTCGTCCCGCTTCATTATAATCATACATACCAGGGCATTAAAGATAAATGCCGCCGCGGCAGTAATCGCCAAGACAATGGCTACGATGGATTTCCACATATCGTGTCCTCTGTGTTGTTCCATAAATTCAGACCTTTCTTTCCTTTTCGCTTTGCAGATGCCCATCAATCGTCCTCCGGAATTATTTCTCTTGGGTAAATTCTCCAAAGGGATGGGGCAATGTGCGCAGGTGCTCCGCCAGCTGGGCGCGCATCTGTACCAAAACCTCCCGGTATGCCGGATCCTTGGCAAGGTTATGCTGTTCCAGTGGATCCGCGGCAATATCATAGAGTTCATCCTCATCAAAATAATTGGGGAAGCTGTCCAGCAGGTTCCAGTACACCTCATGCCACACCGGCTGGGCCAGCCAGCCCACCTTTTTGAGCGCCGCTATTTCCTCCGGGGTTCCATTGGGCAGGCGGTTGGCAATGTACTTGAAGCCGTCCTTCACCACAGCCCGGCTGTTCACCAGTTCCATCAGGATGCTGGAACGCTCCTGGTACTCCCCTGAGGTGAGCAGGCCCAAAAAGCTGTGTCCGTCCTGCTGCATTTCATCGGGGATTTTTGCCCCGGCAATCTCCAGGATCGTGGAGGCCAGATCCGTTTCGCTGAGCAGGGCACTCTGCACCAGGCCGCCCTCGATATGGCCCGGCCAATAGATAATCAGAGGAATCCGTCCCAAATGGACGCTCCCCTTGCCTGCCGTGGGATGGTCGGTGGTAAAAATAAAGCAGGTATCCTCCTCCTTGCCGGCAAAACGGATGGCCCGGCGCAGGGCACGGATGGCCTCATCCAGCCACAGCCCCTCGCAGGCGCTGTCCGGAAGGCCCGCAGCCTTAACCCGGCGGTAAATGGTCTGACGATCCGACATCACATGAGGGGGTTCCTCAAGGAGCCCGGCGGGCGAGGACAGAGGATTGGCCTCTAAAAAGCGTTTGCCGTTATACCGGGAATGGGGAAGGGATACCGCCACATAGGCAAAGAAGGGATCCTCCCTCTCCTTTTGATCCTGGATGTAATTGACGGCGCCCTCCACTACCCAGTCAATATTCTGGCTGCTCAGGCACTCCGGCAGGTAGGGTTCCGGGTTATCGTGGTAGAGCCTGTCCACCACATCCCAGCCGAACTCCGGTTTTTTTAAATAATTGACAGCCGTTTGGTATCCTTCCCGAACGCCTTTCTGCGCCCGCTCATCCTCCCATGGGATATCCTGTGGGAACGAGTGGTATTTGGCATGGATCTCCCGGCCGATTTCCCTGGGAAAGTTATGCCATTTCCCGAACATTCCGGTGCGGTAGCCGTCCTCGTGCAGCACACGGGGCAGAAGGGTTTCCCCAGGGGTAACCGGCGTATTGAACCATACGGTGGCGGGTTTTCCCTCATTGAGTTCACAGAACTCCCGGCTGCGCTCCGGGAAGCGCCCTGTCATCACCGTATATCTCGCGGGGGTGCATACCGGAGAGGCACAGTAATAGTTGTCAAAGAGCACGCCGTCGCCAGCCAGGCAGTCGATGTGCGGGGTTAAAAGCCCCCGGTTGGGCGCAAAATGTTCCCTGGCATAGGGGTTGCCCGCCTCATTCAGGCCGCTGTAGCTGGTGGCGTACTGGTTAAAACAGTTGACACATTCGAAATCCAGATCCTCCGCTAAGAACAGAACAATATTAGGACGTTTCATACAGCTTCTCCTCCCAAACAGGAATCGTGGCGGAACCCACAACAGCCGCAGCCGGATTGGGAACGCAGCTCCCCCAGGGCCGCTTTAACGGTTTGTGTTAGTCCCGCTGTAAGGTATGTGATGTACAGCCACCGGGTACGGGCGCAGACGGGCAGTCCCGGGAAACAGGCACTGCCGCCGCTGTGCAGAAGGGCACCCGCTGGAATGATTTACCCTCAGCATAAGGATGTTTGAGAAAAAAGTCAAGAGGGATCCCCGGAATACCAAAAAGTTTAACCTGTGTTCGGGGGGCCAGATTTTTGCCGGGTTTTCTGTACACGCGTTACGGCGCGCCGGGAAGGGCACCAGACTGGGATTCGCCCTACAGCTTGGCCTGGCGCCATTTATTCGAACGAAGATAAAATATGCCCCAAACAATGGAGACAAAGGAGGCGCTGGGCGCCGCAAGGCCGATTCCAAAGAGGCTTTCGGGAATGAGGCGGCTGAGCAGGAAGGCCAGGGGCACCCGTACCAAAATCGTTGCCACCAGGCCGTTGGCCATGGTATAGGAGGTGTGCCCGCAGCCGTTAAAGAAGCCGTTCATGCAGAACACAAAGGCAACCATGAGGAAGTCAAAGGAGAAGGCCCGCAGGTATTCGGTTCCCGCCAGGATGACGGCATTGTCGGCTTTGAAAATCTGCAGGACGCTGGCTGGGAACAGCTGTACCCAGCCAAAGAACACCATCGCGCAGGCAAAGGAGAGTGCGATGCCGGTGTGGAGGGTTTTTTTCGCCCTGTCCGGCTGTTTGGCCCCGATATTTTGGGCTGCCATAGAGGCAATGGCCGCGGAAAACGCGCTCGCCGGCAGCATGGCAAAATTTTCGAATTTCCCCGCAATGCCTACAGCGGCGGAGGTGACAACCCCCAGGGAATTGACAATGGCGGCAATCACCAGAAAGGAGATGTTCACCATGGTCTCCTGCAGGGAGATGGGCAGCCCGATTTTAAAGAGGTTTTTAGCCTTGTCCGCATAGATTTTAAAGTTCTTCCAATGGAAGGAAAAGATAAAATTCCGCCGGGTGAGATACACAATCGCCAGGACCATACTGATGCCCTGGGAGAGGATGGTGGCCAGGGCCGCACCCGCGGGACCCATAGAAAAACCGCCCACAAACAGCAGATCCAAAAGGATATTGGCCACACAGGCGATGCCCACAAAGATCATCGGGCTCTGGGAATCCCCAAGACCCCGCAGCATGGCGGAAATGGCGTTATACCCAAAGATGAAGAAGATGCCGCAGGCCCCGATGGACACATAGGATACCGCGCCGTCAAAGGCCTCGGCAGGGGTCTGCAGCAGCCAGAGGATGGGCTTTGTCAGGGCCAGCATCAGGACGGTAAACACCACCGCAGCCCCGGCAAACAGGGTAAGCATGGTGCTGATGGTTTGGGTGGTGTCCTCCTTCTGGTTGGCCCCGAAATATTGGGCAATCAGAATCGTTCCCCCCATGGTGAGCCCGGACACCAGGCTGGTGACAATCTGCATCACCTGGCTGCCGGTGGAAACAGCGGAAATCCCGGCTGAATCCGCAAACCAGCCCACAATCGCCATATCGACGGCGCCGTACATGGCCTGAATAAAGTTGGCGATGAGGTAGGGCACGGCAAAAATAAGCAGATTCTTGACAATACTGCCCTGGGTCAGGTTTCTTGAATTCGTGTGCTGCATCAATGAGTCTCTCCAATCTGTCAGAAATTCCACAACGAGAGCATATTCCCCGTATCAGAAACACAAAACACCCGGCGCGGCACTGCCAGTATGGTACTGGCCTGCACATCCGCAGCTGCTGCCTGCCACGGTATCCCCGCCCAAAAAAGAGCAACAAAAAATGCCGGATAAAAACCAAGGGGCAGCCCCCATGGCATCTTATCCAGCATATAACCGAGTCGTATCCTTACCGGCTATCTACCCTCCGATATTTATTATGGTAGCATGGAGGGGGGTGATTGTCAAGGTTTTTGCCCTCAAAGCCCCCTTATCCGCAGCTGGGACGGCGCAAAGCCAAAGTACTTTTTAAATACCCGGGCAAAGTGCTGGCTGGAGGAAAACCCCAGCTGAAACGCCGCATCGGTGATGGAACAGCCCGAACGGATGAGCTCCCCGGCCCGCTGCACCTTTTGGCGCAGCAGATAATCCCCCGGGGCGATTCCCACCTCCCGGCGGAACCGGCGTTTGAGCTGCTCCAGGCTCATCTGGGCCGCCTGGGCGGCGTCACACAGAAGAAGCCGCTCCTCCAGGTGCTCAGAGAAATACTCAAGAACTGCCTGGATTTGCGGGGAATAGACCGGCACCCCCTGCCTGCTGCATTCCAGAATTTCCCGCAGCAGAAAGAAAAGCCCGCAGCGCAGGCTGGAACGCAGGAGGGGATCCTCGGGGGCCTGCGCCAGCTGACCGGCAAAGGAAAAACAGGCTTCAAAGAGCTCCCGGGTGCGTTCCCCGGCAAAAAAGACCCGCTGTTCTATCTCCTGCAGGGACTGTGCCAGCACAGCGCAGTCCCCGTTTGGAAAGCCCAGAAATTTCTCCCGGCAATTGACGGTATCCACAATCAGATAGTACAGCCGGCATCGTTCCTGAAAGGGAGTTGCCCCTTGATGCAGCTCATTGGGATAGGTCAAAAACATCTGCCCGCCGCGCAGAGGAAAGCGTGCGTCCCCCACCGCATATGCCTGGCTTCCGCCCGCCAAAAAGCACAGCTCCATGGCGTCCGGATGGCTGTGCAAGGGTAGCGGTTCCACGGCGGCGTCAAAGCAGACCTCCACCAGTTCCCGCACCCCGCAGATCCCCAGCTGCTCGGGATAATAGAGCACCCGTCCCATAGCAACTCCTCCCGTCCTTTTATATAAATACCAACTGTTTCACGGTTTGTACCTGCCAGACACCGGCCGTACCTTCGGGCCGGTGAGGGAAACTTCCATATCATCTTTAGATGATTGTATCTTCGCGTTCCGCGCGAATATTGTACCATAATTTCAAAACCAGCCGGAATTTTTGCGGTTGAGCCCCGGCTGAATGCCGGTGATCATTTAACCGGCAGGCGCTCCCCACAATCTTCACACAATGCACGAAAATTGTGGATCTAATCGTATCATGAAACGATTGTCCACGCAACCGGGTGCCGATTTGTGCTACTATAATGCCAGAGCCACCACGGCGAAACCCTTGCTTGTCCCCAGGCACCCTTCTGTTCTGTGCGCCCACAGGCAAACACACGTTGCGGGGCCCGCCGGAGAACGCACAAACCTTCCAGTACATGGGGAGGGCGCAGAGTTCCCCCTCAGCCGCACAGGAATGGAAGTTCTCCTTCCGCTATCTGCAGAAGATATGCGGAATCGCCTTCAAAAGCGCCCCTTCGGCTGTATGGACTTTTCCCTGCGCTCCCGCTGAGGCCTGTACAGGGCGGTGCGTGCCCGGTCCAGCCCGTCACTCGCCGGGTGGCGAAAGACCGGATTCCATTGACAGAGAAAAGCAAAGGGGACTTTTTATGGGTATCAAAAATACCGCGCCGTGTCATTTTCCGGAAGAAGGCCTAAAGGCGCAGGGCGTCCGGCCCTCTTCAAACAGGTAAAACGATTTTCGTGATTACCGCAAAATTCAAATTGGTAAAGGAGTGTGAGGTCATGAATTCCAATCTGCTGCGGGCCATCCGGTTTGAGCACCCGGATTATATCCCTATGGACTTTGTCATCAACCCCGCCTGCTGGAGCACCTATCCCCAGCAGGAACTTCTGGAGCTGATGCAGAGCCATCCCCACCTGTTCCCCAATTTTACTGCGCCCCCGCTTCCCTATCATCCGCCAATTCCGCAGGTTGCCCGGGCGGATGCGCCCTATACGGATGACTTCGGCTGTGTCTGGCAGACCACCCTGGACGGGATTACGGGGACTGTGATTGGGCATCCGCTCGAGGACTGGGAGGATTTTCACACCTACCAGGCGCCGGATCCCCAGGTGTGTATGGGGATCGGCCCAGTAAACTGGAATCGGGAGGCCCAGAATATTCAGGCACAAAAGAGGGACTTCGGCTTTGCCCGGGGCGGGCTGCGCCATGGGCACACCTTTTTGCAGCTGTGCGATATCCGGGGCTATGAAAACCTGATGTACGATATGGAGGACGAGGAGGAGCGCCTGTGGGAGCTCATGGATCTGGTGGAGCAGTTCAACCTCTCCATTATCCGGCGCTATGTGAGCCTGGGTGTGGATCTGATGGGGTATCCCGAGGATCTGGGCTGCCAGACCGGGCCCATGATCTCCCCGGAATTTTTCCGGAAATACATCCTTCCCAGTTACAAGCGGCTGATGAAGCCCGCAATGGACGCGGGAATCGGCATCCATATGCATTCCGATGGGGATATCCGCCTATTGTGCGATGACTTAATCGGCAGCGGCGTCCAGGTGATCAATCTTCAGGATTTGGTAAACGGTGTGGACTGGATTGCCAAGACCTTCAAGGGGAAAATCTGCGTGGATTTGGATATCGACCGGCAGCGGATCACCGCCCAGGGAACCCCGGAACAAATCGATCAGCTCATCCGCACAGAGATTGAAACCCTCTCCACTCCCCAGGGAGGGCTGAGTATGACCTATGGGCTGTATCCGGGGGTGCCCCTGGAAAATATAAAGGCGCTCATGGACGCCATGGAACGCTATATGTTTTTCTACGACTGAGCCTCAACCAACGACGGCCACCGGCGGGCGGGCTCAATCAAAACCCGTTCGGCTGCCAGATAGTGCCTCCAAGGGGCGGCAGGATTTCGCCTGTGGGGTCTCCAGCCAAGACGCCTTGATTGTACGGCTGTCATTTGCAACGAGTGTTTTCCCAGCGGCGCCTCACTGAGTGCCGGAGGCATAACAGTTTTGAAGAACTTCTTTTGCAGTTCCAATACAGCCCTAAAACAGCAGCAAAAGGCCCGGGAAGCGTTCAGCTTGCTTCCCTGGGCCTTTTTGTGGTTCATTTGGCGCCTTCCAACAGGCTTTCGCCATCGATGGCCTGTATTCATGGGTCCCTTGCGGTTTGACAAGCGTTCCAAAATCCCGTAGACTTTGAGAAAAGCCATATAAAAGGAGCATCACAACATGAATGAATATATTCAGGAGAACAAAGAAACCATTGACCGCTGGTGCCGGGATGGTTGGGAGTGGTCCGTCCCCGTGAGCCACGAGGAGTTTGTGCAGGCAAAACAGGGGGACTGCCAGCTCTTTTTAACACCCACCAAGCCGATTCCCCGCCAGTGGCTGGGGGAGCTCACGGGGAAAACCGTGTTGGCATTGGCCTCCGGCGGAGGACAGCAGGGCCCGCTTCTCACGGCACTGGGGGCACAAGTGACCGTACTGGACTTTTCCGACGAGCAGCTGATGCGGGAGCGGATAGTAGCCCAGCGCGAGGGCTACGAAATTCAGCTGGTTCAGGCGGATATGTCCCAGCCTCTGCCGTTTGCCGACAGCAGCTTTGATTTGATTGTACACCCGGTTTCCAACGTATATGTCCGGGATGTGCTGCCTATCTGGAGGGAATGCTTCCGGGTGCTCAAGCGCGGCGGGTCCCTGCTTTCCGGGCTGGACAATGGGATTAACTTTATCCTGGACGACGAGGGGGAGCGGGTAATCTGCTCGCTGCCCTTTGACCCGCTCACCAACCCGGAGCACCGGCGGATGTGTCAGGCCGATGGAAGCGGCTTTCAGTTTTCCCATGGGCTTGAGGAGCAAATCGGCGGACAGCTCAAAGCGGGCTTTACCTTTCTGGATCTCTATGAGGACTCCGACCGCACCGGAAACCTCCACGACAGGAACATCCCTCAGTATTTCGCCACCTTTTCCCGTAAGGAAACACGCGGATAGGGCAAAAAAGGCAGGGACTTCCGGGTTGCCTGTTTCTTCCTGCCTTCTCTCATTGAGTGCCAATAACTGCCCCAAGAGGGAGTTCCCAAAGAGGGGGGCTCCTCTTGGGCGAATCTTTGCCTACTTTCTTTCTGAGCGAGCTTTGTTCGGTCGAGGGAAACGTAGGGCCGCCCGGCAGGGCTCGGGGCAGGAAATTGGATGATAATCTTTCTGGGTGGTAAAACTACTGTTTTTGTAACAATGGGTTTTCTTAGTCTCCGAAAATAGAATAGAAAGGCATTTTCACCCATGTACATTGTCGTCCAATTTCCTTCCCAAAATCCTGCCGGAGGCCGCACTTTCTGGTAGCAGAAAAGTGCGCAAAGACTACAAAGCAAGGGGCCTTGCCCCTAGCTTTGATTTTACCCCGCCGGTACGGTAGTAACTTGGTAGACAGCACTTAAAATGACTACGGAAGTTTTGGGCTTGACCCGAAACTTCACGGAGGTGCTGAACAACTAAGCGTTCAATAGACTGGGCGCACCTCCGATGAACCCCCGGGTTACGATAGTACCTATATAAACGGCAATAAATACTAAATTGGCATCAGCGGCATCGGCCCAAGTATGGGCCTGAAAGTTGAGAGAACTTGCGATTCTCAACTTTCTTCTAGCCTCGACTACTTGAGTGCAAAAAAACGCCCCAAAGGGGGAGATACCCAAGAGGGGGAACTCCTCTTGGGCGAATCTTTGCCTACTTTCTGTTCGGCAGGCCACAATTGGGGATTAACTGCGGAAGTTTTGGCTTGTCCAAAACTTCAATGGGATGCTGAGGGACTAAGACGAAAACAAAGCCAAGCGCATCCCGGTGCCCCGCGGCACAGCGGTTTGGGTGGGGAATTGGGTGATGTTCCATATGGGAAGTAGAACTGCACTATTTAGAAAAATGAAGAGTATCGTTGTTCTGAATTTTATATAAATAGGGTGATTGCACCCATGCAAATTATCGTCCAATTTCCTTCCCAACGCCCTGCCGCCGGGATGCGGGTAGTTTATTCTTGGCCTAGTAATACAGCTTCCCTTATGAGAATTGAAACGAGTTTCAATTCTCCGTAGTTACTACTAGCAGAAAAGTGCGCAAAGACTACAAAGCACGTCTGAAGATTTGTTTATATCTACGGAAGTTTTGGCTTGCTCCGAAACTTCTAAGGGACGCCGGGATGCGCTAAGCCCCTTAAATCTCAAAGTCCTCCGGGTTAAACCGCGGCAGGCGCCGGCGCCGGCGCGGAACCCGCTTCAAGGGTGCATACTGAAAGCGCCTGCAACGGAAATAGGGGGCCACAATCCCCTTGTGCGGGCACAGGATCATATTCCCCTCACTGTTGGGGGAGCCCAATTCACAGTATTCACAGGCCGGTTCTACGCTCTCCCCAAACAGGCGGTGTTTTTTCCCCATAAGCGCCATTATGTATTCCCCCATCCTGCAGTCTTCAGGTTTTTTAGACGGCACCGGAATGCGTTCTTCCGGCCATCTCATATTTTGTGAAGATTATAGCATACTTGAGAGAAAAACACCAGGAACCGCCCCTGTTAAGCTGCGCTGCGGTTTTTCTCCCCCCGGCGCTTCTCCAGCTTGGAGGATATGGCGCAGATACCCGCTGAGATACTCATTAAAAACAGGCTGCACAAAATAACCAGGCACGCCATGGCGCAATAGGAACGCACATTCATTCCAGGCGTGGGCGGATAATAGTAATAGAGCCCCGCGTCCACGGCCTGAGGGAACAGCTGCAATAGCCCCCAGGTTATCCCAGCGCTGAGCAGCGCGCCCGCCAACCGGGAGATAAAAAACGGCCGCAGCGATACCCGAAGCCCCCGAAAGCAGTGGCGGATCTGCATATGGATGGAGATTCCAGAGAAGGACAGAAAAAAGGAAGCCAGTACCAATGGGGAGCCCACCTTTGCCTGTACCAGCGCGGCGCATCCGGTTGTCACCTCCAAAAGGCCGCCCAACACACTGGTGAAAAAGGATTCCTCCAGCCCGGTGGCCATACTCAGGGCCGCGGCGGCCCCCGGAAGGATCCCACTGTCACTCAGCAGCGCCAGAACAGCGGAAAACAAAACCACATAGGCGCAGATCATCAAAATGGAACTGCTGGCAGAGGCCACTGCCTCCACAAAGGCCTGGGAGTAACCCAGGGAGGGTTCCTCTTTCCCTCTCCTGGAAGCCTTTGGCTTCGGCTGGCGAAAACTGAGAACCCATCCCATCAGCAGGGACGCCAGCATATGGGAAACCAGCAGAACAAGCCCGAATTTTGCGCTGCCGAAAAACTGCACGCCCACCGCTGTAATCACAAAGGCAGGGCCGGCATTGCAGCAAAAGCACATCATTATGGCAGCGGAATTCTCCGATACCTCTCCCCGGCGCACCAAATCCGAAATCAGGCTGGCCCCCACCGGGTACCCGCCCACAAAGCTCATAGCCACCACACTGCCCAGCCGGGGATCCAGCCGGAACACCCATCTGGTTACAGGATAGAACAGGATGGACAATACCTTTCCCGCTGCACAGCGGCTCAGGAATACCGCCAGGATCATGAAGACAAACAGGGACGGAATGATGGACTGGGCGCACAACCCCAGCCCCTGGAGCACCCCTTTGGCCACACTGGGAGACATCCACAGCAGTAAAACCGCCGCGGCAAGCGACAGCACCCCGATTCCAATCCCCGCAATCCGCCTGCCTACAATGTGAAAAATCCCCATTCCCACGAGCCCTCTTTCTTGGAAAATGTACCGGGGAAATCCCGCCGTACCGGACCCTGTTATGAGGCCCCCAGCCGTAAGGCAAATTTCCCCGGCATCGCCCGGCATGAAAGGGTACAGATTAAAACAGCCTGTTTTGCCCTTTCCTGCGGACTTCTTGATTTACTATATAGAATAATTCGAACACAAATTACGTTGAGTAATTTCCAATCCCGTTTACGGAGGATTGCGTCCATCCCAGAAGATCCGGTTCCAGTTCTTATCCTATAGTAACCCTATGAGGCTCAGAGGAAAATTATCCTGCCTGCCGCTGGGCAAAGGCAAAATTTTCATGGAGTTCCTGCATACTTTTCATACTCAGGGCCTCCCCGGACTGGATCTGCATGGACTGGGCCGAAACCACCCGGACGGTGCACGTGCCATCCAGATTGCCCAGCGCAGGAGACAGATCCTCAAAATCCAGCCGGTTGAGATTGGTGGTTCCCCGGTTTACCGCAATCTGAAAGAGCTGCTCAAGCCGGTCACTGAATAAACCCTTGCTGTTTTGTTCCAGGAGGGCTTTGAGCAGCTCGGACTGGGCCACCGGGGATTCCTGGGAATGAAACGCCGCATAGAACCCCATGGCATCCAGAAGCTGTTCCCCCTCCGGCAGCTGCAGGCTGAGCATATCAGAGGAATAGCTGACCGGGGATGGAAGGGTTACCCAGGCCGCTCCCAAAGTCTCCAAAAGTTCCCATTCCGTTTCAGCCGACGCCGTCAAATAACGGTCGACCGGTATCTGAAGCTGATTTTCAAGCACCTTGCCACAGGCGGCAGCCCCGCCCCGCCGGTAGGCGTCGCTCAGGGTGATGGGGCCATCCTCCCCATAATAGAACCATGTCCCGGGCAGAGTCGCCAGGCGGATTTCCGCAGAATCCGGGCAAAAGCGCAGCAGAGAAAAGGAGAGCGGAAGGCTGTCGGCATCCGTACTCACATACAGGAGGGTAAACCGGTCCTCCTCCCCGGCCTCTACTGCCGAACTCCCGACGGATCCCGAGACGATGGGAACCCCGGACGCACCGGCATCGGCGGGTTTTGATTGGTTTTTTGGCAGCATCACAACAGACGGAATCAAAAACACGGCAATGGTCGCCGCAAAAGCCAACAGGAAAAAGCGTGTCACCAGCCATTTTCGTTTCAAAACGGTACCCCCTTTGCCATCCATTTTTTACCGATGGCCTTTTGGGTTAGTCTGGACAGGATTGGGTTCTCCTATGCGCCGGCTGTATCTCTTTGCAGAAAATCCCGGGGCGGATGTATGGATACCGAAAAAATATTGTACCAGACGCCTGGATCGGCGGAGATGTTTTGCGGTTGGTTCTAAAATTATGGTACAATGTTCACACAGAGCGTGAACATCTTGGAGTTTCGCTTGCCGGTCAAACAGCGACCGGCATTCAGCTGTCGCTGAACCGCGAAACGTCCCCGGCTGGTTCTAAAATTATGGTACAATATTCGCGTGGAACGCGAATATACAATCATCTAAAGATGATATGGAAGTTTCCCTCATCGGCCCGAAGGTATGGCCGGTGTTTGGCAAAACCAAACCGTGAAACTTCCCGGTTCTCCTAGACTTTATGGTATAATAAACGCAAATAGCGGTAAAAACGGCATTGGCCGTTTTTGCAGATGCGTTTCTTTTACCGTACTGGTAGCAAGCCGATAGACGGCTTGCATTTATGGTATAATAAACATCGAGAAGAACAGAACCGGGAAACGGCATTTTGGCGGCTGCATTTTTCCCCCAGCGGCAGCACTCCGGCGGGCCGCCGGTATTTCCTGTCATTTGTTGCGGGGCGCGCGAGCCCATCGGGGCCTTTGGCAGTTTGCACGTTATACCTGCCGCTTAACGCACACTCCCCATTTGTATCCGCCGCCTTTTTCTCATGAAAACAGATGAAACCCAGAAGGAGCGTTTACTGATATGGAATACGGCACCATCCATCGCGGAATCTTTCTTGAGCGTCCCAACCGGTTTATTGCCAATGTCCAGCTGCCGGGACAGCAGGTGGTGTGCCATGTAAAAAACACAGGCCGGTGCCGGGAGCTTTTGGTTCCGGGATATCCAGTCTATCTGGAGGAAAACCGTTCCCCCAGCCGGAAAACCGCCTATGACCTGGTATGCGTCCAGCGTGAGGAAAAACTGATCAATCTGGACAGCCAGGCCCCAAACCGGGTGGTACGGGAATTCTTGGAAAGCGGGGGGCTTCTGGACGGAATCACCTGCCTTCATCCCGAATACCGGGTGGGGGATTCCCGGCTGGATTTTATGGTCCAGACCGCCAACGGCCCCTTTTATCTGGAGGTCAAGGGTGTCACTCTGGAGGAAAACGGAACCGTTTTATTCCCGGACGCCCCCACCCAGCGCGGGATTAAGCATATTCAAGAGCTCATCCGCCTGCGGGGATCCGGAGCAGGCGCCGGTATCTTTTTTGTCATTCAAATGCAGGACGTACTGGAGTTCAGGCCCAATTACCGCACGCATCCCGAATTCGGACAGGCTCTTGTGCAGGCGCACCGGGCCGGGGTTGAGCTGTATGCCTATGACTGTACTGTAACGCCCGGCAGCCTGCAAATCCGAAGGCCTGTGCCCATCTGCCTGGAATAAGGGCCGTCTCAGGTTCCCCGCGGGGAATCGGGCAATCGTCTTCCCAAAAGAAAGGAGCACCTGATGTTTCGCAGAAAAAAACGCAGTATCCCCACCCTCTCTATGGCAATCGCCCAGCAGAAGCTGGAGAATAACCCGGAAATTTTACTGCTGGATGTGCGTACACCCGCGGAGTACCGCCAGGGGCATCTGCCGGGGGCTAAAAATGTCCCTCTGGAGCAGCTGCGCCAGAGGATTCCCCGGTTTCTTCCCCGGGAGGATCCCATTTTCCTGTACTGCCGTGCCGGGCATCGCAGTGCCCAGGCCTGTGAGATCCTGATGGAAGCCGGTTACCGTAACGGCATCAATATCGGCGCTGTTACGGATTACAGCGGGCCGCTGCAGACCTCCGATCCGCCGGAGGGGGGACTCTGATATGGCAACACCGCTGATGGAAGGGGAGGGGTTTTCGCTGTTTGCCCCGCCCCGGCAAAAAGGGCTTCCTTGCCTGTTCTGGCTGGCGGGAGAGGACAGCATCCCCGAAGCCGGCGCCCTCTATGAGGAGCTCTCCGGGCCGGACTGCCCCTTCGCCCTGGTTCTTGTCGCCTCGGAAAACTGGAACCGGGACTTTTCCCCCTGGCCCGCCGACGGCCTTCACCCGGGGGATGCGCCCTTTGCGGGAGGAGCCCCCGAGTTTTTCGATCGCCTCCTCCATACGCTTCTCCCACAGCTGGACGGGACGGGGATTCTGTCCCGGCGCCGGGAAGACAGAGCCCTGATGGGCTACTCCCTGGCAGGGCTCGCCGCTTTGTACGCGCTGTTTTATACCGACTGTTTCGGCTCGGTGGCGGGGCTTTCCTCCTCCCTATGGTATGACGGTGTTCTCCCCTATTTTCGGGAACACGCCCTGTGCGCTCCAGATACGCGGGTTTATCTTTCCCTGGGCGCGAGGGAGGAAAAAAACCGGAATCCCCGGATGGCCGCCGTGGGGGACAACACCAGGGAATGTGTCCGGATTCTGCGGGAAAAGCTGGTTCCCCCCGGGCTCTGCGTCTTTGAGGGTATGCCCGGCGGGCATTTCACCGAAATTCCAACCCGCTTGGAGCTGGCGGCCCGGTGGCTGCTGGGAATGCGCCGTGCTCCTGTCCCGCCCGGGGAGTTCTGAGGGGGGACCTCCGGTTTTTCCATAACCGGCTTTCCCGCGGCAAATCCTGCCGCCGGAGGGATACGAGGGAGGCGGGCCGGCGCCTCCCGCACACTGTGCCCCGCAGCTTAAAAATCGACTAGAAAAAGGAGTTTCTCACCATGCCGCTTTGTTCCAATGCGCACACCCACTGTTCCTATTGTGACGGCCTGAACACCATGGAGGAGATGGTACAGGCCGCCCTGAGCCTGGGATTTCACGATATCGGCTTTTCCAGCCATTCCGATACCGGCCTTCAGGAGCCTGTCCTCAAGGATATTCCCGGATATCTGGCCGAAATATCCCGTCTTAGGCAGAAGTATGCCGGACAAATCACCATCACTGCCGGAGTGGAGCAGGACGCCCTGTACCCCGTTGCGGATCCCGGACAGTTTAGTTACCTTATCTCCTCGGTGCACTGCCTGCGCAACCGGGACGGCAAAACCTGGATTGTGGATCACTTTGAAACCTTTCAGGATTGCCTGGAGGAGATGTTCGGCGGCGACGCCATGGAGCTGGTACGGGCTTTCTTCGAGCTGAGCGCCCAAAGCGTCCTGACTTACCGTCCCCAGGTGGTGGGGCATCTGGATCTGGTGCGCAAATATAACGACGGCGGCCGGTATTTCGACGAGACCTCCCCAGCCTACCTGGACGCGGCCAAAAGCGCCATCGACGCCATTATCCCCACCGGCGCCATCTTCGAAATCAATACCGGCGGGATGTTCCGCCATTCCAAAGCCACACCCTATCCGGATATCCCTCTGCTGCGGTACATCCGGGATCAGGGCGGCCGTGTGATGGTCAATTCCGACAGCCATGAGCTGGCCTCCCTGGCCTATCGGTTTCCCGAAGCGCTGAGTATGGCCCAGGACGCGGGATTTTCCTCCGTCTGGCTGCTGCGGGACGGTGTATTTGTGGAAGAGCCTATCTCCGCTTTGATGTAGGCCCTGCCCGCTTTCCATACAAAGCGCATTTGCGCAGGTTCGCCCAAAGCAAGTATCGCCAGCCACGTTTTTCCGTGGAGGTATAACAGTGAAAACGATACCGGCACTGATTTGTTTCATCCTTTCCCTGTTCCTTCTGGTTTCCTGTTCCCGCGCTCCCAAGGGCGATATTATCCTGCCCGCCGCCGGTGAAATCCGCCAGGTGGTCATCCGAAACGGCGACACCTCCGCTTCCAGCAGCGATGAGGATGCGATTGGCAAGCTGTTGGATCAGATGGGCCAGGCCAAGGATACCGGCAGGGAAAGCGTCCAGGATCACCCTGTCGGGGACACCGCCGTTAAAATAGAGTTCGTCCTGCAAAATAACGTTTCCAGTGTGGTTTATCTGTATTTTAACGGCGGAAAATTGTTTTTGGAACAGCCGTACCAGAGGATTTATTCCATTGATAAGTCGTTTGCCAAGACAATCCATGAAATTGGGCAGCCATAGGCGAATACCCAAGCCGAACAGCCGGGCAGTGCTTCCATTCTGTCCCGGGACGCCAAATAAGCCCTATGCGGGGCTCTTCCCGCATAGGGCTTATATTTGCGCTGTGGGTTTTTTCTGTCAGCGCCCCCTCCTGTGTGCCAAGAGGAGCTGCTGGTTTTTTCTATTGCGGATTCATCGCTTAGCCTACAGCGTAAGCGACCGCAGGAAATAGGGCAGCTGTTTTTGCCACCAGCACCAGTCGTGGGATACGTCGCACCCCCAATAGTCCACCCAGGCATGGATGTCCTTACGCTGCAAAATCTGTTCCAGGGAACATAGGCTGGCCAGCAAATCCTCCTCCCAGGCCCCGCGGCCCACACAGAAAATCATGTTTCTGGCATTGTAAAGGGGGATGTAAGGGTGGTTCTCGGGCATATTGGACAGATAGTCAATGGGGGAATTTAGGTACACCAAATCATCCATATACTCCCCGAAGAAATAGGAAGCCTGATAGATGCCGCTCAGGGCTATCAGGGAATCGAACAGATCCGGGCGGCGCAAAAAGAAGTTTGCCGCATGGGTAGCCCCCATACTGCAGCCGGATACCAGCAGTTTTCCGGTATGGTCTACCCCCGCATCCTGGTAGTTGAGCCTTAAAATCCGGGGAACCAGTTCCTCAGTGATATACCGGTACCACTTCTCCTGCTGCAAAATCCTTGCGCGCCCGCTGCCCGTGCCGGACCAGGACTCCGAATCAATGCTGTCGGCACAGAATACCTGCAGCCGGCCGTCCTCGATAAATTCAGCGCAGGCATCGATCATATGGAAATTCTCAAAATCATAAAACCGCCCGTTCTGCGGGGGAAAAACCAGACAGGGCTTTCCGGCGGTGCCAAAAACCGTAAATTCCATATCCCGGTCCAGGCTGTGGCTGTATTCCTTAAAGTAGCGTCGCTCCATAGTGTCCCATCCTTTCCAGGCCCCGGCTATTCCTGCACGAAGGCGATAAATTCCTGCATCTGATCGTAAGTTGGCAGCTTTGCCGTATACATCTGGTCCCCCATTGCCGTGGCCAAAACTGCGGGCATACGCTCCTGCATGACAATCCGGCCGCCATAGCGGCTGAGAATCTCCTCATGGGAATGCCGGTAGCTGCGGGCGTCCCTGCGGCTGGAGTACACGCAGTAGAACTTTTCCCCATCCAGCTTTTGGCGGCATTCGTCAAAGGCTGCCATATCCGCAAATATCTGATACACATCCACGCTGTTGGCAAAATCAATCATATCCGGGGTATATCCCCCCGCCGGGCGCATATTGACCTCCAGCGCGACAAAATCCCCAGCCTTTCCCAATCCCTCCTTATCCTCCAGAAGCTTAAAAAACTCCAGATGGAAAAAACGGTTTTTAGACCCGAATGCCTTCAGCGTACGCCTTCCCACCTCCCTGAGGGCCTGTGGGACCTGCGGAATGCTGTAATAGGTCAGGGAATCCTGCCGGTTGACCACATCCATGATGGGCTGGGGGAAACAGTTTAAGGCCTCAAAAAGAGGGGTGCACCGACTGTCTGAAATTCCGTCGTAGGAATAAATTTCCCCGCGGATAAACTCCTCCATGATATACGGCTGCTCCGGCAGATGCTCAAAAAACCGGGAGAGCTCCTCATCGCTGCTGAGCCGATAGGTAGCGCTGGCGCCCACGCCCACATCTGGTTTAACAATGATGGGGTACCCCACCTGCCTTACAAATTCCAGCGCATCGGGGCAGCTGCGGGCCATATGATACCTTGCACACGGAACCCCGGCCTGTTTGTAAAACGCCTTCATCGCCGATTTGCTCTTATATGCGGTAACTTCATCGAGCTTTGGCCCGGTGCAGATATTAAAATCCGTACGCAGGCGGGCATCCTGCTCCATCCAATATTCGTTGTTGGATTCCACCCAGTCAATTTTTCCATACTGGAAGGTGAAAAATGCCAGTGCCCGGAACACCTGGTCATAGTCCTCCAAATCATCCACCCGGTAATACTCCGTCAAGGCCGCCTTCAGTTCCCCGCTCAGTTCATCATAGGGTACGTCCGCCACCCCCAGTACATTGACCCCATTTCTTTTCAGGCGGTCACAGAAGTTCCAGTACACCTTTGGAAAATGGGGTGAAATAAAGACAAAATTCATCATGTTCCACCCTTTCACCCAAGCCCCGCTTCCCAGAACGGCGCCGAAGGATTCCCCCGGCTTTTACACCCGGTTTCCCCTGACGCTCCATCACTCCAAAAGCCGTCCATTTCAGCTGTATATTTCTCGGACAGCATTGGGGCTGAAAGCCAGAGCTTTTTCTTTAGTGTACTCTACCACTGGAAAGTTGTCAATGAAATAGACTAAATTTAGACTAAAATAGATATTTTTTTAATTAAATCTTACAAATCGTTCCTTACTTGACACCTGCTGCAGCGGCTTTTCCCCAGCGGCGGAGAGGGTCCGAACGCGTGATAACACAAAATCCCCCCGCAGGCTTTTCCTGCGGGGGGATACAGCTTTGAGGCAGCGCCGGGCTTACTTCCAGATGATGGGACGCAGACGGCGGGCCAAAACCGCCGAAAGCACAGACAGGGCGATATCTCCGGGGAGAAAGGGCAGGCAGAAGGTCAAAAACAGGCTTCCCACGCCAATGGGGGAATGGATATAATAGCTGGCAATCAGAAAATAGTGAACCATCCCCAATAGGAACACCACGCCCATATTCAAAAAACCCGCCCAAAGATAGGTGGAAAAACGGTTGCCGCCCCGGCGCTGGACAAACCAGCCCGCCACCCAGGCACCCAGGATAAATCCGATTAGATAGCCGAAGGTGGGATGCACCAGATACCCAATGCCCCCGCCGCCGGTGAAAATGGGCAGGCCCATAAGCCCCAAGAGCACATAGACACCCACAGAGACGGCTCCCAGCTTTTTTCCCAGCAGCAGTCCCGCCAAATTGGTGAATAAAAACTGAAGGGTGAAGGGAACCAGCGGAACCGGTATCCTCAAAAAGGCGCCCACCGCTGCCAAAGCGGCAAACAGCGCGCATAGAATCATAGCCTTTGTCCGTCTCATCCCCATCTCTCCCATTCCAACTCTTTATTACGATCCCGCAGCCCCTTTTATCGGGCGCAGTCCGGTAATCCCACAATCCGCCGGCATGGATTTTTCCCCGACGGAGCAACAGCCATAGTTTATGGATTGTCCTAAAAAAGTATACTCATCCCGCGACGAATTGTCAACAAACAAGCCCAAATCAGTTTACAATCTATCATGCGCATCCCCTTGCCCCTAGCTTTGAGTTTACCCCGCTGTTACGGCAGAATTTCCATAGACGGATATAAAACTAAACTCGCATCAGCGGCATCAACCCAAGTATGGGTTTTAAAGTTGAGAAAGTTTACTTTCTCGACTTTTTCTAGCCTCTACTCATTGAGTGCAAAAAAACTACCCCAAGGGGGAGATATCCAAGAGGGGTTCTCCCCTCTTGGGCGAATCTTTGCCTACTTTCTGTTCGGCAGGCCACGATTGGGGATTAACTGCGGGGACGCCGGGATGCGCTAAGCCCTTTCTTATCTGAGTCATACAGCATCCCTTATGAGAATTGAAACAGGTTTCAATTCTCCGTAGTCGGAACAATATTGGGGACTAAGCA